>NZ_JAMYMW010000012.1:0-219295 GCF_040318745.1 Mesorhizobium sp. M1027 | reverse complement strand
AGCATCGTTCCCCGCTTCAGGATAACACCGGCTTTCTCCAACTGCCGGTCCAGTTCGCCAAACAGCTTCTCCAGCAGCCCTTCGCTGACAAGCAGATTGCGAAAACGCGAAAGCACCGTGTGGTCGGGAACGCTCTCCTCCAACCCGAGCCCTACAAAGCGCCGGAACGACAGCCGGTCGCCAAGCGCCTCCTCAAGTTCGCGATCCGACAGGCCGTAGAGTGACTGCAGCAAAAGCGCCTTGAACAGAACCAGCGGTGGCCAAGCTGCCCGTCCGGGTCCGCCATCGCGCAGCGGGTTGAGCAGCTTCTCGAAGCGATACCACTTCACCAGACCCGACAATCGATCAAGCGGTGAAGAACCGCCAGCCAACTTGCCGCCCAGAAAAGCCTCCGCCAAGCTCAACTGGCCCATCTGCTTCACTGCCATCGCGATTCCCTCCGAGCTTCGTCTCAGAGAATCACAATCAGCGAATTACGCAACAGGCCCACAAGGGGAGAAGGCAAGAGCTGCCGCTACTCCGCCTCCGCTACCATCTGCCGGCCGCCAACCCAGTCGCGCCATGCCCGCTCATCGCCATGGAACACGTTGAGGTCGATGCGGCCCCTCACCCCGTGCGACAGGCCGGAGCCGGAATATTGCCAGAACAGCCATTTGCGGCCGGGATAGACCTTTGACGGATGCGCGGCCACGGCGCGCAGCCAGAATGGATAATCGGGGAAGGCGCCGCGCAGATTGTCACGGTAGAAATCGGGCGCGGTGTAGATGATCGGGCGCTGGCCGTAGTGGCGCTCGAGCTTGTCCATGAACACCTGCATCTTTTCCAGCACCTTTTGCCGCGACGGGCGGCGCTTGCAGCTGGATTCGCCGTTCCACTCGACGTCGATCACCGGCGGCAGCGCGCCCTCGACCCTCGGCACGTTGCGGATGAACCAGTCGGCCTGCTCGCCGGCGGTGCGGCACCAGTAGAAGAAGTGATAGGCGCCGCGCTTCAGGCCGGCGGCGTCGGCATTGCGCCAGTTCCTGGTAAACATCGGGTCGATATGATCGCCGCCGTCGGTCGCCTTGATGTAGGCGAAGTTGGCGCCCTGGGCGCGCAGCTTTTGCCAGTTCACATTGCCCTGCCAGCGCGAAACGTCGACGCCATGGACGGCAAGGCGCCTCGGCGAGGAGGACTTACCGAAATTGATCGGCTTGGCGTCGCGAAAACCATAGCGCGTGACCGGCTCGGCAAGCATCGCCGGTGCTGCGCGTGTCAGCCGCTTCGGCGGCGACATCAGCGCGATGACCTCGGCCGGCGGTTCGATGTCCTGATCGGGCACGTTCATCGCGACCGGCTGTTCGTCGTGCTCCTGTTCGGCAAAAGCGGGCGCAGCATCAGTCTTCGCCACGGATGCCACCGGCGCGGGTGGCCGCACAACCGAGCTGGTGGTCTCGCCGGACGGCACTTGCAGCGCATCGACGCCGGAGGTCGACGTGCAGCCGGCAAGGCACAGCGCTGCGATCGAAAAGATGACGACGCCTGATAACCGCATCTGGACCTGTACGCAAAACACAACAGACCGAAGGCAGGACAACGCCGTCGGACAAACCAAGCTGGATTCCTAACAAGAAACTACCAACAAAGTTTGAATCGAATTGTTAGGGGGTTTGCATCGGAACGTTCGCCCGGACGGGGGTGCGCCATCCCCCAACGTTCGACCACGTGGCTGCCTCGCAATCCCGCTTGACAACTCACGGCATGAGATTAGTCTCCACTAATCTTACGGTGTAAGGCCATACTTGGGAGGAAGTCATGCAGCCCGCCGCCCTATCAGAATTGCAGCCCGTAGCCCCGCCCGAGCCACGCTCGCCCGCCATCGGGATCGACGAAATATCGCGCGATCTCAGCCGCGTTATCGAACGCGCCGAGGTCAATGCCTGGCTCGATCTCTATCGCGCCGCCCCGGCAGACTTTGCCGCAAGGCAAGGCCTTGCCATCGCCGAAGATGGCGATCTCGTCTGGACCACCTGCACGACGATCCCGTTCATCCATTTCAACTGCGTCAAGAATCTCGGTGTCGATAGCGCTGCCACCGAGAGCCGGCTCGACGCGCTTCTGGCGCATTATCGCGAGGCCGGTATTCTGCGGCCCTGGTTCTACACCAATCCGCATACCGAGCCCGCGACGCTCAGCTGCTGGCTCGAGGCACGCGGCCTGCAGCGTCAGGGCGGTTGGGAACGCATCTTTCGCGACGCCACGCCATTGCCAACGGAGCCGCTTTTCCCGTCGAAGGATGTCTCGGTCGAGCGGGTGACGTCGGCAACGGCAAGGGAATGGGCTGGGTTCATCGACAGCCAATATCGGTTGCCGACCTCACCATGGTTGCTAGCGCTGGCCGGCCGACGCGGCTGGCATCATTATATGCTGCGGCGGGACGGCGCGGTGGCGGCGGTGCGCTCGATGTTCATCGGTGCCGACGGCATGGCCTGGAGCGGCATCGACGCGCCGGTGCCCGGCATCATGGCGCCGAGCTTCGACCTCGATGCAATGCTCGGCGAAGCGATGGTGCGCGACGGACTTGCGGCCGGTGCAAAACTGTTCGTGGCCGATATCGAGGCGCCGCGAGCCGAACGTGAGGGGCCAGCCTACCGCAACTATGCACGCCTCGGCTTCAAGCTTGCCTATTTCCGCAGCCATTACAGCTATTTGCCGGCAAATTCCGGCTGACCGCTTCAAGACCCTAGCCGCACAGCCACAGCTTGTGGCAGGTCGTGGCCATCAGGTGGGCCGGCGGTACAAAACGATCGTTGACCGGCGCATCATCGTCTACCCGGCGGATCTTTTCTTCGAGCAACGTGCGAAGTTGTGCCGGTTGCACGCGGTCGCGCTCCATTACCAGCATGATCATCGGATCGCTCAAGAGTTCATCCAGGGTGTTGATGCTGTCGTTCATCCGTCGCCTCCTCGACTGCCTGCCCGCACGCCAATAGATAGGCAGCAATGATGGCCCGCCAATGACGCTTTGCCGGCTATCTCGTGTCGCTTCGGATTAAATTTTGTCCAGATTCCACCTCAAATCGGAGGTGGCGCGCCTTCAAACTGCGGCAGGCCGTCGTCGATCTGCACCCAGGGCTGCTTCGAGGCGGTCCAGATATGCATCTCAGGCCTAAACAACGAGGGATCATCGAGCGAGCCGGTGGTGATGCCGATAATGCCGGCGGAATCGCGCCGGGAAAACATCGTCGTGCCGCAGCACGGGCAAAAGCCGCGCTTGAGATCGGGCGAGGAATTCACCGTCGCCAGCGGTCCCTCGACCGTCACATCATCGATGCGGAACAGCACGCGCGCGTTGAAGGCGGCACCCAGCGCCTTCTGGCACAACCGGCAATGGCAGACGCGCTCATTGATCGGTGCCGCCTCGGCGCGGTAGCGCACCGCGCCGCACAAACACCCGCCCTGATATCTTGCCATCACCCGCGTCCCTGCCCTGTGAGGATAGGCGGCATACCTATCGATAGGCGTGGCAGCGTCAATTGAAAAGCTTTGATGGCGCCATCTATAGCTGTGATGCGGCCAATACACGATTGGCCGATGCGCCGGGCCAAGGCCCCATGGGCGACGTGCCGGCCATCTCGCGGAAGACGGCCGGCAGACAATTGACTGGGCGTCAGTTCGTTTCGTTGACGACCTCGTCCCAGGTCTTGACCTTGGTCTGGCCATTGAGGAACGGCAGCGCGGCAGCTGTCAGTTCCGGCGCGAAGAACACATCGTAGTGGGTGCGGTTCGGCACGATCGCCAGGCGGTTCTGCGACAGGTTCTCGCGCATCCAGCCGGCGTCCTTCAACCCGCCGCCGAGCATCTGATAGAATTTGATCTCGTGCTCGGGCCGGTACATGTCGCTGTCGCCGAACACCAGCATCACCGGCATTTTCAGCTTCGGCACGTCGGCCGAATAGTCGTAGTCCTTGCGCATATAGGCGCCGAGCTGGTCGAGCAGTTTCGGAAAATCCTCCGGATGCGGCGCAACCGCGACGTAGGATTTGTACATCGGTGTGTCCTTCATCATGTCGGCCATCGCCGCGCCGACCTGTGCCTGCTGGCCACGCATCTCGGCATAGAAGCCGTCCGCGGCGTAGCCAGTCGAGACCAGCACCAGGCGGCGCACCGTTTGGGGATGCTGGACGGCCATGCGGAAGGCGACGCCGCCGCCCAGCGAATAGCCCATCACGTCGACCTTGTCGTAGCCGAGCGCCTTGACGATCGCCGCCATGTCGTCGCCCATCGCCTCCAGGCTGAGCGGCCGGTCGCCGAGCGCGGTGCGGCCATGGCCCTGCAGGTCGACCCCGATGACGGTGCGGTTTTCGGTAAGCTTCGGCAGGATCGGCGCGAACATGTCGGTCGTGCCGAGACCGCCATGCAGCAGAAGCAGCGGCTCGCCCTTGCCATAGACGGCGTAATAATAGTTCAGGCCGTTGATCGGCAGCAGGCCGGATTTTTCCGGCGTCGGCAGTGTTGTGGTTGCGGTCGTCATGGCGGGCTTGGCCTCCTCTGCGTTGATGGTGCCCGGCGCGGCAAACAGCGCGGCGGCCGAGGCGAAAATGGCGAAAAATATCGATCTGGACATCAGTCTCCCTCTCCCGTTTGCATCAAAGTCGCTTGGCGACCTCCTCAAGCTGTTCGGCGCACTGGCCCCAGCCGTCGTGAAAACCCATTTTCTCGTGCTGTTCGCGGTCGGCGACCGACCAATGCGCGACGCGGGCAATGTAGCGCGTCTTGCCCTCGCCCTCGTCCTCGAAGGTCAGCACGACCGTCATGAACGGCTTTTCGGACGGCTCCCACGCCTTCGTATAGGCATCGGTGAAGACGAGCTTTTTGCCCGGTACGACTTCGAGGAAGATGCCTGGATTCGGGAACTCCTTGCCGTCGGGATCGGCCATGACGACAACGGTGGAGCCACCGGTCCGCACATCCATTTCGGCGCGCGGCGTCATCCACGGCTTCGGCGAGAACCATTGCGTCAACAGCTTTGGCTCGGTCCAGCAGCGATAGACGTTCTCGTGCGGCGCATCGATGATGCGGGCGAGAACCAGCTCGCGATCGGAGTTGGGGGCGACGTCGAGCTTGGTGGTCATGGTGTTTCCTCACATTTCGGTTTGGCTTCCGTGTCTAGGACGAATCGACACGACGCAAGCCGACACGGCCCGCGAAAAAATCCGCGGGACAGGAGATTCGAATGAGGGAACTGAGTGGCTTCAGTGGCGCTTGGCTTGCACCAGATAGGCGTCGATCTCGGTCTCGCCGAGCCACTTGGCCGCTTCCAGCCGATGCAACCCTTCGACCAGGATATGGCGCTTGCCGTCATGGCGCACCTGGATCGGCATCTTCATGCCGTTTTCCAGAATGTCCTCGGCCAGATGGCGGACGGTCTCGGGATGCAGCGTCTTCTTGCGCGCCGTTGGCACGTAGATATCGTTGACCCTGACCTTTTGCACTCTCAGCATATCGGCTCCCGTGGCGGACAAGGCCGCCCTTTGTGAGATAGTCTGTTTGTCCGGCAAGGCCAAGGGAGCGCCCGGCAACGGCTGGCCCGATCGTTTCCAATTGACGCTTGGCCGGCGGATGGCCGAAATGGCGGCCTTCGACCTTAGCGGTGTCCATGAACCATCTGCCGACCGAGTTTCCCGATTTCGGACTGACGCCGGAGCAGCGACGCCAGGCGGTGCGCAGCCATTACTGGGAATGGCCCGGTATGGATGGCAGGCGCGGCGAAATCTGGTGCTACAGCGACCGTTTTTCCTATCGCCCCGGCGAGATGGTGGCGCTGCATGTCAGTTCGACGGCCGCCGGTTTCGGCATCGCAATCATCCGCGACGGCGGCGCGGAAACGACAATGTTCGAAAGGACCGGGATTGCGGCGCGCTGGCAAGATACGCCGGATCAATGTTCGGTCGAAGGCTGCGGCTGGCAAGCTTCGTTCGAGTTTCGCATCGGCGACGACTGGCCATCCGGCGCCTATCGCGTCACGCTTGAAGCGGACGGTCGCGACGGCAAGCCGATCCGCTGTCATCACCTTTTCATCGTCTCGCCGCAGCCCGGCAAGAAACCCGGCCGCGTGCTGCAGGTCGCGGCCACCGGCACCTGGCTCGCCTACAACACATGGGGCGGTTCCAACCATTACGAAGGCATCACCGGGCCGGCCCGCGACCAGTATGCACGAATGGTGTCGACGCAGCGGCCTTGGTGCCGCGGCTTCGTCGTGCTGCCCAAGGATGCGCCGCGCGTGCCGCTCGAAGTCGCGGTGCCGCCGAAAACCGTGCCGCGCTATCCGCACATGGAATGGGCCTTTGCCACCGGCCATTCGAAGAAATACGCCTCAGCCGGCTGGGCAAGCTACGACAGCCATTTCTTCCGCTTCGCCGAGCGTGCCGGCTACGCCGTCGATCTCGCCAGCCAGCACGATCTGCATTTTTCGCCCGACATTCTCGACGGCTATGACTGCGTCGTCTTCGTCGGCCACGACGAATATTGGACCTGGGAAATGCGCGATGCGGTCGACACCTATGTCGAGCGCGGCGGTAATGCGGCGCGCTTTGCCGGCAACTTCATGTGGCAGACCAGGCTGGAGGACGAAGGCCGCCGGCAGGTCTGCTACAAATACCGCGCCCGCGCCGAGGACCCGGCCTATCGCGGCGGCGATATGAAGCGCGCCACCAATTCCTGGGAAGCGCCGGAAATCGGCCGGCCGGGTGCGGCGACCTTCGGCCTCAACGCGACAAGAGGCGTCTATGCCGGCTGGGGCGGCTGCGCGCCGCGCGGGGTGCGTGGCTTTCCGGTCTACCGGCCGGAGCATTGGGCCTTCGCCGGTACCGGCATCTACTATGGCGACCTGCTCGGCGCCGACAGCCATGTCTATGGCTATGAGGTCGACGGGCTCGATTTCGAGATCCGCGGCGGCCTGCCCTACCCGACGCCCGACAGCGGCGCACCGAACGGCCTGCAGGTGCTCGCGGTCGGCATGGCTGCCCAGGTCGAGGAAAGCGCCGACATCCCGTTCGAGGACCAGTTCCTCGGCGACGAGGACGGCCGCTTCACCGCCGAAACGCTGTTCGGCGAGGCAAGCGACGCCAATCTGGACAAGGTCAAACGCGGGAACGGCATGATCGTCAATTTCCGGCGCGGCAAAGGCGAGGTGTTTCACGCCGGAAGCTGCGAATGGGTTGCCGGCCTGCTAAGGCAGGATGCGATGGTCGAGCGTGTTACCAGAAATGTCCTCGACCGCTATCTCGGAAAGTCATGACATGCTGAAGTCCCCTGCCCCGGAAGCCCGCGAAGCCTCGCATCTGTTCTACCTGTCCAGCCTGCGCCGGCCGCTGATCGACCGCGCCGAAGGCATCTACATGTGGACGCAGGATGGCCGCCGCTTCATCGACGGATCGAGCGGCCCGATGGTCGCCAATATCGGCCACTCCAATCGCAACGTGCTTGATGCGATGAAACGGCAGATGGACCGCGCCACCTTCGCCTACCGCCTGCATTTCGAGAACGAACCGGCAGAGGAGCTCGCGCGGCAACTGGCGGCCAAACTCCCCGAGGGCCTGGACCGCATCTTTTTCGTCTCCGGTGGCTCGGAGGCAACGGAATCCTGCGTCAAGCTGGCGCGGCAATGGGCAGTCGCCATCGGCCAGCCCAGCCGCTGGAAGGTGATCACGCGCTTTCCGTCCTATCATGGCGGCACGCTCGGCGCGCTCGCCGTCACCGGCGACGATGCGCTGGCCGAAACTTTTGCGCCGATGATGCAGGTCATGCCGACGGTGCCGGCGCCTGCCGCCTGGCGCGACCGCGACAATCTTTCGATGGAACAGCGCGGCACCCGCTACGCCGACATGCTGGAGGAAAAGATCCTCGCCGAGGGACCGCAGAGCGTGCTCGCCTTCATTATGGAGCCGGTCGGCGGCGCTGCCACGGCAGCATTGGTGGCGCCCGACAGCTATTATCCGCGCATCCGCGAGATCTGCGATCGCTACGGCATCCTGCTCATCCATGACGAAGTGATGAGCGGTGCCGGCCGCACCGGAAAATTCCTTGGCGGCGACCACTGGAACTGCAAGCCAGACATCGTCGCGCTGTCGAAGGGGCTGGGCTCGGGCTATGCCCCGCTCGGTGCGCTGGTGGCACCGATGCGGCTGGTGCAGCCATTGCTCGCGTCGGGCGGCTTCCAGCACGGCCATACCTATGCCGGCAATCCGCTCGCCTGCGCCGCCGGGCTCGCCGTGCTCGGCGAGATGGACCGTCTCGGCCTGATCGCGAACGCGGCTGTCATGGGCGAGCTATTGATGGCCGAGCTGAAGGGATTGGCGAAGCGGTTTCCGTTCATCGCCGACGTCCGCGGCAAGGGCCTGCTCACCGGTGCCGAAATGGTCGCCGATCCGGACACGCTGAGGCCGATCGAGCCGGCGAAAAAGGCCACTCAGCGCCTGCTCGACCTCGCCTATGAGCGCGGCCTGATCATCTACGGACGCAAGGTCAAGGGCGGTGTCGACGGCGATAATTTCATGGTCGCGCCGCCGATGATCGTCACCGCCGCGCAGATCGGCGAGATCATATCCATCATCGGTGACGCGCTCGAGGTGCTGGCCGGCGAGCTCGACCTGCCGGTCGAAGGCTGAGGAACGAACCATGGCACCGCGCAAAGTCATCATCACCTGCGCCGTCACCGGGTCGGTGCACACCCCGTCGATGTCGCCGCATCTGCCAGTGACGCCGGACCAGATCGCCGCAGACGCAATCGCCGCCGCCGAGGCCGGCGCTTCGATCCTGCATCTTCATGCCCGCGACCCTAAGGATGGGCGGCCGACCGCCGACCCCGAGGTGTTCATGCAGTTCCTGCCGCGCATCAAGCAGGCGACCGATGCGGTGATCAACATCACCACCGGCGGATCGTCGCTGATGACGCTCGACCAGCGGCTGGCCGCGCCGCTCAGGGCCGAGCCGGAAATGTGTTCGCTCAATATGGGTTCGATGAACTTTGCGCTGTTCCCGATGCTCGAGCGGCCGCGGGAATGGCAGCACGAATGGGAGCCGAAACTGCTCGAGGCCACCCGCGACACGATCTTCAAAAACACCTTTGCCGACATGGAGACGGTGCTCGAGAAGCTCGGGCGCGGTTGCGGCACGCGCTTCGAATTCGAGTGCTACGATGTCGGCCATCTCTATTCGCTGGCGCATTTTCGCGATCGTCGGCTGGTGTCTGGACCTTTGTTCATCCAGTTTGTTTTGGGCATCCTTGGCGGCATCGGCGCCGATCCAGAAAACCTGATCCACATGAAGCGCATCGCCGACAAACTGTTCGGCGGCAGCTACCAATTTTCGGTGCTGGCCGCAGGACGCCACCAGATGCCGATGATCTCGATTGCGGGGGCGATGGGCGGCAATGTCCGCGTCGGGCTGGAGGACAGCCTCTACGACGGGCGCCAACTCGCCAAGTCCAATGCCGACCAGGTGCGCCGCATCCGCAGCGTGCTCGACGGATTGTCGCTGGAGGTCGCGACGCCGGCCGAGGCGCGGCAGATGCTGGCGCTCAAGGGCGGCGACCGTGTGGCGTTCTGAGATGCGGCCGTGACCAACCCACCGTCAAGAGACATCGTCATCCGCGCCGGCCGGGTGGAGGACGTCGAAACCATCCACGCCGCGCTCCTACGGCTCGGCGCGCATGTCGGCGCACATCAGGAGATCACCTCGACAGCTCGGGATCTCCGCACCTATGGCTTTGGCGAGAAGCCTGCCTTCTCGACCCTGATCGCCGAGGTCGGCGGTGAGTTTGCCGGGCTTTGCCTGCATTTTCCAATCTTCTCGACATGGATGGGACGGCCCGGCGTCTATGTGCAGGACCTCTATGTCGAGGACCGTTTTCGCGGCCGCAGGATCGGCGAGCGCCTGCTGCGCCGGGTCGCGGCGCAATGCCGGAAGGACGGCGGCGTCTATCTCAAGCTGTCCGTCGATACCGACAACGAGACCGCCAAGGCTTTTTACGAACGGTTGGGCATTGCCTGGTCCAGCTACGAGCAGGTGCAGAAGATCGTCGGCGACGCCTTTTTCGCCTTCGCCGATGCACCGGAGGAGCCAACATGAAAGTCTTCTATGCCGAAGAACAGAAGCGCCACGACCCGAAGGCGTTCCTCTCCAGCGGCGCGCCGCAGCCCAATCCGGAAAAGCCGGAACGGGTCGAGCGATTGTTGGCCGGCGCAAAGGCTGCCGGCTGCACGATCGAACGGCCGCGGGATCACGGACTCGGCCCGATTGCCGCGGTACATACGCCGGAATATCTCGATTTCCTTCACCATATCTCCGCGCGCTGGCAGCGCATCGAGGGCGCCTCGGCCGAGGTCATCCCCAATATCCATCCGATCGCGCGGAACGGCTCCTATCCGGCCTCGGCGGTCGGCCAAGCCGGCTACCACATGGCCGACACCGCCTGCCCGATCTCCGGCGAGACGTGGCAGAGCGCGCTTTGGAGCGCCTGGAGCGCGGTTGAAACCGCCGAGGCGGTGATGTCGGGGGCGCCGGCCGCCTATGCGCTGTGCCGGCCGCCCGGCCATCACGCCTTTGCCGACGTCGCCGGCGGCTTCTGCTTCATCAACAATTCGGCGGTCGCCGCACAGGTTCTGCGCAAGCAGGCGGCGCGGGTGGCGATCCTCGACGTCGACCTGCATCACGGCAATGGCACGCAAGGCATCTTCTATGCCCGGCCGGACGTGCTCACCGTGTCGCTGCATGCCGACCCGGTGCGGTTCTATCCGTTTTTCTGGGGCCATGCCGACGAGCGCGGCGAAGGCGCCGGCCTCGGCTACAATCTCAACCTGCCGCTGCCGCGAAAATCCGGCGATGCGGCTTTCCTCGAAGCGCTGGCGGCAGCGTTCCAGCGCATCAACGCCTTCTCGCCCGATGCGCTTGTGGTCGCGCTGGGGCTAGACGCCTTCGAAGGTGATCCGTTCGGCGGGCTGACGGTGAGCACGCCTGGTTTTTCGCGCATTGGCGAGGCGATCGCCCGGCTCGGCCTGCCAACGGTCATCGTCCAGGAAGGCGGTTATCTGTGCGACGAGCTCGGCGACAATCTCACCGCCTTCCTCACCAGTTTTGGCGGCGCCCACAAGCGATGATCCGTCGGCGTGGCCCGCTCAGGATCGCTCCTGCCTCAGCATGGCGACAACGCGGTGCACGCTCTCCAGCGTCTCGTCGATCTCGGCTGCAGTGTTGTAATGCGCGATGCCGATGCGCACCACGCCCTGCTCGGCCGGAATGCCGAGCTGGTGGACGATCTCCCAGGCGTAGTTGTGGCCGGACCACAGGAAGATGTTTTCCGCATTCATCTGCCGCACGATCGTCTCCGGCGCTATGCCTTCGACAGTGAACGACACCGTCGGCACACGCTCATTGATCCGCTTCGGATCGGTGATGCCGTGGATGGTCAGGCCGGCAATATCCGACAGACCGTCGATCAACTGTGGCGTTAGCGGGTTCTCGTAAGCGATTGAGACTTCGAAGGCCTTGGCGATTTTCCGCCGACGCGATCCTTGCGCGCCAGCTGCCGCTCCCAACTCGGCAAAATAATCGACAGCCGCCGACAGGCCGGCCATCAATTCAATTTGCGGCGTGCCGAGCTCGAAGCGCTCCGGCAAGGCATTGGACGAGCAACGGCATTTATACGGCTTAAGCGCATCGATAACGTCCAGCCTGCCCCACAAAATTCCCATATGCGGGCCGAAGAACTTGTACGCCGAGCAGATCAGGAAATCGCAGCCGAGGTTTTGGACGTCGATCAGACCATGCGGCGCGAACTGGACGGCATCGATGTAGACCAACGCACCAGCCCGCCTGGCGATGCCGGTCAACGCCTTCACCCGGTTGATCGACCCGGTGAGATTGCTGGCGTAGTTGAGCGCGACGAGCCGCGTCCTCTCGGAAAGCAACGCGGCGAGCGCCGCCTCCTCGATCTGCCAGCTCTGCTGGTCGAAAGGCAGCCAGCGCACGACAAGGCCAAGGTCTTCAGCCAGTTGCAGCCAGGGTGAGACGTTGCCCTCATGGTCCATGCGGGTGAGGATGATCTCGTCCCCGGCTTCATCGTGCGGCCGAGCGTTCGCGACATGTGGTAGGTCAATGTCGTCATGTTGGCACCGATGATAATTTCCTGCGGGCTCGCAGCGCCGAGAAAATCCGCCATCGCCAGATGGGCCTCGTCGACAATGTCCTGTGCCGCAATGGTGGTCTCGAAGAAGCCGCCGAGGTTGGCATTGGTGGTCAGCAGGCAGCGTGACACCGCGTCCGCCACCGACTGCGGGACCTGCGTGCCGGCAGGATTGTCGAGATAGATGCGCTGGCGGCCCTTGTCGGTCAGCGACAAAGCCGGAAATTTCGCGCGCACCGCGTCGATCCGGAAGCCCATGGCTGTTCCCCTCTCCTTATGACAATCGGACAACCACGTCCCGACGCGTCAAGGGCACGGATTGCCGACACGCTGGTGGATCGCATCAACGGCTTTCTGCATGTCCTCGGTCCAGACCACGTCGGCGGAAGAGAGCGCCATTTCGAGTTGCGAAATGGTGGTGGCGCCGATGATGTTCGAGGTGACCAAGGGCCGGTTCGAGACATAGGCATTGGCAAACAGCGCCGGCTCCATGCCGAAGGTGCGCGCCAACCGGTTGTATTCGAGCTGCACCTCGGCAGCATTCGGCGTCTCGTAGCGCTGGCCGCGGTTGAACAACTGCGAGCGCGAGCCCTGCGGCCGCGCGCCATGATCGTATTTGCCGGTCAAATAGCCTTGCGCCAGCGGTGAATAGGCAAGCAGCGACACCTGCTCGCGCTCGCAGACTTCGGCAAGGTTCACCTCGAAGGTGCGATTGACGAAATTATAGGCGTTCTGCAGCGAGGCGACGCGCGGGCCGAGGCCCTTGTCGGCTTCGGCAATGAAACGCATGACGCCCCAGGAATTCTCGTTCGACAGGCCGAAATGGCGGATCTTGCCGGCCTTCACCAGTTCATCAAATACGGCAAGCGTCTCGGCGATCGGCGTCTCGCCTTCCGGCACGCCCGCGGCATCGGAGCGTCGCGGCAAGGTACCGATGCGGTTCGGATTGGCGCCCCACGGCACGTCGCGTTCCGGCCAATGGATCTGATATAGGTCGATGTAATCGGTGTTGAGCCTGGCGAGTGACTTATCAATAGCGTCGAAGATATCGGCGCGCACCAGTTTAGACGGGCGGTCGCCGCGAAACCAAGTGTTGGCGGTGCGACCAACTACCTTCGAGGCGATGATCACTTGGTCCCGATTGCGCTTCTCCTTCATCCAATTGCCAATGATTGCCTCGGTACGGCCTTGTGTCTCCGCCTTGGGCGGGATCGGATAGAGTTCGGCGGTGTCGATGAAATTGACGCCGCGAGCAAACGCCAGATCCATCTGGGCGTGACCGTCCGCCTCGGTGTTCTGCTGGCCCCAAGTCATCGATCCGAGGCAGATTTGCGACACGAAAAGATCGGTCTGGCCGAGACGGCGTTTGTGCATGGAGTTTCTCCGGCGGGAATTTTGCGCGGCTGCGCGAGGGGGAAGCAATAGCATACAGGAAAGCGCCGCCCGCTTCCAAGCCCACCGACGGCAGGCCAGGCGACTTTCCCGGATGCCGGCGAACGGAGTTTTTCGCTGCGGCCAACAAAAAACCGGCCAAGTGCCGGGACTGAGGCCTACGGTCGAAGCACCGCAGAAGTTTCGCCGGAACAGCCGAATTAGGTCAAAAAAGATCAGGGCAGCATGGCTGCCATGCGAATGCTGCACTGCACAATTGTCATGATCTGCCTATATTGACGGCCGTGGAGGTTCAATAAGGGGCTTGAATCATGGGATTCTTCACTGAAATGTTCGCCCGTCCGCGTCCGCGGGAACAGCTGCGTTATCGTGCGGCACTGGCGCTGCTCCATTCGATGAGCAATGCCGATCGCGCCGATATCGGCGTCAAGCCGGCCGATTTCCCGCGCATCGCTCGGGAAATGTCCGTACGCTAAACAGCGCGCCGTGAGATATCCCGCCGCAGCGGTATATCTCACAACCTGATCTCAACGCAATCCGAGGAAGATCGACTTGCCCAATGGCACGCCGTTGTGGCGCAGGATGTCGTAGGCGGTGGTCAGGTGGAAGTAGAAATTGGGCATGGCGGCATGCAGCAGATACTGCATTCCCGGCATCGAAACCTCGCGCCCCGCAAGCCGCAGTTCGACCATCCTGTCATCTGAACCATCGAATTCGGCCGCCGAAAACGTCGCGAGATAGTCGAGCGTCTTGGTAAGGCGGGCCTGCAGATCAACGAAGCTCGTCTCATTATCCTCGTATTTTGGCACCTCACGCCCGGCAAGCCGCGACGGCGCGCCCTTCGCGTGATCGGTGGCAATCTGTACCTGCCTGGTCAGCGCAAACATGTCCGGCGCCAGCCTCGCCGTCAGATACACCTGCGGATCGATCTTGCGATCAGCCGCATTTTGCTCGGCAATGTTCAGCACATTGGCTAGTGACTTCAGCCTCGCCGAAAATACCGGCACGGATGCTTCATACATTGATATGGTCACAAGAAATCTCCACGCGGCCCTACTGCCTATGGCGAGAGGTAGCGCTTTCGCAGGCGATTGTTCAAGCGCCACCACGTCGCCGCAATCGATATGATAGGATTTTTTATCGAGTGGAGGTTCCCGATGAGACGCGCCCTTTTTGCAGCGACCGCCTTTATCTCTCTTGCCGTTGCCGGCCAATCGGCGCCCGCCGCAGACGCGCCTTATATCGACGACAGGTCGAATGCCGAAGCGGTGATCCGGTCGCTTTATAGTGCCATCAGCCGGCACGAATTCGCGCGCGCCTGGGACTATTTCGGCGACACCAAGCCGGCCAGGGATTTCAATTCCTTCGTCAAAGGCTATGACGGCACGGACACGGTCGAAGTCAAAACCGGTGGCGTATCCGAAGACGGGGCTGCCGGCAGCATCTACTACAGCGTTCCGGTCGCCATCCGGGCGACGGCCAAGGACGGCAGCGAGAATGTCTTTGCCGGCTGCTATACGCTGCGCCAGATCAACGCCTCGATCCAGGAACCGCCATTTCGGTCGATCTTCATCGACAAGGGTGCGCTGAAACCCTCAAAGGCCGATTTCGAGGATGCCGTGCCGGCAAGCTGCGGCGAAGGACCGCCGCCGCCGAAGAAGGACGCAGCGCTTGAGCAGGCCAACAAGGCGTTTGCCGCGACTTATGGCGACCAGTGCGACAAGGATCTTTTGCCGCAGAAGCCGGACATCTTCTCGATCCACTATAAGGACAAGGATGCGGCTGCCAGCGATCCCGAAAGCGAAACGCGGCTTTTCCATTTCGCCTGCTCGGCCGCGGCCTACAACGAAAACTCGATCTATTACATGAGCGACGACGTGCTTGGCGTAAGACAATTGCAGTTCGCCGAACCTGAAATGGACATCCGCTACGAGAACAATGACAGCGACGGCAAATTGCTGGGCATGACCATAGTTGGCTTCCAGACCTCCGGCTGGGCAACCAATTCCGATTACGACGAAGAGACCAAGACGATCACCACCTTCAACAAATGGCGTGGCATCGGCGATGCCTCTTCGTCGGGGACCTATCTGTTTCGCAACGGCGATTTTTCCCTGGTCCAGTACGACGTCGACGCGTCTTATGACGGCGAGGAAAATCCGCAGACGGTCGTCGACTACAACACCGCGCCTTAAGGGGCCTTCGACAACATCCAGTTGAGCGTGCCGCGCCAGTCGGTCATGCGGATGGGCGTGCCGTGCGTGCCGGTCTCGAAGCGGACGAAGCGTGTGGGATAGCTCTTTGATTTGGCCAGGATGGAGCGGAAGAAGGCTTCCTGTTTCTCGATTGGAAACACCGGGTCCTTGCTGCCTTGGCCGAAGAAGACCGGCACACGACGCTTGAAGGCGGGGCTTGAGAAGAAACTCTCGTCCCATAGCGAGCCGAGCAGCAGCAGCCCATCGATGCGCCGGCCGGTATCATTGCGGGCGGCCAGCTTCCAGCATAATGAGCCGCCCATCGAGCCGCAGGCGACGAAGATTTTTGCGCTCGGCGATTGTTCGGCATAGTGGTCGATCAGCGCGGCGATCTGGGCGGCACCTGTGTCGCCGAAATCGGAAAAGTCCGGCGATAGATAGAGACCGCCGTTGCCCGCCATCAGGTTCTTGATGCGATTGAAATTACCGCCGAAGGTAAAGTCGTCGGTGCCCTGCTTACGGCTGCCGCCCTGCCCGTGCAGATAAAGCACGATGATGCTGGCGCCCCCGGTCTTGCCGACGGCAATGTGGCGGACATCGCCGGCGTCGGTCTTCAGCAAGAGATCCTGCTGCACCTTGCGCACGCCGGTTTCGGTGTATTGCGCGTGCACACGACGCTCAGGCACTTCGTCACGAGCGTTGATGTCGCGCAGCTCACGATAATCGACCACCGTATAGGCGCCGTTGCTCTCGGACGAGAGGGTGACCGGATAGGCGAACAGATCGTCCTTGAAGGGTTTGAGTTCGAGAGCGTTGGCATAGGCGACACAAAAGAGCTGCAAAAGAATCGCCATCAGCAGGGCCGGGAGGCCCGAGGGGGGCAAGCGGAACCGGAAGCAGGAACGAAAGGCCATCCCTCAGCCATGCGTTTTTCGGCTTCGGTTTGTCAATCCTGCAGCACGCCGCCGGCGCCTTCCAGCGCCTCGCGCGTGTCGACATCGATCGCTGCCCCTTCGCCGATCTCGACATCGATGACGTCGAGCCCTTCGGCCTCGACCAGATGGCGGGCGCCGGTATCGCCTTGGAGGTGAGCGATCGCGGCAAACAGCGAACGCGGCAGCAGCACCGGATTGCCGCGCCGCCCAGCGTGCGAGGCCCGCACCACCGATCGGCCTTCGGACCTGCGGAACGCCTCCATCAGCCTGTCGAGGTCGGCCGAGGCGACGCCGGGCATATCGCCGAGGACAATCATAGCGCCGGCGGCGTCGCCGGAAATCTTGGCGATGCCGGCCTTTAGCGACGAAGACAGACCCTCGGCGAAATCCGGATTGTCGGCGAAGGTCACATCGAGGCCAGACAGTGCACTGCGCACGCGCTCGCTCTGGTGGCCGGTGACGACGATGGTGGCCGCGGCTTTCGAACCGACCGCGCGTTCGGCGGTGCGGCGGACCAGAGGCTTGCCATCGAACAGTGCCAAGAGCTTGTTCGGCCCGCCCATGCGGCTGGAGCGGCCGGCGGCCAGAAGCACAATCTCGACCTTTGGTTCGGCTTTGGCCGGCAACGGCTCGCGCGGTTGCGGCCGCGTCGGAATTTCCATCAACAGCCCGCCGACACCCATGCCGGCAATATCCCTGGCGGTCACGTCGAGACCGGCGATCAGCCGGTCGAGCACCCAGTCGAAGCCGTTCTCCTTGGGACTGCGGGCGCAGCCCGGCGCACCGATGATGCGCTTGCCGCCGAGTGTGCCGAGCACCAGCAGATTGCCGGGATCGACCGGCATACCGGCGCGGATGACAGTGCCGCCCGCCCTTTCGATCGCAGCAGGAACGACGTCGCCGAAATCGGCCATCGCCGAAGCGCCGAAGATCACCACCATATCGTTGTCGCGGATCAGCGAGGCCGCAGCCTCGGCGACGGGGATAATTTCATGCGGCGTTCGACGCTCCGCCGTCAGCCTGCCGCCCGAACGCGCCAGGCGTGCTTCGGTGACGCGCAGCGTCTTGTCGAGCACGCTGGGTTTGATGCCGGGCAGCACCGTCTGGATGACGCCGACGCGCACCGGCTGATAGGCGTTGACCGCAAAGATCTCGCCGCTCGCGCAGATCCTTGCCACCGCATCGACCAAAGCGGAGGCGACCGCAAACGGAATGATCTTCACCGTTGCTACTATCTGACCTTTTTCGACCGGCGCATGCTGCGCGAGCGTGGCGATGGTGATCGTCGGATCGACGGCGTTGATGGCGTCGATCATCGCCGCGTCGACGGTGAACATGCCGGCAGCCTGCGCGTGGAGGTTGACCCTACCTGTCGCGGCAGGCTTCGCCTCGATGTCGCGATGGATCATACATGCGGCGATCTTTTCAGCGGCGAGGTCCTCGCTGAGATCATCGGGCGCCAACACCGCCGCGACGACCTCGGAAATGCCAGCGGCCTTCAACAGGGACACATCCCCGGCGCTTAACCGGTGCGCCTTGCGGTAGCGGCGCTCTCCGGCTGTAGTGGCGTGCGCAAGCACTGCCCCTTCGGCCGCATCGATCGCAACGGGACCAAATTTCACGCGACCGCGCCTTTGGATTCGAGGCCGCGGGAGCGAAAGGCATGGATCGCTTGCGCCAACACCGCGACGGCAATCTCGGCCGGGCTGGCAGCTCCAATGTCGAGGCCGATCGGGGCATGAATGCGGGCGATCTGGTCGGCTGTCGCCCCCGAAGCCAGCAGGCGTTCCACACGTTTGGCGTGGGTCTTGCGGCTGCCGAGCGCGCCGACATAAAAGCAGCCGGCGTCGAGCGCCGCCTTCAACGCGAAATCGTCGATCTTCGGATCGTGGGTGAGAGCAGCCAGCGCCGTATAGTTATCGAGCGGCTGACGCGTCAGCACATCCTGTGGCCATTCGGCATGCAGCGCGATATCGGGAAAACGATCGGGCGTGGCAAAGGCCGTGCGCGGATCGATGATCTCGACAGGATAGCCGGCGATCCTGGCCATCGGTGCCAGCGCCTGGCTGATGTGGACGGCGCCGATCACCACCAGGCGCGGCTGCGGCAGATGTGCGTTGAGGAAGAACGTGCGCCCCTCAGCTTCGACCGAACCGGAATTGCCCGTGCGAAATGCCTTGGCGACGGCCGCCCCGAGTTCACCGGCTACCCGGTCTCCCTCGCGCACGACACGGTCGCGGCCGTCGCCGAGATCGGTGACCAGGATTGCCGCGCGGCGGGCGCGGCGTTCGGCGTTGAGTGTCTTCAGCGCATAGGGATCCATTCGAGATCAACCCAATCTTTCTACATAGACCTTGATGCGGCCGCCGCATGACAGGCCGACTTGCCAGGCGGTCTCGTCTGCGACGCCGAATTCGAGCATTTTGGCCTTGCCGCTATCGATAACCTCGAGCGCCTCGGTGACTACGGCGCCTTCGACGCAGCCGCCCGAGACGGAGCCGTGGAAATTGCCTTCGGCGTCGATGACCAGGTGGCTGCCGACCGGCCGCGGCGCCGAGCCCCAGGTCTCGACCACGGTGGCAATGGCGACATCCTTGCCGTCCTTCATCCAGCCCTCCGCGATGATTAGCGGGTCGCGAGCCTCATCGAGATAGATACTGCGTTCCATGATTCCTCCTTGGGAGACATGTGGTTACGCGACGCGCTTCACGCCAGCCTCGATCCGCCGGCGCGGGTCGACCGAACCCATAAAAACAGCACGGTTGCCAGCGACCGGTCCGCCACATAATCCGCACGGGTCAACAGATCGAGCGTCTCGTCGATCATCCGCGGCGCCGGACGCGGTTTTCCACTCGGTCATTCTGTCTCCGCGGGCGCGGCCATCTGAAAGCCTCTACAAAGCGTGGTAGCCGCGGTTGTGATAGATCAGCGGCCGCAAGTTATCGCCCATGCGCAAACCTGTAACCTTGCCAAAAAGCACCCGGTGGGTGGCCAGATCCTTGGAGTCGATCAGTTCGCAGTCGAAGACGGCGAGCGCGCCCTTCAGCGTCGGCGCACCAGTCGAGATCACATCCCATTCGGCCAACGCGAAACGCTCCTCGACCGGCAGGCCGGTCATGCCGGAAAAGCCGATCGACAGCGGCTCCTGATCCGAAGCCAGCGTGTTCAGGGCAAATTTGCCGTTTTCCACGAACGGCTCATTCTTGGGATTTTCGCGATTGAGGCAGACCAGGATGGTTGGCGGCGTGTCCGACACCGAGCAGGCCGCGATCACCGTCGCGCCGCGCCTGCCGGCGGGGCCATCGGTGGTGACTACATGCACATGACCGGCAAAATGGGCCATCGCGTCGCGGTAGGCCTGCGGCCCGATGTCATTCTTCTTCAGCACCGATGATTTTCCACTAGTCAGAACCAACCGTTATATATGGGGGGATATTGCAGCCCACAAGCGAAGTGCTTGACGTATATCCTGGATTCCCGTGTTGCGCCAAAGCTGGCCAGCCTTTAGGTCTTGACGGCATTGGCGCCGGCAGAACACGCGACCGGCGCGGAGGAATTCTTCGCTCGCATGCGACCTTGGACAACCACAATAGCGGTGCTGGCCTGGCTCTCGGTCGCCGGTAGTGCGAGCGCCGAGACGCTGCTGGTCGGCGTCGCGGCACCATTGTCGGGGCCGTCGGCGATCCTAGGCAAACAGATCGAGGCAGGCGCGACAATGGCGGCTGAAGCGAACGACGCCGAAATCACGACGATCGATGACGCCTGCACGGCCGATGGTGGCGCCGCCGCCGCGCGGGAGTTCACCGCGGCCAAGGTCAACGTCGTCATCGGGTTTTTGTGCACCGACGCAATCGAGGCGGCTCTGCCGATCCTCAAGGATGCCGGCATACCGGTGATCACAGTCGGCGTTCGCACGGAAAGCCTGACCGACCGACGCGCCAAGACGGGATGGCCGATCTATCGTCTCGGGCCGCGCGGCGACGACGAGCGCAATGCCGTCGCCGCCATTCTCACCCGCCTATGGCAGACCGAGCTGTTCGCCATCGTCGACGACGGCACGATCTATGGCCGCGAAATGGCCGAGACGTTTCGGGCAGCCGCCGAGCAAGCGGCTCTGAAGCCGGTGTTCGTCGACACGTTCCGGCCGCAGCTCGACAACCAGATCGGCCTGATCGGCCGACTTAAGAAAGCCGGCGCAACGCATGTCTTTGCCGGCGGCGACGGCGATGATGTCGCCATTATGGGCCGGGATGCTGGCCAGCTAAATACCGGCATAGTGTTTGCCGGCGGCGAAGCGTTGCGCGCGCCGCTCGGCGATGTGCCTTATGCCATCGGCACGCTGATGATCGCGCCGCCCGAATGGGCCGATGTCGCCGACCCCAAGGTGCTGCAGAGCTTTGCCGCACAAAACATCGTGCCGGAAGGTTACACCCTGCCCGCCTATGCTGCGGTCGAGATCGCCAAGTCGGCTTCGGCATTGACGCAAAGCTCAGGCGAGAGACTGGCCAACGTGCTGACCGCGCATGACTTCACCACGGCGATCGGACCGATCCGCTTTGACGAAAAGGGTGACCTGACGCAAAATCCTTATCGAGCCTACCGTTTCGACGGCGGCCGTTTCGTGCCGGCGGAGAGCCAATGATGTCCAGCACGGGGATGTTCCGTACGGGTCCACGCAATCTCATCACCGACGTCGCCGGCCTGCGTGTCGGCAATGCGGCGAATGCGAAGCTGAAATCCGGCGTGACCACCGTCATCTGCGACGAACCGGCGGTGGCCGGCGTGCAAATCCTGGGCGGTGCGCCAGGCACCCGCGAAACCGACCTGCTCGAGCCGCACAATTCGATCCACGCCATCCATGCCGTGGTGCTTTCCGGCGGCTCGGCTTTTGGCCTCGACGCCGCGTCAGGGGTGCAGGCGGCCTTGCGCGAAAGAGGCATCGGCGTCGAGGTCGGCGGCTTTCGGGTGCCGATCGTGCCGGCGGCGATCCTGTTCGACCTGCGCAATGGCGGCGACAAGGATTGGGGCCGGTATCCGCCTTACCGCGACCTTGGCTACGAAGCCGCGCAAGCCGCCGCGATCGACTTTGCGCTCGGCACTGCCGGCGCAGGTAGTGGGGCTTTGAGCTCCGGCCTGAAGGGCGGGCTCGGCTCGGCCTCGACAGTGCTGGACAGCGGCGTCACCATCGGCGCGCTCGCCGCCGTCAACCCGACGGGCTCGGTGACGGTCGCCGGGACCCGCCATTTCTGGGCGGCGCCGTTCGAGATCGGCGACGAGTTCGGCGGCTTAGGCTTTCCTCACCCGATGCCTGACGATGCCAGAAAGATCCTGCTGAAGTTCCGTGACAAGCATGCCGCAGAGCGGGCGGAAACCGGCGCCAACACGACCATCGCCGTGATCGCCACCGATGCGGTACTCACCAAGGCCGCCGCCAAACGCCTGGCGATATCAGCGCATGACGGCTTTGTCCGTGCCATTTGGCCGACGCACACGCCCGCAGACGGCGATCTGGTCTTTGCGCTGGCAACGGGCAAGAGCGGCATCGAGCTCAGGCCCAACGATGCGATCGATCTCTACGCCGCCGCCGGCGCCACGATGGCGCGCGCCATCAGCCGCGGCGTCTTTGCCGCGACGCCGGCCGAGGGCGATCTGTTCCCGGTCTGGTCGTCGCGCTGACCGCGCAGGGCTCATTCGGATTTGCCATAACCGGACTGGACTTATGATCAAGTGGGGTCGGATTTTTCTTCCTCGAACGTGACCGCAACGTCGGAGTTTGCCGACAGCCGCACCTTTTGGCCCTCGACCTCGGCGACAAGGCTGAGAGGAATGAAGTGGTGATGACCCCTGTGAGCGCCCTCACCGCTGTCGCGCTTGGTCAGCTTGATGCGATCTCCGTCAACCTTGTCGACGGTACCGACATGGACCCCGTCGGCGCCGATCACTTCCATACGTTCGCGAATCTTGGCTGCATCTGTCATGGGGGTCTCCCTTATAGCGCCGCGCGCTTTTGAACGCGCAAAGGACGCTCTAAAGCATTTTGAATCAATGCGCCGTACCTTCCGAAATCGATCCTGATTTTCGGAAGGCACGATGCGGTGAAGCTGCCGACAATAACAAACGACAGCCGGATTGGATGCATCGACTTTGTGTTTCAGTCAGCACGATCTTTTGACGGCATCGTGATAGGAATTGACGTTCCCCGCCATGCGCTATCGCGCCCTGTATCGTCTCCGCCGCGCTCTGCCGTCGCTGCGCACGGCATTTGCCGGTGCCTTGCTGTGGGCCATGGCGATGGGCGCCAGCGCGCTGCTCAATCTGCTGCAGTACAATTGGGAGACCTCGGCAAAGATCCGCTTCGTCTCGCTGCTTTATGCAGCCGGCGGTGCGCTCGCTTCCCGATTGGGCTGTTCCTGGCGCGGCTCGTCTCGCTCGGACGCCACTGGGAGATCGCCCTCGCCGCCGCCTTCGTCTGCCTTCTCGCAGCGACGATTGTCTTCACCGGCGGCCTCTTTGGGCTGCAATACCGCTCCTACTATGTCCAATGGCATGCGCCCGCGTTCACCATCACCTGGGTTTTCCAGTTCGTGTTTACGATGTTGACGGCACTCTACCAGTTCGTCGTCCTTGGCATCCGGCTGTATTTTCCGCTCGGTTTCATTGCGCTCGCTGTCGCCAGTGTCTGGTTTGCGCGCCAGCAACGTTGAGCATTTTGCCTGCCTCTGTTAGGACGCGGGCAAATGCTCTCGCAAGTCAGGACCGACTGATGATCCCTCGCTACTCCCGGCCGGAAATGGTGGCCATCTGGTCGCCCGAAACCCGGTTCCGCATCTGGTTCGAGATCGAGGCCTACGCCTGCGACGCATTGGCCGAGCTCGGCGTCATCCCGAAGGAGGCCGCCAAGACCATCTGGGAGAAAGGCGGGGCGGCGAAATTCGATGTCGAAGCCATCGACGAGATCGAGCGCGTCACCAAGCATGACGTCATCGCCTTTCTCACCCATCTTGCCGAATTCGTCGGGCCGGATGCCCGCTTCATCCACCAGGGCATGACATCCTCCGACGTTCTCGATACCTGTTTTGCCGTGCAGCTCACCCGTGCCAGCGACATCCTGCTGGCCGACATTGACGGGTTGCTTGCGGCGCTCAAGCGCCGCGCCTTCGAGCACAAGGACACGATCACAATCGGCCGCAGCCATGGCATCCATGCCGAGCCGACCACCTTCGGCGTCAAGCTGGCGCAGGCCTACGCCGAATTCTCGCGTTGCCGCGAGAGGCTGGTGCACGCACGCAAGGACATCGCCACCTGCGCCATCTCCGGTGCGGTCGGCACCTTTGCCAATATCGACCCATATGTCGAAGAATACGTGGCCAAGAAACTCGGACTGAAGCCGGAGCCGGTGTCGACGCAGGTGATCCCGCGCGACCGCCACGCGATGTTCTTCGCCACGCTCGGCGTGATCGCCTCGTCGATCGAGCGGCTGGCGATCGAGGTGCGCCATCTGCAGCGCACAGAGGTACTCGAAGCAGAAGAGTACTTTTCACCCGGCCAGAAGGGTTCGTCGGCGATGCCGCACAAGCGCAACCCGGTGCTGACCGAGAACCTAACCGGCCTTGCCCGCATGGTGCGCTCGTTCGCATTGCCGGCAATGGAGAATGTGGCGCTGTGGCACGAGCGCGACATCTCGCATTCCTCGGTCGAGCGCATGATCGGGCCCGACGCGACGGTGACGCTCGATTTCGCGCTCTCACGGCTGACCAGCGTTGTCGACAAACTGCTCGTCTACCCCGACAACATGCTGAAGAACATGAACAAATTCCGCGGCCTTGTGCATTCGCAGCGCGTGCTGCTAGCGCTGACGCAAGCTGGCGTTTCGCGCGAGGACGCCTACCGGCTGGTGCAGCGCAACGCGATGAAGGTGTGGGAGCAAGGCGCTGATTTTCTTGAGGAACTTTTGGCCGACAAGGACGTTGTCGCAGCCTTGCCCGAGGCCGAGATCCGCGAGAAATTCGACTTGGGCTATCATACCAAGCACGTCGATACGATCTTTAGGCGGGTGTTTGGAGAGGCCTGATGATTTCGTCGGCCGGAGATTTCGATCTCCTTGCCCTGCCCGGGCGCGGCAACTCCGGGCCGGATCATTGGATGTCGCATTGGTGCCGGGTGTTCCCCAATTCGAGCCGCGTGCTGCAGGCCGAGTGGGACCGGCCTAAGCCCGGGGACTGGATCGGCCAGGTGGATGCGGCGGTGGCCGCCGCACCGCGCCGCGTCGTGCTACTTGCGCATTCGCTGGCGGTGGCGACGGCGGTGAAGTGGGCTGCTAGTGCCAGTCAAAGCCAACTCGACAAGGTCGCGGCGGCATTCCTGGTTGCCGCGACCAATGTCGAGGATACCGATCCCTCATTCGACGCGGTGCGCCCGTTCGCGCCGATGCCGCTGAAGCGCCTGCCCTTCCCGGCATTGGTGGTGGCGAGCCGCAGTGACCCGCGCGTCACTTTCGACAAGGCGACCGCTTTTGCCGCAGCCTGGGGCGCGGATATCGCCGATGCCGGCGATCTCGGCCATATGGGAAACGAGGCCGGCCTCGGCCTGTGGCCGGCGGGCCTGCTGATGCTTGGCCGCTTGCTTGAAAAGGCGAAGCTCTAACCGAACTACGCCTTGCCGGGAACGGTCCTGATCACCGTGCCCCACGGATCCTCGCGGGTCGTTGCATCAGCCACATTGTCCGAACGCATCTCGACCCAGGCCAAGCCGGAGCGGGCGGGATCGCGGCGGCCGGCACCCGCGCTCTGCCACGCATTTGCGCCAATGTGGTGATGATAGCCGCCGGACGACAAGAACACCGCCGCGCCACCGTATTTTGCCACGGTGTCGAAACCGAACTCCTGATGCCACCATGCTTCGGCTTCTTCCGGTCGGCCGACCCGCAGATGGACGTGGCCGATAATGCTGTTTTCCGGCGCGCCCTGCCAGCCGACATCACCGGCCGGCACTTCGGCAATGACCGACGGAATGTTCAGCCGCTCCGTCGCCATCGCGATCTTGTCGCCATTCCATTTCCAATCCTGGGGGCGGCGGTCGGCATAGATCTCGATGCCGTTGCCTTCCGGGTCGGTAAGATAAAGCGCCTCGCTGACCAGATGATCGGACGCGCCCTCGATGCCAATCTTGCCGGCGATGGCGTGGTTGATCCAGCGGCCGAGATCGACCCGGCTAGGGAGCAGGAAGGCGGTGTGGAAAAGACCGGCGCTGCGCGGGTCATCGGGTTTCGCAGCCGGATCCGCTTCGATGTCGAGCAAAGGGCGATTGACTGCGCCGAGCGTAATCGTGCCGCCGGCGCGGCTCAGTTCCTGCAAACCGACGACTTTGCGATAGTAGGCAGCGAGATTTTCTGCATCGCGCGCCCGTAAGCCGACGCGGGCAACGCTGACCGGGGTCGTTGCGGCAAAAGGCAGTTCGCTCATCAAAGTGCTCCGTTCAGCCGGCGCTCGACAAGCTTCCAAGGGAGGAACCCGGCGCCATCAATCATTCTACGCCGTGTCCGTGCCAAAATCTCGGAACAGCCATTCTTTCCTGGCGACAGATCGTCGATCGGTATCGTTCACACAAGAGCGCAAGAAGCGAACAAGGTGTTCACAATAGCGAGCAGACCGGGCTCATGAGAGGTGCGTTTGCATGTCGCTAATGAGTTTATACCCGGTTGCACCCGACAGCGCCTCTCGCTACATGCGCGCCATGAAAGTCAGGGAAGCAGATATTCTCATCGTGCCGGGCTACACCAATTCCGGCCCCGATCATTGGCAGAGCCGCTGGCAGTCGAAACTATCGACAGCGCGCCGCGTCGAACAGACGGAATGGTCGAAACCGGTGCGCGAGGATTGGACGGCCGGTGTCGCCAAGGCGGTTAACGAGGCCGAGCGGCCGGTCGTCATTGTCGCTCACTCGCTTGGCGTCGCCGCGGTCATCCAGGCATTGTCTCGGTTCGAGCGACCGGTCGCCGGCGCTTTCTTCGTGGCGCCGCCCGATGTCGCCAATCCAAAGATAAAGCCGAGGCACCTGATGACCTTCGGTCCCTATCCGCGCGATCCTCTGCCATTTCCGTCGGTGGTGATCGCCAGCCGCAACGACCCGTTCTGCGCCTTTGGCGTCGCCGAGGACATTGCCGCGGCCTGGGGCTCGCTGTTCATCGACGCCGGCGATGCCGGTCATCTCAACGCGGATTCCGGCTTCGGCCCCTGGCCCGAAGGTTCGATGACGTTCGCGAAATTCCTGACGGATCTCTAGGAAGCGATCGAATCCCTGACGCTGCTCAGCAGGGTCTTTGCCCCAAGCGAAATCAGAGAATGCTCCGAACCCATCGCCAGCAGCCGGTAACCCATCGACACCACACGACCGGCAATGGCCGGTTCCATCACATAGATCGCCGCATGCTTGCCGGCCTTGCGGGTGCGCTCGGCGATCGAGGCGACGGTCTCCATCATGCTCTCCAGCGTCGAACTGACGGTGGTCCCCTTCGACCAGGCGATCGAGAAATCCGACGGGCCGAGGAAGATGCCGTCGATACCCGGCGTGTCGAGAATGCCGTCGAGTGCAGCAAGCGCGGCGCGCGTTTCGACCATGGCGAACGCCATGGTGCGCTGGTTGCTGTCGCGCAGCCAGTCGGCATGATCGCCCTTGCCATGGCGCGGAAAGGCATAGGTGGGGCCCCAGGAGCGCTCGCCGAGCGGCGGGTATTTCATGGCGGCGGCAAACAGCCTTGCGTCCGCCACTGAATTCACCATCGGTGCAATCACAGCCTCGGCGCCGAAGTCGAGCGCGCGGCTGGCCATGTCGAAGCGGCCGACCGGGATGCGCACCAAAGCCGGCTTGTTGGCGGCCAGCACCGGCACAAGCCCGCGCAGCACGCTGTCCTCGTGATGGCCACCATGCTGCATGTCGAGCGTAACCGCGTCGAATCCTTGTCTGGCCAGTATCTCGACCGTCAAAGCATCCGGCACGCCTGACCATGCGGTGAACAGTGTCTCGTCGGCCGCAAGGCGTGACTTCAGGGACATTGGCGATTTCCTCTTTGGTTGCAACAATTCAGCCGGAAATGACCGCAAAGGCAAAGAAAAACCGCCCGGTTGGGCCGAGCGGTCGATTGGTCCAGCATTCGATCGGTATCGAGAAGGATCAGGTGTTCTTGATCTGCTCGATCGCCTGCGCCATCAATTCATCCATGGTGCGGCGGATCTGATGGTCCGACTGCTCAATGCCGGCCGCATCGAAATCCTTGCGTATCTTGCGGAAAACGTCGTGATCGCCGGCTTCCTCAATGTCGCTGACGACCACTTCCCTGGCATAAGCGTCGGCATCGGTGCCTGACTTGCCGAGCTTTTCGGCAGCCCACAGGCCGAGCGCTCTGTTGCGGCGTGCCGCGGCCTTGAACCGAAGTTCCTCGTCGAATGCGAATTTGCGCTCAAAGCCCTCTTCGCGGTCTTTCATGCTGCTCATGGCATCCCTCCGTGAAATCCGATTCGTCGTGCCAATATGTGTTGCCGGAGCACAAACCAAAAGGGCGCCGGCCGGTCAATATGCTACATTGCTTGCTGCGCTGCGGCATTTCGGTCCCCGAAAGCGGTTGATTGAAAGGATTTGCCGATTGAGCAAACAGTGCGATTGGGATAGACACCGGCATTGAACCCCACCGTCGCCATCTTATTTTAGGCAGACGGACAGGAACTGGTCGCTTGCCGCCTGCCCGCAAATCCAGAGAAAAATCAGATGAAAAATCGCCGCCGCATTTATGAAGGCAAGGCCAAGATCCTTTATGAGGGACCGGAGCCTGGCACGCTGATCCAGTTCTTCAAGGACGACGCTACCGCTTTCAACAAGAAGAAGCATGAAATCGTCGATGGCAAAGGCGTGCTCAACAACCGCATTTCCGAGCACATCTTCAATCATCTCAACCGGATGGGCATCCCGACCCACTTCATCCGCCGGCTCAACATGCGCGAGCAGCTGATCAAGGAAGTCGAGATCATTCCACTCGAAGTGGTGGTGCGCAACGTCGCCGCCGGCTCGCTGGCCAAGCGTCTCGGCATCGAGGAAGGCACCGTGCTGCCGCGCTCGATCATCGAATTCTATTACAAGGCCGATGCGCTCGACGATCCGATGGTCTCGGAAGAGCACATCACCGCCTTCGGCTGGGCGAGCCCGCAGGAGATCGACGATGTCATGGCGCTGGCCATTCGGGTCAACGACTTCCTTTCGGGACTGTTCATGGGCGTCGGCATCCAGCTCGTCGATTTCAAAATCGAATGCGGCCGCCTGTTCGAAGGCGATATGATGCGCATCGTCGTCGCCGACGAGATTTCGCCGGATTCCTGCCGGCTGTGGGATGTGGCGACGCAGGACAAGCTCGACAAGGATCGCTTCCGCCGCGACATGGGCGGGCTGGTCGAAGCTTATCAGGAAGTTGCCCGCCGTCTCGGCATCATGAACGAGAACGAACCTCCGCGTCCGGCCGGGCCGGTGCTGGTCGCATCGACCGACGGTGTCAAAGGCAAGCCGCACTGATGGCTTGCCCGCTCAACAGGTGAACAGGAGCATGTCCAGCGTGATCAAGGCCCGCATTACCGTAACCCTCAAGAACGGAGTGCTAGACCCACAAGGCAAGGCAATCGAGCATGCGCTGTCCGCAATGGGTTTCGGCGGCATCGGCCAGGTGCGGCAAGGCAAGGTTTTCGATGTCGAGCTTGCCGAGGGCGACAGGGCCAAGGCTGAGGCCGATCTGAAAGCCATGTGCGACAAGCTTCTGGCGAATACGGTGATTGAGAATTACGCGGTGGAGATCGCCTGAGGTGAAATCAGCCGTCGTCCTGCTCCCCGGCCTCAATCGCGACCGCGACATGATCGCGGCGCTGACCAAGATTTCCGGCGCGCCGCCGGTCACCGTCTGGCAGACGGACACCGAAATTCCCGATGTCGACCTGATCGCCATTCCCGGCGGCTTTTCCTTTGGCGATTATCTGCGCTGCGGCGCCATTGCCGCGCGCATGCCGGTAATGCGGGCTGTCGCCGAAAAGGCGGCCAAGGGCGTCACGGTCATCGGCGTCTGCAATGGCTTCCAGATCCTGGTCGAGGCCGGCCTGCTGCCGGGCGCATTGATGCGCAACACCTCGCTGAAATTCGTCTGCCGCCAGGTGAAGCTGCAGATCGCCAATGCCAACACGATGTTCACCCGCCGCTACCAGCCGGGCCAGATCATCCGCGCGCCGGTGGCGCACCATGACGGCAATTATTTTGCCGACGCCGAAACTTTGGCCCGCCTCGAAGGCGAAGGCCAGGTGGTGTTCCGCTATGCCGAAGGCACCAATCCCAACGGCTCGATCAACGACATTGCCGGCATCGTCAACGGGCGGGGCAACGTGCTCGGCCTGATGCCGCATCCCGAGAACCTGATCGAAGTGGCGCATGGCGGCAGCGACGGCCGGGCGCTGTTCGAAAGCGCCCTGGGCATCGCCGCTTGATGCCTTCAATTTTCCTCCTGGAGCGACGGTCATGAAACTCTATTCGCGGCCGTTGTCGCCCTATTCGTCGATCGTGCGGGCGCTGGCCTACATCAAGAACGTGCCGCTCAAGGTCATTGCACCGCCGCCTGGGTTTCCCATCCCCGAGGCATTTCGTGCCATCTCGCCGCTGAACCGGATTCCGGTGCTGATCACCGGCTCGGGCGAAACGATCGTCGAATCGGTGGTGATTGCCGAGTATCTGGAGGAGCGCTTTCCCGAGCCAGCGCTGCTGCCCAAGGATTCGAAGGACCGGGCACTGGTGCGCATGTTCGCTCGCATCACCGACCTTGACGTGCTCGCCCCCACGATGAAGCTGTTTGAGCTCTATTTCGTACCGCAGCGCAACGAGGCCGAGATCAAGACACAGTTCGCCCGACTGCATCACGGGCTTGCGGCAATCGAGGCCCGCATGGCGCATGGCCCGTTCGCGCTCGGCGACGACATCTCATTCGCCGATGCGTGGCTGACGCCGACCCGCTTCGTCTTCAACAATTTCAGGGCGACGATCGGCCGCCCCGACCTGCTTGATGCCTATCCGAAATTCGATGCCTATGAGCAAATCGCCTTGCAGCATCCGGCGCTGTCGCGCGTCTGGGGTGAGATGACAGACGGTCTGAAGATCTTTCTGTCCGAACTCGAGATGGGCGCCGCTTGACCATGCGATCGACACTAGCCCGCCTCGCCCTCGCCGCTTCCGCCGGTCTTGTACTCGCCTCCTGCCAGTCAGGCCCGAAGAGCACGCCAGCGCCGGCGGGCAAGAGCGCGTCACTGCTTGCCATGGAGCAGGTGGCAATAGCTGCCCACAAATGCTGGATCGCCAGCAAGGACCCTGCGTTCAAATCCTACCAGATGGCCAACGAACTGAATTCGTTCAGCGGCACGCCGCGCTTCCTGCTGGTGCCGGCCAAACACTATGGCGGAAAGCCGTTGCTGGTCGTGCAGGCGCAAGGCAAGTCGAGCCGCGTCGACGTATTCGGCCCATTGATGGCGGAACCGCTCGGCGCCCGCATCGGCTCGGACATTGCCCGCTGGCAGACGGGCAATCCGGCCTGTGGCGCTGCTGCCTAGCCCAATGGGTCGCTTGCTGCAGATCACCGGTCTGGTCGTCGGCCTGGCCGGGCTCGTCCTGCAGCTCTGCATCACCGTCCCGGCATCAATGGAAGCCGGCCGCGGCTTTGTCGGCTCGCTGGTCTTCTATTTCAGCTTCTTCACCATCCAGACCAATATCGGCGCGGTGCTCGTCCATGCCTCGTTGCTGTCGTCAACGGGTTATGCCTGGTTTCCGGCTTTTGCCGCCCCACGGATGCGGGCGGGCGTAGCCGTCGCCATAACGCTGGTTCTCATCGTTTATGCAACGGTCTTGGCGCAGCTTTGGCAGCCGCGAGGGCTGTTCCTGCTCTGCGATGTGCTCTTGCACTATGTGACGCCGGTGTTGTTCGTGCTGTGGTGGCTTGTGGCGGGCGCCGACGGCTCGACGCGGTGGCGTGACATCTCCTGGTGGATGATTTATCCGATCGCGTATCTGGCCTACGCGCTGCTGCGGGCGCCGATTGCCGGTGAAGTGCCCTACCCGTTCCTAGATCTCGCCAAGAACGGCGCGACCAGCGTCGCCGTCTCGGCCGTGGCCATCACGGGGCTTTTTTTCGTGCTATGTATTGTGGCGGTGCTTGTGGACCGCGGCGTCGCGCGGCTCAGGACGGCGAGCGTCCGCTGAAGCGCTCGAACGCATCAGTCCCAGAACGGCCTCAGACCTTCACGATGGGCATCGCAGCGCGAGATACCGATGTCCTTGAGCTGATCGTCGGTCATCTCGAGCAGGACCAGCCGACTGCGCCGGCGCTCCAGCAGACCGTCGATCCATCGGACGAATGACGTGACCACTTGCGCGATCCGGCGAACATAGGATCTCCGGCCCGACGAGCGGCTTCCGGTCAATTCAACTGCCGCGTAGCGGATTGTCTCTATTGTACCCATTGTCTTTCTGCCAAGATTGCATTGTGCCTTTCGTGCGGCCCGCTTCATATGTATTGACTCTCATTTCGGTGCAATGTAAAAAATTGTCACCATGACAACTTGGCTTCCAGACCTGACCGCCCGCACCGGCCCGCTCTATCAGCGGCTTGCCGATTCCATCGAGACGGACATCGACCGCGGCCTGATCGGTGCAGGGGCAAAGCTGCCGCCGCAGCGCGATCTGGCATACGACATTGGCACGACCGTCGGCACGGTCGGCAGGGCCTATCAATTGCTGCGCGAGCGGGGATTGGTCAGCGGCGAGGTCGGCCGCGGAACCTATGTTATCGCTCAACAGTCGGAGAGCGCAAAGCCGGATTTCCTAGGGCCGGTCGAACAAGGCACACGCTATATGGATGCGCCCGGCGACAAGCTGCGCTTCGATAGCACGGCCGCACCGGATGTCGGCCAGGGTGCCATCGTCGCCGACGTGTTGACACGCACGGCGCAAGACCATCCGCATGAGATTTCAAGCTATACTCGTGATTTCCCGGACCGCTGGTTGGAAGCGGGCAGACGCTGGCTGTCGCGCAATTCCTATCGCCCGGCGGCGGATGCAATCGTTCCCACGCTCGGCACCCACGCCGCGGTGATGGCAACCATTGCGGGACTCACCGCCCCCGGCGACTATGTCGTCTTCGAGCACCTCACCTATTCGCAGATCTCCCGCAGTGCCGGCCTGATCGGTCGCCGGACCGCACTGGTGGCGGCTGACGACGAGGGCATAGATCCCCAGGATTTCGAGCGCGTCTGCGCACAAAAGCATCCGAAGATGATTTTTTTAATGCCGACGGCGAAGAACCCGACGCTGACAACGCTGTCGGCATCGCGCCGCGAAGCAATCGCGCATGTCGCCCGTCAATATAACGTCGTCCTGATCGAGGACGATCTCTATGGTGGACTGACCGATGACCCAACGCCTTTAATGGCCGAATATGCTCCCGAACGGACCATCGTTGCCGGCGGCCTGTCGAAATCGGTCGCGGCGGGTGTTCGCGGCGGTTGGCTCGCTTGCCCGCCGGCCTACCGTCACCGCATCCGGGTCGCCCATAAGATGATGACGGGCGGCCTGCCCTTTCTGCTGGCGGAGGTGGGCAGCCGGCTGGTGCTGTCCGGTCAGGCCGCCGAGATGCGCAAGCGCAGCATTGCCGAGATCGGTGCGCGCATCGCGATCGTGCGCGAGACACTCGACGGCTTCGACTTCAAGGCGCTGGACAATGTGCCGTTCGTCTGGCTCACTTTGCCCGACCCGTGGCTTTCCGGCACCTTCAAACAGGCTTGCCTCGAACATGGCGTGCTCATCGACGACGAGGATGAGTTCAAGGCAGGGCGTTCCGAACAGGCCTTTCACGGCGTGCGGTTTGGCATCTCGCAGCCGCGACAGCGGGACGATATCGCGCACGGCGTCGCGGTGATCCGGCGGCTTCTGGACGAGGGCCGCGCCGGCTACGACAGCTTTTCCTGAACCGGCTTGAAACCGGCGGGTCGAGTGGCGATCTTTCGCTACTTGCCGTCAGCTGTTGCTTTCCATCGTTTTAGTCATCCGACGGGGTGTATCGGCTGCAAAGCTTGCGATAAGACGGGACTCGATCCCCAGGACACAATTGCCGATCATGACCATTTCCAATTCCGTGCCGATCACTCCTGAACTCATTGCCGCGCACGGGCTGAAGCCCGACGAGTACCAGCGCATCCTCGACCTGGTCGGGCGCGAACCGAGCTTTACCGAACTTGGTATTTTTTCGGCGATGTGGAACGAGCATTGTTCCTACAAATCCTCGAAGAAGTGGCTGCGCACGCTGCCGACCACCGGGCCGCAAGTCATCCAGGGCCCGGGTGAGAATGCCGGTGTGGTCGACATCGGCGACGGCGACTGCGTCGTCTTCAAGATGGAGAGCCATAACCACCCCTCCTATATCGAGCCCTATCAGGGCGCTGCGACCGGCGTCGGCGGCATCCTGCGCGATGTCTTCACCATGGGCGCGCGACCGATCGCGGCGATGAACGCGCTGCGCTTCGGCGCGCCTGATCATCCCAAGACAAGGCACCTCGTTGCCGGCGTCGTTTCCGGCGTCGGCGGCTATGGCAATTCCTTCGGCGTGCCGACGGTCGGCGGCGAGGTCAATTTCGACGCCCGCTACAATGGCAACATCCTGGTCAATGCGTTTGCCGCAGGCCTCGCAAAGACAGACGCAATCTTCCTGTCCGAGGCCAAGGGCGTCGGCCTGCCGGTCGTCTATCTCGGTGCCAAGACCGGGCGCGACGGCGTCGGTGGCGCCACCATGGCTTCGGCTGAGTTCGACGACAAGATCGACGAGAAGCGCCCCACCGTCCAGGTTGGCGATCCGTTCACCGAAAAATGCCTGCTCGAAGCCTGCCTCGAACTGATGGCGTCCGGCGCCGTTATCGCCATCCAGGATATGGGTGCGGCCGGCCTCACCTGCTCGGCGGTCGAGATGGGCGCCAAGGGCGACCTCGGCATCGAGCTCGATCTCGACAAGGTGCCGGTGCGTGAAGAGCGCATGAGCGCCTATGAGATGATGCTTTCGGAGAGCCAAGAGCGCATGCTGATGGTGCTGCGCCCCGAAAAGGAAAAACAGGCCGAGGCGATCTTCCACAAATGGGGCCTAGACTTTGCCATCGTCGGCAAGACCACCGACGATCTGCGCTTCCGCGTGCTGCACCAGGGCGATGAGGTCGCCAATCTGCCGATCAAGGATCTCGGCGATCAAGCGCCGGAATATGACCGTCCCTGGGTCGAACCGAAGAAGCCGGCGCCGCTGGCCGGCGATGCACCTCAAGCCGATGTGGCCGACGCACTGCTCAAGCTGTTGGGGGGACCGGACCTTTCCTCACGCCGCTGGGTGTGGGAGCAGTACGACACGCTGATCCAGGGCAATTCCCTGCAGCTTCCCGGCGGCGACGCCGGTGTCGTGCGCGTCGATGGCCACCCGACTAAGGCGCTCGCCTTCTCCTCCGACGTGACGCCGCGCTATTGCGAGGCCGACCCTTACGAGGGCGGCAAACAGGCCGTTGCCGAATGCTGGCGCAATCTTACCGCCACCGGCGCTCTGCCGCTCGCGGCCACCGACAACCTCAATTTCGGCAATCCGGAACGGCCGGAGATCATGGGCCAGCTGGTTGGTGCCGTGAAAGGCATCGGCGATGCCTGCCGGGCGCTTGGCTTTCCGATCGTCTCCGGCAACGTCTCCCTCTACAATGAGACCAACGGCCAAGGCATCCTGCCGACACCAACCATCGGCGGCGTCGGGCTGATTGCCGACTGGTCGAAAATGGTGCGGATCGGCTTTGCCGCCGAAGGCCAGATGATCGTGCTGGTCGGCGCGCCGACCATGTGGGGCACGCATCTTGGCCAGTCCGCCTATATGCGCGACATCCATGGCCGCGCCGACGGCCCGCCGCCGCCGGTCGATCTCGACCACGAGAAGCGGGTCGGCGACCATGTGCGGGCGCTGATCGGTTCCGGTGTCGTTAGCGCGGCGCATGACGTTTCCGACGGCGGCATCGCGGTGGCGCTGGCCGAGATGGCGATGGCCTCCGGCATCGGCGCGACCATTCCTGGCCTGATCGGTACGGATCCGATCCCCGTCTGGTTCGGCGAGGATCAGGGCCGCTACCTGCTGACGCTGTCGATCGATCCGCAGAGCGAGGAATGGGACGCCATTCGCGAACAACAAAGCAAACTCGGCATTTTTGCACCGTGGATCGGCTCGACCGGCGGCAGCGAATTGAAGCTGGGCGAGGCGCGTGCGATACCGGTCAGCGAATTGACCGCCGCCCACGAATCCTGGTTCCCTCGCTTCATGGCAAATGAGGTCGTGGACCCGTGATGTGATCAAGCGGGGCCGTTTCGGTGTGGTTCATCCGCCTTTTCGACCATATCTATGAGATCACGACCTGAACAAGGAATCCTCATATGGCAATGGACGCCCACGACATCGAACGGCTGATCAAGGAAGGCATTCCGGACGCCAAGGTGACCATTCGCGACCTGGCCGGCGACGGCGACCATTATGCGGCTGAGGTTGTGGCCGAAAGCTTTCGCGGGAAAAGCCGCGTCCAGCAGCACCAGATGGTCTATGACGCGCTGAAGGGCAACATGGGCGGCGTGCTGCACGCGCTTGCCCTGCAGACCAGCGTGCCGGACTAATTCTACGCAAGCGGGAAGTCATGGCCAAAGGCGACAGCGATCCGGTTGCAGTCAGTGCCTATGCTTCCTTCGCCAAGCGCTATGATGCGCTGGCGCCGACCAAGCCGCACAACGCCCTCTATGAACGTCCGGCCTCGTTCGAATTGCTGGGCGAGGTTGCTGGACTGGATGTGTTGGACGCGGGCTGCGGCTCCGGCATCTGCTCGGAGAAGCTGGCTCGCTCGGGTGCGCGGGTAAGTGCCTTCGACATCACGCCGGAAATGCTGACTTTGGCGCGCGAGCGCTGCGGGGGATTGGAAGTCGATATCCGGCTCGGCGATCTCGAAAAGCCTCTCGACTGGCTCGCAGACGGCACTTTCGACCGCATAATCTGTTCGCTGGCGCTCGATTATGTCGAACGGCTGGCGCCGGTATTCGCCGAATTTCATCGCGTTGCTAGGCCTGGAGGCAAATTGGTGTTCTCCATGGGCCACCCAATGCGCGACTGGCAGGACGAACGCACGCGCGGAACGAAACCTTATTTTGAAATCAACCGCTGGGGCATGCATTGGGGCGGTTTTGGGGAGCCCAATCCCTATGTCGAGTCCTATCGAAGACCGCTCGGCGATATCCTCAATGGCCTTGCCGATACAGGCTGGACGCTCGACCGCTTCGTCGAGCCACTTCCCGCGCCTGAGATGGAAATGGTCGACCCCAGGCATTTTGCCGAACTGAGTTTGGCGCCTGCATTCATATGCGTGCGTGCGCACAAATATTGCCTCACCTTTTCGCCGAAACGGCAATGATCGGCCCGGCTGGATAGTTTCCACCCACAATCATCCGCTCGCCGTTCGACAGCGCCGAAACGGCCCCGTCGAAGAAAAGCGCGTTGGGACAATCGAGCGCGTCTCGAAACAGTCGGGCGAAGCTGCCGAGGCTGACCTCAGAGCGCGAGATCGCCAGCACGACAGTGTTTTCGTCACGCACGCCGACGCCATTGCGGATATAGCGCGATGTGCCGTTTTGCTCGAAGCGGGGATGAAGCCGGCCGTCGATCACCAGCATCGGGCCGGATTGCGTGGCAAACATCACGTCCAGTCTGGTCGCAACATAGGCGCTTGTCTCGATGACCGCCGCCTTGCCATCCTTCCGGACCAGGAAGACGCCGTTCGGTTTCAGGAAGAAATTGCCTTCGCTGTCGGCGAGGTTGATCGGCGCCTTCTCCCGGCCGTCCTCGACGAGAAGGCCGACCGGAGTCAGGTCTTGGTGATACATGCCGGCGTTCATGGCGAGCAGCACCGGCCGGCCCTGATCCGCCATCGCCTTGTCGAATTTGTCCAGTGAACCGAAAGCCTTGCCGTCAATGCCTGCGTGGAACACACCGATTTCATAGCGGCGCAGATCGATTTCGCAGACGAAATAGGCGACCGCCTCGAAGCTCGCGTCGCGGCACGGCGCCGGTAATTCACCGCCAACGACGAGAGGTGGCTGCCTCGGCGACTTGGCCCACCAGATCAAGGACAGTGCGGCGAACAGAACGGCGAGGACGACCCCGGCGAGATATCGTCTTTTCATCGCGCCTCGGGACGAATGGTGGCCAACGGCTTGGCCCAAGATCAGACCTTCCTTTGCGCCATTTGCATGGCAAGGCGGCAAACATCTTGTTTCGCGCAACCCATGGGTTTATTTGAAGGGTAATGTTCGAGCCTGACTCCCACAGGCATGAAAGGGTATTCCATGAGCGGCATCAACGACTACATTGACAATGAAGTGAAGGGCAACGACGTCGTTCTCTTCATGAAGGGCACACCCGGCTTTCCGCAATGCGGATTTTCCGGCCAGGTCGTGCAGATCCTCGACTATATCGGCGCCGACTATAAGGGCGTCGACGTGCTGACGTCGGCCGAACTGCGGCAAGGCATCAAGGACTACTCCAACTGGCCAACCATCCCGCAGCTCTACGTCAAGGGCGAGTTCGTCGGCGGCTGCGACATCATCCGCGAGATGTTCCAGGCGGGCGAATTGCAGACCTTCCTCGTCGAAAAAGGCGTCAGCGTCAAAGGCGCCGCCTGATTTCTGTTTCTGCGTATGACCTTCTGACTGCGATTTTCGGGGGTCAAGCGATAAGCGCCGGGGCAGCCCCCACCTTGGCAAAAAGTTCTGCCCGACATCGGGGCAATCAACGAATGGATGCGTCGGCCAGCCGGCGCATTTTCGTTGAGGATCGGACTGGCCGTGGATCAGCAAGCACAAGCGCAGCAAAAGGCAAGCACCTTGCCCATTCCGCGCTGGGAATTCATTGCGCTGTGCGCGGCGCTGATGGCGCTCAATTCGCTGGCCATCGACATTATTTTGCCGGCGCTGCAGCAGATCGGCGCTTCGCTTGGCGTCGAAAATGAAAACCACCGGCAATATGTGGTCACCGCCTATATCCTTGGCTTTGGGGGCGGACAGCTGTTCTTCGGGCCGATCTCGGACCGTTTCGGGCGCCGCGCGCCTCTTGTCGCTGGGCTGGTGATCTACGTCGTGGCGGCCGGCGCTGCGGCAATCGCCCCGTCATTCGCCACGCTTCTGCTATGCCGGGCCGTGCAAGGCGTCGGCGCGGCGGCGACGCGCGTCATTGCCGTCTCGATCGTGCGCGATACGTTCGACGGAAGGCGCATGGCCGAAGTCATGTCCTTGATCTTCATGGTGTTCATGGCCATTCCGGTGGTCGCGCCCGGTATCGGCCAGTTCATAATGCTGTTTGCGACCTGGCATGTGATCTTCGTCACCATGGCAGCCGGCGCGCTGATCGTGTCCGCCTGGTCGCTGCTGCGCCTGCCCGAGACACTACACCCCGAATATCGCCGGCCGCTAACGCTGTCCTCCGTCATCGGCGGCTTCCGCATCGTTCTCACCAACCGCATCGCGCTCTGCTACGCCTTCGCCAGCACCTTCATCTTCGGCGCCATGTTCGGCTTCATCGCATCGGCCCAGCAGATCTATGTCAGCGTGTTCAATGTCGGTGAGATGTTCCCGGTCATCTTCGCGGGGGTTGCCGGCGTGCTTGCGTTTTCGAACTACCTCAATTCGCGCCTCGTCGGCCGTATCGGCATGCGCCGCCTGTCGCAAAGCGCGCTGCTGCTGTTTCTGGCAATCAGCCTTGCCCTGGCTGGTCGTTTCCATCGAAATGAAGATGCCGCTCTGGCTCTTCATTGCCTTCTTTGCCTGCGCCATGGTCCCGTTCGGCGCGCTCGGCGCGAACTTCAACGCGCTCGCTATGGAGCCGCTGGGGCACCTGGCCGGCACTGCGTCGTCGATCCTTGGGTTCATGCAGACATTTCTTGGCGGCATTCTCGGCACGCTGATCGGCCAAGCCTTCAACGGCACGGTGACGCCGCTGGCCGCCGGGTTCTGCAGCGTGTCGGTGGCGGCGCTGCTGATGATTCTGCTGGCCGAGCGCGGCAGACTATTCCAGCCGCATAACCCGCCGGTTTAATGCACATTGCGCGTGCGCCTAGGATGCACCCTCACTGACCGCGGTGAAGCGAGGGAACAACGTACGTCCTGCGATTGCTCCACCCATACTGTCGGAAACGGGCAGTGGAAGAGCCTTGTCGAGCGCCTCGAGGACGGAGGCCACAAAGGCCCGGTTGAGCGGACCATCGCCCCCTAGATGGGAGAAAGTGGCGCGCGGCTTGCCAATAAGCGTACCGTTTCGGCGAATTGAGAACTGCAGCGTCAGGGTCATGCCCGCGGTTCCGGGCGGCGGCTTCCAACAGGCGAAGATCGCGGAGAACATCTCGTCTATGGTGTCGACGGAGTCGGGACTGCGACATGCGCGTTCCCCAGCTCTTGCTTCATTGACACCGGCAACCAAGGCAAAGGCAAAGGCCGTTGCAACAATTGCGGACCGAGGTTTCATTCGAGATCTCCGGTTTCGCACAAGATTGGACACCTTTGGCAGCGAAGAGCTATTCTGCCCAGAGCTCGCGGCGCAGCTCCCGCCAGCTCTCCCGGTCCGGCGCGACCAGCAGGCCACCCCCGACATGCGACGGCAGATAGGCGCTGCCGTCGAAGCGCGCGGCATGGCCGCCGGCCTCCGCGTGGATCAGCACGCCGGCCAAGTGGTCCCAAGGCATCAGCTTGTTGTAGACGACGAAATGGCCGTGGCCGCTGGCCAGCAGGCGGTATTCGTGGGCGGCGCAGCGATAATTGAACTGCGATAGCGACTTGGTCTGGTTGCGCGCCAAACGTGAGCGGTCCGGCTCGGGCACATAGTGCCATGAGACCGCACCGGTCATTTCCGACATCGGCGCCGGTTTGGCGACATGGACCTTTTCCAGATTGCCATGGGCATGGCGGATATGGCTGCCGGCGCCACTAACGCCGATCAGCCAATCCTTGCCGACGGGGTCGTGAATGATGCCGGCGACCGTCTCGCCCTTGACCACGACGCCAAGCATGACGCCGAACAGCGGCACGCCGGAGGCGAAGTTGAAAGTGCCGTCCACCGGGTCGATGACGAAGGCGAGTTCGGCATCGCCGAGACCGTCGAGCAGCGTCGGGTCGTCGGAGCAGGCCTCCTCGCCGACGATCATTGCGTGGGGATAACGCTGGCGCAGGCTGGCGGTGATGAGCCGTTCGGCATTGACGTCGGCCTCGGTGACGAGATCGGCGGCCGAGGTCTTGCGACGGACGTCGCCCTCGCTCAAACGGCGAAAGCGCGGCATGATCTCGGCGACGGCGGCTTCCGACAGAAGGTCGGCAAGCCAGTCGATCGCGCTATCTTCAAATGTCATCGGGACGCCTAGTGGTGAGGGTTTCGTTGAGGGCGGCGAAATCGAACAGTTTCCTGTCGAGCAGATGCGAACGCCGCACATTGGTCATGGCGCGGATCATCGTGTCCTTGCGGCCGGGCATGCGCTTCTCTATGTCGTCGAGCATCGCCTTCATGGCGTTGCGCTGCAGACCTTCCTGGCTACCGCACAGATCGCACGGAATGATCGGGAATTTCATGGCGCCGGCGAATTTCTCGAGATCGGCTTCCGCACAATAGGCGAGCGGCCGCAGCACCATGACATCGCCTTCGTCATTGAGCAGCTTCGGCGGCATGGCGGCCAGGCGCCCGCCATGGAACAGGTTCATGAAGAAGGTTTCCAGTATGTCCTCGCGGTGGTGGCCGAGCACCAGCGCCGAGCAGCCCTCCTCGCGGGCAATGCGATAGAGATGGCCGCGCCGCAGCCGCGAGCACAGCGAGCAATAAGTGCTGCCCTCGGCCAGCTTGTCGGTGACCACCGAATAGGTGTCCTGATATTCGATGCGATGCGGAATGGCATAGCTGTCGAGATAATCGGGCAATATGTGCTTGGGAAAGTTCGGCTGGCCCTGGTCGAGATTGCAGGCCAACAGCTCGACCGGCAGCAGCCCGCGCCATTTGAGATCAAGCAGCACGGCAAGCAAGCCGTGGGAATCCTTGCCGCCCGACAGAGCGATCAGCCAACGGTCGCCGGGTCTCACCATGGCGAAATCGTCGATCGCCTGGCGGGCAAGCCGCAACAGCCGCTTGCGCAGCTTGTTGAACTCGACGGAGGACGGCACATCGGCAAACAGCGGATGGAAGCCGCCTTCGGCGTCGGCGATCGGGTCAAGCGTTTTGGCGTCTGGCTGCATGTTCACGGCGCGTCGGCCCTAAAGTCCTGTTGCCGCCCGCAGTAGCGCATCGGATCGAAAATCGAAATCGATTTCCGACTCACGTCCCTGAAAAGGACGAAGAAAGAAAAGGCCGCCTGGAGGGGCGGCCTTCGGTTTTGTCGTGACGAACGCGCCGATCAGCGCGAATAGAATTCGACGACCAGATTCGGTTCCATCTGCACGGCAAACGGAACGTCCGCCAAGCCGGGGATGCGCGTGAAAGTCGCGGTCATCTTGTTGTGGTCGGCCTCGATGTAATCGGGCACGTCGCGCTCGGCCAGGCCCACCGATTCCAGCACGATGACCAGCTGCTTCGACTTCTCGCGCACTTCGATGACATCGCCCGGCTTGCAACGGTACGAGCCGATGTTGACGCGCTTGCCATTGACGTTGACGTGGCCGTGATTGACGAACTGGCGCGCCGCAAAGATGGTCGGCACGAATTTGGAGCGGTAGACGACGGCGTCGAGGCGCGATTCGAGCAAGCCGATCAGGTTCTCCGAGGTGTCGCCCTTGCGGCGGTCCGCCTCTTCATAGACCTTGCGGAACTGCTTCTCCGAAACGTCGCCATAGTGGCCCTTCAGCTTCTGCTTGGCGCGCAGCTGCAGGCCGAAATCGGAAAGCTTGCCCTTGCGGCGCTGGCCATGCTGGCCGGGGCCGTATTCACGCTTGTTGACCGGGGACTTCGGGCGGCCCCAGATGTTTTCGCCAAGACGGCGGTCGATCTTGTACTTCGCGGATTCGCGCTTGCTCATCGCATTCCCTTTCAAAACAACACACCCGGAACCTTATGGTCCGTGTGAAGGAAACGCGCCCTCCTCTGGCCTCCGTTTTCGAGACCTGACAGGGTTTTCCACGCAACGCGACGGAAAACCCACGGGACACGTCATTTCAAACAAGACATAGGGAAAGTAAAACCGGCTTCCCAAACGTCTTGCACACATAAAGAAAACCACCGGGCATTGCGGCCCGGTGTTGGTGGGCTGGTTAAACGGAGATTTAACCGCTGTCAAGCTTCTGGCTGGCGCGAGTCGCCGAACCGGATAGTGTTACGGTTGTAGAACGTGCCGGATGTGGCGGGAGGTTGCGCCAGCGGCATCAGGAAGGGACTGAAGTCAGAGGAGCAGGAATTCGCATGAAGAAGTTCTTCCTTACGTTGGTAGGAGCCGCGGTGATGGCCGGCACGATGGCGGTTGTGCCCGAGCCAGCGCAGGCCCGGCATTGGCATGGGCACAGGCATCACCAGATCTGCCGCATCGTGGTCAAGAAGAAGGTGGTGTGGCGCCACGGTCATCGCAAGGTCATCCGCTACAAAGTGCGGCGCTGCGGCTGGAACTGGTAATTTTCGCCCTCGCCCGTTGAGACTTCATGGCCCGCGGCTCAGCCGCGGGCCTTTTGTTGGCCGGCATCCGCTGCCAGAATGGTCAGTCGATCAGTGCTTCGACTTCTTTTCCGGCAGGCCCTTGCGCTTGGTCTCGGCGAATTCCTCGAGCTGTTTTTCGCTCATGGATTTATACATTCCCTTCGACGCGCCTTTGAGCGCGCCCTTCTTGGTCTCGCCGCGCTTGGCTGACAATGCCGCGCCGGCCGCTTTCTGCTGGGCTTTTGAGGTGGCTGGCATGATGGTTTCTCCCGTTTCCGATGAGAGGAAAACGCATTGTCTGGTGTGATGTTCCCAAAGCGAAAATTACTTGCGGTCAGGATATCACCAGGCCAAATCCCTGCATCAGCCGGCGCGTCGGAAGATCGGCGCTGTTCGAGGTGAAGAACGCAAGGTCGGCGCCTTCCGGCAGTGCCTCTCTGCGATAAGCGGCCTCGGTATCGGCAAGCAGCGACAGCGCGCGGCGTGCGATCGCCTCGGCCGGGTCGAGCCAGTCGACCGGCCAAGGTGCTGTCTTGCGCATGCGGTTGACCAAAAAAGGATAATGGGTGCAGGCAAGCACGACGATGTCGGTGCGCAGCCCGTCATGCTCAACGAAGCACGGCGCGATCTCGGCGCGCACGGCGTCCTCGTCGACAAAACCATCGCGCATATAGGCTTCGGCCAATCCAGCCAGCCTGTCGCTGCCGACCAGGCGGACGTGGCATTTCTGCGCCCATTTGCTGATCAGGTCGCGCGTGTACTGGCGCTTGACGGTGCCGGGCGTCGCCAGCACCGAAACCAGGCCTGAGCGCGTGCGTTCCGCCGCCGGCTTGATGGCCGGCACGGTGCCGACGAAAGGGTGGCCGGGAAACCGCTCGCGCAACGCATCGATGACCAGTGTCGAGGCGGTGTTGCAGGCGATGACCGAAATGGCCGGCGAAAACCGTTCGAGCAGCCTGGCGAACAACTCCAGAATATGTGTTCTCAGCGCCGTTTCCTCCCAGGCGCCGAAGGGGAACGCCGCGTCGTCGGCGACATAGATGAAGCGGCGGTCAGGCATCAGGACGCGCGCCTCACGCAGCACGGTGAGGCCGCCAATGCCCGAATCGAACATCAGGATCGGACGGGCGCTCGACGGATCGGTCATGGTCATTGAGTCACTAAGGGCTGGGAAACACTAAGGGCTGGGGAATTACAAACGAGATCACGAGAGAAGGCCGGCCCATGCATTTTGCTTCGGCCAATGATGCTTTGTCCCGGCCGCTTCTATGTGGAACCATCATGGCCTTGATGCGGCGAGACGGGTCACACAAGGCCCCGCTTGCCGAAGCCGCCGGCCCGCGGCCGGCCGGCTGCCGGAGATGCAGGTTGAGATGCAGCATGGTTCGACGGCACCGGTGCGGCGCGCATGGCGTAGGGCGGAGCCTGGGCCGTCACGCCGGCGGCTGACGCTGAATGAAGCGCCGCGGTGCCGCGCAGCGGCCCGGGCGGGTCGAAATCGTCGAAACTCAGGGATGACGCCATATCGGAAGAGCGACCGCCCGCCGGCCTGGCCGCCAAGATGACGGCCCACAGCCCGACAAGAGCTAATCCCAGCAGGTTAAGACCGGAATGCGAATCTTCGCCGTCGAATTTTACGACAAGAACAGTGCCGGCCTGCAGAATCGCAAACAGGGTCGAGAACACGATATACGACCAAAGGATCCAACCCGACCCTTGCGCGTCGCGGCTTCGACGCCAGGCGAAATTCGCGCGGAACAGAACGATCACCAGCGAGGCGACGAGAACGGCCGCGGCCAGCCCTTCCCTGGAAGGACCTGGTTTCGAATTGGCCAAGCCCTCGATGCCGATGGTCAGCACGACACACAGCACAAAGGTCACGATTTCCGCAACCAGCAGAGCCACGGAATAGAAGAAAAAGCGAAGACGACCGATATTTGAGCTAAACATCCGAGATCCATCGTTTCGAAAACCATGGATCAAACCAAATAAAATTCGGTTACTGGTAAGAGAGCTGCATTTGCGCGCCTAGTCTTTGTCTTTCGCCCTCGCAGCGCGTGCCGCGGCCGCCGGGAGCCGCCTTGGATCGTCGCCGGGCGATCCGTCGCCGCGCGGCATGGCCGGCGAGAACCTGTCCAGCGATGATATTATGCCGCGCAGCACCTTGAGCTCCGGCTCGGCAAAGCCGGGGCGGGTCAGCACAGCGCGCAAATTGTCGACCATCTTCGGCTTCTTCGCTGCCGGGCGGAAATAGCCGCGCGCCTCCAGTGCACCTTCCAGATACGCAAACAGGCCGTGCAATTCTTCCTTGGTGGCCGGTGGCATTTCGGGGCCGGAGAAGTTGGTCCTGGTCTCGTCTTCCAGGCCGGACTTCATCCATTCATAGGACATCAGCAGGGCCGCCTGGGCAATGTTGAGCGAGGAGAAGGCTGGATCGACGGGGAAAGTGACGATCTCGTCGGCAAGGCCGACCTCGTCATTATAGAGGCCGAAGCGCTCGCGGCCGAACAGGATGCCGGTGCGCTGGCCGGCCCGCTGCCGCGCGCGCATTGCCCTGCCCGCCTCGACCGGACCGCGCACCGGCTTGAAATTGTCGCGCGCGCGCGCCGTGGTGGCGAAGACGAAGTTCAAATCGGCAACCGCCGAGGCCAGGTCATCGAACACCTTGACGGCATCGATGACGTGGTCGGCGCGGCTTGCGGCGGCACGCGCCTTCTCGCTCGGCCAGCCGTCGCGCGGATTGACGAGCCGCAGCTCGGAAAGGCCGAAATTGGCCATGGCGCGCGCAACCATGCCGATATTCTCGCCGAGCTGCGGCTCGACCAGGATGATCGCCGGACCGGACGCTGGCGTTCCGGAGGCAAGAGGGGTGGCGGGATCCTGGGTAGCGGCCATGGTTGTCAGTGAACTGCTGTTTGCGGCATTTCGCAGTCCCCTGCCACATTTGGCGGCGAAAATGAAGCTTTCGCAAGGAATGCCGGCACTACGGCGCGGTTCGCCGTTTGCGCGGCCAAAAAGCCTTTGATATACGGGCCGCATCCCAGGGCCGGCAGCCGTGCGGGCAAGGCCGTTCCGTTCCCCAAAAGCGAGGCATTCTTTCCATGGCGAAGATCAAGGTGGCGAACCCGGTCGTCGAACTCGACGGCGACGAGATGACCCGCATCATCTGGCAGTTCATCAAGGACAAGCTGATCCACCCTTATCTCGACCTCAAGCTCGAATATTACGACCTCGGCATCGAGCACCGCGACGCCACCAACGACCAGGTGACCATCGATTCGGCCAATGCCATCAAGAAATACGGCGTCGGCGTGAAATGCGCGACGATCACGCCCGACGAGCAGCGCGTCGAGGAATTCAAGCTGAAGAAGATGTGGAAGTCGCCGAACGGCACCATCCGCAACATCCTCGGCGGCACCATCTTTCGCGAGCCGATCATCATGAAGAACGTGCCGCGGCTGGTGCCCGGCTGGACCAAGCCGATCATCGTCGGCCGCCACGCCTTCGGCGACCAGTACCGCGCCACCGACTTCCGCTTCCCCGGCAAGGGCAAGCTGACAATCAAATTCGTCGGCGAGGACGGCCAGGTGATCGAGCACGATGTGTTCGACGCACCCGGCGCCGGCGTCGCCATGGCCATGTACAATCTCGACGAATCGATCCGCGAATTCGCCCGCGCCTCCCTGAACTATGGGCTGCTGCGCAATTACCCCGTCTACCTCTCGACCAAGAACACCATCCTCAAAGCCTATGACGGCCGCTTCAAGGACATCTTCCAGGAGGTCTACGAGGCGGAGTTCGAAGCAGAATTCAAAGCGAAGAAACTCTGGTACGAGCACCGGCTGATCGACGACATGGTGGCCTCCAGCCTGAAATGGTCGGGTGGCTATGTCTGGGCCTGCAAGAATTATGACGGCGACGTGCAGTCCGACACGGTGGCGCAAGGCTTCGGCTCGCTCGGCCTGATGACCTCGGTGCTGATGACGCCGGACGGCAAGACCGTCGAGGCGGAAGCCGCGCACGGCACCGTCACCCGCCACTATCGCCAGCACCAGAAGGGCGAGGAGACCTCGACCAATTCGATCGCCTCGATTTTTGCCTGGACGCGCGGCCTCGCGCACCGCGCCAAGCTCGACGACAATGCCGAACTGAGGCGCTTTGCCGAGACGCTGGAAAGGGTCTGCATCCAGACGGTCGAGTCCGGCTTCATGACCAAGGACCTGTCGCTGCTGATCGGCCCCGACCAGCCATGGCTTTCGACCACCGGCTTCCTCGACAAGATCGACGAGAATTTGCAGAAAGCGATGGCCTGAGCCCAACCGGCATGGGCAAGCCCGTCGTCTACGGCGCGGACTACAGCGTCTATGTACGCATCGTCCAGCTGGTGCTGGAGGAAAAGGGCGTCGGCTACGAGCTCGTGCCCGTCGACATCTTTGCCGCGGACGGCATTCCCGGCTGGTATTTCGAGCACCAGCCGTTCGGCCGCATCCCGGCCTTCGAGCATGACGGCTTTCGCCTCTACGAGACCGGCGCGATTGCCCGTTATGTCGACGAAGCCTTTGGCGGCCCGGCGCTGCAACCGGTCGAAGCCCGGCCTCGAGCACGCATGAACCAGATCACCGGCCTGCTCGACGCCTATGCCTACAGGACCATGGTCTGGGATGTCGCTGTCGAGCGGCTGGAAACAACGCCGCCCGACGAAGCGGTGATCGCCAACGGGTTGCGGCAGGCAAGAACGGCATTGCAGGCGCTCTCCTCGCTGAAAGCCGAAGGGCCTTGGCTGTTGGGAACGGACCTGACGCTGGCCGACCTGCACGCCGCACCGATCATCGGCTATTTCGTCAAGGTCGCCGAGGGACAAGCCCTGCTGGCCGAGTTCGCCGAGATCCAGAATTGGTGGACCCGCATTGCGGCGCGTGCGAGCGTTGCCGGCAGGCTGACTTAACTCTCGAGCGCATTCATGGCCAAGCTCTCTCACCAGGACGCACTGACGGTGGCCAGAATAGTCAGAGTCAACCACGCCGGCGAGTACGGCGCGATCAGAATCTATTCGGCACAGATTCTTGTCGCGAAGCGTTTCTGGCCGGACTGCGTGCCGTCTTTGTCGGAGATGCTTGGGCACGAGCGCACCCATTGCGCGTGTTTCCATGCAGCCATGCCACTGCGAAATTCCCGACCGTGTCGCGTGATGCAATTCTGGAGCTGGGGCGGCTGGCTGCTGGGTTTCCTCACTGCCCTGCTCGGCCCGCAAGGCGTCTGGGCCTGCACCGCAGCTGTCGAAGCGGCGGTGCACCGCCATCTCGATGATCAGCTGTTCTTTCTCACCGGACGCGATCACGAGTTGCACGGCATCATCCTGTCCATCCGTGAAGAAGAGCTTGCCCATCTCCGTCACGCCGAAGAGCAGCTGACCTCGCCTGGACCGTTGCTGAACCGCCTGCGCGCAGCGATCTCCGTTACCACCGACTGCCTGATTTGGCTGTCGACCTGGGGGGACTCGACGCGAATGACGCGTGCCCTGAAGGCATCAAGGCATCTCTGATGAGCGCTATGCCGTTCTAGCGCCGCCTCTTTGGGGCCACTGCCCTGCGCCATCGGGCCGCCGCCCGGCCCTAACGCCATACCGTGATCTGGACACCTGGCTCAGGCGAAGCAGCCACCGAATTGGCAAGCCGCTCAATCGGGAAGGTAGATCTCCGCCTTCATGAAGGTCTTCGCACGGCCTGTGATCAGCACGCGATCTCCGGCCAGTTCGCATAGCAAATGCCCGCCGCGCTGCGAGCATTGGAATGCCGACAGATGCGTCTTGCCGAGTTTTTCAGACCAGTAAGGCACCAGCGTCGCATGAATGGAGCCGGTTACCGGATCCTCGGGAATGCCCGCCCCAGGCACGAAGTAACGGGAGACGAAATCGTGGGCTCGCCCAGGCGCGGTAATAACCAGGCCGAGAGGATGAAAACGTCCGATCCTGAGCAGATCGGGAACGAAAGATCGCACGGTTGTCTCGTCGGCAAGCTCGACAAACAGGTTCTCGAAATTGCGGAAGCTCGCAACCGGCCGCTGAGGCAATATCGCTTGCAGCGCCGAGTTCAGCTCTTCCTCGACGGGTTGCGGCGGAAAACAAGGCAGATCGAGCTGATAGCCCCCTTCCCACCGGGAAACCCGCAGCTCGCCGACCCGGGTGGCGAAGGCCATTTCGCCCTGACCATTGTATTCCGTAGCCAGCACATGGGCGGCCGCAAGAGTGGCGTGGCCGCAGAAGTCGACTTCATGGACCGGCGTGAACCAGCGCAAATCCCAACCTTTGCCATTCGGCCGCACAAACGCGGTTTCAGGAAGATTGTTTTCGTTGGCGATGGCCTGCATTACCTGCTCCGATAGCCATTCCTCTAAAAGGAGAACGGCGGCAGGGTTACCCTGGAAGGCCCGTTCGGCAAAGGCATCGACCTGATACATCGTCAGCGTCGGCATATCGGCCCTCAAAGATATCCGCTGGGCGGCACGCCATTTCGGCCGTGCCGCCCCGGTGCAGGTTCACGCCGCTTCGAGAGCCGCCTTCACCGCAGCGATCGCGTCTTCGGCCTTCGAGCCGTCCGGGCCGCCGGCCTGAGCCATATCGGGTCGCCCGCCGCCGCCCTGCCCGCCCAATGCCGCGGAGGCGACGCGCACCAGATCGATGGCGCTGAAGCGGCCGGTCAGATCATCGGTGACGGCGACGACGACGCTTGCCTTGTTGTCCTCGCCGGCGCCGACAAAGACGACGATGCCGGAGCCGAGGGACTTCTTGCCGGCATCGGCCAACGGCTTAAGATCCTTTGGCGAGACGCCCGATACCGCCTTGCCGAGAAAACCGACACCGGCAATGGTTTCGTTTTCCGCCGGCACACCGGCTGGCGAGCGATCGCCCAGCGCCAGCTTCTTGCGCGCCTCGATCAGCTCCTTTTCGAGCTTCTTGCGCTCGTCGAGCAGCGCCTCGACGCGGGCCGGCACATCGGCCGGCGATATCTTCAACGCGGCGGCGGCCGCCTTCAACCGCTTGTCCTGTTCGTCGAGATGCTTTCTGGCCGCCTCGCCGGTCAACGCCTCGATGCGGCGTACGCCGGCAGCGACCGCGCTGTCGGACACGATGCGCACCAGGCCGATATCGCCGGTCGCCCTGACATGCGTGCCGCCGCATAGCTCGACCGAATAAGGCCGGTTGGCCTTGGCGCCATGCAAGCCCGTGCCCATCGAAACGACGCGCACTTCATCGCCATATTTCTCGCCAAACAGCGCCATGGCGCCTTCGGCAATGGCGTCGTCGACAGACATCAGCCGCGTGGTTACAGGGCCGTTCTGAACGACGATCTCGTTTGCCATGCGCTCGACCTCTTCGAGCTCGTCAGGCGAGATCGGCTTGTTGTGGGAGATGTCGAAGCGCAGACGCTCGGGCGCGACCAGCGAGCCCTTCTGCGCCACATGGGTACCCAGCACCTCGCGCAGCGCCTCATGGATCAGATGCGTGGCGGAATGGTTCGCGCGCAGCCTGGAGCGACGCGCGTGGTCCACCTTCAGCTCGACGGTCGCGCCCGTCTTGACCGTGCCGTTAGCCACCTTGCCGAGATGGACGAAAAGCCCATCGGCCTTCTTCTGGGTATCGGATATCTCGATCGAGAACCCGTCGCCCGAAATGACGCCGGTGTCGCCCATCTGGCCACCGGACTCGCCATAGAACGGCGTCTGGTTGACAACCACGGCAACGGCGTCGCCCTTGCCGGCGCTGTCGACGGTCTTGCCGTCCCTGACCAGCGCCTGGATGAGGCCTTCCGCCTGCTCGGTCTCATAGCCGAGGAACTCGGTGGCGCCGGCGTTCTCGCGCACCGGAAACCATACCGTCTCGGTCACCACGTCGCCGGAGCCGGCCCAGCTTTTGCGCGCCTCCGCCTTCTGCCGCTCCATCGCCTCGGTGAAGCCGGCAAGGTTGACCGAGATGTTGCGCTGACGCAGCGCGTCCTGCGTCAGATCGAGCGGAAAGCCATAGGTGTCGTAGAGCTTGAACGCTGTCTCGCCATCCAGCATGTCGCCGGAGGCCAGCTTTTCCGTCGCCTCCGAAAGCAAGCCCAAGCCGCGCACCAGCGTCTTGCGGAAGCGCGTCTCTTCCAGCTTCAGCGTTTCGGTGATCATCTGTTCGCCGCGCACCAGTTCCGGGTAGGCTTGGCCCATCTCGCGGACCAGCGCCGGCACCAGGCGCCACATCAGCGGATCGCGGGCGCCGAGCAACTGCGCGTGGCGCATGGCGCGGCGCATGATGCGACGAAGCACGTAGCCGCGTCCTTCGTTGGACGGCAGCACGCCGTCGGCGACCAGGAAGCAGGACGAACGCAAATGGTCGGCGATGACACGGAACGATGCGACGGTGCCCGCATCCGGACCTTTGCCAAGCGCCGAAGACGCAGCGTCGATCAGGTGGCGGAACAGGTCGGTTTCGAAGACGCTTTCAACCCCTTGCAGGATGGATGCCATGCGCTCGAGACCCATGCCTGTGTCGATCGACGGACGCGGCAGGTCGACGCGCTCGTCCTTCGTCACCTGTTCATACTGCATGAACACCAGGTTCCAGAATTCGAGGAAACGGTCGCCATCCTCCTCGGGGCTGCCGGGAGGGCCGCCCCAGATATGCTCGCCACGGTCGATGAATATCTCCGAACACGGCCCGCAAGGCCCGGTGTCGCCCATCGCCCAGAAATTGTCCGAAGTCGCGATGCGGATGATGCGATCGTCCGAAAGGCCGGCGATCTTCTTCCAGTACGAAGCCGCCTCGTCGTCGGTGTGGTAGACGGTGACCAGCAGCTTGTCCTTCTTCAGCCCGAACTCCCTGGTGATTAGGTTCCAGGCAAGCTCTATGGCCCGCTCCTTGAAATAGTCGCCGAAGGAGAAATTGCCGAGCATCTCGAAGAAGGTCAGGTGGCGCGCGGTGTAGCCGACATTGTCGAGGTCGTTGTGCTTGCCGCCGGCGCGAACACTCTTCTGGGCAGTCGTGGCGCGCGAATAGGGCCGCTTCTCCAGACCGGTGAAAACGTTCTTGAACTGCACCATGCCGGCATTGGTGAACATAAGCGTCGGGTCGTTGCGCGGCACCAGCGGGCTTGACGCGACGACCTCGTGACCTTCCTTGCGAAAATAGTCGAGAAATGCCGACCGGATCTCGTTGACGCCACTCATGAATACTGCCTTTTCGAGAGAACCGCCGGCTGCCGGCGGAAAATAGACATGGCCTTTTAGCGGTCGCACCGCAGCCTGTCCAGAAACACCAAATGGGCTCAAATCCCGGCCTTCACCAGCGCCTTGAAATGCGTCTGCCTCGCCGTCAAACGCGAACCGCCGGCCCTGGGCCGGCGGTTCGAAACGCATCGATTACGCAAACTCACAATCAAAACATCAAATCGAAACCTGGCTGAGGCTCAGCGAGGCGTCGCTTGCCCTACATCACCCCAGCGTCGTCCTCGAAACCGTCATCGCTGTTTTCGGAGCCGCCGTTCTCAAGGAATTTCTCAGCGATCAGCCCGGCATTCTGCCGTAGCGCCAGCTCGATCTCGCGCGCCGTGTCGGGATTGTCGCGCAGGAACAGTTTTGCGTTTTCGCGGCCCTGGCCAAGACGCTGCGAATTGTAGGAGAACCAGGCGCCCGACTTTTCGACCACGCCCGCCTTGACGCCGAGATCGACCAGCTCGCCGGTCTTGGAGACGCCCTCGCCATACATGATGTCGAACTCGACCACCTTGAAGGGCGGCGCCAGCTTGTTCTTGACGACCTTGACGCGGGTCTGGTTGCCGACGACCTCGTCGCGATCCTTGACCGAGCCGATGCGGCGGATGTCGAGGCGGACCGAGGCATAGAATTTCAACGCATTGCCGCCGGTCGTCGTCTCGGGCGAACCGAACATGACGCCGATCTTCATGCGGATCTGGTTGATGAAGATGACCATGGTGTTGGAGCGCGAGATCGAGGCGGTGAGCTTGCGCAGTGCCTGGCTCATCAGGCGGGCCTGCAGGCCGGGCAGCGAATCGCCCATCTCGCCTTCGATTTCCGCCCGCGGCGTCAACGCCGCCACCGAATCGACCACCAGCACGTCGATGGCGCCGGAGCGCACCAGCGTGTCGCAGATCTCCAGCGCCTGCTCGCCGGTATCGGGCTGCGAGATCAGCAGGTTTTCGAGATCGACGCCGAGCTTGCGGGCATAGACCGGGTCGAGCGCGTGCTCGGCATCGACGAAGGCGCAGATGCCGCCCTTCTTCTGGGCTTCGGCCACCGTGTGCAGCGCCAGCGTCGTCTTGCCCGAGCTTTCCGGCCCGTAGATCTCGACGATGCGGCCGCGTGGCAGGCCGCCGACGCCAAGCGCGATGTCCAGCCCAAGCGAGCCGGTCGGCACCGTTTCGATCTCGACGACCTGCTCGTTCGCGCCGAGCCGCATGATCGAGCCCTTGCCGAAGGCACGCTCGATTTGCGACAGCGCCGCATCCAGAGCCTTTGATTTGTCCACCGCTTTGTCCTCTACAAGCCGCAAAGAATTCTGAGCCATGATACATCACCCCGTGGTCGTCAATGGAGGCCGGACAATCCCGCAATCCTTAAAAGAATGTACCTCATTTGTTCTCATTTGTCAATGAGCACCAAGGGCTTGAAAAATAATGCATATCCCTATTTGTTCTATTTTTGTTTCGCAATTATTGCTTCCGATGTGTCTCGCCTCGCATGCGGCGCCGTTGCCGTTACCAACCGAATCGGACCCGCGATTGCAGGGTTCCGCCCGGCGACCTAGTCTCCCCGGGCAACAGCTAAAGGGCATTTTGACGGCATGATCAAATCCCCGACGATCCTGGCCGTGGGCGGCGCCTATATCGAGCGGCGCGGCCGGGTTGCCGGCGCCTTCGTGCCAGCAGCGTCTAATCCGGGCACGATGCGCGAGCATGTCGGCGGCGCCGTCTTCAACGCCTTGCGCTGTGCCGTGCGCCGCGGCGTCTCGGCCTCGCTGCTTTCGGTACGCGGCGGCGATGCCCTGGGCGACACGGTTTTACGCGCCGTCACCGAGGCCGGCGTTGCCGACCTGTCGGCGGTGTTCCTCGACCGAGCAACGCCAAGCCATACGATGCTGATCGACAGCGACGGCGGGCTGATCGCCGGCCTTGCCGACATGGTGCTCTACGAGCTGGCGCTTCCCAAGCAGATCCGCCGCGCCAAGGTGCGGGAAGCGATCGGTTCGGCCGACGCGGTGCTGTGCGACGCCAACCTGCCGTCGACCGCGCTGGAGCGGCTGGCGGCACTCGCCGCCGGCAAGCCGGTGTTTGCGCTTGCGGTCTCGCCCAACAAAGCGGCGCGGCTGACGCCGGTGCTCGACCGTCTGGCGATGGCCTTCATGAACCGGCCCGAGGCCGGCGTGCTCGCCGGCGTCCAAATCGATCAAGGCATCGTCGACGGCCTGAGACGCGCCGGGCTGAAAAGCGGCGTGATCACCGCCGGCGACGAACCAGTGCTCGGTTTCGACGAATTGAGCGCGTTCTCGATCTCGCCACCGCCGCTGCAAAAGCGGACCGATGCTGCCGGCGCCGGCGACGCATTGGCAGGCGCCACGATCGCTGCCCTGCTGCGCGGCCTGACGCTGCGCGCGGCACTGCGCGAAGGCATTGCCGCAGCTATGCTCGTCGTCGAGAGTGCCGCCTTCACCAGCGCTGGCTTTGCCGAAGCGCTGGCGCTCGTGCCCGAGGCGCGGGACCTGGCATGAAGTGCGGCCCGGAATTGCCGAAGCATGACGCAGCCTATTTGCCGGCGCGCCGTCCTGCCTCGTAGGCGCGGCGCGCCCAGATCGCCATCTCGTCGGGATCGTCGAAGGCGCTGTCGGGAACGCTCCAATAGGGCATCGACACGAGCTTGCCGTGGCGCGAGCCGGTATAGGTCCATTGCCGGCAGCCGGCCGCTTCGAAATCGGGCGCGCTTTCGGCGTCGGCCTTCAGCATCAATTCGCCACCGATGACGATGGCGACGATGACGCCGTCGAAATAGATGCCCTTGCCGCCGAACAGCTTGCGGATGCTGATCGGGCCGAGGCCTTCGAAAAGCTCTTCTATGCGCTCGTTGTCCATGCGGCGATCATGTCATCCGGATTTCCTCTTGTCATCGCCGCAACCGGCGCCATCCTGACAAAGTGCAAATCACTTTAGTCGGAGTTTCTCATGCCGCTTCTGCTCAAAGGGTCCTGCCGGTGCAATGCCGTGCGTTTCGAGGTGGAAAGCCACACGCCGGTGCCGTTCATGCTGTGCTACTGCTCGATCTGCCGCAAGCAGCAGGGCGGTGGCGGTTTTGCCATCAATCTCGGCGCCGATTACGAGACGCTGAAAATCCAGGGCAAGCGCCATCTCGGCGTCTACCGCGCCGAGATCGAGGACGACGAGCACCCGCAACGCGAGACCTCGACGGGCGAGCGGAACTTCTGCACGAAATGCGGGACGGCACTCTGGCTCTACGATCCGACCTGGCCGGAGCTTGTGCATCCGTTCGCCTCGGCTGTCGACACAGACCTGCCGAAACCGCCGGAGAAGGTGCATCTGATGCTGAAATACAAGGCGAATTGGGTCGAGCCGGATATCGGCAAGGGCGACAAGGTCTTCGACGTCTACCCGGAGGAGTCGATCGCAGACTGGCACAAGCGAACGGGGATGTGGGTGGATTAGCTGCTCCCGGCCTTAGGTCGGTGCGTGAGAGCCACCCAGCGCTCTATCTGCGCCACATCCACCCCACTGCGTTGGGCCGCAACCAAGGGATGATCTGCATCATGCAGAAACACCTTCGGACGCTGATCACCGGGCTGAAATACAACATTGGCATGCAGATGCAACGAGCCTGGATACTCAGGAATGTTGTGCATCAGATATCCAAAACAGAGTTCTTCTTCATACTGGCCACTGTCATATCCATCTCGGTATAGATCCCAGCTTTTTTCCGAGACCGACATCCATACGCCGAAACAGAACTCGCTGGATAGCTGAGGCACTGGCAGAGGCAGCAAGCAACGAACAAACCGATCGGTTACCCCCGACGCACGGCGCACCTCGCAGAAATCTTCATTCTTACGAAAGGTCGCTCGAGCGGCATCGTCAAGCGTGTCCGTGTCCACGGGCGCACCGAACGCCATATCTGTTGGAAGCCCGGTATATTCCTGACCGCAACAGGCACACCGCCAGCGATATGCCTCGGCACTCATCACCAGAGACGCTAAGCCGCGCTTGCTTCGCGCGCCTCGGCCAGTGCCTTCAAATCGGCCGGCTTCAACTCGACCGATTCGCCGCAGCCGCAGGCCGAGCTCTGGTTCGGATTGCGGAAGGTGAAGCCGGTGCGCAGCGTCGTCTGCTCGAAGTCCATCTCGGTGCCGAACAGGAAAAGTGCTGCCTCCGGCGCGACATAGACATGGGCGCCATCGCGCTCGATATGATCGTCCTTGGTGTTCGGCTCGGTCACCAGATCGACCGTATATTCCATGCCGGCACAGCCGCCCTTCTTGATGCCAAGGCGAATGCCATGCGCATTCTCACGGGTCGCAACGATCTCGCGAACCCGGTCGGCGGCCTTTTCGGTCATCGTGATGACGGCGAAGCGTCCCATGTTTTCCTTCTCCATTGCGCGCAGGTTCAAGGCCTGCCGAATGATTCCTCACCTAAAATGGTGAAGTTTTGTACCCGGCGCAAGTGCGCCAGCCTCTGGCTGGTCGGATGCTAGTACCACCCAACCGCCACCTGCGCCTCTTCCGACATTCGGTCGGGCGACCAGGGCGGGTCGAAGGTCATGTTGACCTCGACGCCGGAGACGCCTTCGACGGCGCCGACGGCATTCTCCACCCAACCGGGCATTTCGCCGGCCACCGGGCAGCCAGGCGCGGTCAGCGTCATATCGATCTTGACCGAGCGGTCGTCCTCGATGTCGATCTTGTAGACCAGGCCGAGCTCGTAGATGTCGGCCGGGATTTCCGGGTCGTAGACCGTTTTCAGCGCCGAGACGATGTCGTCGGTCAGCCGCGCCAATTCTTCGGCCGGAATGGCCGATCCGGAGACCACCGCATTGGTGGCCGTTTCGGAAGTGGTCTCGGCGGTATGGCCGGCATCATCCATGATCGTCACCCGAAGAACTTGCGCGCTTTTTCCAGCGCATCGGCCAAAGCATCGACTTCGGCCCTGGTATTATACATGCCGAACGACGCCCTGCATGTGGATGTTACGCCGAAGCGTTTCAACAGCGGCTGGGCGCAATGCGTGCCGGCGCGCACCGCCACGCCCTGCCGGTCGATGACCATCGACACGTCATGGGCGTGGATGCCCTGCAGCTCGAACGAGATGATGGCGCCCTTGCCGGGCGCATCGCCGAAGATGCGCAGCGAGTTGATGGCGCGCAGTTTTTGATGCGCATAATCCTTCAGATCGGCCTCGTGCGCGGCGATGCGCTCGCGGCCGATCTTTTCCATGTATTCCAGCGCGGCACCAAGCCCGATTGCCTGCACGATCGGCGGCGTGCCGGCCTCGAAACGGTGCGGCGGGTCGTTGTAGGTGACGATGTCCTGCGTCACCTCCTCGATCATCTCGCCGCCGCCCATGAACGGGCGCATGCGCTCCAGAATATCCTTCTTGCCATAGAGCACGCCGATGCCCGACGGGCCATAGACCTTGTGGCCGGTGAAGACGAAGAAATCGCAGTCGAGGTCCTGCACGTCGATCGGCATGTGCACGGCGCTCTGGCTGCCGTCGACCAGCACCGGAATGCCGCGGGCATGCGCGATGCGCACAATCTCCTTGATCGGCGTCACCGTGCCCAGCGCATTCGACATGTGGGTTATGGCGACCAGTTTTGTCCGGTCGGTCAGCCGCATTTCGAATTCCTCGATGTGGAAGACGCCGAGATCGTCGACCGGTACCCAGACCAGCTTCGCGCCCTGCCGCTCGCGGATGAAATACCACGGCACGATGTTGGAATGGTGCTCCATGATCGACAGCACGATCTCGTCGCCTTCGCCGATATTCGGCATCCCGAAACCATAGGCGACCGTGTTGATCGCCGCCGTGGTGTTCGAGGTGAAGACGATGTTGTCGGTGCTCGGCGCATTGAGGAAACGGCGCACCGTCTCGCGAGCCTTCTCATAGGCGTCGGTCGCGGCATTCGACAGGAAATGCAGGCCACGATGGACGTTGGCATATTCCTGGGAATAGGCGTGCTGGATAGCGTCGAGCACCGCCTGTGGCTTCTGCGCCGAGGCGCCATTGTCGAGATAAACCAGCGGTTTGCCGTAGACTTGCCGCGACAGGATCGGGAAGTCGCGGCGGATCGCCTCGACGTCGTAGGGGATGTTTTCGACTTTCTGGTCCATCTCGAAGTCCTTGCCGCGCTGCCGCGTTCCTTCCCCTTTACCCGTGCGCCGCGAACCAGTTGTCGAGTCTCGCTTCCAGCGCCTCGACGATGGCCTCGTCGTCCAGTTCCTCGATCACCTCGGCGACGAAGGCCTTGACCAGCAGGCCGCGCGCGGTCTTCTCGTCGATGCCGCGCGCCATCAGGTAGAACAGATGGCTGTGGTCGATCTCGGTGACGGTCGCGCCATGGCCGCAGACGACGTCGTCGGCGAAGATTTCGAGCTCCGGCTTGGTCGAGAACTCGCCGTCATCCGACAGAAGCAGCGTGTTGCAGGCCATCTTGGCGTTGGTCTTCTGCGCATATTGGTGGACGTTGATGCGGCCCTGGAAGACGCCGCGCGCCTTGCCGGTCACCACGTTTCGGATGACTTCGGTCGAGGCTGTGTGCGGTACGGCGTGGTCGAGCACCATAGTGACATCGGTATGGGTATCGCCGGCGAGCAGATTGATGCCGCGCAAGGTGAATTCGGCGCCCTCGCCGGTCGTCTTCACAACGACCTCCTGCCGGACAAGCTTGCCGCCGGCATTCATGATGAACAGCGTCAGCTTCGAATTCTTGCCGAGATGCGCCTTGAACTGGGCAAGATGCGTTGCCGTATCCGGCTGCTCCTGCACGACCAGCCATGTCACTTCGGCGCCCTCGCCAAGCACAAGCTGGCTGACCGAGCTGACCAGTGCCGCCCCCTCGCCCGTCTGGCGCTCGACGACGACAGCCTTGGCGCCGGTGCCGACGCGGACGGTCAGCCGCACATGCGACTGTCCGCCGGCCTGCAAATTCTGCAATTCGACCGGCTTCTCCAGTTGAGCACCGTCGGCGATGTCGACGAAATAGCCGTCGGCGACAAAGGCGGTGTTGAGCGCGCCGATGGCGTCGTCGCTGCCATAAGAATCAAGCCCAGATGCTGCGCTGCCGTCGGTCAGCTTCTCCGACAGGCGCTGCACGGCAACGCCTTCGATATCGGGCAGTTTCATATTCGAAACGCCGTTCAGCACCGGCAAAACGCTGGAGCCCTCGACGATCGGCGCAACGGCTTTCGCGACCGCTGCCGGATCGAAGTCCGGCACCGAGATCAGCAGCCGGCGCAGGTCCGTATAGTGCCAGGATTCGACGCGCCGCGTCGGCAGGCCGCTCTTGATCGCCTCGATGGCGTCGTCGCGCTTCAGCATCACCGCGCCGTCGCCGGGCAGCAGCGACAGCCGCTCGCCAAAGGCGTCGATCAGCGCCGTTTCGGCCGGTGTCCGCTGGGGTGTCGTGTGCATATTCATCAGTATCGCCTTGTTTGGCTTGCCTTCCGGGCCTGCTGGCATCTCACGCGGCTTGCCCGATCACGCCGGCATAGCCATTGGCCTCGAGATCGAGCGCAAGCGACTTGTCGCCCGACTTGATCACCTGGCCCCTGTAGAGCACGTGCACCGTATCGGGCACGATGTATTGGAGCAGGCGCTGGTAGTGGGTGATGACGACGATGGCGCGGTCCGGCGAGCGCAGCGTGTTGACGCCGTCCGCGACGATCTTCAGCGCGTCGATATCGAGGCCGGAATCGGTCTCGTCGAGGACGCAAAGCTTCGGCTCGAGAAGCTTCATCTGCAAGATCTCGGCGCGCTTCTTCTCGCCGCCGGAAAAGCCGACATTGAGCGGCCGCTTCAGCATCGCCATGTCCATGTTGAGCGAGGCCGCCGCGTCCTTCACGCGCTTGAGGAATTCCGGGATTTTTAGCGGCTCCTGGCCGCGCGCCTTGCGCTGCTCGTTCATCGCCACTTTCAGGAATTCCATCGTCGCCACGCCCGGTATCTCCATCGGATACTGGAAGGCGAGAAAGATGCCGGCGGTAGCGCGCTCGGCCGGATCCATTTCAAGGATCGACTGGCCGTTGTAGAGGATGTCGCCCTCGGTGACCTCATAGTCCTCGCGGCCGGCGAGGATATAGGACAGCGTCGATTTCCCCGAGCCGTTCGGCCCCATGATGGCGGCGACCTCACCGGCCTTCACCGAAAGATTCAGGCCGCGGATGATCTCGGTGCCGTCATCGACGATACGGGCATGGAGGTTTCTGATTTCAAGCATTATTTTCCACTTTCTTGTTCGCGGTGCCCGGCCTGCGACGGAACTTTTCTAAAAGCTCGAAAAGCGCGTACAAACTTGCTGGTGACCAACATCCAGCCAAAAAACCCAGCCGCGCTTAAGCCTGCAATCGAACCACCAATAGTTTTTGTCGAACTCAAGCCAAACACTGCGCCTATCAACGCCATCACAGCACCACCAACAGCCAATGTCAGCAAGAGCATCAGAACGGCAAATATCAAGCCTTCCATCCGCTTGAACAAATCCATGATCGCCGTTCCAGTTAACTCACCCAACACTCCCCTCAAGACTAATCCCGATCAGCTTCTGCGCTTCGACCGCGAATTCCATCGGCAGTTGCTGGATGACGTCCTTGACGAAGCCGTTGACGATCAGCGCAATCGCCTCTTCTTCCGGGATGCCGCGCTGCATGACGTAGAACTTCTGGTCCTCTGAAATCTTCGAAGTGGTCGCCTCGTGCTCGAACTGCGCGGTCGAATTCTTGGCTTCCATGTAGGGCACGGTGTGTGCGCCGCACTGATCGCCGATCAGCAGGGAATCGCAATTGGTGAAGTTGCGGGCGTTGGTCGCCTTGCGGTGCGCCGAGACCTGGCCGCGATAGGTGTTCTGCGAGAAGCCGGCGGCAATGCCCTTGGAGATGATGCGGCTCGACGTGTTCTTGCCGAGATGGATCATCTTGGTGCCGCTGTCGACCTGCTGATAGCCGTTGGAGACGGCGATCGAATAGAACTCGCCACTAGAATCGTCGCCGCGCAGGATGCAGCTCGGATATTTCCAGGTGATGGCCGAACCGGTCTCGACCTGTGTCCACGAAATCTTCGAGCGATGGCCGCGGCAGTCGCCGCGCTTGGTGACGAAATTATAGATGCCGCCCTTGCCTTCGGCGTCGCCGGGATACCAGTTCTGCACCGTCGAATATTTGATTTCGGCGTCATCGAGCGCGATCAGCTCGACCACCGCGGCATGAAGCTGGTTCTCGTCGCGTTGCGGCGCCGTGCAGCCTTCGAGGTAAGAGACGTAAGCCCCCTCCTCAGCGATGATCAGCGTGCGCTCGAACTGGCCGGTATTCTTCTCGTTCATGCGGAAATAAGTCGACAGTTCCATCGGGCAGCGCACGCCCCTGGGCACGAAGACGAAGGAGCCGTCGGTGAACACGGCCGAATTCAGCGTCGCGTAGAAATTGTCGGTGGTCGGCACGACCGAGCCGAGATACTTCTTCACCAGCTCCGGATGCTCGCGGATCGCTTCCGAGATCGAGCAGAAGATGACGCCGGCCTGCGCCAGCTCCTTCTTGAAAGTGGTGACGACGGAGACGGAATCGAACACCGCATCGACGGCGACGCGGCCCGACTTGTAGACGTTGTCGCTGGCTTCCTCGAGCTCCGAGGCATCGGTCTTCTGCACGCCGGCGAGGATTTCCTGTTCCCTGAGCGGAATGCCGAGCTTCTCATAGACCTTCAGCAATTCGGGGTCGACCTCGCTGAGCGAAGTCGGACCCGGCGTGCTCTTGGGCGCCGCGTAATAATGGAGATCCTGGAAATCGATTTTGGGATAGTGGACGCGCGCCCATTTCGGCTCGTCCAGCGTCAGCCAGCGGCGATAGGCTTCCAGGCGCCATTCCAGCATCCAGGACGGCTCGTCCTTCTTCGCCGAAATGAAGCGGATAATGTCTTCGCTCAGGCCCTTGGGGGCCTTGTCCATCGCGATTTCGGTCTGGAATCCGTATTTATACTGGTCGACATCGATCTTTCGAACTCGATCGATCGTCTCCTGCACAGCAGGCATCAGCGTTCTCCATCCACGCCGGGGTCAAGGCCCGGCAGTTTTCAAACTATGGCACCGCAAACGAGCACCCATCAGGCTCCTGAGGCGGCGTAAGTTTCATATAGTGCGTTCATGCCGGAAATTCACCCGGCCAAATTCGAACGCACGGCTCTACCAGGCCGCAAGGCCCTACATTTCGTCTGCCGCGCTCAGGCGGCTCGTTCCCTGTTCGCCTTTTCCTTACCGGCTTGCCGCGCGACGATCGACGCCAGCGCCGAACGAAACAGCTCGATATCTTCAGCGCTGGTCGCGTGGCCGATGGACACGCGCAACGCGCCAAGGCCGTCACCGTAACCCATGGCTTTCAGCACGTGACTCGGCCCGACTTTGCCCGACGAACAGGCCGATCCGGCCGACAGCGCCACACCGGCAAGGTCGAAGGCGATCTGCGCCGTCTCGGCCTTGATGCCGGGAATAGCGAAGAATGTGGTATTGGCAAGCCTTGCAGCGCCGGTCCCGAAGATTTCGGCGTCCGGAACAAGCGTTTTAACGATCGCCTCGATTTCGTCGCGACGCTGCCGCACCGCTTCGATCGAATGCAAGCCGGCAGACGCCTCGCTAGCGGCCGCGCCAAACCCGGCAATCGCCGCCAGGTTTTCGGTGCCGCCCCGATGGCCCTTTTCCTGGCCGCCGCCGCTGACCAGCGGTTTTGGCATCATCAGGTCCGACGCCGCGACAATGGCGCCGACGCCCTTGGGGCCGCCGATCTTGTGCGACGAGAGAATAAAATAGTCTGCGTAAGCTTCTGATATATCGAGCGGAATGCGGCCGGCTGACTGCACGGCATCGACGACCAGGATGCCACCCGCCGCCTTGACGATTTCGGCGATGCGGCCGACCGGCTGGATTACGCCGGTTTCATTGTTGGCAGCGTGGATGGCCACCAGCGGCAAGCCTTCGGCCTTGTCATGCTGGGCGAGAGCCTCGGCCAAAACGTCGAGCCTGACGACGCCGTCGGCGTCGACGCCGATCCGTATCACCTGCGCCGCTGGGAAACGCCCGCCGTTCAGCAGGCAAGGATGATCGGCCTCAGACACATAGAGCCGGCTCATACGGACAGCACCGCGCCCCATTTGCCAGTCCGGCGTCAGCAGCGTCGAGGCCGCTTCCGTCGCGCCGGAGGTGAATACGACATGCTCGGCCCTGGCGTTGACCAGTCGCGCCACATTGCGCCTGGCATCCTCGATCAGCCGCCGCGCAGCGCGGCCCTCGGCATGGACGGAGGACGGGTTGGCGGCGACGTCGAGCGCAGCGACCACCGCCGCGCGCGCGGCGGCAAGCAGCGGCGCGCTGGCATTGTAGTCGAGATAGGCGCGTGCTCCGGCCATTTCCGTCCAACTGGTCCCTTCAAAAGCCGTTCCGCGAAGATAGCGCGTTATTTCCTTGAAATTGCAAGGCAAGACGTCCTATTTACGCGGCTTGCGGCGCGGGTGGCCGAGCCACAGTTTTGGCCGCCCAGTTTTGAACAATTCTAAACTAGCTTCTAGAAAGACGCTCGCCCTGCGTCAAGGCCTAGGGAAAACTGGGGCCAGAGGAAAAGTCGTTCCGGGCGCCGCGCAATTTATGCCAAGTGGAGTATTTCATGCCTGAGGTCATTTTCACCGGTCCGGCCGGCCGTCTGGAGGGTCGTTATCAGCCCTCGAAGGAAAAGAGCGCGCCGATTGCCATCGTCCTGCACCCGCACCCCCAGTTCGGCGGCACGATGAACAACAAGATCGTCTACGACCTCTTCTACATGTTCCAGAAGCGCAATTTCACCACGCTGCGCTTCAATTTCCGCGGCATCGGCCGCAGCCAGGGAGAGTTCGACCACGGCACCGGCGAGTTGTCCGACGCCGCGGCGGCGCTCGACTGGGTGCAGTCGCTGCATCCCGATTCGAAGAGTTGCTGGGTTGCCGGCTATTCGTTCGGCTCGTGGATCGGCATGCAGCTTCTTATGCGCCGGCCGGAGATCGAGGGCTTTATCTCGGTCGCGCCCCAGCCCAATACCTATGATTTCTCGTTCCTGGCGCCATGCCCGTCGTCCGGCCTGATCATCCACGGCGACGCCGACAAGGTCGCGCCACCCAAGGACGTGCAGGGCCTGGTCGACAAGCTGCACACGCAAAAAGGCATTACCATCACCCAGAAGACCTTGCCCGGCGCCAACCATTTCTTTGCCAACCATGCGGAGCTTCTGATCGAGGAATGCGCGGACTACCTTGACCGCCGGCTGGCCGGGGAACTGTCCGACCCACGGCCGAAGCGGCTGAGATAATCGGCGATGTACCAACCGCCTCACTTCCAGGAAACACGGCCGGACGTCCTGCACGGGCTGATCCGGGCGCATCCGCTTGGCCTGCTGGTGTCGAACGGCACCGAGGGGCCGATCGCCAACGCAATTCCCTTTCTTCTAGACGCGCCCTCCCTGCTCAACGCGGATGTGCCGCCGAACGGCAGGCTGCGCGCCCATCTGGCCAAGGCCAATCCGCAATGGCGGCTTTTGGCCGACAATCCCCTGGTGCCGGTGCTGGTCGTCTTCCAGGGCGCCGACGCCTATGTGACGCCGTCCTGGTACGAGACCAAGCGTGAAACCGGCAAGGTGGTGCCGACCTGGAACTACGCCATCGTCCAGGTGCGCGGCATCGTCACGGTGATCGAAGACCAGGATTGGCTGGCCGAGCAGATTTCCGATCTGACGATGTCGCAGGAGGGCAGCCGCCCGGCGCCGTGGGCGGTGACCGACGCGCCGGCACCCTTCATCCAGTCACAGATCAAGGGCATCGTCGGCTTGGAAATCGAAATCACCGAAATCAGCGGCAAGTGGAAAGTCAGCCAGAACCGCCCGGCCGGCGACCGCGTCGGTGTCGCCGAGGGGCTCGAGAGCGAGACCGCCAACTCGGCCGACATGGTCCAGTTGGTAAGGTCCTACGGCGGGCTGGACGGCAAGTAGTCTTGCTTGCTTGCTCGACCGGTTCAGGCCGGTGGCGGGCTCAATCGACCTTGGTCATCGCCGCCTTGCGCTCGTTGGCGATCAGCCAGAGATTGCGGATATAGATCAACAGGCCCATGGCCTGGCCGGCGATGAACACCGGATCCTGACGCTGGATGGCGTAGATCAGCAGCAGGCCGCCGCCGAACAGCGAAAAGAACCAGAAGGCAATCGGCACGACGCTGCGCTTGGCTTTTTCCGACGCCACCCACTGCACCAGAAAGCGCATGGTGAAGAAGAACTGGGCGACGAAGCCGAGCAGCACCCAGGCATCGAATTGCTTGACGAAAACATCGTGAAGCCAGGTCGCCAATTCCTGAAGCACGTTACCCATGCCTGATTTCCTCTACTTTGGGCATTCTGCGGCGCCTGCGGCGCAGCCACCAGACGCCGGCAAGATCGAGCACGCCCTGAAGGCCGCGATCGAAGATGCCGTAATTCGATTTGCCGTGACGGCGGGAGCGGTCGACGACATCGCAATGGACGACGCGGTAGCCCTCCTGGATGACCAGCGCTGGAACAAAGCGATGGGTGCCGTCGAAGAAGGGCAATTTCCGCAAAATGTCGGTGTGAATCGCCTTGAGGCCGCAGCCGGTATCCCGCGTCTCGTCGTGCAGGATGGCTTTTCTCAGCCCGTTGGCGAAACGCGACGCCAGTTGCTTGATCTTGCTGTCGCGGCGCTTCAGACGCTGTCCCTGCGCGGCCCCGACTTCGGGACCAGCCTGCCGCAGCGCGTCGATCAACACTGGGATATAACCGGGGTCGTTCTGACCGTCGCCGTCAATGGTGGCGACTATATCGCCCCGCGCCGCCCAGGCGCCTGAGCGCACCGAGAGCGACTGTCCGGCGGATTTTTCATGCCTGAGATGGCGCAGCGGAAACCGGCGAAGCGCTGCCTCTGCTGCAAGCACCGAAGGCGTATCGTCTGTCGAGCCATCGTCCACGACGATGACCTCGAAGTCCCGCCCGGCCATGGCAGTGCCGATCTCGTCGAGCAGAAGCGGCAGGTTCGCCGCCTCGTTCCGGCAAGGAATGACGATGGATATCTCCGGCATCTCGACTCTGTCACAGGATATGGCATTCGATCGATGCCGCGCGGTCCAGAGGAAGAGCCCCGCTGGCGCGGCGCCTCATTACGCCAGCCGAAACAATGACGCAAGCAGGCCGCACGCTATCCGCGCGGACACAAAACCGGATTCCACTTTTGCTGATCGCGCAAAACCATCCGAAGCGTGATCGGACGCAAAACCGGATTCCACTTTTGCTGATCGCGCTTGAGTGCTAAACGCCCGCCTTCATGCATAGCCGGGCCGCGTTCGGCCGGAAGCTTTTCGGGAAAGAAAATGTCCGCCTTCAAATCCGATTTCCTGCGCACCATGAGCGAGCGCGGTTTCATCCACCAGACCTCGGACGATGCCGGCCTTGACCAGCTTTTCGCCACGGAAACGGTGAGCGCCTATATCGGCTTCGACGCCACCGCGAGGAGCCTGCATGCCGGGTCGCTGATCCAGATCATGATGCTTTACTGGCTGCAGCAGACCGGCCACCGGCCGATCGCGCTGATGGGCGGCGGCACCTCGATGATTGGCGATCCGTCGTTCAAGGACGAGGCCCGCAAGCTTTTGACGCCGCAGGATATCGAGAACAATCTCGCCGGCATCCGCCGCAACTTCATGCCCTACCTCAAATTCGGCAGCGGCCCGAACGGCGCCGTCATGATCAACAATGCCGACTGGCTGATGGATATCAACTACGTCAATTTTCTGCGCGATGTCGGCCGGCATTTTTCGGTCAACCGCATGCTGGCCTTCGATTCGGTCAAGCTCCGGCTGGATCGCGAGCAGTCGCTGTCGTTCCTCGAATTCAACTACATGATCCTGCAGGCCTACGACTTCGTCGAGCTCTACAAGCGCCTCGGTTGCCGGCTGCAGATGGGCGGCTCCGACCAGTGGGGCAACATCGTCAACGGTATCGATCTCGGCCATCGCATGGAAGGCGCGCAGCTTTATGCGCTGACGACGCCGCTGCTCACCACCTCGTCTGGCGCCAAGATGGGCAAGTCGGCCTCGGGCGCGGTCTGGCTCGATGCGGAGATGTTGAGCCCGTACGACTTCTGGCAATATTGGCGCAACACCGAGGATGCCGATGTCGGCCGTTTCCTCAAGCTCTACACGACCTTGCCGCTCGCCGAGGTCGCGCGCCTCGAACGGCTCGGCGGCTCGGAGATCAACGAAGCCAAGAAGATCCTCGCCACCGAAATCACCGCCATGCTGCATGGCCGCGGGGCGGCAGAGGAGGCCAGCGAAACGGCGCGCAAGACGTTCGAAGAAGGGGCGCTCGCCGAAACACTGCCAACAGTCGAGGTGGGCAGGGCCGATCTTGAAGCCGGCGTCGGCATATTGTCGCTGTTCGTCACCGCCGGGCTGGCTGCGTCCAACGGCGAGGCACGGCGGCATATCCAGGGCGGCGCCGTGCGCCTTAACGACCAGCCCGTGTCAGACGACCGCAGGATCGTGACGCTGCAGGATCTTGGCCCGGAGAACGTCGCAAAGCTGTCGCTCGGCAAGAAGAAGCACGTTCTGGTGCGGCCGGTCTGACCAGGGCCCGCCCTTCCTGTTAGATCTTTTCCGAAACCGGTTTCATCTTGCGGCGCTGGACCTTAGGTTCGGAATCACGGCCGAGGTTAATCAGCTAGCTCCCGAGAATGGCCGAGATGCCATTCGTCTCATCGATCGGAAGGAGCAGGTAGCGCGGGACGTTCTGCGGCGCTTCGATGAACGTCTTGTTCGGGGCCGGAAGCGGACCGCCTGCTCGTAGAAACGAGATCTATACAAGCTGACATTAAGTTCCGCGCGAGCAGCCTCCTGATCTGATCCAAAACGGTCCTTGCCGAGACTGATCCATTGCCTGAAAGCGGACGTAGGTAGAATCGGTGCGCCTGCCCCGGCTTAGGCGACGTTGCGGACGTCCGTTCTCCAAAGTTGTTACGCCGGGTGGACGGGGATGCACGTGCAAGCTGGGGTCAGAACGGGTTATCAACGCGCTTGTCCGCAGCAAGCGCTTCATAATCATGCAATCGCCTCTGTTGTGCGTGACAGGAGGTCTTCCGCCAGCCGTGACGCGGCCTCTCGCGCATCCTGGCGAGCCGCATGATCAATATCGGGTCCAAAGAGGGTCTTCTGGATGATTAGACTGCGGACATCTTCGATACCGATGAAGCGCAACCACGCTTGTATATAAGGTTTTTGAAAATCGAAGCGCTGCGCCGGAGTGATAGATTGCGCTGCATAGTCGAGACCTCGCGCGTAGACTACCACTGCGATCTTATCCCGGAGCAGTCCTCCGAACCCGTGTTCAGGATCGAACGAGAAAAGGATGTCCTTCTGCGATACCAGGTCGATGAAGTGCTTGAGCTTGTAGGGAATGCTGAAATTCCACAGAGGCGTCGACAGCAGGACAATATCCGCCCAGTGCAGTTGTTGCGCCAACTCTTGCAATGTGGCCCATGCCTGCTGTTGAGAAGGGGTAAGCGGCGCGCCGCTGAGCCCCGCATATTTGGCCAACATCGCGTCCACACCGAATTCTGGGAGGTCGACATCCCATAGGTCGAGCGTTGAAATCTCCAAGTCGGGTCGTCGAGCACGATAGCTTTGAACAAAGGCGTCGGCGACCTCACGCGAGGCGGAACGCTCTTTGCGGGGCGAGGAAACGATATGCAGTAGCTTGGTCATGGATCACCCTTGCTCATTGTGACGAACCACATTGCGTCATATTTCAATTCGATATAGAAATTGAGATTATCGACGATATTAATCATGGATCAGAATATATGTTGGAATTGGTCCTGCTCAGGACGTTCGTCGCCGTGTTCGACGAAGGCGGCTTCAGTCGGGCAGGAGCGCGACTAAACCTTACGCAGTCGGCCGTCAGTGGGCACCTGCGCCGTCTCGAGGAGCAGGTCGGAAAGCCCTTACTCAACAGGACGACGCGCTCGCTGGAGATGACACCCGATGGCGAGCGCCTGCTCGCCTATGCCCGGGCGATGCTCGCCCTTAACCGGGATGCTTTGGCCGATCTGGCGCAGGCACCCTTTCACGGCAGGGTTCGCGTCGGCCTCTCGGAAGACTTCGCACAGGTCCCCATCCTTCGCGCCTTGCAGGCATTCGGCGCTGATCGCCCCGGATTGCAGGTCGAGGTGCAAGTCGGGATTCCGAGTGCGCTCCTCTCGAAGATGAAGGAGGGCAACATCGAACTGGTGCTCGGATCACAATGTGAGGGTGAGGAGATGGGGCGCCTCCTGTGGCGCGAGCCTCTTGTCTGGGCATGGGGGGATCGTACCGGCGTGAATCTTCCGGACCCGCTGCCGTTGGCGGTGTTGCCGGAACCTTGCCCCTACAGGGAAGTTGCTCTTGAACGGCTTGCCAAGGCCGGGATCAGCCAGCGCACGGTGATGATCTGCGCAAGCAACTCCAGCCTGAGGGCGGCTGCCATCTCAGGCTTTGCTGTAGCGCCGATGATCGCCAGTCAGCTGAGAAACGGCCTGGTCAGGGTACCCGAAAGCCACGGTCTGCCAGAGTTACCAGAAGCGGAGTTCAGGCTATTTGCCGCATCGAACGGCGATACCTCCGTCCTCGAAGAACTGGCGGGGGCCATCATGAATGCCGTTCCTCGAAGGCACGCTGGCGAGGAGTGATCCTGAACTCGCACCGACGTCTGCTTTATGGCTAGTTCCGAATGTCCAGAAATGGCGCAACTGCGACCTCCATCATGGTCACCAACTATGTCTGCTGTCAGGCAATGGTAACAGTCACCTCAATGGCCGAGATTGCGGCGCAAAGCGGCCATTTAAGCCCGGGCTGACGTCAGTCGCCTTTGGATCATGGGCGTGAATTCGCGGGCGGACGAGCGGCCGCTTGAGATCAAAACTCGGTCGCTCGAGGTAATTGGGTTTTGACCTCACCGATACTCGAAGATCGACCTGAAAATCCCGGGCGCTATCACCGATAGCGGATTGACCTCTAGGTTGGGCTTGTTGGCGTTGCCCTTGAGCCTGTAGGTGACGCCGATCAGGCCGCGGTCGCGGCCGTTGCCGAGCAGCGCGCCGATCAGCGGCAGTTCGCCGAAGATGCGGTTTACGCCGTAGGCCGGCATGAACGTGCCGGTCATGTCCATGTTGTTGTTCTGGTCGTAGAGCGTGCCCTGGAAGGTGGTGCCGATGCGCGGGCCGCGCAGCACGCCGTTGCGCAGCTTCAGATAGCCACTGCCCTTGTCGATCTCGCTGAAGCCGCGCTCGAACTTCACCCTCGACGTGTCGAGATTGCCTTTGACCGCCTCGTTGAGGCTGCGGCTGTCGCCGGCCGGCGTCGTCGACACGATCGAGGCGAGCTTCGGCTCATTGACGACAACGAAATTCCTGGCGTCGACCTGGCCCTTCATCGGCCCGTCGCCGGCCCCGGTGAGCGCCAACGTGATCGAGCCGCCTTCCATATGCTCGTAGATGTTGAGGAAGCGCAGTATGGCGCCGGCGTCGGCCGACTTCATGTTGAGCGTTCGCAGGCCGCCGCCGGTCGTGTTGCTGACGGTGATCGCGGCTCCCGAACTTGCGGTGGCGCTCACCTTGAGCCCGTTCACTCTGGAGCCGGCGGCGCTGTAGTCGAGCTTCAGATTCGACAGCACCTCGTCGTGGAAGCCGGTCAGGGAGCTGACGTCGGCGCTGACCGAGATCGCATCGACGCCGGTGGTCTTGGTCGCGGTATCGACATCGGACGTGAATTGCTTGATCAGCGAGCGTGCGTCCAACGCGCTGCCGCTGACCTCGACCGCATAGGTCTTGCCCGACCGCTTCACCGAGACGGCGACGTCGTCGCCCCTGTTCAACGTGACCTTGCTGAACCGGGCCGAGGACAAGGCGCCGTTAATCAGCACGGCGCTGCCGTCGATGGAGAAGGTCTTGCCGTCGAGTTCGAAATTGGACAGCGTCGTGGTGTCGCCGGTCTTCGCCATGGCGAAGACGACCTTGGCGGGAATGCCGGGGCCCTTGCTCCAGCCGGCCCAGGGAATGTCCAGCCTGGCATTGGTCAGGTCGGCCGATACGTTCTGGTTGCCGGCGCCGCTCTTGTCGATCGCCACCTTGATGGTTCCGGAAAGCAGCGTCGACAGGCCAGGCATGGCGCTGGCGCGCGTCTTGTCGTCGAGCAACAGCGCTACTTTACGACTGCGCGGCGGGCCGCCATCCCTCAGCGGCTCAATCAGGTCGAGCTCGGCCGGAATCCCGTTGAGCAGTGCCTTGGCCGAGATCACCGCCCGGTCGGGCGCGACCGTGATCGAGCCGTCGGCATGGCTGACCGTCTGGCCCTCGAACGGCTTGCCCAGCGACAGGTCCTTGTAGTCGAGCGCCACCAGCCAATCGAGTTTGGACGAGTCGACACCGGACTGCAGCGGAATATCAGCCTTGACGTGGCCGGTCACCGTGCCGGACAGGTCGTCCGGCAGCAGGCCGACATGGCGCATGGCGTTGATCGGGTCAAACGATGCCAGTTCGGCGATTGCCGGCGCCTCGCCGGCGACATCGATGTCGAGCGCGCCGATCACCGGCGGATGGTTCGCCGCCTTGACGGTGAGCGTGCCGTTGCTTGCCGCCACGGTGCGGCCGCTCGGCATATAGACGCTGCCCGACGACAGCGCGACGTCGACGTCGTTGCCGTGGAAGCCGACGACGCCGACGGCATCGCGGATCGGCGGAATGCGGCCGGCCGTATCGAAGCGCGATCCTTCGACCTGGAACCGGCCGAACACTTCATTGGCGGAAAGCGGCACGCCGTTGCCGAGCCGTCCGGGTACGACCTGGAACTGCAGGCTGCCATCGACGACGCGACCGCCGAACAGGTTCTTAAGCACCCACAGCCTGGCATTGCGCGCCGAAAACCACGGCCATAATTGCTTGACGTGCGAGACCGGCATGTGGTGGACATTGAGCGCCACCGATATGCCCGGCGCCTGGTTGGCGACGAATGAAACCGAAGCCGTGCCCAGCACTTCGCTGCCCGGTCCGGACCGGACGCCGATCTGCTCGGCGATCAGCTTTTGGCTCGTCGGCTGGTAGACGCCGGCAATACGGGCGATGAAGCTGAGCGCCGGCTCCGGCGAATCCGAAGGCGCCAGGGTCGAACCGTCGCTGGTGAGGTCGTAACGATAGGATGGCTCCTCGCCGGCTGTGCCGGTAGCCGGCTTCGGCCCGATCGAACCGGCGAAATCGAAGGTCGAGCGGCCGGTTTTCAGCAGCAAACTGTCGACCTGGATCTTGTTCGACCCGGCGACGAGCGTCGCATCGAGATCGATATCGGCCGGAAGCAGGCCGCGCGAACCGAGATCGAGCACCGATCCGGTCAGCGACAGGGCAGCGGTCAGCCGCGAACCGTTGTCGCCGGTTCCTTCCGACCCCGCCAGCTTCAAGGCGATCGCACCCAATTTGCCACCTGCCGCAGTGTCGGCGTCCGCTGCCTGGATGCTGGCGTCCAGCGTGGTGATGCGTCGCGTCGCCGGATCGCGGGTGGCGGAAGCGGCGATGGTGAGCGCCCTGCCGTCGACATCCGCGTTGGATGAAAACTCCATGCTTCCCGGTCCCGATTGCGAGACTGAGGCGTCGGCGATGGTGACCGACTCGACAGATCCGGTCTCGGGCAGTACCAGCTCGACGTTGCGCAGATCGATCTGGCGCATCGAATCCTCGCGCACCGCATCGAGCGCCCGGTTGAGGTTGGCGAAGACGGCGGCGGAAAGTTTTTCCGGATCGATGAGGCCGTCCTGGTTGCGTAGCTCGGCCGTCCAGTCGCCACCGGACGGCATCGCCGCCATGACGATGTGCGCGTCGGAAATCCGGGCACTGGTCAGCCGCACCTCGCCCGAAAGCAACGGGATCAGCCGGATGCCAAAGCGGACCCGGCCGGCGTCGGCCATCGGTTTTCCGTCGGCGGTCTTGAGGCTGACGTCGCTGACCTGCAGCGCAATGAAGCTCGACCCGTCAAGCGTCAGCCGGGCCGGCCCGACGGCAACGTCGACATCGAAGCCTGCCAACTTCTCGATTGCCGTTTCGGCTTCCGCGCGAAGCCGCTCCGAGCCGAAGCCGGATACGCCGATCGCGTAGACGCCGGCGGCAGCCAGCAGCACAAGGGCGACGAGGCCGGCAAACAGCCGCGCCATCAAACGGACGCCGCGACCGATCGACGCCTGGCCGAGCGGCGGGACGCGGCACGCGGACGGAAAGGTTCCCAGGTCGGTGATCTCGTCACGCCTGAACCTGATCTTCTCGTGCTGCGGTAGCTCCTGATCCACGCAATCTTCCGTTGAGACGAATTCGATCGTGGACGAATCCCCGCTCGACATTATATCGGTGCAGCCTGGCGCGTAACTTCAAACAAGGGCATCGGTATGGCTGACCTCGACGTGGGCGATGTTGCGCCGCAATTCGATCTTCCGCGCGACGGCGGCGGTTCACTCAGCCTCGCCGCATTGCTGGGAAAACCCATCGTACTCTATTTCTACCCACAGGACGACACCACAAGCTGCACCAACGAGGCGATCGGCTTTTCGCAGTTGAAGCCGGAGTTCGAAAAGGCCGGCGCTGTCGTCATCGGGCTCTCGCCGGACAGCGCCAAGAAACACGACAAATTCAAGGCGAAATACGATCTGAGCGTCGATCTTGTCGCCGACGAAGAGCGCAAAGTGATCGAGGCTTACCATTTGTGGGTGGAAAAGAAACTCTACGGCCGCACCTATATGGGCGTCGAGCGGGCGACGTTCCTGATCGGCCGCGACGGACGCATCGCCAGGATCTGGCGCAACGTCCGCGTCAAGGGGCACGCCGAAGAGGTGCTGGAGGCGGTTCGCGCGCTTTGAGATCTGCGCCAGGCCGTTGCAATGCGATGCCCGTTTTACGCGAAGACCTTTGCCTTCGTTCGATCCGACAAAACTTTGTTAACCCTAATAATGTGTAATCAGGCTCGTCGTTGGTGTCGTAACGAAAGCTTGGTCCCGTGAACGTAGCCAGTCAGTCAGCGGTCTTCGGCAGACGCAAAGAGCCCCACACGGTCATCATCGCCCGGGGCGACCAGATAAGGCATTTCACCATACGCCCGTGGCTTGCGGCATTTTGCGGCTCGGCGCTGGCGGCGATCGTCATCGGCTACCTGCTGGCGACCTCTTATCTGGTGCTGCGCGACGACCTGATCGGCGCCACGACGGCGCGGCAGGCGCGCATGCAGCAGGCCTACGAAGACCGCATCTCGGCACTGCGCAGCCAGGTCGACCGCATCACCAGCCGCCAGCTACTCGATCAGCAGCTGATGGAAACCAAGGTCAGCGAGTTGCTGGAACGGCAGAGCCAGCTCAGCCTGCGTCACGGCCGCCTCGGGCCGATCCTCGAACGAGCCGAAAACGAGGTCGCAACGCCGCCCGTGCCGACGGCAAAGCCGGACGAACATGCCGACGCGACCGGCAGCATCCAGCCGATGGCCTATTCCGTCGCCAGCCTTGCTGCCCCCCTTGCGGCTCCTGTGGGCGTTGACGACACCAGGCCGTTCTCACTGTGGTCGACCCGCGCCGATCCGCTGCCGAGCGAAAGTGCGGCCGACCGGGCGGACAAGCTCTTCGTTTCGATCAACAACTCGCTGAAGGCCATCGAGAGCCAGCAGCTCACCCGCATCGCCACACTTGCCGACAATGCCTACAAGAGCGCCGACGCGATCTCGCAGGCGCTCGAGGCCGCAGGCCTGCCCGTCGACAGCGAATTCGAAAAGAGCGACGTCGGCGGCCCGCTGATACCACTCGACAGCTCGTTGATCTTCGACAGCAAGGTCAAGGAATTGGACGAGGCTCTTGACGCGCTGGATCATCTTAAAAAGGAAGCGCGGCGGCTGCCGCTCGCCAACCCCGCGCCCGGCCATAGCGTCACCAGCCCGTTCGGCGTGCGCACCGATCCCATCCTCGGCACGGCCGCCTTGCATTCCGGCATGGATTTCAGGGCGCCGGTCGGTATGCCGGCCAAGGTCACGGCAGCCGGCGTGGTCGTCAAGGCCGGCTGGAACGGCGGCTACGGCCGCATGATTGAGGTCGACCACGGCAACGGTTTTGTGACGCGTTACGGGCATCTCAGCGAAATCGACGTCGCCGTCGGACAGAAGCTCGATGCCGGAGACATCATCGGCAAGACCGGCAACAGCGGCCGCTCAACCGGCCCGCATCTGCATTACGAGGTCCGCCACAACGGCGAGGCAATCGATCCGCTACGGTTTCTGACCATCGGCAAGAAGGTCGAGCGGTACCTCTAGGGAGCCGGGCTGCTCCCTTCGGGCTCGGCATGACGCCAGATTCGCTCTGCACGGGCTGGTCAATTTTATTTTTGAATTCCATTTGACTGAATAAATCTTCGGTGCCAGTCTAGCCTCTCTCGGGGGCACAAGGCATGGCACTGCGGGGAACCAATCAGGAGTTCGGGCGGCCATATAATCGGCGTATCGTGCTCGAATCCATCCGCCTTCACGGACCGATTGCCCGCGGCGACATTGCAAGACGCGTCGGGCTCACCGTGCAGACGGTGTCGACTATCGTTCGCGAGCTGGAAGAGCACGGTTACGTGTTGTCGCTCCGCGAAGAGCCCAAGGGGCGCGGCCTGCCACCGGCGACGCTGCGCATCAATCCGGAAGGCGGCTATGCCGTCGGCATCCACGTCACCCCGCTGGGCATCAATGCCGCCCTGATCAACCTAAGCGGCGATGTTATCGAGAGCACCTACCGCGAAGCCCCAAATGCAACGCCCGACCACGCTTTCGAGCTGATCGGCGCCATGGTGCTCGAATTGACGGCATTGCGGCCCGGTGGCCGCGTTCTCGGCATCGGCATGGCGCTGCCCGGACCGTTCGGCGTGGAGTCCATGAGCTTTGTGGGGCCTACCACCATGACCGGCTGGAAGGATGTGGCGCTGCGCGAGCGGCTGGCCGCCTCAACCGGGCTGCCGGCCTTTTTCGAAACCGACATGGCGGCGGCGGCTATCGGCGAGCGCCTCTACGGCCTCGGGACGGCGTATTCCGAATATTACTATCTCTATTTCGGTGTCGGCCTCGGCGGCGTCATGGTGCATGATGGGGCCGCATTGCGCGGCGCCTGGGGAAATGCCGGCGAGATCGGCCACATTCCCGCTGTGCCGGGCGGCGAGCCGTGCCCGTGCGGCAATCGCGGCTGCCTCGAACGGTATCTCTCGCTCGAGGCGCTGCGGCGCCGCAAAATCGCCGACGCCGCGTGGGTGAGCGAGATTGCGCCGATCTTCCGCAACGCCGTCACCATCATCGAAAACCTGTTCGACCCCGAAACCATCATCCTCGGCGGGCTGGCGTCCACCGACCTGCTCGAAAGGCTTGCCGGCGCGGCCGCGCACCTGCCCAATTCGGTCTCGGCGCGAAGCGATCGCACGACGCCCCGCGTCAGCGTCGCACGCGGCGGCCAGCATGCGGTGTTGCGCGGCGCCGCCGCACTTGCCGTTTCGGGGGTGCTTTCGCCGCGCTTCGGCCAGATATTCACCGCCGAACGCGAACGCGGTCGGGATCTCTTGCATAACAAGGGGATCGCGGCATGAGTGAACCGCTGCTGGTGCTCGACAACGTCGCCAAGAATTACGGCGCCATCGAAGCGCTGAAAGGCATCAGCTTTTCGATCGGCAAGGGCGAAGTGGTGGCGCTTCTGGGCGACAACGGCGCCGGCAAATCGACGCTGGTCAAGATCATTGCCGGCGGCCTCGAGCCGACCTCCGGCCGCATGCTGTTCGAAGGCAAGGAATTCTTGGCCAAATCTCCCGCCGAGGCCAAGGCCGCTGGGATCGAGACGGTCTACCAGGACCTGTCGCTTTGCACCAACGTCGACGTGGTCGCCAATTTCTTCATGGGCCGCGAGATCACCAGGAAGGTTCTCGGCATTCCGGTACTCGACGAGCGCGCGATGGAGCAGGTGGTACAAAGGGCACTGGCCAGCGCCGGCACCCGCATTCCCTCGCTTCGCACCAATGTCGAGCATCTTTCCGGCGGCCAGCGGCAGGCCATCGAGCTCAATCGGTTCGTGCATTTTGGCGGCAAGCTGGTGCTTCTCGACGAGCCGTTCGCGGCGCTCGGCGTCGAGCAGACGCGGCGCGGCCTCGACATGATACGCCAGGTGGCGAGCCAGGGCATCGGCGTCGTCATCATCACCCATATCATGCAACAGGCCTTCCAGGTCGCCGACCGGATCGTTGTGATCCGGCAAGGTGTCGTGGCTGGCGACGTCGCACGCAACAAAACAAGTCCCGACGCGGTGATCAACATGATCACCGGAGAGACGCTCGCCGGTGCCGGACCGGCGAACTGAGGGACAAATGAGGGGTCCGGCGCAAGAGGAGCGAACGACATGAAGAAAATACTTCTTTCCGTCTTCGGTATCCTGGCACTGGCCTTTGCCACGCTCACGCCGGCATTCGCTCAGTCGAAGGGCACCGTCTACTACATGGTGCCGACATTGCTCGATGAGTTCCAGACCGGCTCGGTGAGCGCGCTGGAACTGTTCCTGAAGCAGGTCGGTTACGAGATGAAGACGCTGAACGCGGACAACAAGACCGACGCGCAGCAATCGCAGATGAACGACGTCATCGCGCTGAAGCCGGCGGCGATCATCCTTGCCGCCGTCGATTTCAATGCGCTGAAGCCGTCGGTCGAGGCGGCCCGTGCCGCCGGCATCCCGGTCGTCGAGTTCGACCGCCAGATAACCTCGACCCCGTCCGACTTCACCTCGGTGGCCGGAACCGTCGAGATCGGCTACGTCGCCGCCGATCAGGCGCAAAAGCTCCTGACCGCGAAAAACGGCTCGGTGAAGGGCAAGATCCTGCAGGTGCTTGGCGATCCGGGCGACCCCTACACGCTCGACATCCAGAAGGGTTTCGAGGAGAAGATGAAGGCGTTCCCGGACGTCAAGATCATCTCGCTGCCGGCCATGCAATGGGAGGCCAGTAACGCTGGCACCATCGTTGCCGACCAGATGCTCGCCAACCCCGACATCGACCTGATCTTCAGCCATGCGGCGCATCTTTCGGTCGCCGCCGTTGCCTCGCTCGAGGCCGCCGGCAAGAAACCGGGCGACGTCATGCTGATGAGCTCGAACGGCGCTCCGGTCGGCCTCGACCTGATCCGCAAGGGCTGGCTCAATGTCGAAGTCGAGCAGCCGCTCTACGCTCAGGCCGCGGCGGTCGCGATGTTCATGGACAAGGTGGTCAACAAGCAGGAGATCAAGCCAGGCGAATATGATGTGCTTGGCCTGAAATCGACCCTGACCAAGGAAGCGTGGGGGCCGAACATCAAGATCCCCGGCGCTGCGATCACCAAGGAAAACGTCGATAACCCGGCCTTCTGGGGCAACATGAAGCCGCCGACCGAAACCATAAAGCCGGTCGAATAGCGAACTCACCAGAAGCTCCGGGCCATGCCGGCCCGGAGCCCAGCCCTGCAGCCGCGGTGCGTTCGAACGGACGCGCACGGGAATGCTGCAGCAATTTTCAACCGCGCCTGATAGTCCGAAAACCGAATGGTTTTCGGCGTCGGCGCCAACCGGACCCTGAGATGAACCCCCGCACGCGCCAAACCCTCGAGTTCATCCTCGACAATCTCGTCTGGTTCATGCTGGTCTTCGTGCTGGTGGTCTTTTCCATCCTTATCCCGAACTATTTTCAGCTCGGCATCTTCGCCAACATCATCGAGGCGTCGAGCGTGCTCGGCGTCATGTCGATTGGCTTGGCGCTGGTCATCATCGCCGGCCATATGGACCTGTCTGTCGAATCGGTGGCGGCGCTCAGCGCCATGGCGGTCGGCATTCTGTTCTGCTCGTCGGGCATCGGCCTTGGCATCCAGTTGCAGCCGCAATGGCTGATGGTTCCGGTTTCGCTGCTCATCGCCCTTGCCGTCGGCGGCCTCATCGGCGTCATCAACGGCTACCTGGTGGTCAAGGTGAAGATGAGTGCCTTCATCATCACGCTGGCCTCCTACATCTGGGTGCGCGGCCTGGTGCTGGTCATTTCCGGCGGCCGCTCGGCACAGGACCTTGCGCCGGCAATCCGCTGGTTCGCCATCCAGCGCCTGGGCGGCCTGCCGCTGACCGCCTGGATCGCCATCGCCTGTTTCATCGTCTTCTCGCTGATCATGGCCAAGACGCCCTTCGGCCGGCACCTGGTCATGATCGGCGGCAACGAGACTGCGACCTTTCGCGCCGGCATCCGCGTCAACCGCAACCTGGTCATAGCCTTCGTTCTCGCCGGCGCCATTGCCGGTCTTGCTGGCTGGCTGCTGGCAATCCGCACCTCCGGCGCAACCGCCAATCTCGGCGTCGGCCTGTTGTTCAATGCCTTCGCCGCGGTCGTCATCGGCGGCGTCAGCCTGAAGGGCGGCGTCGGCACCTTGCCCGGCGTCTATGCCGGCGTGCTGCTGCTCTCCGCCATCAACACAGCGATCAATTTGATGGGCCTGCCGGCCAACTTCACCCAGGTGATCCACGGCCTGCTGGTGCTCGCCGCCGTGCTGCTCGACGCATTCAAGCAGACCATTCGCCAGAGGCTGGCATGACCGGCCGTCTGGAAGATAAGGTCGCGCTGGTCGTCGGAAGCGCACGCGGGATCGGCAAGGCGATCGCACAGCGCTTTGCCGAGGAGGGCGCGAAGCTGGTCCTGGCCGATACCGAGGTTGAGGCCGGGCAAGCGACTGCGGACGAGCTTGGCGCCGCCTTCATTCGCACCGACATCTCGGAGATGGCCGATGCCGAGGCTGCTGTTGCACTGGCGCTCGACCGTCACGGCCGGCTCGACATCATGGTACAGAATGCGGGAATCTATCCCTGGCAATTGCTGGAAAACACGAGTCCCGACGATTGGGACCGGGTCATGGCGGTGAACTTGCGTGGCAGCTTCATCGCCGCACGCGCGGCGCTGGTGCCGATGAAGGCACAGCATTTTGGCCGCATGCTGTTCACCTCCTCCATCACCGGCCCGCACGTCACCAGCCCCGGTCATGGCCACTATTCGGCGACCAAGGCCGGTATCAACGGCCTCATCCGTTCGGCGGCTCTCGAATTCTCGGGGTACGGCATCACCGTGAACGGCGTCGAGCCCGGCAACATCCTCACCGAAGGCATAGAGCAGCATCGCGGTGCGGCCTTCATCAAGAACATGGAAGACGCCATCCCGCTCGGCCGTCTCGGCAGCCCACGCGATGTGGCCAATGCCTTCCTGTTCCTGGCCTCGGATGACGCCGGCTACATCACCGGCACGACCATCATCGTCGACGGCGGGCAGCTTTTGCCCGAGGGCAAGGATTTCCGGCTGCTACCGCCATGATCCTCGATTTCGGCGGCGGTTTCTTCCTGCGCCGGGCGACCGCCGCCGATCATCCGGCACTTGCGATGATCTGTCTCAAGACCGGCGATGCTGGCAAGGACGCCAGCGGCCGACAGGACGACCCGGACCTGCTCGGCCTGCTCTACACCATTCCCTACCAGGCCCTCGAACCCGATCTGGCCTTTATTATCGATAGCCCGACAGGTGCGGCCGGCTATCTGCTTGGCGCAGCCGAAACAGCCGCTTTCAATGCCAGCCTGGCATCAGACTGGTACCCGGACCTACAGCGGCGCGTGGCAGACCCGGGACCCGACAGCTCACGCTGGCGTGGCAGCGACTGGGCGCGGCACCGGGTCCATCATCCCGATTTCGCTGTTTCGCCTGCGCTGGCGGCCTACCCGTCGCATGGCCATATCGACCTGTTGCCGCAAGCGCGCGGGAAAGGCATCGGCAGGCGCGCGATGGCCTTCCTCGAGCAGCGCCTTGCCGCGAGCGGCTCGACCGGCATTCACCTCGAAGTGATGCCGGAGAACGATGGTGCGCTAAAGTTCTATAAGGCGATTGGATTTGAGGTCGTGCAGGACGCTGATTCATCGAAGCATTGTGTTTATGTGGCGAAACTGATTGCTCACGCTCCGGCGAGTGCACGCTGATCTGCGACAAGCCAATCGCCTAAGTTGCAAAGAACCGGGAGGCCAATGGAAGTACAATGCTGCCGTTCTGCAGCAGCCAGTTGCCCCGTGTGAACACCTTTGCCGCGGGAACGAAACCTTCCTCGCGTGGTCCACCGCAGACACGAAAGTTACCAGCATCAACACAGTGCGGGGCTAATTCGAGTGTTGGCGGAGCGGCTACTAGTTCACTGTGGGCGGCAGGGGAACATTCGCGACCGTTTCCCCGGCCACGATCGAGAACACATAAAGCAGATAGATCGCTAACACCAACAGCGCGAGGAATGAGCCGCTGGCCAAGATTCCCGCAATCGTGGCGCGGCGATACGGTTCGCCTTTTTCCTTCTTGAAGGTGTCTTCTGCGCTACGGGTTGTCTCCACAACCCGTTCGCCCGGAAGCCGGTTTCCTTCGGCCTCCTTAGATATCTTATCGGCGAGATCTCCTGCGATCACCGCATCATCCGGAAGATGACTCGCAAGCCATCCAGGAATATTTTCGCGCCCACCCATGCCCATGTGCAGTAAGATTTTAGCTTTCTTTTGTGCTCCCTTAAATTACTGTAAGCTTTAACTTTCGGCAATCGTTTGCCACCCAGGGAGCCAGCAGATCAGACTTAGGTCCCACGGGAAAGACAGTTCGATCAGACCAAAGTCCTACTGTCTATGCGCGCACCCCGGACCGCGAAGCGTTTGGGAGCGGAGATACCGCAACAATCACGAAACCGCCAGTTGCGTCGATTGCTGGTTTGTTTGCCGGGACAACTCAGTATCGAAGGGTCCATGTGCACTGCGGCGGGACCTTACCGTCGACCGACCACGTGCCTGTTAGCCAATCTCGATACCATCACTCTCGAGAGGCCTGCCCTGGCTCTGCGACCTCTTCAGCAGTGAATGTGACGCCTCGATCAGCCGACGCGATAGGGCGATCGTGTAGCGAAGCTCTTCAATCAGCGCGGTTCCGTGTTCAGTGGCCTGACGAGCACGTGCTACTTGGTTATTGTCGGGCTTCCGAGGGAATTCTTTCACGCTCCGACCTCCAAACCATGCCGACATTATCGCGAAGACCAGTGCCTGGCAACGAAGAAGCCCGCCGCCTCTTTCCGATGCGGCGGGGCGATCAAGGAGAAATGATAAGATGCCAGATAGTTGCGTCTACCAACCGCCAGTTGGACGATTCTCCGACGGTGCAGGCGTGTGAACCGGACATTGCAAAAAGACAATGCCTGAATGAACACGTCGATGGAAAGTGGTGGGCGATGACGGGCTCGAACCGCCGACATCTTCGGTGTAAACGAAGCGCTCTACCAACTGAGCTAATCGCCCGCTCCGGGCCGGACCTTTAAGCAGTTAGGACCGGCTTCGCAAGGCCAAATGAACGGCGAGTGGCTTGGCCGGGAGTCGGTTTCGGCAACAAAGTTCGGCTTGTCAAAAAACCTTCTCCTGTTTGCTGTTATGCTGTCCGGGTCCGCTTGACACCCGGTGGCTTACCCCTTATCCACCGCCCCAACGACGAACACGGCTGACACGTGCTCGTCCATGCGCGGGTGTAGCTCAGTTGGTTAGAGTGCCGGCCTGTCACGCCGGAGGTCGCGGGTTCGAGCCCCGTCACTCGCGCCATTTCTCCTTAGGGCCACGTGCCCTTGATGTCGGAGAAATGTCGACGTTGATTTGTCAAAAATCATCTTCTTTCGTGACCCAGTCCAGGTCCATTCCTTTCGAATTCTGGCATTGATCCTCATCCATCGACCTGCCCGCCTGTTTGTGGTCAAGCCAGAAGACAATAGCTTCTCGGACAAGAGCCGGGTCTAACCCATTCGCTCCCGCTCACAGTCTCATCCCGCAGCGCCGGGCTTCACCCCTTGGCGAGCAGTGCCTCGACTTCCTGCAGCGTCGGCATGGACGGCGCGGTGCCCGGGCGCGTGACCGAGATGCCGGCGACGGCGCAGGCGAAGCGCACCGCCTGCAGGGGTTCGATCCCGCTCGACAGCGCGGCGGCCAGGCCGCCATTGAAGGCGTCGCCCGCGCCGGTGGTCTCGATGACCGGGCCGGCGGCGACCGCTGCGACATGCTCGGAACGGTCGGCCGTGTGCAGCAGCGCGCCCTTTTCGCCGAGCGTCACGACGACAGCGCCCACGCCCTTCTCAAGCAGGCTGTCGGCGGCACGGCGGGCATCGTCGATGGAGGACACCTTGATGCCGGTCAGTTCCTCGGCCTCAGTCTCGTTCGGCGTCACATAGTCGCAAAGTGTATAGATGCGGTCCGGAAGCTTGGCCGCCGGCGCCGGGTTGAGAATGGTGGTCACCCCTGCCCCGCGCGCGATCTCCAGCGCCCGCATCGCCGCCTCGATCGGCTGCTCAAGCTGGGTGACGAAGACGCCGGCCGCGCGGATCAGGCCGGCATTTGCCTCGATATCGGCGGGCGTGATCAGCATCGCCGCACCGGGGCTGACGATGATCGCGTTGTTGCCGCTCGTCTCCTCGATGAAGATATAGGCGGCACCGGTGTAGCTTTCCGGCGTGTCGATGACGGCGCTCTTCACTCCGGCCTGCGACCAGGTCTGTCTCGCCATATCGGCAAAGGGGTCGGCCCCGAGGCGGGTCAGGAAGGTGACATCGGCACCGAGCCGGCCGGCTGCCACCGCCTGGTTCGAGCCCTTGCCGCCGGGGCCGAGCGTGAAGGACGTGCCCAGGATCGTCTCGCCCATCCGCGGCTGGCGGGCGGCGCGGTAGGCCGTGTCGGCGACGAAGACGCCCAATATGACAACCGGCTTCATGACGATCGGTTTCGCCGGCATGCCCCTACTCCGCATCCGGTGGCACGACGCCCTTTCGGAAGGCAAAACAGCCATAGAAGCGGCGCTCGCCGGTCTGGATGACGCAATAGGCCTTCTTGGCGCGTTCGTAGAAGGCGTAGCGCTCGACCGAGATCATCGGCCAGGCCTTGCCCTCGGCGGCATCGACCTCTTTTTGCACTTCCTGCTGCACGGCGGGAATGTCGTCCGGCTTGCCGACGATCTCCATGCGCGCGGCCGCGTCGTCGACGAAGGTGTCCAGCGGATAGAGCGAAAGTACCGCCTTGACCACGTCGGCCGCCGACGCATCGATGCGCAGCAACCGGCCAAGCACGGTCTGGCGCGCCACCGAATCGGACGGGAAATTGGTGTCGGCGATAATCAGATCGTCGCCGTGGCCCATCGCCCGCAGCGCCTGCAGCACATCGGCATTGAGCAGGGGATTGATTCCTTTGAGCATGGTATTCCTCGCGAAGTTTGCTGGGCGAAATCAGAGACGCTTTCCGGTCGCTGCGTCGAAGAGATGCACCTGGTCGAGCCGCGGTTTCAGGTGCAGTGTGTCGCCCGGCTTGAAGTCGTGGCGCTCACGAAACAGCGCCACCATCTCGCCCTCGCCGAAGCGCAGGAACACCAAAGTCTCGGAACCGGTCGGCTCGACCACCGAAATCTTCGCCGGAACACCATCTGGATGGATTTCGAGATGCTCGGGCCGCACGCCGTAGACGACATTGCGGCCATCTTCCACGGCACTCTTGGCAGCAATCGGGAACCGCGTCCCGGCGATCTCGACGACGGGCTTGTCGCCTTTGCGCACGACGCCCTTGAGCAGGTTCATCGAGGGCGAGCCGATGAAGCCGGCGACAAACAGGTTGGCCGGCCGGTCGAACAATTCCAGCGGCGCGCCGACCTGCTCGATGCGACCGTCGCGCATCACCACGATCTTGTCGGCCATGGTCATGGCCTCGATCTGGTCGTGAGTGACGTAGATGGTGGTGGTCTTCAGTCGTTGGTGCAGTTCCTTGATCTCGGTGCGCATCTGGACACGCAGCTTGGCATCGAGATTGGAGAGCGGCTCGTCGAACAGGAACACCTGCGGGTTGCGCACGATGGCGCGGCCCATGGCGACGCGCTGGCGCTGGCCGCCCGAGAGCTGGCGCGGATAGCGCTTGAGGTAGGGATTGAGGTCGAGGATGTCGGCGGCCCGTTTGACCCGCTCAGTGACCACCGCCGGGTCGGTTTTGCGCAGCTTGAGAGCAAAGGCCATATTCTGCTCGACCGTCTTGTGCGGATAGAGCGCGTAGTTCTGGAACACCATGGCAATGTCGCGCTTGGCCGGCGGCAAATGGTTGACGACGCGCTCGCCGATGGCGATGGTGCCGCCGGAGACTGTTTCCAGCCCCGCTACCATCCTCAGCAACGTGGATTTGCCGCAGCCGGAAGGCCCGACCAGTACCACGAACTGCCCGTCGGCGATGTCGACGCTGACATCGTGCAGAACCTTGACGGTTCCGAACGCCTTGGCCACATTGCGGATCGCGACTTGAGCCATCATTCCCCCTTCATTTGCCGTGAAGCTAAACAACGCAAACGGCGAGGGCAAGTCAGTCTCTTATAGATAAAAAACCCATTCACGTTGACACCGCACTTCGTTGTGCGAATAGTGACAACTGCCCGGCTTATGACCCTGTTCCGGGCGCACCGGTACGCTTGTCCGGCACTGAATGCCAAGCGTCGCGGGAGGGAGAATTCGGGCCGCTATTTACGGGAGTCGCTGTCGTTGGGGAACATAATCGGCGCTCCACCATCTGAACCTATTCACAATTGACCTTCTGGGAGGAACGAGATGAAAATCAGCCTTTATAACCAACTTGTCCGCGCCGGGGCCACCCGCCGCGACGTGCTGAAGGGGGCGGCCAGCATGGCCGCGATCGCCGCGGCATCCGGCGCCGGCCTCGGCGCACTGACGCGGCCGGCTTCGGCTGCCAGCGAGCTGCGCACCAAGATCCTGCAGATCCCTGGCGTCGGCAAAGGTCAGCCGACCGATGCCGACTTCCAGAAGGTCGGCGAGCTTTGCCTCGAAGCCACCAAGGCCAACGTTAAGGAAGGCGAATTCGCCGGCGTCGAGCTCTCCTTCATGGGCCTCAACAACCAGAACCTGCACAATGTGCTTTTCCGCGGCTTCCTGAAGCCGTGGGAGGCCTATACCGGCGCCAAGATCAACTGGATCGACCTTGCACAGGCGGACTACAATCCGCGCCTGCAGCAGGCTATCGCCACGAACACAATCGACTTTGATATCGTCGAGATGGGCGCTCCTTTCGAAGGCGATGTCTGCGGCAAGGGCCTCACTTCCGAGATGCCCGACTGGGTAAGGAAGCAGATCGATATGGACGATCTGGTGGCCTATCTGAAGCCGCCGGTCGGCACCTGGAACGGCAAGCAGTATCGCGTGACCGTCGACGGAGACGCGCACAACTTCAACTACCGCACCGACGTGTTCTCCGACTCTGATCTGGCAGCAGCCTGGAAAGCCGATAGCGGCGACAAGGCAGGCCTGACGGAATGGGGCGTGCCGAAGACCTGGCAGCAGGTGCAGGCCGTGACCAAGTTCCTCAAGGGCAAGCAGATGAAGGGCCAGGACGTCTACGGCTACCTCGACGCGCCCAAGGCATGGGGTGGATTCGGCTTCTACTTCCTCGGCAGCCGTGCCAGTGCTTATGCTAAGCACCCTGATGACAAGGCGTGGCTGTTCGACGCCGATACGATGAAGCCGCGCGTCAACAACCCGGCTTGGGTGCGGGCGATCCAGGACGTGATCGACGCGCTGCCCTTCGAACCGCAGGATCAAATCAATGCCGACCCGAACCAGACCTGTTTCTCCCAATTCCTGGGCGGCACTGGTTCGATGCTGGCTTGGTGGGGAGACGCTGGCTCGAATGCGAAGACTAACGACTCCTCGGTCGTCGGCGACGTCACAGGCTTCTCGATCCTGCCGGGCTCGGACGATGTCTATAATTCCAAGACCGGCAAGTGGGACAAGCTCGCCAGCGGCCCGAACTATGCGCCAAACTGCGCCTATCTCGGCTGGGGCGTCTATGTCATGGCCCGCGTCGACAGCGACGAGAAGAAGAAGAAGGCAGCCTGGTCCGCCGCCGCCCATCTCGGCGGCAAGGACCTGTCACTGTGGTGCGCGGCGTATCCGTCGGGCTTCCAGCCTTACCGCAACAGCCATTTCGATATTCCGGAGTGGGTGGCGGCCGGCTACGACGAGGCGTTCATCACCTCGTACCTCAAGTCGGAATCCGACAGCTACAACCATCCGAACGCGGCGATCGAGCCACGCATCCCCGGCATCTTCCAATACTACAGCGCCGCCGAGGATATTTTGGCCAACACCTTCGCCGGCAAGATGAAGGCACAGGAAGGCGCCGATGCCATTGCGGCGGCCTGGGAGAAGCTGACCGACCAGATCGGCCGCGACAACCAGATCAAGCTCTACAAGGCCTCGCTCGGCATGTAGGCTATGTGAAACCGTGGTCCGGCGGCACCGCCCGACCACCCCAGACAGCTCCGGCTCCTCGATGAGCCTTCAAACGGGCGAAATTTGTGGCTGACCAGACTTCGACCGTAAACCCGTGGCCGGCGGATGCCGTCCCTTCCGATCTGATTTCCCCTCGCCGCAAACGGCTCGGCTGGGGGCTGATGGCCGTTGCGACGCTTGGCTTGCTGGCGGTAATCGCGCTGGAGATCCTGTACAAGACCGAAGCCGACACCATCGGCTTCGAGACCTGGCGGCCCGTCGTCTATGCCTATGTTCTGTGGGGCCTGGCGATTGGCGCCGGCCAGGTGCTGACCCGCGGCGAGGACGGCCAGCGTGCCCTGTTCCTGCTGCCGGCGCTGCTGTTCACCATCGCCATGGTGATCTTCCCAACCCTGTTCGGTTTCTACATCGCGCTCACCGACTGGAACCTCAGTTCCTTCAGCGGCCGCACGTTCAACGGGCTCGCCAATTTCTGGCAGATGCTGGGCGATCCCTACTACCGCAACGCGCTGTTCAACATGGCGCTCTATGTGCTGGCGGTGTCGGTCGAATATATCATTGCCTTTGGCCTGGCGTTGTTGCTCAACGCGCAGATCCGGGCGCGAAAATTCTTCCGCGTTGTCTTCCTCTTGCCCTTGATGCTGTCACCCGTCGCGGTGTCGTGGATGATCGGCAAATCGCTGATGGAGTACCGCTTCGGACCGGCCGCGACGCTGGCGCGGCATCTCGGCTGGGAAAACCCGGCCTTCTTCTCCAACCCGATCACTGCCCGCATCTCGATCATGGTGCTCGACGCGTGGACCTTCATCCCGTTCATGATGATCATGCTGCTGGCTGGGCTGCAGGCGATGTCGCGCGAGGTGCTCGAAGCCGCGCGGGTCGACGGCGCCAACGCCTGGCAGACCTTCTGGCAGGTCACTTTCCCGCTGATGCTGCCGGTGTCGGTGACGGCGGTGATCCTGCGCATCATCTTCAAGCTGAAGCTTGCCGACATCATCATCACGGTGACGTCCGGCGGTCCGGGCGGTGCGACAGATTCCGTGTCGAGCTTCATCTATCGCGAGTATCGCGACCGCTCGAATGTCGGCTACGGCACTATGCTGGCGATGGCCTATCTGGTCATCATCATTGTGTTCGTCACGTGGCTGTTGAAATTTGCCAACCGCTTCGTGCGCAATGTCAATTGAAGCAAGATCGGGTGAATTGAAACAAGATGAGCGTCCAGACCACCGAATATGTCGCCTCGGAGATCCGCTCGCCGGCGAGCTTCGTCGCCAGTCGCGTCTTCATCTACGGCGCGCTCGCCTTCTGGGCGTTCATCTGCCTGTTCCCGATCTATTGGACGATAACCACCTCGTTCAAGACCGCGGTCGACGTCACTCAAGGTCATTTGATCCCGTTCGTCGATTTCCAGCCGGATTGGAAAGGCTGGCGCTCGCTCGGCCTTTCACCGGACTCGATCTTCCAGACCTCGACCGTGCGCGAGGAATTCCTCAAGCGCTTCATGAATTCGGTGATCACCTCGGTCGGCGCATCGAGCCTCGCCATCATCATCGGCAGCCTCGCCGCCTACGGACTTACCCGCTATCGCTACCATTTCGCCTGGTTCAAGAACGAGGACATCTCGTTCTTCTTCCTGTCGCAGCTGATCCTGCCGCCGGTCGTGTTGGCGCTGCCCTTTCTCGTGCTTTACCGGGAAGTCGGCATGCTCGACACGCGCGTCGGGCTGATCCTGCTCTATACGCTGATGGTGCTGCCGATCGTCATCTGGATCATGCGCGACCAGTTCAATTCCATTCCCGTCGAGCTTGAGGAAGCAGCCCTCGTCGACGGCCTGTCGATCTGGGGCGCGTTCTTGCGCATCGTCATGCCGATCGCGCTGCCGGGCATGGTCGCCGCCTTCATCCTGGCGATGGTGCTGTGCTGGAACGAGTATTTCTTCGCCGCGCTTTTGACCTCGACCGACGCCAAGACCATTCCTGTCATGGTGGCGAGCCAGACCGGCTCGCAAGGCATCAACTGGTGGTCGATGGCAGCGCTTGCCACCGCCGCCATCACACCGCTCGCCGTCATCGGCATCGCGCTCGAGCGTTACCTGATCATGGGCATGACCGCGGGCGCGGTGAAGTAATTGCGCCAGCCTTCCCTTCTCCACAACAAGGGGAGAAGGGAAAAGCGCGCTAACCCGAAAGTGTTGCCCGCAAATGCTCGAGGATCATGGCAACCCCTTTTTGCCCCAGTTCCGCCGAGGCTTCGGAGGCGCTTGCCGTGTACCAGCCGGTGTTGTCGGCGAAGCGATCGGCATCGACCGCTTCCGGGCACAGCGCCAGCATCAGTGACGTCTCGCCGATGCCGGCATGATCGAACGGGTACCGGCTGTGCATTGAAGCCGGCATCAGCGGATGCACCTGCACCCAGTTGAAGAAATTGATGCCCTCGGCGTGCTCGGCATAATAGTCGGCCATCGCCGCAGAGCCCCACCAGCCTTCACCGCGTTCTTTCTCCAGGAAGCGGAAGATCGCCTGCCGGCCGGCGGCCTTGAAGGCGAGATCGGTTGGCATGCCGGCGGCAAAATTTTCGGTCTGGTGGTGAATGATGGCGTGGATGTTGCGGAAGCCGATGCGCAGCAGGCTATAGAACAGTTCTTCCGCAAATGGCGTCAGCACATTGCCGCCGACCTGCACCGAACCCCTGCCCTCCGGTGCTGCAACCGCATAGCTCGCCGCGCCGTAATAGAAGGGCGGCAGAATGACGATCTCGGCTTCTTTTTCGAACAGTTCCAGGCTCTTGACCACCACCAGCGTGTCCATGCCGACGGCCATGTGCTCGCCATGATATTCGAGCACACCGAGCGGCAACACGACCGGCCGGTTCTCGGCGATCGCCTTGCGGATCTGATGCGGCAGCATCAATTCGTAGCGCATGACACCTACTCCATATTGGTGTGGCGGGCGCGCATCGCTTCCGGCGAGACGCCGGTCAGATCCCTGAGCTTCAGCACCATCACTTCGAAGAGGACGAACAGCGCGCCTTCGAAAACCGAGCCCATCGGCAGCACGGATGTCTTTTCCGGGCCCTGGTCGTCGGCCATGGTCTGAGCCGGGATAAGCAGTGTGAAGTCGGCCAGCTTCGCGGCAGTGCTGTCGGCTTGCGCGGTGAGCAGCAGAACGGCGGCACCGGCATCGCGTGCGACCCGCATCAAGGTCAGCACCGTCGACGTCTCCCCCGGGCCGGAACTGGCGAGGAAGACATCGCCCGCGCCCAGCGGCGGTGTGGTCATGTCGCCGACGACCGACACCGGCAGACCGAGATGGTAGAGCCGCATGGCAAAACCCTTGACCTGCAGCACCTCGCGGCCGCAGCCATAGGTGACGATCTTTTTCGCGCCGGCCAAGATGGCGCAAGCGGCGTCGATGCGGCTTGCGTCGATGCGCTCCAGCACGGTGCCAAGCTCGCTCAGCGCAATCCCAAACAGGTTATCGCCGGCGTCCGTCATCACATTTGCACCAGCTTGCAGGTGCCGGAGAACCACTTGAATATCTCAGTCACATCTGCCCCGAACGGCTTGTTTTCATTCATGCTATCACCGCGAAAATCGGTGTCCAACGACACGCAGTGCTTTTGATGCGCCGCAGCCGTGATAGTGTCACGGCAAATCCAAATGAGGAAACGACAGCATATGAAGACACGGCATTTCGACCGCATCGGCAATGGCGGCATCAACTTCACCGAGCTCGGCTTCGGCACTGCGCCGCTCGGCAATCTCTACCGCGCCGTCTCCGATGCGGATGCCAATGCCACCCTGGAGGCGGCGTGGCGGGTCGGCTGCCGCTACTTCGACACCGCGCCGCTTTATGGGCTGGGGCTAGCCGAAACGCGGCTCAATCCGTTCCTGCGTTCGAAGAAGCGCGACGACTACGTGCTGTCCAGCAAGGTCGGGCGCATCATGCGCGCCTGCCCGCCGGAACAGCGCACCGGCATCGGCAAATTCTTCGACACCCCATCGCGCCGCGAGGTCTACGATTACAGCTATGACGGCGTCATGCGCTCCTTCGAGGCCTCGCTGGAACGGCTCGGCGTCGACCGCATCGACATCCTCTTCGTGCACGATGTCGACATCTTCACCCATGGCAGCAAGGAAGCCTCGGACCAGCGGATCCAGGAATTCATGAGCTCCGGCTATTACGGATTGCTGGCATTGCGCGACCAGGGCGTGATCAAGGCGTTCGGCGGCGGCATCAACGAGTGGCAGGTTGCCCAGACGCTGGCCGAGCGCGGCGATTTCGATCTGTTCCTGCTTGCCGGGCGTTACACGCTGCTGGAGCAGGAAGCGCTGCAGTCTTTCCTGCCGCTATGCCAGCAACGCGGCATCGGCATCGTTCTCGGCGGGCCTTACAATTCCGGCATCCTGGCAACCGGGCCCAAGCCCGGCGCCTACTACAACTATTCGGAGGCGCCGCAGGACATCATCGACCACGTCGCTCGCATCGAGGCCGTCTGCAAGCGCCACGGCGTGCGCCTGATCGAGGCGGCGCTGCAGTTCCCGCTGCTGCATCCTTCCGTCGTCTCGGTAATCCCCGGCGGCCAGCGGCCGGGCGAAGTCGAAAGCAATCGCTCGCTGCTCGACGCGAAGCTGCCATCGGCGCTGTGGGCCGATCTCAAGAAGGAAGGCTTGATGCGCACTGACGCGCCGACGGCATAGCGCCGCTTTTTCCAACAGAAAAGAAAAACCGGATATGCCGGCTTTTCTTTTCTCTGAAAGACTTAAGGAGGCGCTTAGTTGACCGCGTCCTTGAGGCCCTTGCCGGCCGAGAACTTCGGCACGGTGCGCGCCGGGATCTTCACTTCCGCACCGGTCTGCGGATTGCGGCCGGTCGACGCGGCGCGTTTTGACACGGTGAAATTTCCGAAGCCGACAAGCCGGACATCGCCGCCCTTTTTCAGTTCGCCGGTGATGACGGAAAACACCGCATCAACCGCCGACTGCGCGTCACCCTTCGAAATACTCGCGGCATCGGCGACAGCGGATACCAGTTCGTTCTTGTTCATAAAAATTCCCTTCCATGAGAAAACCGGAACACTCGACTCATCCGGCAGGAAACGGACTTTAGAAAGAAGCGCCCCGGCAACCAAGTCGAAAAGCGCCAAGAAAGTTGAAAAAAGCCCGGAAATCCGCGGTTCTTCACATGAAAAAGCCGGGCTCAAGGCCCGGCTCTCTCTTTGTGCATTGCAACTTTAGCAAGTGCTAATGCGCCAGCGATTTACCAGCCTCGTCTCCGACATCGACCACGGCCGGCGCATTAACGGGTTCCACCCACTGGATCGGTTCCGGCATGCGCACCAGCGCATGGCGCAACACTTCGCCAACGCGTGAGACCGGAATGATTTCCATGCCGCTCTTCACGTTTTCCGGAATCTCCGCCAGATCCTTGGCGTTCTCTTCCGGGATCAGCACCTTCTTGATGCCGCCGCGCAGCGCGGCAAGCAGCTTTTCCTTAAGGCCGCCGATCGGCAGCACCCTGCCGCGCAGCGTGATCTCGCCGGTCATCGCCACATCGGCCCTGACCGGGATACCGGTCAGCACAGAGACGATCGCCGTCGCCATCGCCACGCCAGCCGACGGTCCGTCCTTCGGGGTTGCACCCTCCGGCACGTGGACGTGGATATCGCGCTTGTCGAACAGCGGCGGCTCGACGCCGAAATCGATGGCCCGCGAGCGGACGTAAGAGGCCGCCGCAGAGATCGATTCCTTCATCACGTCGCGCAGATTGCCGGTCACCGTCATGCGCCCCTTGCCGGGCATCATGACGCCTTCCACCGTCAACAGCTCGCCGCCGGCTTCCGTCCAGGCGAGCCCGGTGACCACGCCGACCTGATCGTCGCTCTCGACCTGGCCGAAGCGGAAGCGCGGAACACCAAGGTAATCGGCAAGATTGTCCGCCGTGATGTTGATCGTCTTCTTCTTCGTCTTCAGGATCTCGGTCACCGCCTTGCGACCGAGCTTCATCAGCTCGCGTTCCAGGCTCCTGACGCCCGCTTCACGGGTGTAGGTCTGGATGATGCCGCGGATCGCATCCTCGCCGACGGAGAACTCCTTCGGCTGCAACGCGTGGTCGCGGATCACCTTGGGCATCAGGTGACGCTTGGCGATCTCGATCTTCTCGTCCTCGGTGTAGCCGGCGATACGGATGATCTCCATGCGGTCCATCAAGGGCGCAGGGATGTTCAGCGTGTTCGCCGTCGTCACGAACATCACGCTCGACAGGTCGTATTCGACCTCGAGGTAATGGTCCATGAACGTCGAGTTCTGCTCGGGATCGAGCACCTCGAGCAAAGCCGATGACGGATCGCCGCGGAAATCCTGGCCCATCTTGTCGATCTCGTCGAGCAGGAAGAGCGGGTTGGATTTCTTCGCCTTCTTCATCGACTGGATGACCTTGCCGGGCATCGAGCCGATATAGGTGCGGCGGTGGCCACGTATCTCGGCCTCGTCGCGCACGCCGCCCAGCGCCATGCGGATGAACTCGCGGCCGGTCGCCTTAGCGATCGACTTGCCGAGCGAGGTCTTGCCGACGCCTGGAGGTCCGACGAGGCACAGGATCGGCCCCTTCAGCTTCTTCTGGCGGCTCTGCACGGCGAGGTATTCGACGATGCGGTCCTTGACCTTGTCGAGGCCGAAATGATCCGTATCGAGCACATTCTGGGCAAAGGCCAGATCCTGCTTAACCTTGGAGTTCCTGCCCCACGGGATCGACAGCAGCCAGTCGAGATAGTTGCGCACGACGGTCGATTCAGCCGACATCGGCGACATCGTCCGCAGCTTCTTCAGTTCGGCTTCCGCCTTTTCGCGGGCCTCCTTGGAGAGCTTGGTCTTCTTGATGCGCGCCTCGATCTCGGCGGCCTCGTCGCGGCCGTCCTCGCCTTCGCCGAGCTCCTTCTGGATCGCTTTCATCTGCTCGTTGAGGTAGTATTCGCGCTGCGTCTTCTCCATCTGGCGCTTGACGCGCGAGCGGATGCGCTTCTCGACCTGCAGCACCGAGATTTCGGCTTCCATGAAGCCCATCGCCTTTTCCAGCCGTTCCTTGACGGACAGCGTGGCGAGCATCTCCTGTTTCTCGGGGATCTTGATAGCAAGATGCGAAGCGACCGTGTCGGCGAGCTTGGAATAGTCGTCGATCTGGCTGGCGGCACCCACCACTTCGGGCGAGATCTTCTTGTTCAGCTTGACGTAGTTCTCGAAGTCGGTGACCACGGAACGCGCCAGCGCCTCGACCTCGACCTCTTCTTCATCCGGTTCGACCAGCGCCGCAGCACGGGCTTCATGGAAATCGGGACGGTCGGTGAACGCGACGATTTTCGCGCGCGATGCACCTTCGACCAGCACCTTCACGGTGCCGTCCGGCAGTTTCAGCAATTGCAGCACGTTGGCGAGCGTGCCGATGTCAAAGATGGCATCGGGCTCCGGATCGTCGTCGGCGGCATTCATCTGGGTCGCGAGCAGGATCTGCTTTTCCTGACCCATCACTTCTTCCAGCGCCTTGATCGATTTCTCACGCCCGACAAAGAGCGGAACGATCATGTGCGGGAACACCACGATGTCGCGCAGTGGGAGGACTGCGAAGACGCCGTCGCTGGGAGCCTTGGATAATTTGGCCATTGTCCAACCTTTCATGTCGCGGCCGCCAATCGGCCAACCGCGAATCTCATATTAACGACCGGGGATCGTTCCGCCTACCACCGTTTGTGACGGGAGTTTTACAGCACAGAATTCGGCACCACGGCCTTCTGCCATTAGTTGGAGGCACAGGGGGTAAAGATCAAGGGTCAACACGGTCCGTCCCTCCAATCCGCGGCCATTACGCGGCGCCGTAGGCTGTGTGCGACAGCAAAACGGCGCCCTGCGGCGCCGTTTCAGAAAAATCCATTGCCGGCTCACGTCAGGCGCTGACGTTGCCCTTCTTTTCCTTCTGCTCGGAATAGATGTAGAGCGGCCTGGCGTTGCCTGACACCACCTCTTCCGAAATAACCACTTCGCGCACGCCTTCCAGCGCCGGCAGCTCGAACATGGTGTCGAGCAGGATCGCTTCCATGATCGACCGCAGGCCACGAGCGCCGGTCTTGCGCTCGATGGCGCGCTTGGCGATCGCCGACAGCGCGTTCTCGTGGAAGGTCAGGTCGACATTCTCCATCTCGAACAGCCGCTGATACTGCTTGACCAGAGCGTTCTTCGGCTCGGTCAGGATCTGGATCAGTGCCGGCTCGTCGAGATCCTCCAGCGTCGCCAGGACAGGCAGACGACCGACGAACTCGGGAATGAGGCCGAACTTCAAGAGATCCTCAGGCTCGACCAGGCGGAAAACATCGCCGGTGCGGCGATCCTCGGGCGAAGCGACGATGGCGCCGAAACCGATCGAGGTCTTCCTGCCGCGATCCGAGATGATCTTGTCCAGGCCGGCAAAAGCGCCGCCGCAGATAAACAGGATGTTGGCGGTGTCGACCTGCAGGAATTCCTGCTGCGGATGCTTCCTGCCGCCCTGCGGCGGCACGGAGGCGACAGTGCCTTCCATGATCTTCAAAAGTGCCTGCTGCACGCCCTCGCCCGACACGTCGCGGGTGATCGAGGGATTGTCCGACTTGCGCGAGATCTTGTCGATCTCGTCGATATAGACGATGCCGCGCTGGGCGCGCTCGACGTTGTAGTCGGCCGACTGCAACAGCTTCAGGATGATGTTCTCGACGTCCTCGCCGACATAGCCGGCCTCGGTCAACGTCGTCGCATCGGCCATGGTGAAGGGGACGTCGATTATGCGGGCCAGCGTCTGCGCCAGCAGCGTCTTGCCGCAACCGGTCGGGCCGATCAGCAGGATGTTGGACTTCGCCAGCTCGACGTCGTTGTTCTTGCCGGCATGGGCGAGGCGCTTGTAGTGGTTGTGGACGGCCACCGACAGCACGCGCTTGGCGTAGGGCTGGCCGATGACGTAGTCGTCGAGAACCTTGAGGATTTCCTGCGGGGTCGGCACGCCCTCGCGCGACTTCACCATCGAGGTCTTGTTCTCCTCGCGGATGATGTCCATGCACAGTTCGACGCATTCGTCGCAGATGAACACCGTCGGCCCGGCGATCAGCTTGCGCACTTCGTGCTGGCTTTTGCCGCAAAACGAGCAATAAAGCGTGTTCTTGGAATCACCGCTGTTGTTGCCGACCTTGCTCATTTTCCTGTCCTTTCATGGCCGCCCGCCGATGGTCTGGTTGAAAGGGCGCATATTCAATCTATCGCGGGAATCCGCTGCCGCCAGTGCCCCGGCTCCCGCAACGCATTCCGTACGAAACACAAATCGGAAAACGGGGCAATGATTCGAACAACCCCACGCAAAGCTAAGCCGTCGAAAATCAACATAGCCTTAACGTAGGCAATTGCACCCGTCGAGGGAACAGCCAATTGTGGCCGAAATGCCGCAAGCTGCGCCAAAAGCGCGTGATCCCGCCACTCATTGCCACCGCGGGGCCACCGCGGACCTATAAGGCAATACCTTCGACCGGCTCACGTGACGAAATGACCTTGTCGATGAGACCGAAATCCCTGGCCTCGTCGGCAGTCATGAAATGGTCACGGTCGAGCGTTTTTTCAATCTCATCGTAGCTCTTGCCGGTGTGCTTGACGTAAACCTCGTTGAGGCGGCGCTTCAGCTTGATGATGTCCTGGGCATGGCGCTCGATGTCGGAGGCCTGGCCCTGGAAGCCGCCGGAAGGCTGGTGGACCATGATGCGGGCGTTCGGCGTGGCAAAGCGCATGTCCTTGTGGCCGGCAGTCAGGAGCAGCGAACCCATCGATGCGGCCTGGCCGATGCACAGCGTCGACACGGCAGGCTTGATGAACTGCATGGTGTCGTAGATCGCCATGCCGGAGGTGACGACGCCGCCGGGTGAGTTGATATAGAGGTTGATTTCCTTCTTCGGATTCTCCGCCTCGAGGAACAGCAGTTGCGCGCAGACCAGCGTCGCCATGCCGTCCTCGACCGGGCCGGTGATGAAAATGATACGCTCCTTGAGGAGCCGCGAGAAAATGTCGTAGGCCCGCTCGCCGCGATTGGTCTGTTCGACCACCATCGGAACGAGGTTCATGTAGGTTTCGACGGGGTTCTTCATGGACTATCCCTTTTTGAGGATGGGATTCCGGCGCCGGAGATTTGCAATCGGGCAGAATCGGTTCTGGATCGTTATTGTGTAAATAGGATGCCGGCTCACCCTAGCGCAAGGCCGCCTCCCCTAGCCATCCGGTTAAGTCGAATCAAGGTTTCCAAAGCAAGTTTCGCCCGTCGCCGTGCCGGCAGCCCCTCTCCTGCCGTGGGACGGGGCGCTCTTAGCAGTTTCTTAATCACATCGCTTAACGAAAAGTGGTGAAACCGCTTTTTCCGGCCACGGCTTACCCTACAATTCAACGTTGAACTCGCTTCACGCAGTTCAAACAGGGGAGTGCAATGATCAGGAAAGCTGCTTCCTTGGCCCTTACCGGCATCACCGTTCTCGGCATGGCGTCCGAAACGGCCGCCGGCGGACGCGCGGTCGAATGCTACGAGCAGGTCAACCGGCCGGCCGTCTACGACACGGTCTATGAGGACGTGCTCGTCAGCCCGGCCGGCCAGCAGGTGGAATACGAGGCGCCAATCTACGGGACGCGCGAGCGCGTGGTGCAGATCGCACCGGCGCGCGTCAGCTACGAGATCGTGCCCGCCATCACCCGCACCATCTACCGCACCGTGAGGGTTGCTGACGGCGGCTATTCCTGGGAATGGCGCATCATTCATGGCCGCAAGGTGCTGTGCAAGGTCAAGCACAAGGCGCGCTATGAACGCGTCGCCGAAATCGTCGTGGTTGAGCCGGAACGCCGGCGGCGCGTTGTCCTCCCCGCCGAATACGAGAGCGTCGCCGAAGAGGTGCTGGTGCGGCCGGAGCAGCGACGCATCATCGACGTTCCGGCGTCCTATCAGACAGTGGCTCGCCGCGTGGTGGTCAGGGAGGGTTCGTCGAGCTGGCGGCGCGTGCATATTCCGAGGCATTGCCGATACTAGGCGCTCAGGCCGCCTCGGCCCTGAGCCATTTCTTCAGGCCGTCGACATCGCCATTGCCGACGCAGGCCGCAACCCTTTTGCCAACTGCCGCGCCGAACTTGTAGCCGTGGCCGGAGCAGGCCGAGACGACCAGGCATTTGCCTTTCCGGTGGGCCAGGAACTTCTCGTCGGCGGTGAAGGTATAGGCGCAGGTGACCACTTCGGTGACCTTGTACTCTTCGATGCGGGCAATCGGCGGCGAAAACAGGTTGCGGATCGCCTCACCCTCGCCCGGTACCGGCTGCCGGTTCCAGTCGGCATCACTGGTCGGCACCCTGTGCAGGCCCGAGCCGAATTTCATGCCGGCCCCGCCTGTGGGCGGGATAGCATAGCCGTCGACAGTGCCGCCGACGTCGAGCACAACGGGTGCTGCCTGCCAGGCTGCTTTCAAATCCGCCGGCGGTTCGACATAGGCGAGCGCGGTGCGCCAGGTTTTCAGTTCGCCATCCAGCTCTGGGAACAGTTTTAGCACCCAGGCGCCGGCAGCGACGATGATCCGGTCGGCCTGCATCGTTTCGCCGCTCGCAAGCACGACATGTCCGGCGTCGGCGTCGATCTCGACCACCTTGCTGTTTTCGTAGACATTGGCGCCATTCGCGCGCAGCCATCGGGCGAGGCCCGAGGCGATCTTGCGGCAATGCAACGCGCCACCGTCCGGCGAAAAATACGCATAGCGGAACGAACCGGGCTGTAGGAACGGCCAGCGTTCGACCGCGGCGTCCGGTTCGAACAATTCGAACGGATAATTTCCCGTTTCCATGCCCTCGCGGTATTCCTCCGCCTCATCTCCCGGCTCCCGCGAAATACAGATGAAGCCGCGCGGATCGAGATGGCTTTCGCCGAGATCGGCCCACATCTCGTCCCAGGCTTCGTAGGCTTCGGTGATCAGCCTGCCGTAGCCCGTTCCGGCCCGGTAGGCGCGGCGGATAATGCGATGGTGGTCGCCGGAGGCGGCGAGCGGATTGGGGATCGATCCCTGCTCGACGATCGAGACAAGGTGACCGGCCTTGACCAGAGACCACGCCGTCGAAAGCCCGGCAATGCCTGCACCGACCACGATCACATTCATGAAAACTGTCCTTCCGCAACCGCTTCGGGCGGCTCACCTCACGGGAGGGCAACATACGGTCTGGCACCAGACTGGCAAGCCGCGCTAATGATCTGGCATGACCGAATTGAAGCCGCCCTACCTTGCCTTTGATCCAGCCACGCGTCGCCTGCGGCTCGATCCGCACGAGCCGGCTTTTTTCCAGGACCCTTACCAAGCCTACGCCTTCCTGCATGGCGCATCGAACGCCTTCTTCTGGGAAGAATTTGGGTTCTGGTGCTTTGGCGGCTTCGACGACGTCAACCGTCTGTTGCGCGATCGCCGCTTCGGCCGGCAGAACCCGGCCGGCATTCCGGACAGCCGGGACATCGGCCAGGACCGCACTCATCTCAGCGCCTTCGACGGCGTCGAGGCCAATTCGATGCTGGAGCTGGAGCCGCCCGTCCACACACGGCTCAGAACGCTGGTCAACCGCGCCTTCGTCTCGCGCCAGGTCGAGCGGCTCAGGCCGCGTGTCGAGGCGCTGGCCAATGAATTGATTGACCGTTTTGAACCAGGACCAGGAGGAGTCGACCTGCTGCCGGCGTTCGCCGCTCCCTTGCCGATCACCATCATTGCCGAGATGCTCGGCGTGCCGGTCGACATGGGGCCGCAGCTGCTCGACTGGTCGCATCGGATGGTCGCCATGTACATGCACGGCCGCACCCGCGAGACCGAAGAGACCGCCAATCGCGCGGCGCGGGACTTTTCGCATTTTTTGCGCGGCTACGTCGCCGAGCGGCGAAAGAGGCCGGGCGAGGATCTTCTGTCGCTGATGATTGCGGCCCAGGAGGACGGCCAGAAACTGTCGGAGGACGAGCTGGTATCCTCGGCCATCCTTTTGCTCAATGCCGGCCATGAGGCAACCGTCCACCAGACCGGCAATGCGGTGCGGTCGATCCTCGCACAAGGCGGCGATCCACGCCGCTTCTTCACCTCGCCGGAAGCAACAGCCGCGACGGTCGAAGAGTGCCTGCGCTTCGACGCGCCGCTGCACATGTTCACGCGCTACGCCTATCAGAAGGTCGAGGCCGGGCCTGGTATCGTCGTCCAGGCGGGCGAGACGATCGGTCTGCTGCTCGGCATGGCCAATCACGACCCGGCGGCCTTTGCCGAGCCCTTCGCCTTCAGGCCGGGCCGCGCCGACCAGAAGAACGTATCGTTCGGCGCCGGCATTCATTTCTGCATCGGCGCGCCGCTCGCCCGGCTCGAATTGCAGGTGTCGCTGAAAACCCTGTTCGACCGGCTACCGCAGTTGCATCTTGCCGAACAGCCGCGCTTGCGCGACACCTATCATTTCCATGGGCTGGAAACGCTCGCCGTGCGCTTTTGAGCATTCGGTCCGGCAGGCTCAGCCGCAGGGGTGATCAAAGCTTGATCACATACTCCTTGCGAGTCGTTTCAAGCACTTCCCAGCTGCCCTTAAAGCCCGGCCTCAGCACGAAGCTGTCGCCTGCCCTGACAGTCCGCGCATCGCCGCCGTCTTCGGCGATCACCGAAACCCCTGACAGGATGTGGCAGAACTCCCACTCATCATATTCGATGCGCCATTTGCCTGGCGTCGCTTCCCAGACGCCGGCATAAAGGCCGCCGTCCTGTTCCTCGACATTCCAGGTGCGGAATTTTGGATCGCCCGAAATCAGGCGATCCGGCGCCGGCGCGCCAAGTTCCGGTTCGACGGTGTCGACGCCGACGGAAAGAAATTTCGGCGGGGTCATGGCGATCAAACCTTGGCGAGAGCCTGTTCCAGATCGGCGACGATGTCGTTGACGTCCTCGATACCGACCGAAAGCCTGACCGTGTCCGGCCCTGCCCCCGCGTTGATCTTCTGCTCGTCGGAAAGCTGGCGATGCGTGGTCGATGCCGGGTGGATGACCAGCGACTTGGTGTCGCCGACATTGGCCAGGTGCGAGAACAATTCGAGCGCTTCGACGAATTTGATGCCCGCCGCATAGCCGCCCTTCAACCCAAAGGTGAATACCGCGCCGGCGCCAAGCGGCGAGTACTTCTTCTGCAGCGCATTGTTATTGTCGCCGGGCAGGCCGGGATAGGACACCCAGGCGACCTTGGGATGGTTGGAAAGCCACCCGGCGACTACGGCCGCATTGTCGCAGTGGCGCTGCATCCTCAGCGGCAAGGTTTCCAGGCCAGTCAGGATAAGGAATGCATTGAACGGCGAAATCGCCGCGCCGATATCGCGCAGCCCGAGCACGCGGGCGGCAATGGCGAAGGCGAAATTACCGAAGGTTTCGTGCAGGACGAGGCCGCCATATTCGGGGCGCGGCTCCGACAGCATCGGATACTTGCCCGACTTCGACCAATCGAACGTGCCGCCGTCGACGATGGCGCCGCCGATGGAATTGCCGTGACCGCCGATGAACTTGGTCAGCGAATGCACGACGATGTCGGCGCCATGTTCGATCGGCCGCAGCAGATAGGGCGAGGCCAGCGTGTTGTCGACGATCAGTGGCAGGCCGTGCTTGCGGGCAACGTCGCCGATCTTCTCGATGTCGACGAAGACGCCGCCCGGATTGGCCAGGCTTTCGATGAAGATTGCCTTGGTCCTGTCGTCGATCTGGCTCTCGAAGCTCGAGATGTCATTGGTGTCGGCCCAGCGCACCTGCCAGCCGAAATTCTTGAAGGCATGACCGAACTGGTTGATCGAGCCGCCGTAAAGCTTTGTCGCTGAAACGAAATTGTCGCCGGGCTGCATCAGATTGTGGAAGACCAGCACCTGCGCGGCATGGCCGGAGGCGACCGCAAGGCCTGCCGTGCCGCCTTCGAGTGCCGCGATGCGCTCTTCCAGCACCGCCTGGGTCGGGTTCATGATGCGGGTATAGATGTTGCCGAACGCCTTCAGCCCGAACAGCGAGGCGGCATGGTCGGCATCGTCGAAGACGAAGGAGGTCGTCTGGTAAATCGGCGTCGCTCGCGCGCCGGTCGCCGGATCCGGCTTGGCGCCGGCATGGACGGCGAGCGTGTTGAAACCGGGCGTGCGGGCCATCGAAAACCTCCCTTGGAACCTTCTGAAAAGCGCGCCGCATTCTTGGCGGAGCCCGGCTCCGAATGCAAAGAAGAAAATGCCCTTCCCCGTGATAACGGCGGGCGCGGCTGGCGGAAAAATACGGCAGAACTGGAAGATTATTTCTGGCGAACGCCGAAGCTCTGGAATCCCGGGCGCATCAGCGGCTTTTTCGACGACAAGACGCCGGAATTGACGCCGGTCCAGCCGATCTCGCCGGACAGCTTGCCGTATTCGATCTTGGGGCAACGGTTCATCACTACCTTGATGCCGGCGGCCTCGGCGCGCGCGGCGGCCTCGTCATTGCGCACACCAAGCTGCATCCAGATGACCTTCGGCAGCGGATCGAGCCGCAACACCTCCTCGACGATGCCCGGCACTGCCACGGAGCCGCGAAAGACGTCGACCATGTCGATTGGCTCTGGAACATCGGCCAGCCTGGCATAGGTCATCCGCCCGAGGATTTCCTTGCCGGCCTGGCCGGGATTGATCGGGAACACCGAAAACCCCTTGCCGAGCAGATATTTCAGCACAAAGTAGCTCGGCCGCACGTCATTGGCCGACGCGCCGACCATGGCGATGGTCTTCACCGAATTAAGGATGCCGGCGATATAGGCGTTGTCGTAGGCGTCGTGGTTCATGCCTCGTCATACAGCGCTTCGGAGTGAGGTGCCAACAGCCGAGCAAGTGGCTTGCAATGGGCCAGAGGGGAACCTCGTCAGCCGGGCAGCGAGATCGTTCCGTCTTCCGCAATCGGAAAGGCCGGATTGTGCGCGACTTCCCAGACATGCCCATCGGCATCGGCGAAATATCCATACCAGCCGCCCCAGAATGCGCGGCCAGCCGGCTTGACGATACGGCCGCCGGCTTTCTCGGCCATCGCCAGCACTGCATCGACCTCGGCGTCGGAGCGGGTGTTGTAGGCGAGATAGACGGCCGACGGCGCCTTGGAGAAGGTAACGCCCGAATCCTCTTCGGCGCTTTGCCGCGGGAACAGGCCGAGAATGGCGCCGCCCATCTGGAAGAAGGCAACGCCCTCGGTGATCCCGGCATGGCGCTTCAGGCCCATCGCCTCGTAGAAGCGCACGGCGCGGTCGAGATCGTCCGTGGCGATGGTGATGATGGAGACGCGCGGTTCCATATCCGCCTCCTATTCCTCCGGCCATTCCGGCTTGCGCTTGCCGATGAAGGCGCCGATGCCCTCTTCCGCATCGCGCGCCAGCATGTTCTCGACCATGACGCGCCCGGTGTAGTCATAGGCCTCGGCCAGCCCCATCTCGGCCTGCTCATAAAACGCTTCCTTGCCGATCTTGACGACCAAGGACGATTTGGAGGCAATGGTTTGCGCGTATTTGGTGACGATTTGATTCAGATATTCGCGCGGCACGACGCGGTTGACCAAGCCGAATTCCTTGGCGGTTACCGCATCGATCGTCTCGCCGGTCAAAAGCATCTCCATGGCGTGCTTGCGCGAGACGTTGCGCGACAGCGCCACCATCGGCGTCGAGCAGAACAGGCCGATATTGACGCCAGGCGTGCAGAAGGTCGCCTCGTGCGAGGCGATGGCGAGGTCGCAGCTGGCGACCAGCTGCAATCCGGCCGCTGTCGCCAGGCCATCGACTTCGGCGATCACCGGCTTAGGATGGCGAACGATCGCCTGCATCAGGGAAGCGCAGGCGGAAAACGTCTTTTCGAAGAAGGCCCTGCCGCGATCGGCATCGGCGCGGTGCGCGCTCAACTCCTTGAGGTCGTGCCCGGCGCAGAACACTTTGCCGGTCGCCCCCAGCACGATGACGCGGACGGACTTGTCGGCCTTGGCGTGGTCGAGTTCCGCCGTCAGCGCCGCCATCGTTGCAAGCGAAAGAGCGTTGGCCGGCGGATTGGCGAGCGTCAGGCGCAGCACGCCGTTGTCCAGCCTGGAGACGACCGGCCCTTCGGCAACGGCAGGCTTGATGGCGACGATTTCGGCCATAATCGTTCCTCTGCGATTCCGGATCGGTGATGAACTAATCTAGTATGCCGTCTCGCTTCGTCCAACTCCCTCGTCCGCTTCTGCCCTAATGAATGGCCGTTGCAAGAAACGCCACGTCGCGTTCATACAAGCAGGGCGCAAAACCGGGAGACTGAAATGCCTGCCCAAAGCAATCTCCAGCCGGTGCTGACGGCTGCCGAAATCAACACGCTGATGGCAACCGTTTTCCCGCAGCTCAACGACCAGTTCACCTTCTATGAGGCGTTGGAGGTGTTTCCAGGCGGTTGTATCGTGCGACTCAATGCCGACGAGCGCCATTTGCGCCCCGGCGGCACCGTGTCGGGTTCGGCGCTGTTCACGCTGGCCGACATAGGCGGCTATGTCTGCGTGCTATCGCATGCCGGACCGGATGCGCTTTCGGTCACCACCAGCCTCAACATCAATTTCGTCCGCAAGGCCGAGGCCGGGCCGATCGACGGCCATTGCCGCATCCTGAAGCTGGGCAAGAGCCTGATGGTGTTCGATATCGACATCGTCGCCGGCTCGGATGGACAGACCGTGGCGCACGCAACGGGCACCTATTCGATCCCGCCAAAGCGGATTGATGGTGTGGTAAAATAATACCTTTCATCCAAGGCGTTGTTTTTGCTGGATTTTGATAGCTCTCCGACATTTCACGCGCCTTGACGCAGTCGCCGTCCTCTCCTATAAGCCCTCACGAAGCAGCGGCCCGCAAAGGCCGCCGTTTTGTTATTGGCGGCGGGCAAGCGCCTTTCGCCAATCCAAGCAACAAGAAACGCCTTCTTTTGAAGGTCCGAACCGAAAGCAACAATTCATGGCAACCTTTTCGCAGAAGCCTGCGGATGTGGTGAAGAAGTGGGTGCTGATCGACGCCGAGGGTCTCGTCGTCGGCCGTCTCGCCACTGTCATCGCCAATCATCTTCGCGGCAAGCACAAGCCCACCTTCACCCCGCACGTCGACGACGGCGACAACGTCATCGTCATCAATGCCGACAAGGTGGTGTTCACCGGCAAGAAGTTCACCGACAAGGTCTATTACTGGCACACCGGCCACCCCGGCGGCGTCAAGGAGCGCACCGCGCGCCAGCTGCTCGAGGGTCGTTTCCCCGAGCGTGTCGTCGAGAAGGCCGTCGAACGCATGATCCCGCGTGGCCCGCTCGGCCGTCGCCAGATGAAGAACCTCCGCGTCTATGCAGGCACGGAACATCCGCATGTCGCCCAGCAGCCCGTCGTCCTCGACGTGGCCAAGCTGAACGCCAAGAACAAGAAGGTTTCGTAAGATGGCTGAGCTTTCCTCGCTCGCAGAACTCGGAGCTGCCACCGGCAATACCAACACCCAGCCGGCCGCACCCGTCCACGTCCAGAAACTCGATAAGTCGGGCCGCGCCTACGCCACCGGCAAGCGCAAGAACGCCATCGCCCGCGTCTGGGTGAAGCCCGGCTCCGGCAAGATCGTCGTCAACGACAAGGTGTTCGCCGAATATTTCGCGCGTCCGGTGCTGCAGATGATCCTCAACCAGCCGATCATCGCTGCCAACCGCGCCGGCCAGTACGACATCGTTGCCACCGTCATCGGCGGCGGCCTTTCCGGCCAGGCCGGTGCCGTGCGCCACGGCATCTCCAAGGCGCTGACCTATTACGAGCCGGCGCTGCGCGCCGTGCTCAAGAAGGGTGGCTTCCTGACCCGCGACAGCCGCGTCGTCGAGCGCAAGAAGTACGGCAAGGCGAAGGCCCGCCGCTCCTTCCAGTTCTCGAAGCGCTAAGCGCTGCGCAATTACACGCTACCGAAAGGCCGCCTCCGGGCGGCCTTTTCCATGAATGGCGGCACCAATCACCGGCGGCAGGCGCGGCTCGCTCGCATCGTGGCAGACTTCAGGCCTTGATGAAGTCGATAAACGCCCGGAGCGGCGCCGGCACGAGGCGCCGGCCGGGATAATAAAGGAACGGCCCGGAGAAGCTCTGCCACCAGGGTTCAAGCAGCGGCTCGAGCGCCCCGCTCTCGAAATGAGGGCGTAGCCAATCTTCGAACAGGCTGATGATGCGGTGCCAGCGATGGCTGCATCGACTTTGAGGTCCGTCGCCCCGCCCAGGGTCACGAGAAGCGGCCCCGTCGGGTCGACCCGCACCACCTCGCCGTCGCGCTCGAATTCCCACGGCGGCATCGCACGGCTGGCAAAGCGGCCGCGCAGGCAGGCGTGGCCGAGCAGGTCGCTCGGGTGTTGCGGCCGGCCATGACGATCCAGGTAGGCAGGGCTGGCGGCGGTGGCGAAGCGCTGCACGCGCGGTCCGATCGGCACGGCGATCATGTCCTGCTCCAGCCGCTCGTCGTAGCGGATGCCGGCGTCGCAGCCGGCCGCCAGCACATCGACGAAGCTTTCCTCAGCGATCACCTCCAGCCGGATGCCGGGATAGGCGGCAAGGAACCGCGGGACGATGCTGGGCAGGACCAGCCGCGCCGCGCTGACCGGCACGTTGAGGCGCAACAAGCCCGCCGGCCTGTCGCGAAAGCCGTTCACCACGTCGAGAGCCGACTCCACCTCGGTCAAGGCTGGACCGAGCCGCGCCAGCAGGCCTTCGCCGGCCTCCGTCAGGACGACGCTGCGGGTCGTCCTGTTGAGCAGCCTGACACCGAGCTGCGTCTCCAGACGCCGCACGGCCTCGCTCAACCCCGACGCGCTGCCGCCGCTGGCGCGGGCGCCATCGCGAAAACCCTTGGCGCGCGCTACGGCCACGAAAGCGTTCAGATCCCCGAGATCGATCTTCATTGTTCGTCATTCCGCACAGCCTGTGCGGATTGTACCCAATTATCATTGGATCGGACAGCGTCTATCTGTGCGCCATCCCTGAAGGAGAAAGACCATGTCCAGTATCGACCAGTCCGGCACATTCATCCTCGGCGACCGCAAAGTCAGACGGCTCGGCTACGGCGCCATGCAACTCGCAGGGCCCGGCGTCTTCGGGCCACCAAAGGACCACGACACGGCATTGGCCGTGCTGCGCGAAGCCGTTGCACAAGGCGTCAATCACATCGACACCAGTGACTTCTATGGCCCGCACGTGACCAACCTGTTGATCCGCGAAGCGCTCGCACCCTATCCTGACGACCTCGTCATAGTCACCAAGATCGGCGCCAGGCGCGGCCAGGGCGGATCGTGGCTGCCGGCCTTCTCGGCCCAAGAACTCACCCAGGCGGTGCACGACAATCTGCACAATCTCGGGCTCGACGTGCTGGAGGCGGTCAACCTTCGGATCATGTTCGACGCGCATGGCCCCGCCGAAGGGTCGATCGCGGCGCCGCTTGCGACGCTCGCCGAGCTTCAGCGACAGGGCCTCGTGCGCCACATCGGGCTGAGCAACGTCACCGCTGCGCAGATCGCCGAAGGCCGCAGGATTTGCAAGATCGTCTGCGTGCAGAATCAGTACAATCTGGCGCATCGGGGCGACGATGCCTTGATTGACGATCTCGCCCGCGACGGCATCGCCTATGTGCCGTTCTTCCCGCTTGGCGGCTTCAATCCGTTGCAGTCGTCGACCTTGTCCAAGGTCGCCGCACGCCTCGGCGCCACGCCCATGCAGGTCGCGCTCGCCTGGCTGCTTCGCCGCGCGCCCAACATTCTTCTGATCCCAGGCACGTCTTCCGTCGCGCATCTCAGGGAGAACCTCGCCGCGGGCGATCTCGCGTTGCCCGAAGATGCGATCGAGGAATTGGACAGTATCGCCGGAACTGTCCCCGCTCACGCGTAGCGCGGCAATCGCTCTGGTTCGTGCCCGGCGTTAGTTAATGCTGGCCGTATTCGCCGGCTCGGCCGGGCGCTTCTCACCGGCGTAGGGCACGCGAAAACCGTTCGCCGCCAGCCAACCGATGGCCGCCTTCGGTTCGTCGGTCTGGATGATGGTGGCGCCGCGCTCGACCCAGAAGCCGTAGGTCTCGCGCGGCAGGCTGGCCGCGACCGCCAGCTCGTCGCCGCGACCGCCGGCGAGGAAGCCGCCCGGCTTGTTGACGATGGCATAGGTGTCGGCCCAGATGTGCCAGTCGCCCCTTACCGCCAGCGCGCGCATGCGCGGGCTGAACAGCGGGCCGCCGGTCTCCGTCAGCGTCTCTGATCCCATGCGCCAGTTGATCATCTCGACTGCGCGCATCGGGAAGGCCCGGCTCAGTTCCTCGGCAAACATGGCGTCGCGAACCGCGTCATCGGCGATGATCGGCATGAACTGGAAGCCGCTGCCGATCTCGGCCATGGCAGCCTTGACCCTGGCGATCCTCTCCGCATTCCACAGGTTCTCTTTGACGATCACCTGTTCGGCCATGCCGAGATCGCGGGCGACGGCGACCATGCCGGCGAGGCTTCCGGTGTCGAGCTTGTTGTCGAGGTTGACGAGAATCCTGTCCCTGGTCGCCACCAGCATCTCGCGCAACGTCGAGACCGTCTCGCCCGTAACGGCGCCGGTGCCTTCGATCACCAATCGGCAGGTCTTGAGTTCGGCCAATGTGCGGTTGACCACCTCGCCCTTGCAGGTCGTGGTGCGGTCAAGCCAGCTGTCATGCATGACGACGAATTCTCCGTCCTTCGAGCGCCTGATGTCGACCTCGACGATTTCGGCGCCCATTGCGATCGACGCCTCGACGGCGGCGATCGAGTTTTCGGGATAGAGCGTCTTGCCGGCCTGCATGCCGCCGGCGCGGTGCGCGGCCACCATCACATGGTCGCGCCATTGGTTGGCGTGCTCGAAACGGTCGAGAATATGCCTGGCGCGCGTTTCGCCTGCCGATGCCTGGCAAAGGGAGACCGCCAGCGCCGCGGAAAGCAGAAGGCTCGGCCAAATCGTTCGCATGAGGCAAGTCGTTCGCACGAGAATCGCTCCGTACCGGGATCGCACCCCGGTTAAGCGATGCCCGTGACAGGCAGGTGAACGAAGCCGGCTTCGCAAACGCAGGAAAATCAGATCAATGCCTGCCGAAGCAGCCGTTGGCGGCTACTTTCGGTTATTTACCAGGCAATCTCCGGGCCGGCCATCCGGGGTTCGCCTGGCGAGCAAGGATTTGTGACCAGATCGAATGGCCATGATCCTCCGCAGGGGTCGCAATTCTGAGAATTATGTCCAATAAGGTTGCGCGTCGACGCACAGGAGATCGCTTCATGCCGCCAAGGACCATCGATCACGCCTTCACCACCCGCTCCAGGACAGGCGCGTCGTTTGAGCCGACCTATGCCGGCGCGCTGTCGTTCATGCGGCGCAAATATTCGAAGGACGTGAAGGGCGCCGATGTAGTGGTGTGGGGCATTCCCTTCGATGCGGCGGTCACCAATCGGCCGGGCGCTCGTTTCGGACCGCAGGCGATTCGCCGCGCCTCGGCCATCCTCGACAACGATCCGCAATATCCGTTTTCGCGCGACCTGTTCGAACAGCTTGCTGTGATCGACTTTGGCGATTGCCTGCTCGACAGCGGCAATCACCAGAAGACGCCTGCCACGATCGAGCGCGAAGCGGCAAAGATTTTAAAATCCGGCGCCTTTCTGCTTTCACTCGGCGGCGACCATTTCGTCACCTGGCCGCTGCTCAAGGCGCATGCCGCCATCCACGGCCCGTTGGCTCTGGTGCAGTTCGACGCACATCAGGACACCTGGCCCGACGACGGCAAGCGCATCGATCACGGCTCCTTCGTCGGCCGTGCGGTCAAGGAGGGCATCATCGATCCCGACCGCTCGATCCAGATCGGCATCCGCACCCATGCACCCGACACGTTCGGCATCAAGATCCTATATGGCCATGAAGTGGAGGAAATGCGGGCGTCCGATATCGCCTATGCCATCGTCGACCGTACGGGCGGCAAGAAGACCTACGTCACTTTCGACATCGATTGTCTGGATCCGGCTTTTGCGCCCGGCACGGGAACGCCGGTCGCGGGAGGCCCGTCTTCGGCAAAGATCCTGTCGGTGCTGCGCCAGATCAACCAGGTTGATATCGTCGGCGCCGACGTCGTCGAGGTTGCGCCAGCCTATGATCACGCCGATATAACGGCAATTGCCGGCTCGATGGTGGCCATGCACTATCTCGGGCTGCTGGCGGAACGAAAGGCCCGGCTCGAGGACATGAACCAGAGCAACCACAGCGTTGCCGGATTGAATCAGGCAAGCGGCATATAGCTTTGAGATAACAGGAATTTTGGCAGGCAATGAAACCGAAAATCTTCATCGACGGCGAGCACGGCACCACCGGTTTGCAGATAAGGGCGCTGCTTGCCGAGCGCGGCGACCTGGAAATCATCTCCATCCCGGCCGAACGCCGCAAGGAAACGGCAGCGCGCGCCGAGTTCCTCAATGCCGCCGATGTAGCGATCCTCTGCCTACCGGACGCGGCCGCTAAGGAAAGCGTTTCGCTGATCGCCAATGACACCACCAAGGTGATCGACGCCTCGACGGCGCATCGCGTCGCCGAGGGCTGGGAATATGGTTTCGCCGAAATGGACAAGGAACAGGCGAAGAAGATCGCTTCGGCGAAGCGCGTCGCCAATCCGGGCTGCTGGCCGCAAGGACCGATCGCGACGCTGCGGCCGCTGGTTGCGGCGGGGCTGTTGCCGGCCAATTTTCCGGTCACCGTCAACGGCATTTCCGGCTATTCCGGCGGCGGCCGGCCGATGATCGAGGATTATGTCGCCAAGGGCGAGGATGCGCCGGAATTCCTGCCCTACGGGCTGACGCTGCAGCACAAGCACGTGCCTGAGCTCAGGACCTATGCCAAGCTTTCGCACGATCCGATCATGCAGCCGGCAGTCGGCAATTTCGCGCAAGGCATGATCACCGTGGTGCCGCTGCAACTCGGCGGCCTCGACCATGTGCCGACCGGCGCCGAGCTTCATGCGGCAATCGCCGATCATTTCGCTTCCATCGATGGCGGCGTGGTCGAGGTGGCGCCGTATCTGCATCAGGAACGCATGCCCGACATCGATCCGGAGATCTACAACGGCACCAACCGGATGAAGCTCTATGTCTTTGCCAATGATAACAGGGCGCAGGCGCTGCTGATTGCCGTCTACGACAATCTCGGCAAGGGCGCCTCTGGCGCCGCTGTGCAGAACATGGATCTGATGCTCGGCCTTTGAATGGATGCGCCGAGATTTCCAAAGCGCTGGAAGGTCGGCGCGCCGGACCTCATTGCCGAAACGTTCAGTAGCCGCATCTGGAAAGTTGTTCGCGAGGACGGCTCACCGGCAATCGTCAAGGATCTAAAGCCTTTCGACGATGTGGAGGACGAGTTGCGTGGCGAGCATTTCCTCGCCTGGCGACGCGGCAAAGGCGCGGTGCGGCTGCTCGGCCGCGACGGCCACCGCATGCTGCTCGAATACGCCGGCGAGATCTCGCTGTCACAGATCATTGCGGATCAGGACGACAATGCCGCCACCGCCATCGCGGCCGAGGTGATGACAAGACTGGTCTCGCCGTCGAAGCACGCCGCCCCGCCGGACCTTCAGCCGTTGCGGAGACGGTTTTCCAGCCTGTTCAAAAAGGCGAAGGCCGATCGCGCCGCCGGCGAAAAGAGCCTGTATGTCGAAGCTGCCGAAATCGCGGAGCGGCTGTTGTCCAATCCGCACAACGTACGGCCGCTGCATGGCGACCTGCATCACGACAACATCATGCACGGTCCACGCGGCTGGCTGGCGATCGATCCGAAGGGCGTCCTCGGCGACCCGGGTTTCGACGCCGCCAACATGTTCTACAACCCACTCGACCGAGATGATCTTTGCCTCGATCCGAGGCGGATCGCCCATATGGCGCAAGTCTTTGGCGCCACGCTCGGCCAGACGGGGCCTGCCGTACTGGACCACGCCGTTGCCTATGGCTGCCTGTCGGCTGCATGGCACCATGAAGATCGCAATGCGGTCGACGAAAGCCGCGAGCTGGCGATCGCCGCGGCAATCCGGCGGGTGCGGCTCAGCCTCTGAGAGCGATCTCGTGGGGCAGCGGGTAAGCGCCCTTGGTACCGCGCCAATGCGCGGCGGCGAAGCCCAGCAGAACCAGCGCGAATGCCTGATGCGTCAGGGCCATGTGCAGCGGCACCTGCATCAACAGGGTGCCGATGCCGATCGATGCCTGCACCACGACAATCAGGAACAGCAGCGTCGCGCGTCGGGCATGCGTCGTACCCGGCAGACGCCGGCGTGTCGCAATCATGTGCCAGAGCGCGACCGCGAAGATCGTGTAGGCGCCGATCCGGTGCACGAACTGCACTGTCTTCGGATTTTCGAAGAAATTGCGCCACGCGGGCTCGAGCAGCAGCAGGTCGCCAGGGACCAGCTTGCCGTCCATCAGCGGCCAGGTGTTGTAGCTCAAGCCGGCGTCAAGCCCCGCGACCAGCCCGCCGAGATAGATCTGGACCAGCGCCAGCAGCACCAGAAAGCCGGCCAGACGTTGCGTCGAGCGGTCGGCGGCAGGTTCCGAGTGCGGCGCCAGCCCACGCGCGACAACCATGGTCGCCGTGAAGATCAGCGCCGCCAGCGTCAGATGCGTCGCCAGCCGGTATTGGCTGACCGAAACCCGGTCAACCAGGCCGGATGCCACCATCCACCAGCCTATCGCGCCCTGCAGCCCGCCGAGCAGGAGGATGCCCGACAATCTCGTGCCGAGGCCCCGCTCGATGCGGCGCGTCACCCAGAAGAACAGCAGCGGCAGGGCGAAGACCACGCCGACACTACGCGCCAGGATACGATGCACCCATTCCCACCAGAAGATCGACTTGAACGCCTCGATGCTCATGCCCTTGTTGAGTTCGGCATATTGCGGGATCTGCTGGTAGCGCAGGAACTCCTCCTGCCACTCGGAATCGTTGAGCGGCGGGATGACGCCGTGAATCGGCTGCCATTCGGTGATCGACAGGCCAGAATCGGTGAGCCTCGTAGCGCCGCCGACCACCACCAGCGCAAACAGCACGACCAGCACGACATAGAGCCAACCGCGCACCAGTGCACGATTGCGAAGGTCTCGATCGCGGGCGGCGAAGGGCGCGTCGTCGGATATGGCAGCAGCCATGGGTTTGTCCCGGCAGTTGAAGTCGCGGATTGGTGAACCATCGCAACCCGGCTTGCAAGGCCGGGCGACGCGGCACGCCGTCGCGCCGTTTCTGGCGGGTTGCGCGCATTCGCCGTTCGGCCTAAGCGATAGCGATCAACGAGATCGCGCCATGCCCATTCGCCTGAAAAAGCTGATCGGAAGCTTCCTGCTGGTAGTGCTGGTCGTCGTCTATGCGCTGGTCGCCTCGATCGTCGCGGTCGCCCAACTGTCGCAGTCCGGGCCGCTGGCGCACTTCATCTTCTTCCTGCTGAGCGGGCTTTTGTGGGTGCTGCCGGCGATGGGCATCATTAAGTGGCTGATCCTGGAGCCGCGGCCGAAGGGCCGAGGCCACAGCTAAATCGTCACCACCGTCTTGCCGGCATTGGCCAGCGGCGTCGTCACGCCCGACAACATGGTTCGGATGTGGGCGATGCTCTGATAGCGGCCGTTGACTGAAATGCGCGGCAGGGCATGCAGGAACCCGGCATGCTCGGCGCGCAGTACGCCGTGGCGGGTCGTCACCGCCGACGCATAGCCGGCATCGCGGACAAGGCCCACTTCGCGGCGGCCGACTGCGCTGGCATGACCGTAGGGATAGGCGAAATGGCGCGGCTCCTCGCCGAGTTTGGCCTGCAATATGCGCTTGACGTCGCCGATCTCATGCCGCGCGTCGCTCTCGGAAAGCCGCTTCAGATTGCAATGATTGACGCTATGCGCGCCGATCGTCACCAGCGGGTGCCCGGCCATGGTGCGGATCTCGTCCCAGTTCATCAGCGTGCTCGGGCGCGGACCGCCCAACTCGATGCCGTTCGAGCGCGCCAGATCGCGCAACACCGCACGCTGGTCCCGCTCGCGCACCTTCAGCGTCAGATAGGCGTGCAGGCGCGCATTGGCCTGGACCTTTTTTCCCCGATTCGAGCAGTCGATCGTCACCGGGCCGTCCGGCGTCGTCAGCGTCAGGCGATCGCGCGCATTGACGATATCCTCAACCAGGTCCCACCACAGGTCGGCAGCGCCGTCGATCAGTCCCGGTGCGACGTAGATGGTGATCGGCGCGCCGTGCTTCTCCAGCACCGGCAGCGCCTCGGTCATGTTGTCTCGATAGGCGTCGTCGGCGGTGATCGTCGCGAACTGGCCGTCCTTGTCGCCGGCCTTGATGCGCTCGATCGCCTCGTCCAGCGTGACGAACCTGTAGCCGTTCGCCTTCATGTCGGCGATCACGATATCGAGGAACCCAGGCGCGATGTTCAAGTGTCGGTTGACGCCATTCGGCTTTTCCGGCGCCGCGGTGACCCGATGCAGCATCAGGATGACGCCAAGGCCGCCGATAAACGGCTTGGCCAGCGGCGCGAGACCTGAATAGCGGGCGAGATTGAGCGCCAGTTTGCGAATTGCCTCGCCCCCGTCGATCATTCATTCACCTTTTGCGCCTAAGCTCATCAAGCATGGAATGCGCCTGCGCGGACCCCCAATCGCGACGAATACGCCCTAAGGATTGAGGTATGGTTGACGCCACCGCGTCATTTGACGGCAATCGGCTGGCAAGCAGCGAGGCGTCGCCGTATACCTTGCCGGCCGGCAAAGCCGGCTTGTCGATCTCGGTTGCCGATAGTGCGGCGCTGGCGGCGTACGCCGAATTCTGCCGTTCGGCGCTTTTTGCCCCGGCGCAGAGCGCAGGCTGGATCCTGAACTGGGCCGCACATACCGGCGCCGACGTTGTCGTTGCGACGCTGCGCGCCGACAACAGGCCGGTTTTCTCGTTGGCGCTGGAGGTCACTCGCAGTGGAGCGTTCCGCGTCGCCCGGTTCATGGGCGGCCGCCATGCCAACGGCAATTTTGCCGCCGCCGACCCGCAATGGCTGGCGAATGCCGATAACGCGGCGATCCGCGCTATGCTGGCTGCGATTGCCAAGGCGCGGCGTGATATCGACCTTGTCGCGCTAGAGCGGCTGCTGCCCGATCTCGACGGCGTTGCCAACCCGCTCTCCGCCCTGCCGCATTTTTCAAGCCCCAATCTGTCTCTGGCCGCCGGTCTTGTAGGAGGGTTTGATGCATTGCTCACCCGCGTGAGCGGCAAGCGCAGGCGCAAGAAGCATCGCTCGCAGGCGCGCAAATTCGGGGCCGTCGGCAGCCATTGCCGCATCGAGGCGAGGACTGCGGACGAGGTGAACAGGCTGCTCGACGCATTTTTCGAGATGAAGGAATTCCGCTTCCGCAAGATGGGCATCGCCAATGTTTTCGGTGAGGCCGAGGTGCGCGTTTTTTTTCGCTCGCTGTTTACTGACGCGCTCCAAGAGGAAGATCCGTCCTTCGTGCTGCATGGGCTGGAAGTCGCCGGCAAGCTTCGTGCGGTCACCGGATCGAGCCGCTCGGGCAAGCGGCTGATCTGCGAATTCGGGGCGATCGCCGAGGACGAGCTCGCACACACCAGCCCCGGCGACTTCCTGTTCTTCGAGAACATCCAGGAAGCCTGCGAGGCGGGTTTTGAAATCTATGATTTCTCGGTCGGTGACGAACCCTACAAGCGATTGTGGTGCGATGTCGAAACGCAACATTTCGAGGCGCTGGTTCCGCTGACGCTGAAAGGTCGCGCGCTGGCGCTTGCGCTCAGGCACGGCGCAAGCCTGAAAGCATTCATCAAGCACAGCCCAATGGTCTGGAAGCTGACCAAGCTGCTGCGCCGCAAGGCCGTGGGCCAGACAGCACCGGCCGCAGGCGAAGACGACAGCTGATTTCGATTTGAGAAAAATGCCTCAGGCCGCCGAGCGCCGTCCCGGCATTGGCCCCGGCGCCACATGGCCGATTGGCGTGACCAGCGTTAGGTCGGGATAGCCGCTCTCGATGAGCGCGACTGCGGCTTGCGTCACCTGGTCGTCCGGCTCCAGCATGGAGAGCAGCACCTCGGTGCCCTCGCCCACCAGGCGGCTGATGCCTTGCGCGTCGGCCGGCCCGCATTCGACCACAACCAGATCATAGGCCGTGGTTAGCGACTGCATGATGATCGGCAGCCGGTCGGCGGCGCGCATGGCACGGACCGGATCGGCTGTGCCGACGGGAATCACGTGGCAATCCGAATAAAGATCGGGGTGGATCACATCGCTGAACTGCGCTTGCGAGGCGAGCAGATCGGTGATGCCCGGAAACAGCCCGCTGTCCAGCATCGGCCGCGAGGCAGCACCCGAAGCGGTGAGATCAAGCAGCAGCACGCGTAGCCCGGCGTCGGAGACTGCGCGCGCCACCAGCACCGCCGAGGCAGCCGCCTCGTCGCCTTCCGGTGACACGAATATGGCCCGGGCTGCACCGGTGGCGATCAGTTTTTCCGCGGCCTTGTCGATGTCGATCTCGCCGAGGATAGAACGTGCCGGTTCAATGTCTCCAGCAGCCATTTCAGAGTACTCCGGTTCGATTTTCTCGGCAGCCGCTTCCGCCACCGCGACGGGTTCCGGCTCCACTTTGGTTTCAATGATACTGTCGTCGTCGGTCTCATCCATCTCGGCGACTGCCGGTTCGGACCGGGCAACCGGCGGGTCGGGCTCGGCCAATGCGCGTTCGGCCTGGACAGCCGGCATCGCAACCTGCTCGATGTGTTCGAAATGGGCACCGGCGGCCGGACGCATGGCGCGGCCGGAAAACAGTTCCTGCAGCAACGTGACGATCGCCATGATGAGCAACGAGCCGACAAAGGCCGCGCCGACAATCGGACCAATCTTGGGGAAATAGGGTTCGGTCGGCGCCCGGGCCTCCGAAAATAGGCGAGCGTCGACAGGCAGGTAGTTGCGATCCTTGCGTGCGGCCGCCTGGAGATAGCTGGACGAGTAGAGATCGAGTTGCTGGCGCTTGGTCGCGGCATCGCGCTGCAGCGCATCGAGTTCCACCTGCTCTTCGCCGGCGCGGGCGGACGCGGCCTTCAGCGTGTTGACGTCGGCCACGAGTTGAGCCTCGCGCGCCTTCGCCGTCTCGGCCTGCGCCATCAGACCCTTCATGATCTTTTCCGCTTCGTTGCGGATCTGGCGGTCGAGATCGGCGAGTTGCGACCTCAGCGCCCGGATGCGCGGATGGTTGTCGAGCAAGGTGGTGGAAAGGTCGGCGATGTTGTTCTTGAGTTCGACTTGGCGCTCGCGCAGGCGCTGGATCAGTTCGGACGACAACACCTCCGGAACGGCATCCAGTGAGCCGCCACTGCGCAACGCCCTGCGCACGCTGTCGGCGGTCGCTTCCGCTGAAGCGCGGTTGGCGCGCACCCGTGACAATTCGCTCGACAATTCGGACAGCTGCTGGGTGGCAAGCACCGAATTGTTGCCGCCCATCAAAAGATCGGACTGGGCACGGAATGCGGCAACCTTGGCTTCCGCCTCCTTCACCCGATTCTGCAGATCCGCGATTTCCGGCGCCAGAAAGTCGGTGGCGGCGGAATTCGATTCGAGCTTGGCGTTGCCCTTGGAGGCGATATAGGCGTTTGCAATCGCGTTCGGGATCGCGGCGGCAAGCTGTGGATCCTCCGACGAGAACTCGATTGCGATCGCACGGGTTTTTTCGACGCCATAGACGTTGAGCTTCTCATGCATTGCGTCCAGCACGCGCTCTTCCAGAGGGATCTCGAAGGGATCGCTTTTCAAGCCAACGAGGACAAGGGCGCGGCTCAGCGCCGACATCTTCAGCGCCTCGTCGAATTCGGGCAATTTTGCGAGGTTGAGCTTCGCCGCTACCTGCTTGAGGATGTCGGGGGACGAGATGATCTGGACCTCGGTGGCCACAGCCTCTTCGTCGGGAATCGACCGCTCGTTGCCGTTGGCGCCGGCTGGCCGCGTGAACTCCGATTCTCGAGGCCCGATCTCCAGCTTGGCTGCCGCCTTGTATTCGGGCGTTGCAAGCCAGGCGAGCGCAAAGGCCAGGCCGGTTACAACCAGCGCGACGACAAGGATGCGCAACCAGTTTCGCGCCAGGCTGGCGAAAAGCTGCCTGAGATCGATGTCGACATCTGCGGCCGCGGATTGAACGGACATGCATCCCTGCTCCGGTACTGAGTCAGCATGCACCGTAAACAACTATGGTAACTCAGCCGTTAATATCGCGGTAAGAACCTGTTAGTCTCTACTAACAAGCCGCAAACAAGAGGCTGAAAACGATCTGCATTTGTCGATCCGGCCCGTACCGGCCGCGCGCCTTTACCGGCCATTAACCCTAACAGGACGATAACCGAGCTCGATCGTTAAGGTTTGCCGCAGAGTCGCCGGCTATTCAAAGGTACGTGTCCGCTCATGAAAAGCATTGCTCCCCTTTTCCGCGCGCTGCTTGCCGTATCGATGCTTTCGGGCTGCTCCAGCTACCGGCCGACGCCGGCCGCATTCCATGAAGTTCTCGACCAGCCCTATCGCCTCGGCGCCGGCGACCGCGTCCGCGTCACAGTGTTCGAGCAGGAAGGATTGACCAACACCTACAGTGTCGACCAATCCGGCTATCTCTCGCTGCCGCTCGTCGGCAACGTGCCGGCGCGCGGCCACACCGCCCAGCAGCTCGAGGGCGAGATCGCCGAGAAACTGCGCCAGGGCTATTTGCGGGATCCTGACGTTTCTGTCGAAATCGATCGCTACCGACCGATCTTCGTCATGGGTGAAGTGGGTGCGGCGGGCCAGTATTCCTATGTTCCGGGCCTGACCGTGCAGAAGGCCGTCGCCATCGCCGGCGGGTTCACGCCACGCGCCAACCAGGAGAGCGTCGACATTACCCGCGACATCAACGGCAAGGTGATAACCGGACGCGTGGTGACCTCCGACCCGCTACTGCCCGGCGATACAGTCTATGTTCGCGAACGCCTGTTTTGATGTGCTGACCAAGTGGCGGACACACTCAGGATCGTCCACTGCTTTCGCTCACCGGTCGGAGGCATCTTCCGGCATGTGCGCGACCTGACCGAGGCTCAGGTCGCCGCCGGCCATGCCGTCGGCATCGTCTGCGATTCGACGACGGGCGGCGATTTCGAGGAACGGCTGTTCGAACAGATGAAGGGCAGCCTGGCGCTCGGCATTCACCGCACGCCGATGCAGCGGCATGTCGGGCCAGGCGATCTCGCCTCGGCCCGGCGCACCTATAGGATCATAAAAGAATTGCGGCCGGACGTGCTGCACGGGCATGGCGCCAAAGGTGGCGCCTATGCCCGTCTGTTCGGCTCGTTGTTGCGGGTATCCAGGTCTCGCGTAGCCCGCCTTTATTCGCCGCATGGCGGCTCGCTTCACTATGACGAGACCACCGCCATGGGGAAGCTGTTCTTCGCGCTCGAGCGCTTCATGGCTCGCTTCACCGATTGCCTGCTGTTTGTTTCCGACTATGAGCGACGGACTTATCGCAGGAAGGTCGGCGAGCCGCCCATTCCGAACGCTCTCGTCCACAACGGCCTGCGCGCCGCCGAGTTCGAGCCGGTGCGGACCGAGCACGATGCGGTTGACCTCCTCTATATCGGCATGATGCGAGACCTCAAAGGCCCGGACATCTTCATCGATGCGCTGGGGCTAGCCGCAACACGGCTCGGCCACCCATTGAAGGCGCTGATGGTCGGCGACGGCGACGACCTGCCGCGCTATCGCGCCCAGGTGAGTCAGCGTGGCCTGGACGTCGGCTTCCTGGCGCCGATGCCGGCCAGGCTAGCCTTCACGCTGGCCAAGCTGGTCGTCGTTCCCTCGCGCGCGGAAGCCATGCCCTATATCGTTCTGGAAGCGCTCGCCGCCGGCAAGCCGATCATCGCGACGTCGGTCGGCGGCATACCGGAAATCTTCGACACCAGCTCGCCTGCCCTGATCCGGCCCGACCCGCGCGAACTTGGCGACAAGATAAGCGCCGCATTGGCCGATCTCGACGCCTACAAGGGCCTGATGCCCGGCATCGCCGACCTCAAGGCACGATTCGGCGCCGATGTAATGGCCGCTGAAATCGAAAAGGCTTATTTCGCCGCGCAAAAAAAATAGGGCAACGGGTTCCACCGGGCTGCACCTGGTGAAAGCGTCTCCAAAGCCATCTGTTGTTTCAAGGGTTTCTTAGCTCTCTTTTGCTATTCACCTGAGGGAAACCTGCGGACACCCCATGAACGAAATCGACCCCGCGCGCCGTTTTTCGCTAGACGCGGTGCGCAAATTCAACGCCCCTGCCGAGAACAACACGGCCGGCGGCATGAACGACGTCGCCCGCCAGGTCGCCTCGCAATACCGGCGCGATACGATGTCGCCGATCATGGTGAGCGGCGTGCTGCGCATGGTGGAATTCGCGCTGCTGTTGGTGTCAGGTCTTGCCGTCTATTTCTACTACGTCGGCTTTTTCAACTATCTTGCCTGGCAATACTCCCTGACGATCGCCGCCACCTCGTTCCTCGCGGTCGTTCTGCTCGACGTCACCGACTGCTACCAGATCGTCGCGCTAATGCGGCCGATCGCCAATTTTGGCCGGCTCCTGCTGGTCTGGGCCGGAACGTTCGCCTTGATGGCGCTCACCGCCTTCACCATGAAAATGTCGGAAGACTATTCGCGCCTGCTCTTCGGCACGTGGTTTGTTGTTGGCTTCGTGCTGATCCTGGGTCTCCGCCTGGTGATGTCGAAGCTGATCCGGCGCTGGGCGCGCGATGGGCGGATGGAGCGCCGCGCCGTCATCGTCGGTGGCGGCAAGGCGGCGGAGGTACTGATTCGCTCGGTCGAAAGGCAGCCCTACAACGACATCCGCATCTGCGGCATCTTCGACGACCGCGGCGATAAGCGGTCGCCGCCGGTTGTCGCCGGTTATCCTAAGCTCGGCACAATTTCCGAACTCATCGAATTTGCCCGCATCGCGCGCATCGACATGCTGATCGTATCACTGCCGCTGACCGCCGAATCGCGCGTGCTGCAGTTATTGAAGAAGCTATGGGTGCTACCGGTCGACATCCGGTTGTCGGCGCATTCGAACGCGCTGCAGTTCAGGCCGCGCGCCTATTCCTACATCGGCTCGGTGCCGATGCTCGATATCTTCGACAAGCCGATCAACGACTGGGATTCGGTCGCCAAGCGCGCCTTCGACATCGTCTTTTCGATCATCGGCATCATCGTGTTCTCGCCGGTGATGCTGGCGACCGCAATCGCGATCAAACTCGACAGCAAGGGGCCGGTGCTTTTCCACCAGAAGCGGCACGGCTTCAACAACGAGATCATCGAGGTCTATAAGTTCCGGTCGATGTACACCGACAAGGCGGACCCGACGGCGAAGCAGACCGTGACAAAGAACGATCCGCGGGTCACCCGCGTCGGCCGCTTCATCCGCAAGACCTCGATCGACGAATTGCCACAGTTCTTCAATTCGCTGTTCGGGTCGCTGTCGCTGGTGGGTCCGCGCCCGCACGCCATTGCCGCGCAGTCGCACAACCTCCTCTACAATGAGGTGGTCGACGGCTATTTCGCCCGTCACAAGGTCAAGCCCGGTGTGACCGGCTGGGCGCAGATCAATGGCTGGCGCGGCGAGATGGACACCAACGAGAAGATTCGCATGCGGACGGAATACGACCTCTATTACATCGAGAACTGGTCGCTCCTGTTCGACCTCAAAATCCTGTTCCTGACGCCGATCCGCCTGCTCAACACGGAAAACGCATATTGAGCGCGACCACCTATGAATTGCCGGCGGCGGCGGTCAACGCCAAGCTGATCGCACTGATTGCGTCAGGGGCGGTTTTCCTCGGCGTCTTCCTGTCCGGCTTCGTCATTGCCGAGCCGGCGCCGTACGACGTCTATATGATCGGGCTGATCATGGTGTGGCCCTTGTTCGGAATGCGCATACAGCGCGCGGGGGTGCCGCTTCTGGTGCTGCTGTTGATCATGAACATCGGCGGCATGATCTCGATGACGCAGATGTCGGACCTCGCCGGCACGCCGCTCTATCTCGCCGTCTCGCTGTTCCTGGCCTTAACCGCGGTTTTTTTCGCTTCGGTAACGGCCGTCCAGCCCAGTCTCTACCGGGTGATCTTCGTCGCCTATGTGGCGTCGGCAGTGCTGACTTCGCTGGTCGGCATAGCCGGCTATTTCCATGCCTTTCCTGGAGCGGAGATCTTCACCAAATACGACCGTGCCGCCGGCGCCTTCCAGGACCCGAACGTGTTCGGTCCGTTCCTGGTGCTGCCCGGCATCTACCTGCTCTACCTGCTGCTTACCGGCTCGGTCGCACGCATGCCGCTATTGGCGGTGCCGTTGCTGATAATCACCGCCGGCATCTTCTTTTCCTTTTCGCGCGGCGCCTGGGGCATGTTCGCCGTTTCGGCGATCCTGCTGACCGGTGCCTTGTTCCTGCAGAGCGCCAGCGGCAAGTTCAAGCTGCGCGTCGTCGTCATGACCATCGCCGCCGTCGGACTGCTGGTCATCGCAATAATCGTCATCCTGCAACTGCCAGGCGTCGCCGAGATGTTCTCGAACCGCGCACAGCTCGAACAAAGCTACGACACCGCCCGGCTCGGCCGCTTCGCCCGCTATACGATCGGCTTTCAGATGGCACTGGAGCATCCGTTCGGCATCGGCCCGCTCGTCTTCGGCAAGATGTTCGGCGAGGACACGCACGACATCTGGCTGAAGATGCTGATGGATTACGGCTGGCTCGGCTTCGTGTCGTTCCTGACGCTGACGTGCTGGACGATCGCCGCCGGCTTCCGCATTCTGCTGCGCGACCGGCCGTGGCAGCCTTATCTTCTATGCGCCTACGTCGCCTTCATCGGCAATATCGGGCTCGGCACCTTCATCGACATCGACCACTGGCGCCATGTCTACCTGCTGCTTGGCTTGATTTGGGGTGCCATCGCGCTCGAATACCGCCACCAGTGGCAACTGCGGGCGGCGCAGCGACCGGCAATGCCCGTTGCTGTTGCTTCAGGCAGGACAGCAACCGAATTCGGTTGACCGGAGCCGGTCTATCACGATACATCGCGACCGGTCCGGAGTGTAGCGCAGCCCGGTAGCGCACTTGACTGGGGGTCAAGGGGTCGTCGGTTCGAATCCGGCCACTCCGACCATTAAAATCCAAAGGCTTAGCCAGTTTTCCCCCAAACTGGCTGTACAGACAATAGCCGCACTGCAGCCAGCGCGACATACGCAGGCGTGATCTCATCGAAGAATCGATCACGCATCACTCGTGCGCGAGGCACGGAGGCTGGCGTCTAGCCAGAAGCCCACCGAGAACCCGCGCGGTAATGGCTAGTAAGCTTTGCTGCGTACGCCAACCTTTATCGTGAGCCCGTATTCCAGCTTCAATAAGAAAAGGTCCCGCCGCACATGCCAGAACGGCGGGACTCGATCAGGCGCCTTGCATCAGGCAGGGGTGACTCGGGGGTTGGGCATGCCCGGTGCGCGCGGATCGTAGTGAACCCTAGGCGCATCAGCTGCAATGCGTCCACCAACCGTCGGTTGGAAAGAACTAATTCAATCCCGACGGCTGGCCCGGCCTGAGCAGGCGCGCGCTCAAGGCTCAGTTTCTTCCCGGGGAGGAGCTTTTTGGTCAGGACAATCAGGATAGGGCAATTCTTCACACGGAGAGGGCCTGTCGCCAACGCTGCCATAATGTTCCGCGAGTTTTGCGAAACCGTAGGCGAAGGCGAAAAGAAGCGCGAGGACAACCGCTATTCGGACGGCCATACCGTATTGTAGCAGGATCCTGGCATTGGAGCGCGCGGCGTTTTGGTACGTTTGAATGTTGAGTTCGAAAAAGGTTGGCTGTAGTTGAATTGCCGTCGTCCGCAGTTGTAAGGGCGAGCGGACGCTTCGAAGATGCCACGCGCTTTCGCCCTTTCCGGGAGAGATGCAATGTCGCTTCAAGGGGTTGCCTGTCCTGCCGATCTGACCATGTTGACCAAGGCACTCGATGCCCGATGCCGTGAACTAGGCCTCGCTGATGGAGATCCAGGCAGAGAACTGCTCGGCCGCAGGGTGATGGATTTATTTGAAAGTGGTCAGCTCAGCGCCGAAGATTTGAGACTGGCTCTGAGCGGCGAGATCTTTAACGCCAAAAATCCTCCGGCCGGAGCCAGTGGGCTTTGATACGGCAAGCGGCTATCCGCGCAACCATTTGAATTACTGGCCCAGCGTCGGCTTCCGTGTGCGCAGGAGCGCGTTGTGAACAAATGTGATTTTGCGGTCGGTGCCAGGCGGGCTAACTTTACCCATCGAACGAAAGAGGAGAATGATCATGAAGACATTCCTCGCAATAGCCGCGGCACTGACCATGTCCATATCAGCTGCCTCTGCAGATTGCCACGCGCATTCCAAGGTCCAGGCATCGGTCGACACGCAGACGAAGACAGCAAGCGTCGAGAAGGCCGATATGTCGACTGTCACGGACGCTCAGACGATCAAGAAAGAAGAGCCACAGAAGACCGAGTAGCGGTAACGCTCAGCGGATCCCACGACCCGGATAAATGGCTACTGGCACACATCCACCCACTCGGCGTCGACGAGTTCGGCCAGGCGTTGCGGGCTGAGCCGTACGGCGGCATTCGTCGCGCCTGCCGCCGGGACGACCTCGTCAAAGGCGCGCAGCGAGATGTCGCAGTAGACCGGGAGCGGCGCCGGTAGGCCGAACGGGCACACCCCACCGACGGGATGATCGGTCGCGGCGAGCACCTGCTCGGCGTCCAGCATTCGCGCCTTGCCACCAAACCGGTCCTTGAATTTGCGATTGTCCAGCCTGGAGATCCCGCTGGCCACGATCAGCATCGTCTGGTCGCCGGCGCGCAAGCAGATCGTCTTGGCAATCTGCGCCGGCGCTACGCCATGCGCTTCGGCGGCCAGAGGCACCGTCGCCGAGCTTGCCTCCGTGACGATGACTTCAATGTCGGGCGCGTGTGCGGCGAAAAAGGCGCGAACGGATTCGAGGCTCATCTCCAGCAATTTCCGTCTGGCGTCGCCGTGGCGGCCGGCAAGTCCACTACGTGGCCGAAAAAACGAAGCCCCCCAGGGGAACCCATGGCGAGTTCGTGGAATAAAAGCATGGCAGGTCGCTACGACACGGATCGCCTTTTGGCAGGCAACACGGCTTCGTCAAACAGAGCGCTTTCCGGAAGTTGAAGCGCGGAGGCAATACGCCGACGTTTCGAGGGATCGGCATCCTTGCCGCTTTCAATGTCGGCAATCTCATAGGCTGCCAGCCCGCACGCCAGGGACAGCTCTTCGATGCTGTATCCACGGGCTTCCCGGGCGGTTCGGACGGCACTGCGTTCAGGCGTAACCGCGCTCGCCGCCAGTTCGGAGTAAGGTTCGCGTTTTGCTATTTGGGGCATTGGCAACTCCGTGGGATGAAAGAGTTAGATCAAATCATGTTGTTGCCTGAGACGATCGGGAGAATGCCCGCTCGCCGGTGATTTGCCAAGCATCAAAGATAGCGTCACGGCATCGTGAACCGACGCCGGAATGAATGGCGGATGCCGGCGCGCCGACATCTGGCCGGATCGTCAGCAGACACACTTCGGAAACAAAATTCTACAGGCCGGAAAAACTGCCGAAAAACTCCAAGGCGATAGTCCCAACCGCAGCGCTCGAGTCACCGACCTGAATCAGTGACGCTCAAATTCCGCCTGCGCAAAAAGGAAACGATGTCATGAAGAAGCCTCTTCTCTCCGCCCTTGGACTTGCAATCGCACTTGCCCTCTCGATGCCGATCATCGGCGCAAGCAGCGCGAATGCAACGACGATGCACACCACCGTCAAGAAGCATCACCGCCATCACTACCATCACCGCGTCCACCACTACCGCCACCATCACAAGAAGGTTGTGGCGAAGAAGTACTGAAAACACCCTCGGGCGAACAACCCGCAATCAGGCGTTCTGGTGCTTGATCAAGGGCGGCGCGCTTGCCGGGCTTTCCGTGTCGGCGAAAAATGGCGGCGGTCCGCTGACCACCGCCATTTGCTTATCTCAACGTGCCGATCTTGAACGCGCTCGCGGTGCTTGTTGCTGCCGGCCGCCGAGGAACAGACTGGCGACGAGCCCGACCAGAACCAGCCCGACAGCGGCCGCCGTCGCCGGGTGATCTCGGGCGGTCTTCTCGATCGCCCGGCCTTGCCTTCTGATTGCCGGCAAGGCGTCGCCGAGGCGCTCAGTGATATCCGAATAATAATCCGACGCGGTATCGCGCCCGTCTTCGTAAAAGGCGCCGCCCTGCTTCAACACGGCTTTCTTCAAGGTGGCCAGTTCCCTGGCCAAGGCCGCGACCTGCTTGTTCAGATCGGTGTCGGAGATGCTCGAAAGCGATGCCATGACGTGCTTCCTTCATCTGTAGAAGGAAGCCTAACGCATGACCCTCAAGACCGTTCCGGTCAGCCCGGCGGGCTCTAGCGAACCTGATCGAGCAGGCGCTTGCATTCCAGGAGGTCAAACAGCGCCTCCTGCAGCAATGCGCGATTGTCACGGGAAAGTTTTGACGTGTCCGGCGGAACCGGACCTTCCTCGTCGGTCTTGCCGATGCCGAAAAAACGACGGCTGGGTTTCACCCTCGGCTGGCCGACCAGCATTTCGTCGTCCGGGCCGCGCGGCTGCGCCGCTTGCGTCAGCGGTACCGTGTCGGCCTGTCGGCGCTGCGAGATCGCCTCGACCGCCGCCATGTCGCCATTGCCGACGGCGATCAGAAACTGGTTGCCGTTCTCGCGCAACAGCTTCTGCACGCCCTTGATCGTATAGCCCTGATCGTAGAGCATATGGCGAATACCCTTGATCAGTTCGACGTCCTGCGGACGGTAGTAGCGGCGGCCGCCGCCGCGCTTCATCGGCTTGATCTGGTTGAAACGCGTCTCCCAGAAGCGCAGCACGTGCTGCGGCAAATCCAGATCCTCCGCGACCTCGCTGATGGTGCGGAAAGCATCAGGGCTCTTGTCCATGGACGAATCCTCACGCTAGAGCATGATCGCGAAAGGCGGGAACCGGGTTCGGGGGACATCACGCTTAACAAAGAAAGCAGCTTTCCGTCCCGCCGGAACGGATCACACCCAAATACCGATCCGGCCTACCGAATCGCATCTTATTTCAGCGGTTTATGAAACAATATTCAAGCCCGGCGCAAAAGCAGGGCTCGTTTTTCAACCGAAGCCTGGAGCATGATTCTCGGCAAAGTGGATCGGGCGTCTACTTGCTGCCCTTGGCTTTGCTGTTTTGATGGGAGCGCAGGATACGGTTCTTCAGCACATTCGACGACTTGAAGGTCATCACCCGGCGCGGCAGGATCGGTACTTCCTCACCGGTCTTGGGATTGCGCCCGATGCGCTCGTTTTTGGAGCGCACGTGGAAGGTCGCGAAGGACGACAGCTTCACCGTCTCGCCGCGAACGATCGCCTCGCAGATCTCATTCAGCACCGCCTCGACAAGCTCGGCCGATTCAGTACGCGACAGCCCAACCTTGCGGTAAACGGCTTCGGCGAGGTCGGCGCGCGTAAGTGTCTTTCCCCCCATACGAACCGTCCCATCAGCTCAAAAACATAAATCGATACAAGCAACGGCAGAACCTAAGTAATTGATCCGTCAAGGTCAAGGACCCGAACCCGATAGTTCGGCACTTACCAGCGGAGCAGGACGGCGCCCCAGGTGAAGCCGCCGCCCATCGCCTCAAGCAGCACCAGGTCACCCTTTTTGATGCGACCGTCGGCGACGGCCGCGGACAGTGCCAGCGGCACGGAAGCAGCGGAGGTGTTACCGTGCAGATCGACGGTCACCACCACCTTCCGCTCCTCTATCCCGAGCTTTTTGGCCGAAGCGTCAATAATTCGTTTATTGGCTTGATGCGGCACGAACCAGTCGAGATCGGCGGCGCTGATGCCGGCCTGTGCGAACGTCGCCTCGATGACGTCGGTGATCATGCCGACCGCATGCTTGAACACTTCGCGGCCTTCCATCCTGAGGTGCCCGACGGTTCCGGTGGTCGACGGCCCACCGTCGACGAAAAGCTTGTCCTTGTGGATGCCGTCGGAGCGCAGGCTGGCCGCCAGAACGCCACGGTCGGCGATGCCGCCTGCTCCCGTGCCTGCTTCCAGCACCATCGCGCCGGCGCCGTCGCCGAACAAAACGCAGGTCGAGCGGTCGTTCCAGTCGAGAATGCGCGAAAATGTTTCCGAGCCGATCACCAGCACCCGTCTGGCCAAGCCGCCGCGGATATAGAGGTCGGCGGTCGTCACTGCATAGACGAAGCCGGAGCAAACCGCCTGCAGGTCGAAGGCAAAACCGTGGTGCATGCCGAGCCGGTTCTGGATCTCGACCGCGGTCGCGGGAAAGGTGTTGTTGGGCGTCGAGGTCGCCAGCACGATCAGGTCGATGTCGTCCGCCATCAGGCCGGCGCTGTCGAGGGCTGCGCGCGCCGCCGCCTCGCCCAGCGAGGCCGTCGTCTCGTCGTCGGCCGCGATGTGGCGCTGGCGAATACCGGTGCGCTGGACGATCCACTCGTCCGACGTCTCGACCATGCCTTCGAAATCGGCATTCTTCATAATGCGGCGGGGCAGCGCGGCGCCCGTGCCGCGCACGACTGATCTGATCAATGCTCTTTCCTATTCCTTTGCGTCGATGACGACGTCGGATTTCCGGATTGTCTGGGCATTCGGATTGCGAGCATGGAACAGGTCGAGATCGGCTTCGATGCGGTCAAGCAGATTGTTGCGTACCATGTCGTAGCCAAGCTCGATCGCCGCCGCAAAGCCATCCGAATCAGCCCCGCCATGGCTTTTCACCACGATGCCGTTCAACCCGAGGAAGACGCCGCCATTGGAGCGGCCGACATCCATCTTCTCGCGCAGGCGATTGAAGGCGGTCTTCGCGAAGATATAGCCGATCCTGGCCATCAGCGTCCGGTTCATCGCCGCGCGCAGATAGCCGGCGATCTGCCTGACCGTGCCTTCCGCCGTCTTCAGCGCGATGTTGCCGGCAAATCCTTCGGTAACGACGACGTCGACACTGCCCTTGCCGATGTCGTCACCCTCGACAAAGCCATGGTAGTTCATCGAGGCCATGTTGGCCTCGCGAAGCATGCGGCCCGCCTCCTTGACCTCCTCCTGACCCTTGATCTCCTCGACGCCGACATTGAGCAGGCCGACGCTAGGCCGTTCGATGCCGAAAACCGAGCGCGCCATGCCGGTGCCCAGAATGGCAAAATCAACCAGTTGATGCGCATCCGCCCCGATGGTGGCGCCGACGTCCAGCACCACGCTTTCGCCGCGCAATGTCGGCCAGAGCGCTGCGATTGCCGGGCGATCGATGGTCGCCATGGTGCGAAGGCAGAACCTGGACATTGCCATCAGCGCCCCGGTATTGCCGGCTGAGATGCAGGCGTCGGCAGTGCCTGCCTTGACCGCCTCGACGGCCTTCCACATCGATGATTTCCATCGACCATGGCGCAGCGCCTGGCTCGGCTTGTCGTCCATCCGGACTGCGATCTCGCAGTGGATGAACTCGCTCACGTCCGCCAGCTTGGGGAATTTGGCGAGTTCGGGCCGTACCACTTCTTCGCGCCCATAAATGACGAAGCGTATGTCCGGACGGCGGGTGGCGACAGTCATGAGCGCCGGGATGACCACGCTTGGCCCGTGATCGCCGCCCATGGCATCGATGGAAATCCTGATCACGCGGTGTTCATCTCACGGTTGCTTGGCCAGCGGGCTTGCCAAGGTACGGGGCTCGCGAAGGTTCGGCGAAAATAACGGTTTTGGGCTGCCGCACAACCAACTTTTCTCAAATTGGATCAGCTATCAGGATTTTCCCAACAGTGATCTGAGCTTTTGCTGGAATTCATTCTCCACAGGCTCGGCATCGCCGGCGGCCTCCAGCGACACACCGGGCTTGCGCGGATAGGGATCGATCGCCAAGCCAAAGAACTGTTCGGCAAGCGCCCCGACGTCGATGGCGTCGCCGGAAAAGGTCTCCGGGCTGTCCGGCCCTTCGGCGTCGAGCAGGATCTCACCGCCGCCGTCGAAACCTTGCCGGCCGAGCTTGGATTGCTCCGGCAGGAACAGCGCTTCGACCGGCTCGTCGATATGCGCCTTGACCGGGTCGAGGGTGACGATGCAGGCCTGCGTTACATCGGCCTCGACATGGCCGCTGACTTTCACCCCGTTGCGCTTCCAGGGCTCGACCAGGAGTTCGGCGCGATAGTTTTCTACCGAAAGCAGTTCGTGCTCGGCGGCCAGCAGGGCGCGCTGCCCGGCGTCGGCATCGATCACCACCGGCAGCCCCTTTTGCGGCAGCCGAGCGACATTTGCCCGGAATGACACTGGGCTGTGGATATCAGGACGTTTCATGTTCGCCTCCACTTCGCCATCTTCATTCGGCCTGCCGCCGCTCAAGCGTTGGCCACGGGAAATACCACCGTGCCGGAAACGATCGATTCGGTCGGCTGTTCCGTGAGTTGCCTGGATGCATCGGCGGCATAGAGTGCCAGTTGCGACGCTTGCGGCCAGGCGCCGGCATCGGGCCTGACATTGCGGGCAAGGGCGCCGGCAAGTGCATCATGGTCATTTCGTTGCAGTGCATCGTCATAGGCGGCGGTGCGGCCGTAGAACATCTTCGCCAGTTTCCGCATGCGCTTCGGCACGCCGACGTCGCCAATGCCCAATTCCCGCAACGAATGTTCGACATCCATGAAGAACTCGTCGATCAGCACCTGCGCAACCTCTGCCGCCGCACCACCCTCGCCGCGCAACCGGTGCTGGAACAGGAACATGTGCAACGACAGCATCTCGAAGCGGCCGAGCGGCGTGTCCGGCACGTTCCAGGCGGAATAAAACACCGTTTGCCGCGCCGCCGCCACGATTTGTGCGTAAAGCGCCTCGGTGATGGCGCGGTTGGCATGTCGTTCGCGGCCAAAGAGGCGCTGGAACATTTGAGGGTGGTCTCCCGGGACCGTTTGTTGAAGTGGCCTTGTTGCATCGGCAAGCAAGCTGGTTTACCGGTTTTGCGGCCCAGCGCAAGTTGCGGCCAGCTTATGGAGTTGTAGTTGCGCGCGCTGAAATTCAAGTCGACTTTCCTGCCCGCCGGTGCGGTTTCGCTACTGGTGATCGCTGCGGCGCTTTCCGCCTGCAATTCGTCCAAGATGATCGGCGATCTCAATCCGAGCGAGACGCTGACGCAAGGCTACGTCATCGACCAGCAGGCGATCGACCTGGTGCCGGTCGGCTCAAGCCGCGAACAGGTGCTGCTGGCGCTCGGCACTCCCTCGACGAAAGCGACCTTCGACAACGAGGCCTTTTATTACATTTCGCAGACGCGCAAGCGCTACGTCGCCTTCGACAAGCCGCGGCTGGTCGACCAGCATGTACTGGCAGTCTATTTCGGCGATGACGGGCGCGTCACGCAGATAGCCAATTACGGGTTGAAGGACGGCAAAGTGTTCGACTTCATCTCGCGCACCACGCCGACCGGCGGCAAGGACCAGAACTTCCTCAGCCAGATCATAAATGGCGCCAGCAAGCTGGCGCCCGGTATTCCCGGCGGCGGCGGCGGCAGCACGCTCGGCGGCACCTGATCCATTCCGGCGGAGGTCGGCTCCTTCTTTCCTTTTACTTCCCTCCCCGGAAGCGGCACATCTCAGGCAATGAAAAACCCGCGGGAGCGATCCCGCGGGTTTTTGTCTTAAGGTCGTAGCGACCGAGCTTAGCCGTGCGCGAGAACGGCCAGCAACAGCAGCGCGACGATGTTGGTGATCTTGATCGCCGGGTTGACCGCCGGGCCGGCAGTATCCTTGTAGGGGTCGCCGACCGTATCGCCGGTCACCGAAGCCTTGTGCGCTTCGGAGCCCTTCATATGCTTGACGCCGTCCTTGTCGACAAAACCATCTTCGAACGACTTCTTGGCGTTGTCCCAGGCACCACCGCCGGAGGTCATCGAAATGGCAACGAAAAGGCCGTTGACGATGACACCGAGCAGCGAGGCACCGAGGGCGGCAAAGGCGGATGCCTTCGAACCGGAGATCAGGAGGACGCCGAAATAGACGACCAGCGGCGCCAGCACCGGCAACAATGACGGAACGATCATCTCCCGGATCGCTGCCTTGGTCAGAAGGTCGACGGCGCGCGCATAGTTCGGCTTCGAGGTGCCGGCCATGATGCCCGGATCCTCGCGGAACTGCTTGCGCACCTCCTGGACGATAGCGCCCGCGGCGCGCCCGACGGCGGTCATGGCGATGCCGCCGAACAGATACGGGATCAGGCCGCCGAAGATCAGGCCGGCGACGACGTAAGGATTGGAGAGGTCGAAGGAGACGTCGCCCATACCCTGGAAGTAGGGGTATTTGTCGCCACTGGCGGCAAAGAACTTCAGGTCGTTAGAGTAGGCCGCGAACAGCACCAGCGCGCCGAGGCCGGCCGAGCCGATAGCGTAGCCCTTGGTTACCGCCTTGGTGGTGTTGCCGACCGCGTCGAGCGCGTCGGTTGACTGGCGCACTTCCTTGGGCAGGCCGGCCATTTCGGCAATGCCGCCGGCATTGTCGGTAACCGGGCCGAAGGCATCGAGCGCGACGATCATGCCGGCGAGGCCGAGCATCGTCGTCACCGCGATCGCCGTACCGTAGAGGCCGGCAAGCTGGTATGTCGAGATGATGCCGCCGACTATGACGATCGCCGGCAACGCCGTCGCTTCCAGCGAGACCGCGAGGCCCTGGATGACGTTGGTGCCGTGACCGGTGACCGAGGCCTGGGCGATGGAGTTCACCGGACGCTTGTTGGTGCCGGTATAATATTCGGTGATCACCACGATGAGGCCGGTCACCGCAAGGCCGACAAGACCGCAGATGAACAGGTTCGTGCCGGTAATAGCCATGCCGGCGACGGTGCCGATCTCCCCCCAGCCGATACATGCCGAAGTGGCTACGGCAAGGCCGACAATCGACAGCAGCCCGGTGACGATCAGGCCCTTGTAGAGCGCGCCCATGATCGAGCCGCTGGAACCAAGCTTGACGAAGAAGGTGCCGACGATCGAGGTGAGGATGCAGGCACCGCAGATGGCCAGCGGATAGAGCATGGCCGCGCCGAGAACGGCGGTGCCACCGAAGAAGATGGCGGCCAGGACCATGGTGGCGACCACGGTCACTGCATAGGTCTCGAACAGGTCGGCCGCCATGCCGGCGCAATCGCCGACATTGTCGCCGACATTGTCGGCAATGGTGGCCGGATTGCGTGGATCGTCTTCGGGAATGCCGGCCTCAACCTTGCCGACGAGATCCCCGCCGACGTCGGCGCCTTTAGTGAAGATGCCGCCGCCGAGACGGGCGAAGATCGAGATAAGCGAGGCGCCGAAGCCGAGCGAAACAAGCGAGTCGATGACGACGCGATCGTTTGGCTGCAGACCCATGAACTGGGTCAGGATCAGGTAGTAGATGGAGACGCCGAGAAGGGCCAGGCCAGCAACCAGCATGCCAGTGATGGCGCCCGACTTGAAGGCGATCTCGAGGCCGGCAGCGAGGCTGTTGGAAGCCGCCTGCGCGGTGCGCACATTGGCCCGCACCGAGACGTGCATGCCGATGAAGCCAGCGGCACCCGACAGAACGGCGCCGATCAGGAAGCCGATGGCGGCGGTAATCGAAAGCAGCCACCAGGCGAGCAGCAGGACCACGACGCCGACGATGGCGATGGTGGTGTACTGGCGCGCCAGATAAGCCTGCGCGCCTTCGCGGATGGCCGCGGAAATTTCCTGCATGCGTGCATTGCCCTGATCGGCCGCGAGAACCGAACGTGTCGCCCAGATGGCGTAAAGGACTGAAAGCAGACCGCAGGCGATGACAGCTGAAATTATGGTCATTGCCGAATTTTCCTCGATTGGTGGCCCAAAAGAACCCCTCCCCGGGCCGTTGAGACAGGGGACGAATTTTCCGCAACCGGAATCCGTCCCTTCGCAGCGGCTTATGCGAAACAGGGCTCGGAACGTCAAGATATTGTTCGGTTCTTGTCCGGCTTTCGCCCAAAAGATCCCGGGTTTCGTCCAAAAGGCTGGACGGCAGTGCGCCTGTCGACACCGCCATCCGGTTAGATCGATTGAAATCGACGAAGGGCCGTCAAGCTTTGCGCGGGTCGCCATCCGGCTGGACGACGAAGACCAGCACCACCAGCATGGTCATGTAAAATTTGAACGCCGCCTCCTGACCGTTCCATGTCGAAGACTGCCACATGGCAAACCACTCGCCGCCAACGACCATGAAACCGAAACACCAAACGAGAAAGCCCATTGTGGCGGCAATGATGGCGAACTTCTTGGCATCGTTGAAAGCCTGTCCGCTGGCGTTGCGCGCCTGCCAAAGTTGCCAGGCGGCGATCAGGTAGAGCAGGCAGGTCAGCGCCTCGCCAAGGATGATCAGCCAGTAGCCTGCCGTCCACAAGGCCGGGTTGGTGATCGAGCGGTACATCAGTGCGTTGCCGGGAAAGGTCGTGTCCATGCTCAGCACATGCTGGACAAAGGCGAAGTTTGAGCCGTAATCGGTGATGTTGCCAAAGGCGACGAGGAAGGCGAAAGCCGCCAGACACAAACACATGACGATCTTGGAGAAACGCGCGGTCATGGCAAGAACTCCTGCTGAAAGATCGGGGCATCGCACTCATCAATCGCCGAGTCCCGAAGATCGCGCAACGGGTGGCCCAGTGATCATCGTACTCACAGCCATTGCAAGACATTATGCCGGCAAGCAAGACATTGCCGAGACTGTCGAAGCCCTCGATCTCGAGAGTGATTGCGCTGTGGGCGACTTGGTCTCTGTGGTTAGAGCCGGTACACAGCATGATTTCGCCGTCACCCGCCGCCGCTGGATCGCCAGCGGGACGGGTATGGCGCTCGAACTGACGCTTGATCATCCGGCGCGTTCGATCGGCCGCTGAACGGAACGAAGCTCGCTCGGAGGCTTACTCCGCCTCGCGTCCCATGCGCCGCGCTGTGTAGCGCTCGATCGCCGACAGCCCGTCATAGATCAGTACGGCAAGGGCGGCGACGATCAGGCCGCCCTGCAGGATGAAGGCGAGGTTGTTCGACAGTAGGCCGGCGATGATCACCTCGCCCAATGTCCTCGCCGCGACTGTCGAGCCGATGGTCGCGGTGGCAAGGCTGATCACCACCGATAGCCGGATACCGCCGAGAATGATCGGCGCGCTGAGCGGCAGCTCGACCTTGACCAGCCTTTGCCAGCCAGTCATGCCGGCGCCACGCGCCGCCTCGACGACGTTGGCCGGCAGCGTGGTCAGGCCGGTCAGCGCGTTCTCGAAGATCGGCAGCAGGCCATAGAGAAACAGCGCAATCAGCGTCGGCTTTTCGCCGAAGCCGACCGCCGGCACGGCAAGCGCCAGCACCGCTACCGGTGGAAAGGTCTGGCCTATATTGACCAGGCTGCGCGACAGCGGCAGGAATTCGGCGCCGGCTGGCCTGGTGACCAGAATGGCGAGCGCGACCGCAACGATCGTCGCGGCAACCGTCGCGATCAGCACGGTCCGCAGATGCAGCATCGTCAGCGTCAACAGGCTGCCCTGATTGTAGATTACCGGCGCATTGTTCTCTGTCAGCGGCTTCAGCAGCGGTTCGAACCAGCCGGGATTGGTGACGAAGGCGATAAGCAGCACCACCAGGGCAAGCCTGAGCAGTGATGGAAGCCAAGCCTTTAAGCCAGCCTCTTTCATGCCGGTCTCGCCGCGCGCTTAACCAGTCCGTCCACCGTGACGCGGCCAAGCGGCTTGCCGTCGGTATCTGTCACCGGCAGCGCAGGGCGGCCCGACCACAGGAGTTCGGCGAGCGCGTCGCGCTGGCTGGCGTCACCGGGGATCGCCTCGCCTTCGGCGGTGCCGTTTTCCACCGCGTCGCGGACCCGGCCAAGCGACAACAGCCGGAACGGTTTTTCGCTGGCACCTACCAAGGTTTCGACAAACGCGCTGGCGGGTCTCGCCAGTATTTCGGCCGGCTCGGCATATTGCACCACTTTGCCGCCGTCCATCACGGCGATCTTGTCGCCCATGTGAACGGCCTCTTCCATGTCATGGGTGACCAGGATGATGGTGGTGCCGAAGCGCTTCTGGATTGCCAGCAGATCCTCCTGCGCCTTGTTGCGGATGATCGGATCGAGCGCCCCGAACGGCTCATCCATCAACAGCACGTTGGGTTCCGCGGCAAGCGCCCGAGCGACGCCGACGCGCTGCTGCTGGCCGCCGGAAAGCTCGTGCGGATAGCGTGGCCCGTAGTCTTGCGGGTCGAGCTGGTATAGCGTCATCAGTTCGTCGACGCGGGCCTTGATGCGGTTGGCGTCCCAGCCGAGCAATACCGGCACAGTGGCGATGTTCTGCGCCACCGTGCGATGCGGAAACAGGCCGTGGCCCTGGATGGCATAGCCTATGCTGCGGCGCAGCTCATAATCCGGCACCGAGCGGTTGTCGACGCCGTCGAGCTTGATCACGCCCGATGTCGGCTCGACCAGCCGGTTTATCATGCGAAGCAGCGTCGTCTTGCCGGAGCCGGAGGTGCCGACGATGACGGCGATGCTGCGCGGCTCGATTACCATCGACACGTCGTTGACGACTGTCGTCTCGCCGTAGCGCTTGGTGATGCCTTCGATCTCGATCATGCCGTTTCAACCCTGCGCTTGGTGGCGCTCATTTCGATCACTGCATCGAGGATGATGGCGGCGGCGAAGGCCAGCGCCACCGTCGGCACGGCGCCGAGCAGCACCAGGTCCATCGCCGTCTGACCGACGCCCTGGAACACGAACACGCCAAAGCCGCCGCCGCCGATCAACGCGGCAATCGTGGCGAGGCCGATATTCTGCACCAGCACGATGCGGATGCCGGTGAGGATCACCGGGAAGGCGAGCGGAAACTCGACGCCGAACAGCCGCTGGCGGTCGGTCATGCCCATGCCGCGCGCTGCGTCGTTGGCGGCACGCGGCACACCGGCAAGGCCGACCACGGTATTGGCCACCACCGGCAGCAGCGAATAGAGGAACAGGGCGACGAAAGCCGGCGCTGTGCCGATGCCGCGAATGCCGAGCGCAGCAACACCCGGCACATGCGAAGCGACCCAGCCGAGCGGCGCGATCAAGAGGCCGAACAGCGCGATCGAAGGAATGGTCTGGATGATGTTCAGCACGTTGAGCACGCCGGCCCGCAATTTCTCGACGCGATGGCAGAGGATGCCGAGCGGCAGGCCGATAATCACCGCAGCCGCCAGTGAACCCAGCGCCAACGTAATGTGCTTGGAGCCTTCCGCCCAAAAACTATCGGAGCGATTGAAATATTCCTTGAGGATCGACAGGCTGTTCCAGCTTCCCGAGACGAGCAGCAGGCCGATCGCCGCTGCGGCGACAACAAGCACGCCGACCCGTGCCTGCGGCGACAAGTTCAGTCTTGTAAGCACGTCGGCGAGCAGGAGGGTGAAGGCGAAGATAAGCAGCCAGAAGCCCGAAGCCGGCGAGATACGGGCGAAGGTGTTGCCGGCGGGCGTCAGGAAGCTGCCGGCAACGCCGATCAGCAGCGCCAGCGCCGCAAGTGCAGCCACACTGGCGGCGAGGCGCAGAGCAAGCGGCGTTTTCAGCAGCGCAATGAGCGCCGCTGCGACAACAATCGCCATCAATAGCGGACCGACCGCCGCGGGCAAAGATTCGAGGATCGAGCGCGCCTCGCCGGGTACGATGCGATTGGCGCGGAAGGTGGCGAATGGCGCCGCGAAAGCCGCATAGGCCGATATCGCCGCGATGACCACGCCAAGCTTGTCGAACCGGATGCGCACGCCCTCCCCCATCGGCCGATCCGGCGCACCTTGAAGCGGAGCGCCGGAATCGCCTTACTTCAGGAAGCCGTTCTTTTTCAAAAAGTCCTCAGCGACGCCCTTGACTGGCTCGCCGCCAACCTGCACGCGGCCATTCAACTCCTGCAGCGTGACGAGATCGAGCTTGGCGAAGACCGGCTTCAGCAGCGTCTCGATTTCGGGATGCTCCTTCAGCACCGCCTCGCGAATGATCGGCGCCGGCTGGTAGACCGGCTGCACACCCTTGTCGTCTTCAAGCACGACGAGGCCGGAGGGCGCGATGCCGCCGTCTGTGCCGTAGACCATGGCGGCGTTGGCGCCGTTGGTCTGGTTGGCCGCAGCGGCAATGGTCGCCGCGGTGTCGCCGCCCGACAGCGTGATCAACTGGTCCGGCTTCAGCGTGAAGCCATAGGTCTTCTGGAAAGCGGGCAGCGCGGCCGCCGAATTGACGAACTCGGCTGAGGCCGCCAGCACCACCTTGCCGCCGCCCGAGACATATTTGCCGAAGTCGGAAAGGGTGACGAGCTTATTGGTATCGGCGACCTCCTTGCGCAGGGCGATCGCCCAGGTGTTATTGGCCGGTGACGGTGACAGCCAGACGATCTTGTTGGCGTCGTAGTCGAGCTTCTTGGCAGTCTCGTAGGCCTTGGCGGCGTCTTTCCACACCGGATCGTCGGCCTTCTCGAAGAAGAAGGCGGCGTTGCCGGTGTATTCCGGATAGATGTCGATCTCGCCGGCTGTAATCGCCTTGCGGACCACGGGCGTGCCGCCGAGCTGGATACGGTCGGTGGTCTGGATATTATTGGCGTTTAGCACCAGTTGGATGATATTGCCGAGCACGCCGCCCTCGGTGTCGATCTTCGACGACACCACCACCTGGGCACTCGCCGAGGCAAACGTGATTCCGAGCGCTAGTACAGCGCCGGCCAGAACCTTGATTGAAAACATCTCACAAATCCCTTGCTGTGAACCGGAATACGGCTGCCGCATATGAGCATGGCTTCGATGCCCCGTCGGGGTACACGGTTTCATAAGAGGGGGGATGGGCGCAATAATTTTGTTCCGAGAGTGAATCCGCTGCCGCGACGTCCCGACAGCGTGACGTCAGTTGGCCGCCCGCAAGCCCGTCATCTTCAACACGCCCAGTGCCGCGAAGCACAGCGCGACGACCGGGAAAATCATCCAGTTCAGCATCTCCCAGCCCCAGGCATTGTAGACCGCGCCCGACATCAGCGAGGCGAAGGCGACGGAGCCGAACAGGACGAAATCGTGGAACCCCTGGACCTTGCCTTTTTCGGATGGCTGGTAGCTGTCGGCCACCATGGCGGTGGCACCGATGAAGCTGAAGTTCCAGCCAAGGCCGAGCAGGATCAGCGTCGTCCAGAACTGCCACAGTGCCAACCCCGACAGCGCGACTATGCCGCAGCCAATGAGCAGTACCAGGCCGATAGCCACGATCCGTTCAGCGCCAAAACGATGGATCAGCGACCCCGTGAAGAAGCTCGGCGCGAACATCGCCATGACGTGCCAGGAAATGCCGAGCGTGGCGTCGTCGGTCGAAAGGCCGCAGCCGACCATGGCCAGCGGCGCGCCGGTCATCACGAAGCTCATCAGTGCGTAGCTGCCGATGGCGCAAAACAACGCCGCGACGAAGCGTGGCCTGATGACGATTTCTGAGAGCGGCCTGGCGTCGCTGTCGGAAATTTCCACCTTCTCGGTTGCCTTGGCTGGGATACGCAACAAAGAGAGAATGGCGGCGCCGACCGCCGCCAGCACCAGGATGGACGCAAACGAGCCGGCAAACTTCACCGGCGAGAACAGATCGCCGGTGAAGATGACGATCTGCGGCCCGAGTATGGCGGTGACGATGCCGCCGGCCAGCACGAAGGAGATGGCACGCGCCTTGAATTCAGGCGGAGCATTGTCGGCGGCGGCAAAGCGGAATTGCTGGACGAAGGCGCCCCCGATCCCGATCACGGCCAAGCCGAAAGCGAACAGCCAGAAGCTGGGATGAAACAGCGCCAGCGTGGCGATCAGGCCGCCAAGCGCTGTCACCGCCGTTCCGGTCATGAAGCCGTCGCGCTGGCCGAGCCGGCGGATGATCGCCGCGGCCGGCAGGGAACCGAGTGCCACGCCGACATTGAAGCCGGTGATCGGCGCAGTTGCCAGCGACTTGTCAGCGTCGAGCAGATACTGCCCGGCCAATCCGCCCATGGAAATGGCGATGGGTGCGGCCGAGCCGATGATCGCCTGCGAGGCTGCGAGGATGAAGGCGGTGCGACGCGCTTCCTTGCCCGCCTCAACGGCCACGACGGCGGTCATGAGGCGTCCTTGCCGCGGCCCTCGCCGCGCACCCGGCGCGACACGCGATCAAGCACGGCATTGACCAGTTTCGGCTCGTCTTCCTCGTAAAATGCCTTGGCGATGTCGACATATTCGGAGACGATGACCGCCACCGGCACGTCCTCGCGCTGCATCAGCTCGTAGACGCCGGCGCGCAATATGGCGCGCAATGTGGAATCGAGCCTCGACAGAGGCCAGTCCTCGGTCAGTGCCTGTCGGATGATCGGATCGATGGTCTTCTGGTGCTCGACGACGCCTGCAAGAATGGCGCGAAACCATTGCGCATCGGCTTCGCGATAGAGCGCGCCGTCGACTTCCTTGCCGAGCCTGAACGCCTCGTATTCGGCGGTGATCTCAAACACGCCGCTGCCGGCGACGTCCATCTGGTAGAGCGCCTGTACAGCGGCCAAACGGGCTGCACCGCGCTTGTTGGCATGGCGAACCGCAGGCTGGCCGGGCGAAGCGGGTTCGCTCACGTTCGCTCTCCCAGCTGTTCCTTTAGAGCGATCATGGTCAGCGCCGCACGCGCCGCAAAGCCGCCCTTGTCGCCTTCCGAACGCCTGGCCCGTGTCCACGCCTGTTCGTCGTTTTCGGTGGTCAGGATGCCGTTGCCGATACAGACCGAATCCTGCACGGACAGGTCCATCAGGGCACGGCTGGATTCATTGGCGACGATCTCGAAATGATAGGTGTCGCCGCGGATGACTGTGCCGAGGGCGACGAAACCGTCATAGTTCGTCCCGCCTTCGGAGGCACCGTCGAGCGCGAAGGAAATCACGGCGGGGATTTCGAGCGAGCCAGGAACGGTGACGACATCGTATGTCGCGCCTGCTTCGTCGAGCGCGCTGGTCGCGCCTTCGAGCAGCGCGTCGGCAAGATCGTCGTGAAAGCGCGCCTCGATGACAAGAAGGTGTGCCTTCTTCTTCGGACGGATGAACGCTTTGCCGTGTTGGGATGTGCCTGCCATAGATGTCTCCGGGGATCGCCGGTGACTTAGGCCGAAGCCGGTTTGATCGCAAGCGGAAGATTGCCGAAGGAACTTTCAAGGCCAACCCGGTGGCGGTGCATCAGGGAATGGGCTTTATGGACGACCGCCTCAAAGCCCCTCCTTCGCCGCCTCCATCAGCCGCGCGGCGTAGCGGGCCATGGTGTCGATCTCGAGATTGACCCAGTCGCCGACCTGGCGTTCGCCCCAGGTGGTGACGGTCAGCGAATGGTGGATCAACAGCACGTCGAAGCGGGTGCCTTCGACCTTGTTGACGGTGAGCGAAGTGCCGTCGAGTGCGACGGAACCCTTGGGGGCGATGAATTTGGCAAGCTCGCGCGGTGCTTCCAGGGTAAAGCGCACGGCGTCACCCTCCTCCTTGCGGGCCACGATCTCGGCCATGCCATCGACATGGCCTGATACAATGTGGCCACCGAGTTCGTCGCCGATCTTCAGCGCCCGCTCCAGATTGATCCTCGTGCCGGATTTCCAGGCCATAGCTGTCGTAAGTCTGAGTGCTTCTTCCCAGGCCTCGACCTCGAACCACCGTGCGTTGGCGCCGTCTTCCGGCAGTCCCGTTACCGTCAGACAGACGCCGCCACAGGAAATCGAAGCGCCGATGGCAATGGTCTGCGGATCGTAGGCGGTGTCGATACGCAAACCGACGCCTTCCCTGAGCGGCTTCACGGCAGCGACGGTGCCGACATCGGTGACGATTCCAGTGAACATTAGTTTGGCCCCATGAACATCAGTTCGGTCCTAGATGTCTCTTATCCATTCCGCATATGTGTCTTCGCCGAAACGCATGCTGCGCAATTTGCGAAATCCCGGCGGGATATTGTTGGCATCGATTGGCGGTACAATGCCGCCCTCGCCGATCGCGTCCGGCCCCTGGAACAGCACGATACGATCAACCAGTTTTTCATCGAGGAACGCCTTGGCCACCCTGGCGCCGCCCTCGACCAAGAGGCTGGCCATGCCGAGCGCCGCCAGATCCTCGAGCAGTTCCGGCAGCGCAATATCGCCTTCATACGTCTCAGTGCCGATGAAGCGAACGCCGACGCGTTCGAGCGCGGCGCGCCGATGCGGATCGGCCTCGGCGCAGGCAGCGATATAGAGCGGCACACGGTCGACGCCGGCGACCAGTTTCGAAGTCTCGGCTAGCCTGATCTGACGGTCGAGCACGATGCGCGCCGGCGAACGGCTCTCCAGTCCCGGAAGCCTAACCGTCAGCGCCGGATCGTCCTCCAGTGCCGTGCCGATGCCGATCAATATGCCATCGGCTTCGGCGCGCGTCAGATAGACTTCGCGCCGGGCGATATCGCCGGTGATGGAGACCTGTCCCTCGCCTCTCACGCCGATCTTGTTGTCGCTTGAAAGCGCAAACTTCAGGATCACTTCCGGGCGTTTTTTCAGAGATCGAATCAAATAGCCGGCCATCTGCTCCGCGGCATCGGCCGCCAGCACTTTTTCCACCACTTCGACCCCAGCGGCACGCAAGATTGCATAGCCCTTGCCGGAAACACGCGGGTCCGGATCGCTGGCAGCGCCGACCACACGCGCCACGCCGGCACTGACCAGCGCATTGGCGCAAGGCGGCGTGCGGCCGTGATGGGCGCAGGGCTCCAGCGTTACATAGGCGGTGGCGCCGCGCGCCAGTTCGCCGGCCTCTGCCAAAGCCTCGGTCTCGGCATGCGGCCGGCCGCCGACGGCGGTGACGCCGCTGCCGACGATCATCGGCCCGTTGCCGTCATCCCGTACGATCAGCGTGCCGACGGAAGGATTGGTCGAGGTCCGGCCGGCATTCTTGCGCGACAGCCTGAGGGCTGCCGCCATATAGCGGCGATCGAGGAGCTCTTGCTCAGCCGTGCTGCGTTCGGACCCTGCCATGCTCAGCTGGCGTCCTCTTCGCTCTTCAGCTCTTCGCCCCTTGGCTCGTCGGTTTTGAGCTCGTCGCCTTTGAGTTCGCCCAATACGTCGTGGAAATCCTTGGCCTCGCGGAAATTGCGGTAGACGGAGGCAAAGCGCACATAGGCGACATCATCGAGCGACTTAAGCGCCTCCATGACCAGCCGGCCGACTTCGCCAGAAGCCACTTCGGTTTCGCCCGAGCTTTCGAGCTGGCGCACGATGCCGGTCACGGCCCGGTCGATACGTTCCGGGTCGACATTGCGCTTGCGTACCGCGATCTCGACAGAGCGCAGCAACTTGTCGCGGTCGAACGGCACCTTGCGTCCAGACTTCTTCACGACGACGAGATCGCGCAATTGGACGCGCTCGAAAGTGGTGAAGCGGCCGCCGCAATCCGGGCAGACGCGCCGCCTGCGGATCGCCGCTCCGTCTTCGGCAGGGCGCGAATCCTTCACCTGCGTATCTTCGGACTGACAGTAGGGACAGCGCATGGAGGGCCTTCGGTTCGCGATTCTCGTGGAGCGAAAGGCTTAGAGGTTTTTGCCACGATGGCAAAGTATGGCCGATGACCGATCGCGCCTCAGAGATAGCGAGGCACGAGGAAAATTGCGAGAGTGGCAATCAGTTGAACGGCAATACGCCAATCAGGGAGCGACGTCGCCGGTCGGGAAGCCGCAGGACGTGCCGAGATAGCGATAGGCCTTGGTGAAGCCGTCCATCGATATGGTCGCGACCGGCTTGTCGGCGAAGCTGACATCAAGGGCGCTCGTACGGCGCATGGCACGCAGTATGGCAAGCGTGGTCTCGGGTTTGTTGTCCATCATCCACTGTCCGTCGGCGATAAGATGAAAACCAGCCTTGATCTTGTCGTTAACGTCGCGAAACACCGCCGGGACGTTGTCACCTTTGGGCAAGTCACTGTTTCTCACGGCGATGATGAGGCTCGGATAGCCTCCCGGTGGCAGTACGTCGCCATTCGAGATGGCCAGCGTAAGGGTGCCGCTGGTCCCGTTAGCGTCGAAAAAGACGGTCGAGGCGGCGCAGGTCTTGCGCACATCCTCACCGGTGTTGACCTCGTCCATCGTGGTGGACCACCTGCCGAAGGTCTCTGTCTTGGGCGCTGCCGGCGTCGGCTCGGTCTGCGCCAAGGCGAGGCCCGACAGCTGCAAAATGGCCGATGCCAGCAAGGCGCCAAAGCCGGCGAAACGGAAAGTTTGCATCATTGAGCTTCTTCGCAAGTGCCTTGCTGTCGCACCGGGATTGTCGCACACATGGAGGACACTCGGCGTGGTCAACCAAGGTACGGGTAAAGCGGAAAACGATCCGTCAATGCCGCCACCTTGGTCTTCACAACTGCCTCGACGGCCGCATTGCCATCGTCGGAATTGGCGACTTTCAGTCCATCCAGCACCTCGGCGATCAGCTTGCCAATCTCGCGGAACTCAGCCTGGCCGAAGCCGCGCGTGGTGCCGGCCGGCGTGCCGAGCCGAACGCCCGAGGTGACGAAAGGCTTTTCCGGGTCGAAGGGGATGCCGTTCTTGTTGCAGGTGATGTTGGCGCGGCCAAGGGCAGCCTCGGCGCGCTTGCCGGTGGCGTTCTTGGGGCGCAGGTCGACCAACATCAGATGGTTGTCAGTGCCGCCGGAGACGATGTCGAGACCGGTTTCCTGCAGGCTGGAGGCCAGTGCCTTGGCATTGGCAACGACGCTCTCCGCATAGACCTTGAAGCTCGGCTTCAGCGCCTCGCCCAGGGCCACCGCCTTGGCGGCGATGACATGCATCAGCGGTCCGCCCTGCAGGCCGGGGAAGACGGCCGAATTCATCTTCTTGGCAATGTCCTCGTCATTGCACAGGATCATGCCGCCGCGCGGGCCGCGCAGCGACTTGTGCGTCGTGGTGGTGACCACATGGGCATGCGGCAGCGGCGACGGATGCATGCCACCGGCGACCAGTCCGGCGATATGAGCCATATCGACCATCAGATAGGCGCCGATCGAATCGGCGATCTCGCGAAAACGCTTCCAGTCCCAGACACGTGAATAGGCTGTGCCGCCGGCCAGAATCAATTTCGGCTTGGTCTCATGGGCGGTCTTCTCGATCGCGTCCATGTCGAGCAGATGATCGTCCCGGCGCACGCCATAGGAGACGACCTTGAACCATTTGCCGCTCATATTGACCGGCGAGCCATGTGTCAGGTGCCCGCCGGAATTGAGGTCGAGGCCCATGAAGGTGTCGCCGGGCTGCAGCAACGCCAGGAACACCGCCTGGTTCATCTGGCTGCCGGAATTCGGCTGGACGTTGGCGAAGTTGCAGCCGAACAGCTTTTTCGCGCGTTCGATGGCCAGTTCCTCGGCGACATCGACAAACTGGCAGCCGCCATAGTAGCGCTTGCCTGGATAGCCCTCGGCATATTTGTTGGTCATGATCGACCCCTGCGCCTCGAGCACGGCGCGCGAGACGATGTTTTCCGAGGCAATCAGCTCGATCTCATGGCGCTGGCGGCCGAGTTCGTTTCGGATCGCGCCGAAAATCTCGGGATCGGCATCGGCAAGCGTGGTTTCGAAGAAGGATTCGAATTTGTTCGACACTGCCGCTGCTGTTGCCATGGGCTGAAATCCTCAAGGTTCGTGGTCTGTCGCGCCATTAACACAGTTGCCTTCGGCCCGCCACGTTTGGAGCGCGAAATTTGCTGGCCGGATTGCGCCAGAGAGACTGGAGGCCTCTATTTCCTTGCCCTGCTGAAGGGCCGGCAGGCTTCGGTGAGCGTGATCTCGGTGAACAGCGCCTGCATCGTATGGTCGTTGATCTGGCCGGCGTGATGGCGCCGCGCACGCCGGCAACAGAGCCGGCGATCCGGACGCGCAGCCCGAACGGCTAGGCCTTGCGCTTGTGTATCGCGCCGAGACGCGCGTCGCGATGTCGCCGACCCAGATCCACAGGAAGCGCAGCCCCATCCGGCGATCGGCCCAGCAAAGCTTATAGCGAAAGATCCGGCAACGAAAAAGGCCGCCTTCCGGCGGCCTTTTGCAAATGAACTCAGCTGCTTAGAGCGCGGATGTGATCTGCAGCTCGTTGGCTCCGTCGAGGCCGTAAATGTCGTCACGGAACTGGACCACGCCCGGCCCTGTTGACCAGGCCGAGACGTAGAGAAAATAGACCGGCACCGGATTGGTGACCTGCACCGGCGTGTTCTCCCCGGTCTTGATCGCCGCCTCGAAATGCTGGCGATCCCAGCCCGGTGTGTCGCGCAGAATCCAGGTGACGAGGTCGCGCACGTTCTGAACGCGCACGCAGCCAGAGGAATCGAAGCGCATCAGCTTGCCGAAAAGGCTCTGCTGCGGCGTGTCGTGCATGTAGACGCCGTCCGGGCTGGGGAAATTGATCTTGACCGAGGCCATCGCGTTGCCGGAACCGGGATCCTGGCGGAAGCGATATTTTTCGGCATCGTCGGTCGACCAGTCGACCGTCATTGGGTCGACCTCGCTGCCGTCCGGCGCGAACAGGCGGATATGGCTATCCTTGAGATAGTTGGGGTCCTTCCGCATCAGCGGAATGATGTCCTTGCGCACGATCGAGACCGGCGCGTTCCAGTACGGATTGACGATGATTTCGTTGATCTTGGAATTGACGATCGGCGTCTGGCGATCGATCTTGCCGACGATCGCGGTGTGGCGCAGCACAACGCGGTCGTTCTCGACAGCCTCGATCTGCGCCGCCGGGATGTCGACCAGCACATAGCGGTTGCCAAGCGTGCCGGCCCGCTCACGCAGCCGTTGCAGATTGGTCTGCAGCTGACCAAGCCGAACCGGCGCCGACACGTTCATTGCCGCGAAAGTATATTTGCCGGTGGTCCCGTCGGCCGGCAAGCCGTGACGCAACTGGAAGCGCTTGAGCGCCGAGTCGACGTAAGAATCGAACGCTTCCGAGAGCCCGGCGCTCTGCGCCAGATCGCCCGATATCATCAAGCGCCTGCGCAGCGGCACCACATCGGGATCCTCGACGCCAAGCTGCAGCTTCTTGGTGTCTGGAACCTGCTCCCAGCCGCCTTGCGCGACGATATTCTGATACTGCATGATCGCCTGCTCGGTGAAGGACACCGTCTGCAGGCTGAAGATCGGCAGCGTTGAGGCAACCTTGCCGCCTTCGCTGGCACGCGCATCGAATTGGTCGTCCCAATTGCCACGCGCCGAGGATTTCAGGATATCCCCGATCACATCCTGTGCACTGGCGCGGCCGGCGACCATTGCGGCTGCGAGCGCGGAGGCTCCTGAAAGGAAGAAACGGCGGCTGGTTCTCATGGATGGTCCAGACATTCTTGCTACAATTCAACCCACCGGGCGGTCTCGCCCGCACTCTAGAGTTGGCTTCTTAACAATTAGCCAACCATGGCCCGCATCACTTCGGTGTAAAAACACATGGGTGTAAAAACACATGGAAGTGACTTGAGCACAGGACAAATGCACGGCTTTGGCCCAGCATCACCCGCATCTTCGGTTCCATTCGAATATGGCGGCAACGTGGCTGTTGCTCGAATTTGGATCGGCCGGCCTGACGAAACGGCAAGACCGGTGCTTTTCGGCACCGGTCTTTGGTCTGCTCCGCGGCAGCACTTCCGTGGTCCAACTTCAGATCTTGCTGCGGCGGGTGCGATTACATCCGATAGGCGATGGTATCGTTCCAGAACCGATCCAGCCGCTGCAGGGCGCGGTTCATCTGCTTGAACTCTTCCGTGTTGATGCCGCCGACCTGCTCGATCGAGCCGACATGGCGTTCGTAAAGGCCGGCGACGACTTCCGCCACCTCGTTGCCCTTCGGCGTCAGCGAGACACGGACCGAACGGCGGTCGATGCGCGAGCGCTGGTGGTTGATGAAGCCGAGATCGACCAGCTTCTTTAGATTGTAGGAGACATTCGAGCCGAGATAATAGCCGCGCGAGCGCAGTTCGCCAGCGGTCAGCTCCGAATTGCCGATGTTGAACAGCAGCAGCGCCTGGATGGCGTTGATGTCGGAGCGACCGTTGCGGTCGAATTCGTCCTTGATCACATCAAGCAGACGGCGATGCAGCCGCTCGACCAGCTGCAGCGATTCCATGTACAGCGAACGGATCGCCTCGCGGCGGTCATCGGATACGTTGGCGGTCTTCGCCGCCGGACGCGAATTGATCATTGTCTTTGCCTCTCGTTTGTCGCCCGGTGATTTTTTTGTTCTTCACCTTGATCGCGACACTATCGAATACTCATAAAATTCGACTTAAACGCCAAGGCTAACAAGAGCTTACCGGTAAGGGGTTTCGAAAGAGGCTTAACGGACGGTCACCCGAGCAAGGATGATTAACCTAAAGATTTAGCCAACGATCCTGGCCGGAATTGCTATCGCCGGGCTTGCCGCTTCTGGATCCAGATCACCACGCGGAACACTATGTAGAGCAGCGCCACCGCAAGGTGCGAGGCGACGATCAGCGGCCGGCGGCCGAACAAGTCGGGGAAGCCAGCATACATGACGCACTCGGTCACCGCGCAGATGAACCAGATCACCGGCCCCCAGGACGCCAGCATCCACAGGCCGGCGGCAGCGAATGGAAAAAACACCGCCAGCACCACCGCCGCCACCTGCCAGTGCACCGGCATCAGATCGAAGCGCCACAACTGGCCGGGGTAAACGCCGATCAGCCGGATCCAGGACAAGATGCCGAACAGCAGACAATAGCCGGCGATAACGCGCTGGAACCAGGCGAAGATGACCTCGATCGTCGAGGGCTGCAGCACCACGCGTCTCGAGGTGGCCTCGCTCACAGCTTCAGTTCCCGTTCGCCGAGCGATGCGAAATAGGCATCGACGTCGGCGGCGCTGACGTCATCGATGCCTGCCGGCCGCCATTGCGGCGTCGAGCCTTTATCGATGATGGCGGCGCGGATACCTTCATAGAAGTCGTGCCCGACAAGCATACGGTTGAGGATACGGAACTCCATTTTCATGCACTCGTCCATCGACAACGTCTGCCCGGCGCTGATCTGGCGCCACGCGACATGCAGGCTGGTCGGTGAACGTGTGCGGATGGTGGCCAGCGTCTTTGCCGCGAACTCGTCGGCGATGGCTGCCCGCTCCAGGCTGGCGACCATATCGGCCAGTGACGGCTGCGCGAAATGCCGAGCGATGGCTTCCAGCGTCGGCCTGTCTGTCTCGCGTTTGGCCGGGACGAAGCAGCCGCGCAGCACCGATTCCGGGTCGCCGCTTGCCGCCAGCCGGTCGAGAAAGCCGGGCTGGTCCTCCGCCTTGATCGTATGGGTGGCGAGGCCCGACCACAAAGCATCGCCATAGCGGATGCGGTTGCCGGTCAGCGCCAGATACATGCCGAAGCTGCCGCCGAGATCCGGCAACAGATGGCTGGCGCCGACATCCGGGAAAAAGCCGATGCCGACCTCTGGCATGGCAAATTGCGCGTTCTCGGTCAGCACCCGCTGCGAGCCATGGAAGGAGATGCCGACGCCGCCGCCCATGACGATGCCGTCGATCAGGGCGACATAGGGTTTCTTGAAACGGGCGATGCGGGCGTTCAGCCGGTACTCGTCGGCGAAGAACTCGACCGGCGGTTTTCCAGCCCGGCCGGCTTCGTAGATGTGGAGGATGTCGCCGCCCGCCGAAAATGCCCTGCCCTCGGCCTTGACGACGACGACGTCGACACCATCGTCGCGTTCCCAGCTGCGCAGCGCCTTGTCCAGCGCCTTGACCATGCGGTGGGTTACGGCATTGAGCGCCTGCGGCCGCGTCAGCGTGACGACGCCGGCCCTGCCCAACCTTTCGAAGCGAATCTCGTCGCCTCCGCCAAAATCCATCGCCAGAGAATCCCTCCCGCGCCCGCCGGGAGTGAAGTGCTAATGCGTGGCGCATAGCCACGTCAATGGCAGCGCCAATCCCGCCTGCTGGCCCGTGGCCGCAGCCGGTGCTAATGCTGGCGCTTTGAACTGGAAGGTTGGGCCATGCCTTGGTTGCCACGCCTTGCTGTTGTGGTGGTCGGCCTAATCGCTGCGAACACTCCTCCCGTATCGGCCGAAACCGTGGATAGTCTCTACCAGTCGCAGACCATCGTCACCGGCCAGGGCGAGGTCAATCGCCAGATCGGTTTCAAGACATGTTTGGATGCGGTGCTGGTCCGTGTCTCCGGTGATCAGCGGCTGGCGAAAAAACCTGAGGTGGCGGCGCTGCGCGACAAGGCCGGCAGCTTCGTTGCCGAATTCCGCTACCACGACCGCCTTGAAGGCATTCCGGTCCATGACGAACAAGGCACGCACGACCGGCCGCATGATCTCACCTGCCTATACAGGCCCGACGTCATCGATCCGGTGCTTGCCGCGCTTGGCAGCAAGCCATGGCTTGCCGAGCGGCCACGCCTGGCGATTTTTCTGGCGGCGGAGCAAGGCACAAGGCATTTCGCGCTGACTGCCGACGACCAGCGCGGGGCGGCGATGCGCGAATCCTTCGTCAATGCCACCGGTCCGCTGGTCATGCGGATTTTGTTTCCCGAAGCGTCGATGCTGTCGGCCTCGAAGCTTGACGACCGGGCCCTGCGCCATGCCGATATGGCGACGCTGGACCAGCTTGCCCGAAAGGCCGGTGCCGATCAGGCGCTCGCCGGCAGCCTGATCTGGAGCGACAAAGAGTTGGGCTGGATCGCCGATTGGCGGCTTGCCATGAACGGCAAGGCTTATAAGTGGCAAGTGCGCGGTGTCAGCTTCGACGAGGCATTCCGCGTCGCCATGCGGGGTGCTGCGCAGATCCTGTCGGGCAATGGTCAACCAGAATAACGCCCAACAGGACCGCTGGCACAATCGTGTCGCATTGGTCAGCAGCGAAGGCTCGTGGTAAAAGCCGCCCGTCCGGAGTTTTGGCGATGAACAAATTCACACCTGCAAAGCCTGCCGGCGCGCGCAGCGTCGACGAGATCACCGGCAGCCGGCGGCTGCGGCGCATGCGCAAGGCCGATTGGTCGCGCCGCCTTGTCCAGGAGAACCGGCTCTCGGTCGACGATCTGATCTGGCCGATCTTCGTCGTCGACGGCAGACAAGTGCGCGAACCGATCGCCGCCATGCCCGGCGTGTTCCGCCTGTCGCTCGACCTCGCCGTCAAGGAGGCTGAGCGCGCGGCCAAGCTTGGCATTCCGGCGATCGCCACTTTCCCCAATGTGGAGCTCGGCCTGCGCGATCAGACCGGTTCGCACATCCTCGATCCCGAAAACATCATCAACCGCGCCACCCGCGCCATCAAGCGGGCGGTGCCGGAGATCGGCATCATCACCGACGCGGCGCTGGATCCGTTCACCTCGCATGGCCATGACGGCATCTTGCGCGAGGGCATTATCGTCAATGATGAAACGGTGGAGCAGGTGTCGGCGGCGGCCGTCATTCAGGCGGCGGCGGGGGCCGACATCATTGCCCCCTCGGACATGATGGACGGCCGGATCGGTGCCATCCGCGATGCGCTCGACGCCAATGGATTTCAGGATGTAGCGATCATGTCCTATGCGACCAAGTTCGCATCCGCCTTTTACGGCCCCTATCGTGAGGCGGTCGGCACCGCCGGCCTGCTCAAGGGCGACAAGAAGACCTATTACATCGACCACGCCAATTCCGACGAAGCGGTGCGCGAGGCCGAGCAGGATCTAGCCGAAGGCGCCGACATGCTGATGGTCAAGCCCGGCCTGCCCTATCTCGACATCATCCGCCGGCTGAAGGACGAGTTGCAGATGCCGACCTTCGCCTATCAGGTCTCGGGCGAATATTCGATGATCAAGGCCGCCGCCGCCAATGGCTGGATCGACGGCGACAAGGCGATGCTGGAATCGCTGCTCGCGTTCAAGCGCGCCGGCTGCGACGGGATTCTCACCTACTTTGCGCCCGAAGTAGCGGCGATGCTGAAGGGGAGGTGATCGCATCGTTTTGGGACTTTGGTGCATGGGATGGGGCCTGTCGTAAACCTTCGGGATTGGCCGAATCCTCCCTCCCCCTCGTCATCCCGGGGCGAGCAGGAGCGAAGCTCCGTCGCGGAGACCCCAGGATCCATGCCGTGACCTGGCGGCAGTGCTCCGGCGGATCGAAAACCGAACGCAACCATCCGGTTCTCCGAAAAAGTTCGAACCATTCCGGATTGGTCTTCTTGATCTCCGTTCGCGTGGTTCGTCGTTCTGGGCCGCTGTGTTCTTCGGCCGATGTCACGGCATGGATCCTAGGGTCTGCGCCGCGTCGCTTCGCTCCTTGCTTCGCCCCAGGATGACGACGGGATGGTTGGTTATGGCCAATCGCCAGCGTTGGGAGATTGGCGGTTGTGGCCCAGCCGTTCATCGCTAGCCGGCGATCCAAAAACACCGCTTGCAAAATGCAATCAGTTAAGCTAACCCGATAACTGCTTGCATGTCACAATTGGTTATCGAGGAGGCTCTCATGTCCAAACTTCGCGTCAGCGCTTTCACCCTGTCGATCGACGGCTTCGGCGCCGGTCCCGACCAAGACCTGAAGAACCCGCTGGGTGTTGGCGGGGAAGCCCTGCACGGATGGATGTTTGGCACCCGCACTTTCCGCAAGATGGTCCTCGGCAAGGATGGCGGGACCACGGACACTGACGAGGCGTTCGCCGCACGCAGCTTCGAAAACGTCGGCGCATGGATCCTCGGCCGCAACATGTTTGGGCCAATCCGCGGCGAATGGCCGGATGACAGCTGGAAAGGCTGGTGGGGTGACAACCCGCCCTACCATGTGCCGGTCTTCGTGCTCACGCATCATCCGCGTGATCCGATTGTCATGGAGGGCGGCACGACCTTCTATTTCGTGACCGATGGCATCCACTCAGCGCTGCAAAAGGCGAAAGCAGCGGCTGACGGCAAGGACATAAGGCTCGGCGGCGGCGTCGCAACGATCCGGCAATATCTCCAGGAAAAGCTCATCGACGAATTGCATCTGGCGATCTCACCGGTCCTGCTGGGCGCCGGCGAGAACCTTTTTGCCGGCATCGACATGCCCAAGCTCGGCTATCGCTGCAGCGAGCAGGTCGCGACGCCGAAAGCCACGCACGTCATCATCGAGCGTACCTAGCTTGTCGCAGGGCGCCACAGAGCAGCGCCCTCCTCGCCGCTTTAGTCAGTACTTCTCCGGCACATACAGTTCGCGCGGCAGTACCTGGCGCTTGTATTCGGGATTGAAGACGCGCTCCGGCAGTGTGATCTCTTCGTGCGGCGCCTCCTCATAAGGCATCTGCTTGAGGAGTTGGTCGATGCAGTTCAGCCGTGCCCGTTTCTTGTCGTTGCCCTCGACGATGAACCACGGGGCGCCACCCTTGCCCGCCGAGTCGCGGCCCTCGAAGACCACGACGAGCTTCTTCTTGTGATAGGCGACCCAGGACTGCAGCTTGATCAATTCGGATTGCAGCGTGATGAGATCGCGAAAATACTGCAGGCGGTCGATCGATGGCGAATGCGCATTCTTGTAGATCTTGGCGATCTCCATCGACAGCGCCGGCTCCGAGATTTCCAGCTCATAATCTTCGTCGAGCGTGTCGGCGAGTTCCGCTTCCAGCCAGTCCCTGGCCGGAGAATTCTGTTTTATCTCGGTCATTTGCGCTGCTCCGCTTACAGTCCTTGCCGGCCGCTGTCAGGCGCTCCGCCGCCCGGCCCGGCGGCCGGAAATCGAAGCGCTGAACCGATGTTAGTATAGGCCGGCAATGACGGTTTTTATTGCAGCCACCTGCTGCGCTGGCTGTGCGTTCAATCGGAAAGATGTGATCGAGCTTGCCCTGCGGAACTGGCGACAAGCGGAACGAATTATCCTACAAATGCCCGGTTCATTGAGGGCTGTCGTTTGCAACGCCCTTTCCCGATAAATCGTGAGGATACGACATGGAATACCGCACTCTCGGCCGTTCCGGGCTGAAGGTTTCGACGCTGACCATGGGCACCATGACGTTCGGTGGCGGCGGCGCGTTTTCGGCGGTCGGCAAGACCGACCTCGACGAGGCGCGCCGGATGATCGACCTTTGCATCGATGCCGGCGTCAATGTCATCGACACCGCCAACGTCTATTCGAACGGCGTGTCGGAAGAGATCATCGGCGAGGCGCTCGGAGGCAAGCGCAAGGGCGACGTGCTGATCGCCTCCAAGGCGCGCATGCGGATCGGCAAAGGCCCCAACGATGAGGGCTTGTCGCGCTACCATCTGATCCGCGAATGCGAGAGGAGCCTGAAGCGCCTCAGGACCGATGTCATCGACATCTATTTCCTGCACGAGTGGGATGGCCTGACACCGCTTGAGGAAACCATCGCCGCGCTCGACACTCTGGTCGCACAGGGTAAGGTCCGTTATGTCGGCTGCTCCAATTATTCCGGCTGGCAAGTGATGAAGGGGCTGGGGATTAGTGACCGTCATCACCAGCCGCGCTTCGTCACCCAGCAGATCCATTACACCTTGGAAGCGCGCGAGGCCGAGTATGAATTGTTGCCGATCTCGGTCGACCAAGGGCTCGGCGTGCTGGTCTGGAGCCCGCTTGCCGGCGGGTTGCTGTCCGGCAAATACCACCGTGACCAGCCGACCGCCCGCCAGCTCAGCGGATGGTCGGAACCGCCGATCCGCGACGAGGACCGGCTGTGGCGGATCGTCGACGCGCTGATCGACATTGGCAACAACCGCGGTGTGTCGGCGGCGCAGGTTGCGCTTGCCTGGCTGCTCGGCCGGCCCGCTGTCAGTTCGCTGGTGATCGGCGGACGAACCGAAGCGCATTTCAAAGACAATATCGCCGCTGCAAGCCTTGTGCTTGGCGATGAGGAGCGCACACGCCTCGACGCGGTCAGCAGGCCGCCCGTGCTCTATCCTTACTGGCACCAGCAATTCACGGCAAAGGACCGGTTCGGTCCGGCCGATCTCGTCCTCGACCGCGACGGCGCCTGAAAACAGCCTGAAGCCAGGTTCCCGGACTGCGCCGAGATATGGAGCCGATCGTGCCTTGCGGTGTTGTGTTTGCGGCCCAATGCTCCTAGGCAAAGGCCAAGCACAATGAAAGGAACCGATATGGCACGAGCACCGAACTACGGTCAGGAACGCAAGGAACGCGACCGGCAGAAGGCTGCCAAGAAGGCGGAAAAGCAGGCTGCCAAGGTCGCAGCCAAGGAGCGATCGAAGCCCGAGGGCGAGAGCGAGTCCCAAACCAAAACCGAAACGGCCGAGTGATGACGCCCGGCCTGTCAGGCGGTCCGGGCCTCGGTCAAATCCCGCTATGCCTCAGGCGGGCGCCTTGTCGCTGACGAAGACGTTCACTTCACGAGCGGCGGCAATGAAGGCCCGTCTTGCGTTCATGGCCGGCTTGTCGCCGGCCAGCGCATCATGACAGGCCTGCAGCGCTTCGCGGTGCTTGGGGCTGCGCTTGCCGGGCCAATTGTTGAGGAGGTAGTCGGAAGCCTCGCGGGCCGTACGCAAGAGCTGATTGCTTCCTGCCGCGCCCTTGACGGTCACGGGTGTGTCAAATCGGTTGTTTTCCATCGCCGCTCTTACGCCATCGGCATTTGCGAAGCGAGACCGAAAGTAGCATTCTTCGCTCATCTGCCCTTTTTCGTCATCAATGGCCGCGGATCCTCACTCAAGCGACGACGGCAAATCCCCGGGCGCGCAGGCCGCGCCGGTCGTTGCGCAGCGAGGTCACCAGCCGGTCGCGGCTGCCGATGATATGGGTTGAAAGCAGGCGGGCAGCGCTATCGGCATCGCCGGCCCGTACCGCCGACAGAATGGCATGGTGTTCGGCCCAGGCACGGCCAAGTGCTGCCTCGTCGCGAACCTCGAGCCAGCGGGCGCGCGACAGGCGTGTCATCGCGTCGCGAACCGCTCTGAACAGGAACTCGTTGCCGGACAGTCGCGCCAGCTCGATATGAAAATCCATGCCGACGCGATGCCATTCCTCGCGCGGCGTCTTGTCGTCGCAAGAATCGAGCATCGCCTCGACGATTTCGACGGCACTCCTGTCCTGCAAGATGCAAGTTATTCTGAGTGCCGCGACCTCGACCGCCTCGCGATAGACGGCAATCTGCTCGAGCTCAGCAAGATTGATAGGCGAGACCGTCCAGCCGCGGCCGTCGCGGCAGATCAGGCCTTCGGTCTCGAGCCGCAGCAATGCCGCCCTGACCGGCGTACGCGAGGCGCCGAAACGGCTTTCGACCCAGCGCTCCGTCAGCCGCTCGCCCGGACCGATCTCGAGCCCGAGGATCATCTCGCGAAGCTGCCTTTCGACGTTTTGCATCTGCGACATTGGCGTTCCGTTTGTTGGAGCCGGTTCATTGGCTCTCTGTTCACCGGCCATTTGTTGCCGATCACTTTGCAGCGGCCGCATTGACAGCGACCAGCCTTGCGTCCATGACGGATACCAATCCGGTATACCAAAATGGGATCCACAACAAGTTTTCATCCAAGCCGGCCGGAGAGGACAGGACATGCCGCAAGACGCCACCCTCGCCACGCAAGGCACGCACAACGTCCACTGGCGTCGCAATCTCGCCGTGTGTTTTGCCGGCTCGTTCAGCACGCTTGTAGCGATGACGCTGCTGTTGCCCTTCCTGCCGCTTTACGTCGAGCAGTTGGGCGCCGAGGGTCACGCGGCGATCGTCCAGTGGTCGGGCATTGCCTACGGCGCAACCTTCCTTGCTGCCGCGCTGGTCGCACCGCTGTGGGGGCGGCTAGGCGACCGCTACGGCCGCAAACTGATGCTGGTGCGTGCCAGTTTCGGCATGGCGCTGTGCATGTCGCTGACCGGCATGGTGCAGACCGTCTGGCAATTGGTGCTCCTGCGCCTGCTGATCGGCTTTGCCGGCGGCTATTCTTCGGGCTCGACCATCCTGGTTGCCATGCAGACGCCGAAGGATCGCTCCGGCTGGGCGCTGGGCGTGCTGTCGGCCGGCATAACCGCCGGTGCCCTGGTCGGTCCGCTGCTCGGCGGCGCGCTGCCGCCGCTGATTGGAATCCGCGCCACCTTCCTGCTCGCCGGCGGCGTCATTTTCCTGGCGTTTCTGGCAACCACCTTGCTGATCAGGGAGGCCCCTCGCCCGGTTGCCGTCAAGGCGGCCTCACAAGAAAACGCGAGAGGCGGCTGGTCGCAGATTCCCGACAAGCGCCCCGTCGTCGCCATGCTGGCGACCGGCATGCTGTTGAGTTTTGCCACCATGTCGATCGAGCCGATCATCACCGTCTATGTCCAACAGCTCATCGAAGATCAGAGCCAGGTCACGCTGATCTCCGGCATCGTCATGTCCGCGGCAGCGCTCGGCGCCATCCTGTCGGCGTCGCGGCTCGGCAAGCTCGCCGACCGTATCGGCCACTGGAACGTAATCGTTGCCGCACTCGCCGTCTCGGCGCTGCTCCTGATCCCGCAGGCCTTCGTTACGCAGGGCTGGCAACTCGTCGGGCTGCGTTTCCTGATGGGCCTGGCGCTTGGCGGTCTCGTGCCCTGCATCACCAGCGTCATCCGCCACAATGTGCCAGACGGCGTCGGCGGCGGTATGCTGGGCTTGTCGATCTCGGCGCAATATGTCGGCCAGGTCGCCGGACCGTTGCTCGGCGGCTTCGTCGGCGGCCATTTCGGTATGCGCTCGGTGTTTCTCGGCACATCCGTGCTGATGGCGGGCGGAGCGGCCTATAACTGGCTGGTCCAGTCACGCCGCGAACGCGCCATGCTGGCGGAAGCCGGCAAATCCTGACACGGTTCGCCGCACTATCTCAGGCGGTCGCCAGGAATCGCGGAGGCGTGGAAATGAGCATGGCTGAACAGACGGCGGGCAGTCGCATTCTGATTTTTGCCGGCGCCCTATGCGGCGGAACCGGCGTGGCTCTTTCGGCGGCGGCGGCACATCTCGGCGGCGCTTTCGTCGGTACGGCCGCATCCTTCCTGCTCATGCATGCGCCGGTCTTCCTTACCGTCGGGCTGCTCGGTGGCAATAGAATCCTGCGAACCGGAAGCCTCATCCTTCTCGTCGGGCTTCTGCTGTTCTCGGGAGATCTTTTGGCCCGCGACTTCCTTGGCTCGCGGCTGTTCCCGATGTCGGCGCCGATCGGCGGCACGTTGCTCATCGGCGGCTGGCTCGTGATGGCCGCCTCGGCGCTGGTACACCCGCGCCGCCATTGATGCGGCAACCAATGGCGGCCGCTGCTCTTTCGCCAGCCGCGCTCGATCCACGAGCTCCGTCTTGCCAGCTCAGTCTCGCGGACGTTCGGGCCGGACTTGGCCGTCGCGCTTGGGCGTCTTGACTATACGCCGTCGCTCCAGCCGTTCGGTGGCCGGCGAGATGCCCCAATAATTGCGATAGATGTCTTCGAACAGATGCTTGATCGGATGCATGGCTTAATCTCCTCTAGCTTTTTGAATCGATCCAACCCGCGGGGACAAAAATAGGCCGCCGATCAGCTCCGCTTGCGTCCTACGAGGAAACGCAGGTCGCGAATCCACGGACCGGTCCTGTCGCGCCCCTTACGGACATCCGCGCCCGAGCGGATGCTCCAGTCGTTCCGGTAAATGTCCTCGAACAGATAATTGACGGGGTGCATGGCGCTCTCCTCTTGTATCGATCCAATCTGCGGATAAAAACCGCTCTTGGATCGATTCAAGAATACGCGTCACATTATAAATGTCAAGCAGAAATTTGAATCGATCCAAGGAAGATGTTAGGTAATCGGCGATACTGTTGGACAGGAGTCCTGGAGACAAACAAATGGCATCACTCACCGAAGGCGGCAGGAGGCCCATCCGGCTGGCGGACATCGCCAAGGCCGCGGGCGTATCGCACGGCACTGCCTCCAATGTCTTCAGCCGTCCCGAAATCGTGCGCGAGGAGGTCCGCGAGCGGGTCAAGGCGGCGGCCGACGCGCTGGGCTACGCCGGCCCGGATCCCAAGGGCCGCCTGCTGCGCGCCGGCAAGGTCAATGCAATCGGCGTCGCCACAACCGAGCCGCTGTCTTATTTCTTCGACGACCCGTTTGCCCGCGTGATGATGGCCGGCATCTCGGAGGCCTGCGACGCCACCGGCGCGGGAATAGCCCTCGTGTCGGCTGGCAACGAGGAAAAACTTGCCTGGAATATCCAGAGCGCCCTCGTGGACGGCTTCATCCTGTTCTGCATCGAGGGCGGTCCGCGTCTCGTTGAGCTGACGCGCGAACGAAAGCTCCCCTTCGTCGCGCTCGAGCTCGGCTCGCAGGACGACACGGTCTCCGCGATCAGTATCGACAATGTTGCCGGCGGCCGGCTCGCGGCGCGCCATCTGGCGGAACTTGGACATCGCCGCTTCGCCGTGTTGTCGCTGGCCTTCGCCGACGACAGCACCGGTCTTGTCTCGCCCGAGCAGGTCCGGACGGCGTCCTATACCGGAACCCGTGATCGCCTCCTCGGCTATTTCGAAGAGCTTTCCCGGTTTGGTGTCGACACCACCAAAGTGCCGGTCTACGAGACCGAAAACGATAAGGCGAGCACAAGGGCTGGCCTTGAAACCATCTTCGCCTCGGCGGAACCGCCGACCGCCATCCTGGCGATGTCGGACCGGATCGCAATGGTGGCATTGGAATGGCTCAACGCACGGGGCATCGCGGTTCCCCGCGATGTTTCCGTCGTCGGCTTCGACGGCGTGCCTGAAGCCGCAACTTGCGAGCCTCCGCTCACCACCATCGCCCAGCCGATCGCCGAGATCGGCCGCCGGGCAGCGCGAAGAATCCTCGACTTCGACGGCACGGTGCGGCGAGAAACGCTCGACGTCGAACTTGTCGTCAGGGCATCGTCCGGACCACCGCCAAGTACAGGCTGACTGGGGCAGATCGGCTCCAAATCTTATCTATTGGCCGCCATGGGACCGATGCCAAAGGATGGACGAACAGGCAGCGCCTCGTTGCGGACCGGCTTGCCCTTGCCGGACCAGCCGATTGCGGACAGCCACTCCAGATAAAAGGCGAGCGCGAACTGCATGGCGATGCCGGCGGCGAGCAGCAGACTGTCATAGGCAATGCCGCCCGGGTTGATCAGCTTCATCACCTGCGCCGCCATGGCAATCACCGTGCCGGCAATGAAAACCGGCAGCGAGCGTTTGCCCAATATGGCGAGCGGATTGTCGCGGCCGGTGCGGAACAGGTTCGAGACGAAAGGCAAGGCGACGACCAGATAGCTCATCGCCAGGATGTGCAGCAGCCGCGGCAACGACAGGAACGTCTTGTCGAAACCGGTCAGCACCACCGGCAGGTCGAGCCATGACACATGCCCCCACAGCGGGCTATGCACCCAGACGAGCGCCGTCAGCACATAGGCGGCCGCCGCGCCGACCAGCCATCGATTGACCGGAATGGTGCCGCCGCGCCGCACATGCAACACGCTGGCCATGCCGATATTGAACAGCAATTGCCATGACAGCGGATTGAGGAACCAGAACCCGGGCTCCGGGTAGTTCGGCGGCGCGATCTGGTAGATTCCGGCAACCAGCCAAAGGGCTGCGGACACGGCAAGCGCGGCCAGTGGCCTGTAGCTGATGAACAGCAGGAAGGCCGGCGCCATCAACAGCAGCACCGCATAGACCGGCAGTATGTTGTTGTAACCGAGCTGATGGCCGAGCGTGACGACACCGACCAGGACTTGCGGCGGATTCCTGACGAGCGGCTCGATGTTGATCAGCGTCAGAAGGTCCGGCCGTTTCGCAAACACCGCCGCTGCGCAGAAGATGGCCATGACCACCATCGTCGTGACGATGTGGGTGACATAGAGCACGCCGGCGCGGCGCCACATCTTCAGCGTTGCGACCAACCGGTTTCCCGGCTGGAATCTGGTGCCGTAGGCAAGAGCGACGGACATGCCGGAGATCAGCACGAAGGCCTCGGCCGCATCCGAAAACCCGAAATTCTTGTAGGTCAGGGTTTCGAAAACTGTGCCCGGCACGTGGTCGATGAATATGGTCAGGAGGGCGAGTGCCCGGAACACGTCAATACGCGTATCGCGTTCCGGCGAAACTGGCATGGTCATCGATAAAAGGCCTTAAAGCTGGTTGTTCATGCGCGGTATGCGACCACCCGGGCGACCACCCGGCGCACACTGCTTCGAATCCCTCCCGCGGGGATTATATCGGCAAAGAAACGGACTGAAATGCGCCCGGTTCAATCAACTTTCGCGGAGCTTGAAAATATTCCGTTTTGAAGCCGGCAAATGAATGAAAACATCGTGAAAACAAAAGGATGCAACTATGTCCGAAAAACCTCCGGAAGATGACTTTTTGCGGCGCGACCTGCCATTTTTTTATCGCGTTTACAGGCCCGCAGCACCAACCGGAGAGTGCCTCTTTCTGCTGCATGGATCGGGTGTCGACGAGACGACTCTGGTGCCGCTGGGGCGCCAAGTCTCGCCGCACGCCACCTTGGTGGCGGTGCGTGGCCGCATCGCCCAGGAAGACGGTTTCCGCTGGTTCAGGCGGATTTCGCCGATACGATTCGAGCAGGACAGCATCCGCAAAGAGGCGGACGCTTTCGCTGACTTCATCCCCAAGGCCGCGAAACGCCACGACCTCGATCTCGCCCGAGCCTCCTTTATCGGCTACTCCAACGGCGCCAACCTGGTTTCAAGCGTGATGCTGCTTCATCCGCGGCTGATCGTCCAAGCGGCTTTGCTGCGCCCGATGCCGGTTCTGGACGAGGTGCCGCCGGCGGATCTCAGCAACGCACGGGTGGTAATCTTATCCGGCGCCGACGACCTGATTTACCGGCCCTTCGCACTCGCGCTGGTCGGACTGCTCAGCCGGCATGGCGCCAAAGTCGAGGCCCACACCGTCGCCTCCGGCCATGAAATCGGCAATCCGGACGCCGCGATCGTCAGGCGGTGGCTGGCAGATCCTGCAGCCGCCGTTGCAACGTCAGATCGATAAGCCTCGAAGCTAGCCTCGCCCCATGCGGTTCCAGGCGTCCAGCCCGGCGATCTTGTAGGCTTCGGCCAGCGTCGGATAGTTGAAGGTGTTGTTGACGAAGAAGTCGACAGTGCCACCGAGATTGATGACCGCCTGGCCAATGTGGATGAGTTCGGTCGCGCCCTCGCCGACAATATGGGCGCCGAGCAGACGGCGTGTTTCGATCGAAAACAGAAGCTTCAGAAAGCCGGTGTTGACGCCCATGATGTGGCCGCGCGAGGTCTCGCGAAACCGCGCCACGCCGACCTCATAGGCTGCACCACTCTCGCGCACCTGCTCCTCGGACTGGCCGACAGTGGAGATTTCCGGCACGGCATATATGCCATAGGGAAAGGTTTCGGGCGGCGGCGGCAACGGCACGCCGAACGCGTGGCAGGCGGCCACCCTGCCCTGCTCCATCGAAGTCGAGGCCAGGCTCGGAAAACCAATGACGTCGCCGGCGGCATAGATGTTGGGCGCGCTTGTCTGGAACGTCTGCGGATCGACCTTGATGCGGCCCCTGGGATCGGCCTCAATGCCGACCGCTTCCAAGCCCAGGCTGCCGACATTGCCGGTACGCCCTGCAGCATAAAGCACCATCTCGGAACGTATGGTGCGGCCGTCGGCCAGCATCACCTCGGCATGATCGGGTTTGGAGGCGATCTCCTTGACGGCGCTGCCCAAGCGGATGGTCATGCCGCGGTCGCGCATCTGATGGATGAAGTCGTCGACGATCTCGCGGTCGACGAAATCCAACATGGTATTGCGCGGCTCGACCAGCGTCACCGGCACGTCGAGCGCCGAAAAGATCGTCGCATATTCGACCCCGATGACGCCGGCGCCGATCACCGTCAGCGTGCGCGGCAGGCGGTCGAGTTCCAGCATCTCGTCGCTGTCGAAGATCCGTGTCTTGTCGAACGGCACGTCGCGGGGCCGGTGCGGCCGGGTGCCGACCGCGATCAGCGCATGGGCGAAGCCAACCTCGCTGTAGTCGCCGGTGTCGGTGGTCAGGCTGACCTTGTTGGGGCCGAGGAATTTTGCCGCGGCGCGCGCACTCTTGACCGTGTTGCGCATGAACTGGTGCTGCAGCACCTCGACCTCATGGTCGAGCGTCTTATGCAGGCGCTCGACCAGATCGCCAACTGAAATGTCCTGCTTGACCCGGTAGCCGCGACCGTAAAAGCCGCGCTCGCGCCAGCCTGAGAGGTTGAGCACCGTCTCGCGCAACGTTTTCGACGGGATGGTGCCGGTATGCACCGACACGCCGCCGAGGCGCCGGCCTCTGTCGACCACCAGCACCGACTTGCCGAACTTGGCCGACTGCACCGCGGCGCGGCGCCCGGATGGGCCGCTGCCGATGACCAGCATGTCGTAGTCCATGTCGCCCCGTCCCCTCGGCTTGGCGCTTTTTGTTGCGCCGCAGCAAGCTAACGCTATCCGCGCCACAAATTCAACAAGTCACAGACGGCGCCAAGTGCTCCGTCACCATCTACATGGTGGACGGCTCGATCTTGATTCCGCCGCGAACCTTCACCATTTCATCAACAAGCGGCCCCGTGCATTAACCCGGGTTCGATTACGAGGAAATGACATGAACGCTCGCGTTCTCGACGGCGAAATCATCACTAGCAGGCTCGAAGATATCAGCGCCTATGAGGGCGTGCGCACGCGGCGCATTCTCGCCTTCGTCATCGATTATTTCATCGTGGCGCTGCTCACCATTCCATTCGCGATCCTGGTGTTCTTGTTCGGGCTGTTGACGCTCGGCCTCGGCTGGATGCTGTTTTCCATTCTCGTGCCGGCCGTCGCCATCCTCTACATCTGGAACACGCTCGGCAGTAAAGACCAGGCCACCACCGGCATGAAGATAATGGGCATCCGGCTCGACCGACTCGACGGCAGCCCCATCGACGGGCTGACCGCCGTCGTGCATTCGGTGCTGTTTTGGGCCGGCAATGTCATCCTTTCGCCGCTGGTCCTGCTGGTGAGCCTGTTTTCTGATCGCAAGCGCACGCTGCACGACCTGCTGCTCGGCACTGTCGTCAGCCGCAGCGGCCGCTGAGCAGACTTTTGAAGCGCGGCCGCAGCCTTTGCGCACAAATGTGAAGACGTCCAATCAACCAGGCTTTCACAATCCTGTTGAATTTTTCGGCGTCCGCGCCAAAGGTAGAGCGATTCGCAGGAGTGTTTCCAAGGCTCGATGACGCAGCACCCGACCCAGTCGCCGCAGTTCTTTCTGACCGCGCCCTCGCCATGTCCCTATCTCGAGGGCCAGTTCGAGCGCAAGGTGTTCACACACCTGGTCGGCGACAAGGCCCCGGAAATGAACGATCTGTTGACGCAGGGTGGATTCAGGCGGTCGCAGAACATCGCCTACAGGCCGGCTTGCGAGACCTGCCGCGCCTGTGTGTCGGTACGCATCCTGGCGCAGGAATTCACCGCCAGCCGAAACATGAAACGCGTCATACAGCATAATTCGGATCTGGTCGGCGCCATGCACGACGCCGAGCCCTCCACCGAGCAGTATTCGCTGTTCCGCAGCTATCTCGACGCCCGCCACCGCCGTGGCGGCATGTCCGACATGACCGTGCTCGACTACGCCATGATGGTCGAGGATACCCATGTCGACACCAAGGTCATCGAATACCGTCGCCGCGGACCCGACAGCTTCATCACCGGCAAGGGCCAGGGCGAGTTGATCGCTGTGGCGCTCACCGACAAGATGGCCGATGGCCTGTCGATGGTCTATTCCTACTTCAACCCGGACTTCGAGGACCGCTCGCTCGGCACCTTCATGATCCTCGACCACATCGCCCGCGCCAGGGCGATGGGCCTGCCCCATGTCTACCTGGGTTACTGGGTCAACGGCTCGCGCAAGATGAATTATAAGATGCGCTTCCAGCCGCAGGAGCATCTCGGCCCGAAAGGTTGGGAACGCTACAATCACGAAGCGGTTTCGCGCTGATCTTCGCTTTCGGTATTCGCTCTTAAATTGTTTCGAGGAGGATGCCGCTGGGCTTCCGGCCGATCGGCTGGAAAACCGGGCGGGTCAATTTTGCGCCTCCAAGCCTACGCGAGAATTGCCGCATGTCTTCCCACAACGACCACCAGAGAGGCCTTCTGATCACCGCCATCGGCGGCCTGACGCTAACCGTCGACATTCCGCTGATCCGGCTCGCCGATGGCGAGGCATGGACGATCCTGCTGTTGCGCACCGGCACAACCTTCGTCGCCACGCTCATCGTCTGGGCCGTCTGGCGCTCGCTGAGCGCAAAGGCGCCGCAGCTTATCCCGGGCTGGTCAGGGCTCAGCGTTGCCGCCCTCTACGGGCTCGGCTCGATCGCCTTCATCACCGGCGTCTACAGCACCTCGACCGCCAACCTCGTTTTCATCCTGGCCTTCACAACCATGTTCGCGGCCCTTTTGTCATGGCTGTTCCTGAAGGAGAGGCCACGGCCCCTGACGCTTGCAGCGCTGGCACTGATGATCGTCGGCGTGACGATCATTGTCGGCGATTCCGTTGGAACCGGACATCTCTTCGGCGACCTGATGGCGCTATGCTCGGCTTTCATGATCGCAGCGGCCATCACTATCTCGCGCGCAAGCGGCAAGGATATGGGTTTCACGGCGCTGATCGGAGTGGTCCTGCCGCTGGCCGTCGCCACCCTGATGGTTTCCAAGGTGGGTTTCCACGTCAACGCGCCGTGGTGGATCGTCTTCAACGGTGCCGTCATCATGCCGATCTCTTTCTTCTGCCTCGCCAACGGCCCGAAATACATCTCCGGGCCGGAAGTGGCGATGTTCTACCTGTTAGAAACCGTGCTGGCGCCGGTCTGGGTGTGGATGATCTTCGCCGAAACACCGTCGCGCAACAGCCTGATCGGCGGCGCGATCCTAATCATGACTTTGATCGGCCATTCGCTCTGGCAGTTGCACGAGGGGCGCAAACGCCGCGCCACGTTCGCCGTCAGTCACCCGGCCTGATTCTTTTTCGCGGCCGCGCGCTCGGCAACAATTTCGATCTGCGGCGGCGCGTCATCGTGCTCCGCCGGTTCGGCGGCAGCGAGTTCATCGGTCAGTTCCACTTCGCGCAGCCATTCGCGCCAGATTGCGACGAGCAGGGCCATCAGCACCGGGCCGATGAACAGGCCGAGAAAGCCCATTGTCTTGACGCCGCCGATCAGGCCGAAAAAGGTTGGCAGGAAGGGCAGCTTTATCGGCCCGCCGACCAGCTTTGGGCGCAATGTCTTGTCGACGACGAAGAGTTCGACCGCGCCCCAGACGAACAGTGCCAGCCCAGCCATCGGCGAGCCGCTGGCGGCGAGATAGATCGAGACCAGCGTGAAGGACAGGGGCGCGCCGCCGGGGATCAGCGCCATGATGCCGGTCAGCGCGCCGAGCGTCACCGGCGAAGGCACGCCGGCCAACCAGTAAGCGATGCCCAGCACCAGCCCTTCGCCGATGGCGATAACGGTCATGCCGGTCACCGTCGAGGAGATCGTCGCCGGCACCACGCGTGAGATCCGTTCCCATCTGGCCGGCAGGATGCGTTCGCCGAGGCGATCGACCTGTCCGGCGAAATGCTCGCCGTCACGATAGGCGAAGAACAGCGCGATCATCATGAACAGCAGCGTCAGCAAAAGGCCGAAGGCGCTGCCGCCCGCGGCAAGCACGCCGCGGTAGATGCTGCCGATATTGGCGCCGCTGATCAGCTGGATCAGTTCGCCGATACCGCCAGGGTGGCCAACGTTGACCGTCCATTGTTCATTGAGCCATTCGCCCACCACCGGCATGGTGGCAATCCAGTGCGGCGTCGGCGCACCGTAGCGGTTGGTCTCGATCGACCAGTTGACCCATTCGCGCACCTCATTGATGGCGTAGGTGCCGGCAAGCGCGATCGGCACCACCAGGAAGGTCAGGATGAACAAGATCGCAAGCGTCGCCGCGATGGTGCGGTTGCCGCCGACGCCGGCGAGCAGCCGTCGGTAGAGCGGCCAGCTGGCGAAGGCGATCACCAGGGCGGCAAGGACCGGAAACAGGAAGCCGTGGAAGAAGTAAACGCCAGCGGCAACGATCAGCACCAGGAGCCAGCGCGCCGCCGACAGCGGCGGAATGACAGCGGCCCTGAGCGGCGTCGACAGGCCAAACAGGCGCTGCTGCCGCTCCGGCTTCTGTATCCTGACTTCCTTCAAGCGCCCAATTCTCCCTGGCCCATAGCGTCGCTTATGCACTGATATAGTGCAGCAATCGTGACGACATTCCAAATGTTTGGGTAGAGCTGCTAATCTCCCCGCTTGAGGAGGAGATGGCCGGCAGGCCAGGGGGGTCGCCGAGCGTGAGACGCCAGCCTCCTCTGTCTGCGATACGTGAGGCGCCAGTCCCCTCCGTCTGCGATAAGGGTCGTGTCTGGACGTTCCGACCCCCTCTGTCGCCTTCGGCGACATCTCCCCCTCAAGGGGGGAGATACCGCTTCACCCGAACTTCCCCGTGCGCGGGAACCCCTTCGGCACCATGCGGCCGGCCGAGGCGCGGGCGCCAATCCATTCGGCAAGCTCGTCACGCGATTTGGTAAAGGTGCGGTCTGCCGAATCCTGCCAGGACAGGCCGCTTGCGAGCGTGAAGGTCTTGAGGTCGAGGACGCCGCCGTCCTTGTACTTCTGCAGGCGCACGCCCTTGCCGCGCCCCATCTCCGGGATCTCGGCCAGCGGGAACACCAGCATCTTGCGGTTCTCGCCGACGATGGCGAGATGGTCGCCCGCGACGCTCACGCAGCGCTGGGCTTCGTCTGGCGCCTTGACGTTCATCACCTGCTTGCCCTTGCGGGTGTTGGCGACGACTTCTTCTTCCGGCACGATGAAACCGTTGCCGTCATGCGACACCAGCAGCAGCTTGCGCTTGGGATCATGGACGAAGGCGGTGACGATATCCTGGTCGTTGTCCATGTCGACGATGATGCGGATCGGCTCACCATGGCCACGCCCGCCGGGCAGCCGGTCGGCGCCGATCGTGTAGAACTTGCCGCCGGTGGTGAAGACCAGCACCTTGTCGGTGGTCTGGGCATGGAAGGCGAGCTTGAGGCTGTCGCCTTCCTTGAAGGTCAGGGCCGAATGGTCGGTCAGATGACCTTTCATGGCCCTCAGCCAGCCCTTTTCCGAAACGACCACAGTGACCGGCTCGCGCTCGATCATGGCATGGGCGATATCGGTCAGGTCATGCTCGGGTGCGTCGGCGAACTCGGTGCGGCGTTTGCCGATGTCGGTCTCGGGCCCGTATTTCTGGCGAACATTGGCGACTTCCCACTTGATCGTCGCCCACTGCTTGGCGTCGGACGCAAGCAGTGCCTCGATCTGCTTCTTCTCGCCGGTCAGACCATTGAATTCCTCGCGGATTTCGAATTCCTCGAGCTTGCGCAGCGCCCTCAGACGCATGTTGAGGATGGCTTCAGCCTGGGTGTCGGTGAGTGACCAGCGGGCCATCATCACTTGCTTGGGCTCGTCCTCCTCGCGGATGATCCTGATCACCTCGTCGATGTTGAGGTAGGCAATCAAATAGCCGGCGAGGATCTCCAGCCGCCTCTCGATCTCGCCGAGGCGGTGCTTGGAGCGGCGGATCAAGACGTCGCGGCGGTGCTCCAGCCATTCCTTGAGCACACCTTTCAGCGACAGCACGTTCGGCACCTTGCCGCGCGACAACACGTTCATGTTGAGCGGAAAGCGGCTTTCGAGCTCGGTCAGCTTGAACAGCGATTCCATCATGATGCCGGGATCGACCGAGCGGCTCTTCGGCACCAGCACGACGCGGATGTCCTCGGCGCTCTCGTCGCGGATATCCTCGAGCAGCGGCAGCTTGCGTGCCATCAAGAGCTCGGCGATCTTTTCGATCAGCCTGGCCTTCTGGACGCCATAGGGAATTTCGGTGACGACAATGTTCCAGGTGCCCCTGCCCTGATCCTCCTGGCTCCATTTCGCCCTGACGCGAAAGCCACCGCGACCCGTTTCGTAGGCTTCGAGGATCGAGGCTCGACTGTCGACGATGATGCCGCCGGTCGGGAAATCCGGCCCCTGGACGAAGTCCATCAGCTTGGTGACGGGCGCATCCGGATGATCGATCAGGTGAAGCGCGGCGTCGCAAAGCTCGGCCGCATTGTGCGGCGGAATCGAGGTCGCCATACCGACGGCAATGCCGGACGAGCCGTTGGCAAGCAGATTCGGGAAGGCGCCGGGCAGCACCGCCGCCTCCTCGTCTTCCTCGTTGTAGGTCGGGCGGAAATCGACCGCATCCTCGGTGATGCCTTCCAAAAGCAGCGTCGACACTTCGGTCATGCGCGCTTCGGTGTAGCGCATGGCGGCGGCGTTATCGCCGTCGATATTGCCAAAATTACCCTGCCCGTCGACCAGCGGGTAGCGCATCGAAAAATCCTGCGCCAACCGCACCAACGCGTCGTAGATCGACTGGTCGCCATGCGGATGGAATTTGCCCATCACCTCGCCGACGATGCGGGCGCATTTGGCAAAACCCTGGTCGGGGTTGAGCCGCAACAAGCGCATAGCATGCATGATGCGACGATGCACCGGCTTCAATCCGTCGCGCACGTCCGGCAGCGCCCGATGCATGATGGTCGACAGCGCGTAGGCGAGATAGCGCTCTTCCAGCGCCTTCTTCAGATCGACCGGCTCGATATTGTCGCCGCCGCCACTCTCGGGCGGCAAAAGCCTTTTTCCCATGGGCTGGCACTAGCCGAGCGGGTGATTCGCGGCAAGAGGCACCAGTATGCCTCCTCCTAAAGCGCGTCGCGTTCGACCGGCCTCATGCGACGCTTTAGGTCCTTGTTTTGATGCATGTCGTCATCGCAAAACCGCTGCACACTTTGCGCGACATCCATTATGCAACGGGAATTGGGAGCGTCGCGACGCCGGCCAACATCAACCCGTTACATCCTGCTTCTATCGCAAGCCTGATGGATCGGGTTTGCCTTTAGCCGCGATTTTCGATCATTGTGCCGAGGCCCGCCTTTTTCCGGTCCAGTTCGTCGCCGAATGGTGACGACGCGACGATTTGAAAAGAATTTCAGGACACTCTCAGGGGAGCTCTCGATGACGATCAGGCACTCGACACTTATTAAAAGACTGGCTTTTTCGACCTTTTTGCTGACGCTGCCGCTGAATGCGGCATTCGCGCAGGATACCGCGGTCGCCGACCGGCTGAAGGCTGCCCTCGCCGCCCAGGGTGTCGACCTCTCCTGGACCGGAGTAACCGGCGACACCTCCAGCATGGTTCTGCAAGGCGTGGCGGTCAAACCGGCGGCCGAAAAGGAGGCGCTCAAGATCGGCGACGTCAAGCTCGAAGGGGTGACCGAAGCCAATGGTGGCTATCAAATCGCGACCGTGTCGACGTCGCCGTTCGAACATAGCGAGGATGGCGTCACGCTCAATCTCAGCCCCTTCGTCATCCACGACATGACGGTTCCGGCCGAAGGCGCAAGCGGCCCGCTGGGCTCGCTGATGATTTACAAATCGGCCGAGCTCGACAACATGACCGTCAAGGTGGCCGACAAGACCGCTTTCTCGATGGACGGGCTTGCCATCGCAATCACGCCGCCGGCCGACGGCAAGGCCTTGGCGTTTTCCGGCACCACGGAAAAATTCACTGCCGACCTGACACTGGTCGAAGATCCGAAGTCCAAGGAAGTCATCAACGCGCTCGGCTACCAGAACATATCGGGCAATCTTGAGATGGAAGGCACCTGGCAGCCTACCGACGGCAGGATGGACTTGTCGAAATACGAAATATCGGTCGACAATGCCGGCACGCTCGGCATGACCTTCGATCTCGGCGGCTACACGCTGGACGTCATCAAATCACTGCAGGAGATACAGAAGAAGATGGCGGCGCAGCCCGAAGGCGCCGACAATTCGGCGCAAGGCATGGCCATGCTCGGGCTGCTGCAGCAGCTTTCGTTCAACAGCGCCTCGATCCGCTTCGATGATGATTCGCTGACCAAAAAGGTGCTCGATTATGCCGGCAAGCAGCAAGGCATGTCCGGCAAGGACATTGCCAACCAGGCCAAGGCGATCGTGCCCTTCGGCATGGCGCAGCTCAACAATCCGGAACTGACGGCGCAGGTTTCGGCCGCGGTCAACAAATTCCTCGACGATCCGCAAAGCATCGAGGTCTCGGCCGAGCCGCCGGCGGCGGTGCCGTTCGCGCTGATCATGGCGGGCGCCATGTCCAACCCGCTCGACCTGCCGAAAACGCTTGGCGTGACGGTTACGGCAAACGAAGACTGACCGAGATCCCAAAGCAAAAGCCCGGCAGCGATGCCGGGCTTTTTTATGAATCAACAGCATCGGTTCGGAGCGTTTCCTAAACCTCTTTCTTCGTCGCCACGACGCGCAGCGACAATTCGCGAAGCTGCTGCGGGCTGGCCTCCGACGGCGCGTTCATCAACAGGTCATAGGCCTGCTGGTTCATCGGGAACATCGTCACTTCGCGCAGGTTCCTCGCGCCGACCAGAAGCATGACGACGCGGTCGATGCCTGCCGCCATGCCGCCATGCGGCGGCGCGCCATACTGGAAGGCGCGGTAGAGGCCACCGAAGCGCTCCTCGACCGTCTCGCGGTCAAGCCCGACCGTCTCGAACGCCTTGACCATGGTTTCGGGCAGATGGTTGCGGATGCCGCCTGAGGCGATCTCGAAACCATTACAGACCATGTCGTACTGGAACGCCTTGATTCCGAGCAGATCCTCGCCGTTCAGCGCATCGATGCCACCTTGCGGCATCGAGAACGGATTGTGCGCGAAGTCGATCTTCTTCTCCTCCTCGTTCCATTCGAAGAACGGGAAGTCGACGATCCAGCACAATTCGAAGCGATCACGGTCGACAAGATTGAGCTCCTCGCCGGCGCGGCTGCGCGCCGCTCCCGCGAAGGAGACGAACTTCTTCGGATCGCCGGCGACGAAGAAGGCGGCATCGCCATCGGCAAGGCCGAGTTGTTGTCGAATCGCCTCGGTGCGCTCCTCGCCGATATTCTTGGCCAGCGGCCCGGCGCCTTCGAGCTTCTCGCCCTCCTTGCGCCAGAAGATGTAGCCGAGGCCGGGCTGGCCCTCGCCTTGCGCCCATGAGTTCATGCGGTCGCAAAAGGCGCGAGACCCGCCGGTCTTGGCCGGAATGGCCCAGACCTCGGCCTTCGGATCGTTGGCAAGGATGTTGGCAAATACCTTGAAGCCGGAATCGCGAAAATGATCCGAGACGGCCTGCATCTCGATCGGGTTGCGCAGGTCCGGCTTGTCGGTGCCGTATTTGCGCATGGCGACATCATAGGCGATGCGCGGAAACTTCTCCGTCACCGGCTTGCCGGCGGCAAAGGTCTCGAACACCCCCCGCATTACCGGCTCCATGGTGGTAAACACATCCTCCTGCTCGACGAAGCTCATCTCCACGTCGAGCTGGTAGAATTCACCCGGCAGACGGTCGGCGCGCGGGTCCTCGTCACGGAAGCACGGCGCAATCTGGAAGTAGCGGTCGAAGCCGGACACCATGATCAGCTGCTTATACTGCTGCGGCGCCTGCGGCAGCGCATAGAAAGTGCCGGGGTGGATGCGCGACGGCACCAGGAAGTCGCGCGCGCCTTCCGGCGATGAGGCGGTCAGGATCGGCGTCGAGAATTCGGTGAAGCCGACCTCGCCCATCAGCTTGCGCATCTCGGCGATGATTTTCGTCCGCGCCACGATGTTCTTGTGCAGCGTGTCGCGGCGCAGGTCGAGGAAGCGGTATTTGAGGCGGATGTCCTCCGGATAGTCCGGCTCGCCGAAGACCGGCAGCGGCAATTCCCTGGCGGCCGACAGCACTTCGATCTCGCGCGCGAAAATCTCGATCTCGCCGGTCGGCAAATTGGGGTTCACGGTGTCGGCGAGGCGCGCCTTGACCTCGCCGTCGACGCGGACGACCCATTCGCCACGCAAGGTCTCCGCGATCTTGAAGGCAGGCGAATCCGGATCGGCGACGATCTGGGTCAGACCGTAATGGTCGCGCAAATCGATGAACAGCAGGCCGCCATGGTCGCGCACGCGATGTACCCAACCCGACAGGCGAACGGTCGAGCCGACGTCGGCCTTCCTCAATTGGGCACAGGTATGGCTGCGGTAACGATGCATTGTCATTCTTAAGGTCCGGATGTTGGGTTGTGGCCAAGGCATGATGGCCCAGCCTGAAAATTTGCGCGAAAAGCACATGAGAGGGTGCATTTGTCAAGGCAAGCGGCGGCTGGGTCGAGTTCGCGTTCTTCCCGCCCCTATCCCACCGGCATCAATTTATGCCAGAGGCGTCAATCTGAGTTCGCTGCTCTGTGCCGGCAGTTCAACTATGCACTCATCCCTTCACCCCGCCCGCCGTGAGGCCGGAGACGATCTTGCGCTGGAAGATGAGAACGAGGACGACAAGCGGCACGGTGACGATCACCGATGCGGCCATGATGTTGCCCCACGGGATCTCGAACTGCGAGCTGCCGGAGAGCAGCGCTATCGCCACCGGCACGGTTCGCTGCTCGTTGCTGGAGGTAAACGTCAGGGCGAACAGGAACTCGTTCCAAGCACCGATGAAGGCGAGAAGCCCGGTGGTCGCCAGCGCCGGCCACATCAGCGGCAGGAAGACGCGGCTGATGATGATCCAGGGCGTGGCGCCATCGAGGATCGCCGCTTCCTCCAGTTCGATCGGCAGGTCGCGAAGGAAGGCGGTGAGCACCCAGACGGTGAACGGCAAGGTGAAGATCATGTAGGACAAGATCAGCGCGAACGGCGAATTGTAGAGGCCGAAGATGCGGATTAGCTCGAAAAGCCCGGCAAGCACCGCCAATTGCGGGAACATCGAGACGGACAGGATGATGAGGAGCAGCGCCGAACGGCCTCTGAAGCGGATGCGCGCCAGTGCATAGGCGGCGGTGACGCCGAGGAACAGCGAAATGAAGACAACCGCGCTCGAGATGAACAGCGAGTTCACGAGATTGCGCAGGAAGGTCCCCTCGGTGAATACGGTCCTGTAGTTGATGAAGGTAATCGTCGTCGGCCAATAGTCGACCTGGAAGAGCGCGGTCCCAGATTTCAGGCTGGTGATGATGGCGTAGTAGAACGGGAACACCGCGACGACGACGATAACGGCGACGAGGAGGTAGAAAGCCGTGCGCTTGACGATCCACATGGTCAGTGGTCCCACATGATCAATAATCCTTGTCCAGCCTTATCTGGCCGAGCCAAAGAACGAGCATGGTCAGCAGAGCGAGGATAAGGAAGAGCAACGTCGAGGCGGCGGAACCGTAGGCAAACTTGTCGAACTCAAACAGGCTCTCGCGGGCAAACACCGACATCGACTTGGTGTGTATGTTGTTTGGCGTAAGCACGTAGATCAGATCGAAGATGCGCAGGGCATCGAGACCGCGAAAGATCATGGCCACCATCAACGCCGGTCGGATGAGCGGCAAGGTGATCTTCCAGAAAACTCTCCACGCGCCGACGCCGTCGAGCTTGGCGACCTCGTAGATTTCTTGTGGAAGCATCTGGAGGGCGGCGAGAATGAGAAGCGCCATGAAGGGGGTCGCTTTCCAGATGTCGACAACGAGGACGGCGACCATCGCCGTGTCGGCGCTTGCCGTCCAGGCGATTTTTGTGCTGATCAGGCCGAGCTTGAGCAGGACGTCGTTGATGATGCCGAACTGGTCGTTGAGCATCCACTGCCACATCTTAGCCGACACAATCGTCGGGATGGCCCAAGGGATGAGAATCGCGGCGCGTATGATACCGCGGCCGCGAAACCTCGTGTTGAGCACCAGCGCAACGATCATGCCGAGCACCGTCTCGCAGGTCACCGAAATCACCGCGAAGCGCACGGTGTTCCAGACGGCGCGCCACCAGACCGGATCGGCGAGCAGCCCGTCGTAGATGACGCGGTCGCTCGGCATTTGCACGACGGAGAAATAGTTGGCGAAGCCAACCCAGCGGCGGGCTTCGAGGTCGGCGAGCGAGGCATCGGTGAAGCCGAAATAGATCGTGCGCATCAACGGCCAGCCGGCAACGGCGGCGAGCACGATGAGCATCGGGGCAAGCAGCAGCCATGCCGAGCGCGCACGCTGACGCGCCAGCATCGAGCCTGAGCGCGGCGAGGTCACCAGGCGGTGCCTTTGAGCCTGGTCAAGGAGAACTCCAGATCGGCAAGGTTGTCGGCGGCCGTGCCCTCGCCGGAAATGGTGTTGTGGACGGCGGTCCAGAACTCGCTCGATGCCTCATTGTACCTGCTCTTGGCTTGGGCCGAGGGACGCGGCAACGCGTTGAGGACGACTTCCTTCCAGCGCGGAATCACCGGCTGGGCGCTGGCGATGTCGGCATCGTCATAGAGTGCCTGGATGGTCGGCAGATATGCCCCCTTCAAGGCGCGGTACTTCTGCATCTGAGGCGAGGCGATCCATTTGACCAGCCCGATCGCTGCATCCGGGTTCTTCGAATATTTGGAAACCGCGAGATTCCAGCCGCCAAGCGTTGCTGCCGGGCGGGCGCCCTCGCCCGACCCCGGCGGCAGCGTGGTCACCTCGAACTTGCCTTTGATGGGGGAGCTTTCGCTGTTGCCAAGCGCGTAGGCATAGGGCCAGTTGCGCATGAAGACGGCGTTGCCGGTCTGCCAGACTCCGCGCGACTCTTCTTCCTGATAGGCCAGAACGCCGGGCGGCGAGATGGTTCCCACCCAGCTCCTCGCCATTTCCAGCGCCGCAACTGCTTGCGGATTGTTGATGGAGATCATGCCGTCCGGCTCGATAATCTGGCCGCCGCCGTTCGACTTCACCCATTCGAGTGCATCGCAGGTCAGCCCCTCATAGGCGTTGCCCTGGAAAACGAAACCCCACATGTCCTTGTTGCCGGCCGCGCGCTCCTTGTCCATGACAAGCTTGGCGGTATCGGCAAGTTCAGCCCAGTTGGCCGGGACCCTGGCGCCGTATTTGTCGAGGAGATCCTTGCGGTAGTAGAGCGCCGGAGCGTCGGTGAATATCGGCAAGGCGACCAGCTTGCCGTCCACGGTCTGCGATTTGATGATCGATGGGAAATGGGTGCCAACGACATCCTTGGTCGCTTCGGTCAGGTCGATGAACTGCCTTGCAAGCTGGGGGGCCCAGATGATGTCCGTTTGATAGACGTCGACGTCGCTGCTTCCGGCGGCGAGCCAGAGCCGGTATTGGCCAAACTGGTCCGTCGCCGACGGAGGCAGCGGAACGACGCTAACCTTGTTGCCGGTCTTCGTCTCGTATTGATCGAGGATCTCGCGAAGGATTCTCTGGCCGTTGCCGGTATCGCCGGACACCATGGCGAGGTCGACAGCCCGCGCCGGCCCGGCCGCCAGAACTGCGGCCACGGCAAATGCCGCAAATGCGGAATGAAATTTCATGATGGCGCACCTCCCTTTGGAGCTTCAGGCCGGGCATCAGAAACCACGTCGATGCCCAACACCGTCTCCGCACACCGGCAGCTCACAAGACGCGTATTCGCCCACCAGCACTGAACTACAAAAATACGCCTTGGTTCCAACACGGAGGGTCCGGGGCCACGCGGCAGCCCCCGGCTGGCCCCAACGCCGCCGGGAATTGCCGCTGGCATTGGCGAAGGCGATGGTTCAAGAAGGGATCAACGACAGGCTTTTCCTTCATGTCTTCCATCCGCCCGCTGATCCCCCTCCTGATCGCCGCCGGCATCCTGCTCGGCGGCAACGGCCTGCAGAGCACGTTGATTGCGCTGCGTGGTGCGCAGGAGGGTTTTCCCGCTTCGTCGATCGGCCTGATGGGCACGTTCTATTTCGCCGGCTTCTTGCTTGGCTGCCTTGCCGTTACCCGCATCATGAAGTCCGTCGGCCATGTGCGCGCCTTTTCGGCACTGGCGGCGATCGCCTCGGCGGGGACGCTGCTTCTGGTGCTGGTCATCGATCCGGTGATGTGGTGCGCCGTGCGCTTTGCTGGCGGGTTCTGCTTCGCCGGCTTGTTCACAATCATGGAAGCCTGGCTGAATTCCGGCGTCACCAACACCGACCGGGCGCGGGTGCTTGCCATCTACCGGATGGTCGACATCGGCTCGGTGACGGGCGCCCAGTTCCTGATCCCGATCTTCGGCGCCGGCGGCTTTGCCATCTTCGCCATCATGTCGATGATGATCACCGTTTCGCTGGTGCCGGTGTCGCTCGGCGACCGCTCCAATCCGACGCCGCCGGACGACGTCAAGCTCGATTTGGCGCGCGTCTGGCGGATCTCGCCGCTCGGCTGCTTCGGCTGTATCGCCGTCGGCGTCACAAACAGCGCCTTCCGCACCCTGTCGCCGGTCTATGCCGAGCAGATCGGCATGTCGGTCGCCGACGTCGTCACCTTCGTCAGCGTCGGCATTTTCGGCGGCGCTATAATCCAATACCCGCTCGGCTATCTCTCCGACCGCTGGGACCGGCGCTCGGTGCTGCTGATGACGACGTGCTGTGCGATGGTGGCGGCACTGGCCCTGGCATTCGTGGCAGGCGGCAGCCCGTTCCTCAACTTCCTGCTCGTCTTCATCTTCGGCTGCTTCGCCATGCCGCTCTATTCGCTGTCGGCGGCGCATTCCAACGACCGCGCCGACAAGGGCGAGTTCGTGCTGATCAACGCTGCCTTGATGCTGTTTTATTCCTTCGGCGCCATCGGCGGGCCGTTTGCAGCCTCGACGGTGATGCAATTTTTCGGGCCGAGCGCGCTGTTCGTGTTCAGCGCCACCGTCTATGCGATCTTCGTGGCCGTCATCCTTTACCGGATGCAGGCGCGCTCCGCCGTGCCGGCCACCCATCGCAGCCGTTTTACGGCGCTGTTGCGCACGTCTACGGTTTTTGCCCGGTTGGCGAAGCGGAATGCCGATCCCGATGAACCCGCAAAGCCTGGATAGAGGTGCTTGCGCTTGACGAAAGCGCGCGCGGCTGAAATTGAAAGAGACCCTATCCCTTGCCAAAAGCGATTTGATGCACGTCATCACCACTCAGAAAGAACTCGAGACCGTTATTGCCGCTTTCGAAAAGGCGGAATTCGTCACCGTCGATACCGAATTCATTCGCGAAACGACCTTCTGGCCGATCCTGTGCCTGATCCAGATGGCAGCGCCCGGGGTGACGGCGCTGATTGATCCGCTGTCGCCCGACATCGACCTGAAACCGTTCTTCAGGCTGATGGCCAACGAGGCGATCGTCAAAGTCTTCCACGCGGCGCGGCAGGACATCGAAATCATCGTGCATCTCGGCGATCTTGTGCCGCATCCGGTGTTCGACACCCAGGTCGCGGCAATGGTCTGCGGCTTCGGCGACAGCGTTTCCTACGACCAGTTGGTGCAGCGCATCACCGGCGCGCGGCTCGACAAGTCCTCGCGCTTCACCGACTGGCGCCACCGTCCGCTGTCCGAAAAGCAGCTCGACTACGCGCTCGCCGACGTCACCCACCTGATCGAGGTCTACAAGCATCTCAGCGCCGAGCTGGTGCGGGAAAACCGCGCCCACTGGCTGAACGAGGAGATGGACGTGCTGACCTCGCGCGAGACCTACGATCCGCATCCCGAGGATGCCTGGAAGCGGCTCAAGATGCGGCTGCGCAAGCCCCAGGAACTGGCGATCGTGCAGGCGGTGGCCGCCTGGCGCGAACGCGAAGCGCGCGAGCGCGACGTGCCGCGCGGCCGGGTGCTCAAGGACGACGCGATCTACGAAGTGGCGCAGCAGGCGCCGCGCGACGCTGCGGCGCTGAGCAAGCTGCGTACCACGCCGAAGGGCTGGGAGCGCTCGTCGACGGCGACGGCACTGCTTGGCGCGGTAAACGCTGCCCTTGCCCTGCCCAGGGAAGAGATGCCGAAGCTGCCGAAGAGCTTCCAGCCGCCGGAGGGGTCGAGCGCCGCTGCGGAGTTGCTGAAGGTGCTGCTGCGGATCGTCGCCGAAAAGGAGGGCGTCGCATCCAAGGTACTCGCCTCCAGTGACGACATCGACCGCATCGCTGCCGAGGGCGAGGAAGCCGACGTGCCGGCATTGCAAGGCTGGCGGCGTGCCGTCTTCGGCGAGGCCGCGCTCAAGCTGGTGCGCGGCGAACTCGCCATCAGGTTCGACAAGCGCAAGATCGCGGTGTTCGATTTGTAGCCTTGAGCTTGCTCAGACTAAGCCGAGCAGATGCAGCGCCAGCCATATCCAGCCAAGTGCGAGAACGACCGCGCCCAGGTAGAATGCCCTGCTGCGCAGGATTAGCCGATTGCTGGTCAAGTGGACCGATGCGTGAAGATAGCGGGAGACGACAAAGATCCACATCAGTGCCAAAGTCAGATAATTGACGCCATTGGTCACGTGCAGCGTCAAGCATAAGACGTAGAAAAGCACCGGCAGTTCGAACTGGTTGCTCAGATTGTTGGCGACGGTGATACTGGACCCAGGCTCCGTCGAGCGCGTCTTGAACTGGCCGGTCTTGGCTTCGCCCGATCTGACCGCGCCATGGCGGCGCCGGCCCATTACGACATAGACGATATAGACCAGCAGCACCTGCGCCAGCATCGGCCAGAAGATCGCGGTCTGGTTCAAGACGCCCCCTGTCGTTGTCACCCAGCCTTCAAGGCCGTTTCTGAGCCATCAGAATGAAAGCCGCAATGACGGTCACTGGTATCGCCAGCAGGGCGAATTTGGTGACGATCAGCGCCGAGGCGAAGGATAGCGAATCCGGATTGGCCGACAGAAAATCGGACAAAAGACGAGCCACGGCGATGTTCTGGGCATAGTCGGCAAGCGTGTACGGCAGCACCAGCACAGCTGCAAATGCCGCCTGCGTTTGCGCAGGCAGTGCATGGAAATTCTTCAGCCGCCGGCCCGTGGCCAGGATCAGGCTGACCATCGTCAGCGACAGCAGCGCCGGAAACAGCAGGTCGAAGGTCAGGTAATGCCAGACGAGGATAATCTCGCTGCCGCGCCGGCCGAGAGCCGTTAGCCAGGCCATGCCCTCATCCGGGGTGAAACCGGCATAGCGCATGTCGAGCGACGGCAGACCGCCGCTCAATCGGCGAAAATAGAGGAACTCCATCGCCGTCATGATGATGAAAACCGCCACTGTGGCGACACTGAGTGCGGCCGCGTGGCGCGACAGCCGCAGGATCATTGCCGCCAGATTGCGCCAAGACGCATGGCGATCAGGCTCCGCCAGGATAATTCGGGCTTTCGCGGGTAATCGTGACGTCATGGGCGTGGCTTTCACGAAGTCCGGCATTGGATATCCGCACAAAAGTGGCGCGCTCGCGGAAATCGGCAAGGTCGCGGCCACCGACATAACCCATAGCGGCTTTCAGGCCGCCTGCAAGCTGGTGCAGCACGCCAGACACAGGTCCTTTGTACGGCACCTGCCCTTCGATGCCTTCGGGGACCAGTTTCAGCGTGTCGCGCACCTCGGCCTGGAAATACCGATCGGCGGAGCCGCGCGCCATCGCGCCGACCGAACCCATGCCGCGATAGGCTTTGAAGGAGCGGCCCTGATGCAGATAGACCTCGCCGGGGCTCTCGTCGGTGCCGGCCAGCAGCGAGCCAATCATCGCCGCGCTGGCCCCGGCGGCCAGCGCCTTGGCGAGATCGCCCGAATATTTGATGCCGCCATCGGCAATAACCGAAACGCCCGATTTCTGTGCCGTCTCGACTGCCGACATGATTGCCGAGAGCTGCGGCACGCCGACGCCGGCGACGATGCGGGTGGTGCAGATGGAGCCTGGTCCGATGCCGACCTTGACCGCGTCGGCGCCGGCATCGATCAGCGCCAAGGTGCCTTCCGCGGTGGCGACGTTGCCGGCCAGGATGCGAACCGAGTTGGACAGCTTCTTGGCCCGCGTCACGGCATCCAGAACGCGCTGCGAATGACCGTGCGCGGTGTCGATCACCAGAAGGTCGACGCCGGCGTCGATGAGGCGCTCGGCCCGCTCGAAACCGTCATCGCCGACACTGGTGGCGGCGGCGGCGCGCAAGCGCCCCTGCGCATCCTTGGTGGCGTGCGGGTTGAGCTGCGACTTCTCGATGTCCTTGACCGTGATCAGCCCGACGCAATTGCCGTCCCGATCGACCACAACCAGCTTCTCGATGCGGTGCTGATGGAGCAGCCGCTTGGCCTCGTCCTGATCGACGTTCTCCTTGACCGTGATCAGGTTCTCGCGGGTCATCAGCTCATAGACCTTTTGCGCCGGATCGGACGCGAAGCGGACGTCGCGGTTGGTCAGGATGCCGACGAGCCGGCCGACCGTGTGGCCGCCGGTGCCGCCGTTCTCGACCACCGGAATGCCCGAAATGCTGTAGGTGCGCATCAGACCCAGCGCATCGGCAAGCGTCGCCTCGGGACCGATGGTGACAGGGTTGACCACCATGCCGGATTCGAATTTCTTCACCTGCCGCACCTGCTCGGCCTGTTCGGCCGGCGAGAAATTGCGGTGGATGACGCCTATGCCGCCGGCCTGGGCCATGGCGATGGCGAGTCGCGCCTCGGTGACCGTGTCCATGGCGGCCGACAGGATCGGCACGTTGAGGTCGATGTCGCCGGCGATGCGGGTGCGGATGTCGGTCTCGCCGGGCATGATCTCGGAATGACCCGGCTGCAGCAGCACGTCGTCAAAGGTCAGCGCCAATGCGCCGGTGGACGTCTCGATGATTTTTGCCATGGCCAGCCCTCGGAATGCAGGAAAGGCGCTCGCCCTGATGGACAGCGCCGACTCGTCTTCTTCCCTTTCAGGATTGGCGCTGGCTCGTAACACGTCCCGTGGCCGTTGAAAAGCCGATGGTTGTGTAGTGGCGAAGCTGCATTTTGCCTCAGGGGCTGCGGGACTTGCGGTCGCACAAACGTGACAGCAAATTAATGCGACATCCGGGCCAAGCCATGATAACCGCCCTACCTGTCGGTTTGGCCCCCAGGGCCAGCAAGCAATCGCGACGCACATTTCAAGGCCGGATCCATCGTGAACCGCACCATTCCGCTTATCCTGGCGGTCGCTCTATTCATGGAAAACATGGATTCGACCGTCATTGCGACATCGTTGCCGGCGATCGCCATCGACATCCACACCAGCCCGATCGCACTCAAGCTGGCGCTGACCGCCTATCTTGTATCGCTGGCGATTTTCATTCCGATCAGCGGCTGGATGGCCGACCGCTTCGGCGCCAAGAATGTCTTCCGTGCCGCGATCGCCGTGTTCATCGTCGGTTCGGTCGCGTGCGCCATTTCCAATTCGCTGCCGGCTTTCGTGGTGTCACGTTTCCTGCAAGGCATTGGCGGCGCCATGATGACGCCGGTCGGACGCCTGGTGCTGGTACGCGCGACGCCGAAAAGCGAGCTCGTCGCCGCCATGTCGTGGCTGACTGTCCCGGCTCTGGTTGGCCCGCTGGTCGGCCCGCCGGTCGGCGGCTTCATCACGACCTATTTCTCCTGGCACTGGATTTTTCTGATCAATGTGCCGATCGGGCTGATCGGCATCTGGTTGGCCACGCGTTTCCTGCCGAAGACCGACGCCGCGCAGACGCCGCCGCTCGATCTCATCGGTTTCGTGCTGAGCGGGCTGGCGGCATCGGGCATTGTGTTCGGCCTGTCGGTGGTCAGCCTGCCGGCTCTGCCGCCCGTTGCCGGCTTTATCACCGTTGCCGTCGGGCTGACATCGGCGGTGCTTTACCTGCTGCACGCGCGCCGCGCCAAGAATCCGCTGCTGGCGCTCGAGCTGTTTCGCAATCGGGTGTTCCGCTCGTCGGTGCTCGGCGGCGGACTGTTCCGCATCGGCATTGGTGCCGTACCTTTCCTGTTGCCGCTGATGTTCCAGATCGGTTTCGGGCTGACGCCGTTCCAGTCCGGCATGATCACCTTCGTCTCGGCGATCGGCGCGATAGGCATGAAATTCGTCACTGCCCTGATCTTCAGGGTCGCCGGCTTCCGCCGGGTGCTGATTTCAGGCTCGCTCATCGCAGCCGCGTCCATCGCCATCAACGGCCTGTTCACACCCGACACGCCCTATGGGCTGATCCTCGCCATGCTGCTCGCCGGGGGCTTCATCCGGTCGATGTTCTTCACCGGCATCAATGCGCTTGCCTACGCCGAGATTTCGGCCGCCGACACCAGCAAGGCCACGCCGATCACGGCGGTGTTCCAGCAGTTGGCGATCGCACTCGGCGTGGCGCTGGCCGGCGGCATCCTGGAAGTGTCGACCAATATCCATGGCGGCCCGCTGACGCTGAGCGACTTCCACACCGCCTTCTTCATCGTAGCGGCGGTGTCGGCGGCAGCCTCGCTGTCGTTCATGCGGCTGGCGCCGGACGCCGGCAATGCCGTGTCTGGACATGGCCGGTTGACGCCGCCGAAGACGCTGGAGCCGGTGAGCCCGCCGGGGAGTTGAGGAGTGGCGCCCTCCACCGCCGGCGGGACGGCACCCCCCTCTGGCCTGCCGGCCATCTCCCCCTCAAGGAGGGAGATTGGCAGCTTCGGCACTGCACTCACTCTTCACGGTCGAAGGTTTGCGAAGGCCGCGATGACATCCGATCTCCCCCCTTGAGGGGGAGATGTCCGGCAGGACAGAGGGGGGTGCGAAGGATCGCTACAGAGCGACTTTCACGCCGTGCCGTTTCCGCCTTTAAAATCTTTCGCCAAGAGATAGAGCTCAACCGATTCGTCGCGCGAGGCCGGCGGCTTGACGTGATGGACCGAGCGGAAATTCCGCTTGAGTCTCGCCAGCAATTCGTTCTCGGCGCCGCCCTGAAACGTCTTGGCAAGGAAATGTCCGCCCGGCTTCAATACCGACAGCGCGAAATCGGCCGCCACCTCGCACAGATGCATGGTGCGGATGTGGTCGGTCCGCTTGTGGCCGGTGGTGGGTGCGGCCATATCGGAGAGCACGATGTCCGGCTGACCGCCCAGCGTCTCGGCCAGCTTCTCAGGCGCCTGCGGATCGAGGAAATCCATCAGCAGCACCGGCGCGCCCGGCACCGCGTCCATCTCCAGGCAATCGATGCCGACGACGTTCGGGTGTTCCGCGGTAGATTTGGTACGTGCGGCGGCGACCTGGCACCAGCCGCCGGGTGCCGCACCAAGGTCGATCACCTTCATGCCGGGCTTGAGCAAATGGTGCTTGTCGTCGATCTCGATCAGCTTGTAGGCGGCGCGCGAGCGATAGCCGTCGGCCTTCGAGCGCTGGACATAGGGATCGTTGATGTGGCGCTGCAACCAACGGCGCGACGATTCCTTCAAGCCGCTTTTCTTCTTGATCTTCGTCTTCAGCACGCGAATGCCGGCGGAGCTCGGTCTTTCCGGTTTTTTGGTCATTGCTTGATTACTTGTTTGAGCATGATCTTGTCCGAAAACCGGCAGCCACTTTTCGGGATCATGCTCTGCCTCGCCCGCTGTTGCGCCAGACGCCGTCATCGGCAATCAACTCGCTCAGTATGCCCTCGCGCAGGCCGCGGTCGGCGACACGCAGCCGTTCGGACGGCCAGACGGCGCGGATCGCCTCCAATATGGCGCAGCCGGCCAGAACCAGGTCGGCGCGGTCGGCGCCGATGCAAGGGTTGGCGACGCGCTGCTGGAAATCCCAGCCGACCAGCTTTTCGACCATGCGGTCGACGCTGTCGCGATCCATCCACAACCCGTCGACGCGGCGGCGGTCGTAACGTTCGAGATCGAGGTGGACGCCGGCCAGCGTCGTCACTGTGCCCGAGGTGCCGAGCAGATGGAATTTCGGGCTGGACAGGAGGTGGCTCAGCCGGTCGCGCCCGTCGAAGGCGCGCAGCCGCATTGCGACATCGTCGACCATGGCGCCAAAGATCTCGCGCGTCACCGTGCGGCCGCCAAAACGCTCGGCCAGCGAGACGACGCCGACCGGCAGCGACGTCCACGACACGATGTGGTTGGCGAGCCTTGGCGAGCGGTGGCCGGAGAGGTCGATCAGCGCGATTTCGGACGAGCCGCCGCCGATGTCGAACAGCACGACGCCTTGCGTGTCGCGCTCGACCAGCGAGCCGCAGCCCGAAACCGCCAGCCGCGCCTCGGTCTGGCGGTCGATGATCTCGAGCTTCAGGCCGGCCTCGCGCTCGACGCGCTCGAGGAACTCGACGCCGTTGGCGGCGGTGCGGCAGGCCTCGGTGGCGATCAGCCTTGCTTTCCTGACCTTGCGGTTGCGCAATTTGTCGCTGCAGATCTTCAGCGCTTCGACCGCGCGGTCCATTGCAGCCTCGCCAAGCCGACCATTGGCGGTAAGGCCCTCGCCCAGCCTGACGATGCGCGAGAAGGCATCGATGACGCGGAACTGGCCATGGCGCGTCGGCACCGCGACCAGCAGACGGCAATTGTTGGTGCCGAGGTCGAGCGCGGCAAACACCGGCAATTCCTGCAGCGGTGGCGGTGTGCGGGCACCTTGCCCCGGCCTTGGCAAGGCTGGAGGCAATTGCGCGATTGAAGCCGATTGCGCGATCGAGGACTGGGGCGCGATCGAAGCCGCTGGCTGGGGCTGGCGAGCGGCCGGGGCCCCGCCGGCGGCGGGCACCGAAGCGCCTGTTATCACCGGACGAGCCTCGTCGCGTGCGAAAACCTTGCGCCCGCGCCGCCGCTTGCGCCGCTTCTTGGGTTTGCCGTTCTGATGCGGGCCGTTCTGACCCCTGTGATCGTGGGACGTGTCGCCAGCCTGTCCATTGCCGGACCGGGGCTGCACCTGACGGCCGTAGCGTCCGGCGGCTGGGTTTGCCTGGCCGGATGGCGGCGGCGAACCCCTGGACACGCCCACTTCCGGCGCGCCAGCGCCGGCTTCGTGGTCTTCCACTGTCGTTCCTTCCGGCGCCGCGCGAACCGGAGACCGGACGCAGCAGGCGCTTTTACATGTTCAAGTTGCGGCCAGACTATCAGCGCCGGGCCGGATCACCAAGAGTGCAAGGGCCGAATTTTGCCGACGGCATGAAGGCGGCGACGTTGGTGATCCCTTCTCCCCTTCTTGTGGGAGAAGGAAAGACGCCAGCGCCACAGCGCGCCTTCCCGGTTGAATAGCCGGCTTCAATGAGGCATTTCTGAAATGAACCATTCGGGACCGCCGGCGGTTTTCCTGCTGCGAACCGGAAAACGGGTACGGGCTGCAACGCATGATCGTCAGGTAATGAACTGGAGCCGCTATTTCTGGCCCGTCATCGGCGTCGCCGCGGTGGTGTTCTCGCTGTGGCTGTTGCTGCACGAATTGCGCGGCATCTCGCTCGACGATGTCTGGGCCGGCATAATCGCCATCCCGGCGCGCGGCTGGGTGCTGGCGGCGCTGAGCTCGGTCATCGCCTATGCCTCGCTCGCCGGCTACGACCACATCGCGCTGCTGCACATCGGCAAAAAAGTCTCGTGGCTGTTCGTCACCTTCTGCTCGTTCACCACCTACGCGCTGTCGCACAATATCGGCGGCTCGGTGTTTTCCGGTGCGGTGATCCGCTACCGCGCCTACGGCACCAGGGGCCTGACCGGGCAGGACGTCGGCATTCTGGTGGCGATCTGCTGGATCACCTTCGTGCTGTCGACGCTGTTCGTCTCAAGCATCGTCCTGCTGCTCGAGCCCGAGGTGATCGACCGGTTTTCCGGCACGCCGCATCACCGGCTGGCGCAGGCGGGAGGGCTCGCCATGCTGCTCGCGGTGGCGGCCTATGTCTTCGGCAGCTGGCTGCATCTGAGGCCGCTGAGGATCGGCAGCTTTCAGCTGCACTACCCGGCGCTGCCGATCGTGGCGCGGCAATTGCTGGTCGGCCCGATCGAGCTGCTGGCGGCGGCGGCGATCATCTTCTTCGCCCTGCCCGTATCAGGCAATCCCGGCTATTTCGTCGTGCTCGGCGTGTTCCTGGTGTCGTTCTCGATCGCGCAGATCTCGCATGCGCCAGGCGGGCTCGGGGTGTTCGAGGTGGTGTTCCTTGCCGGCTTGTCGCACATGGACCAGGTCGGCGTACTGGCGGCGCTGCTGGTGTTCCGTCTGTTCTACCTGATTATCCCGCTGCTGATCGCGCTCGGCGTCGTGCTGTTCTTCGAGCACTCGCAATACAGCCGCAGCGAGAATTGAGACATCAGGGGGCAAGCGCTCCAGACTGCGCGTGAAGAATGGGCAGAGGGTCGCAAGGCCAGGCGCGGCCTGCTGCGAAGCTCGAAGGTCACGGGATGGATCCTAGGGTCTCCGCGACGTCGCTTCGCTCCTGCTCCGCCCTAGGATGACGAGGGCGTGTTGGCTTTTGGCTAATCGCAGCTGTTGGAAATTGGCACTGGGACAGTCGCAAGTGTCTGGAAACTGGCGCAAGTCACAATCCTGGAGATTGGCCGAAATAACACTCCGTTCGTCATCCTAGGGCGGAGCAGGAGCGAAGCGACGTCGCGGAGACCCCTAGGATCCATGCCGTTACAGTAGCCGAAGCGCGCAGCGATCCAATGATTTCACTGTCTCGCCCCGAAATGTGTACGGATGGGAGGCGAATTAAAAACCTGCAGCAATCGTGTGCCGATTGAAATGCCTACGGCAGGGTTGACTATTTTCCGGCGGCGGCTACAAGGGCCGCGCGGCTGCCTGGCGGCCCACCTGCGCGACAAGCGCCTGCTGGGGAATAGGTTAACGGTAGACCCACGGACTCTGACTCCGTTAGTCCTGGTTCGAATCCAGGTTCCCCAGCCACACAAAATCAAGCACTTAGTACCAAACCGCCCAAAACCATGTTGCTACGCCTGAAACCATAGCAACATAAGCGATTGATTTGTCAGGCGTGGGCAACGGGCGGAGGCTGCGAATAGCAACATGGCGAAATAGCAAAAGCCCCGTATCCCCAACCTTCCTTTCGGTGGCTGTATAGAGTGATGCTAAAATCGCCAATCAACTGGTGGGATTCGAAATGCCAATACCTGCTTTGCCAACAGACAATCTGTACAAATTCATGACGACACTTGGCATCTTGCTTTGCGCTTTCTCGATGTGGACCATGATGACCAATGTCGGTGATGCTCAAGCCACCATTGCATCAATCCACGCGGGCGAGGACGCGCTGAATATGCGCGCGCATAATTTAATGACACGGCTCGATGAAATGGATCGACAGCTTGGACAACCCAATGTCGACGCAGCTGATGCGCGTCGGCGTCTAGACGAAGCTCGAAATGAGTCCGAGGCGATCCTCACTGAGTGGACAAAGGTATTGAACGAACAACGCGCAGGTGTGGCCAGTGTCAAAACGGCCCTAATGTCTGCTTCCATATTCACGTTCGGCTTTTGGTTCGGGCTCATTGTAGCATTTGTCGGCGGGTGGTTGTGGTACTTGAATTTTCAGAGATACCAAGATCAGATCGTTAGGCGGCAAGCGGCGGAAGCTGTGTTGAAGTCCGCCAGCTGAAACGGAAACCCCGCTCAAGGCGGGAATTACGGCGACAGTGCACGTTTTCCCGTGTCGCCCGCCTGCTCATCCAGTATTGCCGCGTCGCCGATGTCGCGCTTTTGCACCCGTGGGCCGAGAGCATCGCCGAGGAAATCGGCAAAGCCGTGAGCCCCGGAAAACGAGGCAGGCGGCGAAAAAGAAATGTTGCGCCGTCACCGTAATTCCCAAAACCTCTTCGACAACCCTTCTACTCCCCGACAATGGACGTCGGCGGGCGTGCCGAGGTTATAGAATCGGCATGACGAAGGACGATCCTCCACGCGCCTTCCTCGCGCCGGAATATGGTGGTGACTCGAAGCGCAATCGGCACCAGCTTGTTGCCACCACCGACCTTGGATTGGAACCGCTCGACCTCGATGATGTATCCCAAGTCGGCTGTCGCATACTCGGAGATGCGCTCAAAGCCGATGGCCTTGCCGTGCCGGTAATTGGTGGCGGCCCGTTCCATGGTCTCAGCGGCCTTTCTCCATCCCTTCGCCGGCGGGCCAAAGGGATTGGCAATAGTGACGTCGTCCTGTCGCGAGTAGAGATTTTTCAAGGGCTCAGGATCGCCCTTTACGAAGGCATCCAGAGCCAGATGATCCTGCTCGATAAATTTCGTCAGGTCGGAGGCTAACATCTTAACATCGCCACATGACTGAAAAGAGAACTCTATCACGCGCTTCATCCGCCCTTCGCCTTGCCGTAGGCGTTCGCGCTGGTGTCCGGAGTATAGATCAGAATTACGGTGAGTGCACTTTTTACCATGCCGCCGCCGCCGCATGGTGCACCTTGCCGGCGTTTCCGGTCTGCCGCACCCCCAGCACCGTACCGGCGAACCAAAGTGTTTTCACGTCCGAAGACTATGTGTTCCACAAGAACTGCTCATCGAATATTGCCGCGTCGCCGATGTCGCGGTTTTCGATGCACCCGTGGGCCGAGAGCATCGCCGGGCAAATCGGCAAAGCCGTGAGAACCCGGAACGAGGCGCGCGGCGAAAAGAAAATAGCGGACTGTCACCGTAATTCCTAAAACCTCTCCGGCAACCCTTCTACTCCCCGACAATGGACGTCGGCGGGCGTGCCGAGGTTATCGGATCGGCATGACGAAGGACGATCCTCCACGCGCCTTCCTCGCGCCGGAATATGGTGGTGACTCGAAGCGCAATCGGCACCAGCTTGTTGCCACCACCGACCTTGGATTGGAACCGCTCGACCTCGATGATGTATCCTAAGTCGGCTGTCGCATACTCGGAGATGCGCTCAAATCCGATGGCCTTGCCGTGCCGGTAATTGGTGGCGGCCCGTTCCATGGTCTCAGCGGCCTTTCTCCATCCCTTCGCCGGCGGGCCAAAGGGATTGGCAATAATGACGTCGTCCTGTCGCGAGTAGAGGTTTTTCAAGGGCTCAGGATCGCCCTTTACGAAGGCATCCAGAGCCAGATGATCCTGCTCGATGAATTTCGTTAGGTCGGAGGCTAACATCTTAACATCGCCACATGACTAAAAAGAGAACTCTATCAAGCGCTTCATCCGCCTTGCCGTAGGCGTTCGGGCTGGTGTCCGGAGTATAGATCAGAATTACGGTGAGTGCACTTTTTACCATGTCGCCGCCGCCGCATGGTGCACCTTGCCCGCGTTCCCGGTCCGCCGCATCCCCCAGCACCGTCCGGGCGAGCCAAAGTGTTTTCACGTCCGAAGACTATGTGTTCCACAAGAACTGCTCATCGAGTATTGCCGCGTCGCCGATGTCGCGGTTTTCGACGCACCCGTGGGCCAAGAGCATCGCCGGGCAAATCGGCAAAGCCGTGAAATTCGGAAAACGAGGCAGGCGGCGAAAAGAAAATAGTGCACTGTCACCGTAATCGCTGGTACCAGCAACCGGATGCCCTGCGGATAACTTACTTTACGGGCCTCGCAACGTTTTGGCACATAATCACACCTTAACGAGCTCATATCCTAGCACCAAAAAGTGCCGACAAGCTGGCTCAGAGGCATTCCGACGGAAGCTGGAATATTTTGCCCCCCGGACCCGTTTTACCGCCCCTAAGGGTGACGCATCCTTGGTTCGGAACATCGGGAGTTTGTTCGGGTGTTTGCGAGCGTTTTTCCGGCTTGCTCGGAATGACGCCAAAGGGAGCCCCTCCAGTCCTAATGACCTTTCCCCCGATAATATGAACCGCGTCAATCTTGACGTTCAGGTGTTGGATGTCGGACCGCGAAGAATCATAAGACGCGTTACCCTTTACAGGAACGATGTCGAACCCAATTTTGAGTCCAGCCTTTTGAACGACCACGAAATCGCTATCGTATTCGTAGCTCTGCATCGAGACTTTCGGTGCGCCTGCTACAGCGGTATCCAGGCTCGCAACTACTTGCCCTATCCAACCAGAGAATCCTGCATCATGGCCCACAGCCCATGGAGTGTTGCAGACATCCAGGTTCGCGGCGCTCATATCGACGTTGAAGTGAATTTCGCTATTGTTTGTAAGGGTTCTGTCATTCGATGCCGTAAAGCCGGGCGTAAGGCTTCCAGCAGTGGCTACAGGAATGCCTACGCTGGCACCTCCCCCTATAGTTTTCCCCTCAACGACGTTAACCTTCAGAGTAACCTTGGCAACACCGGACAAGAGGCCTGTTCGACCGCTCTTGTCTCGATATATCGCCTTCGCAAGTCCACACTTTATCGAACCGACAACTTCGTGAAGAGGCACAACTGGCGTGGCCTTTGGGTCGCTCTGAAACTGCGTAGATGCGCAGCCTTGCAATAAGCTCAATACTACTGAGCAAAGAACCGTGGCGCCCCTCATCCCACCCACCCCCAGTTTGCGCAACCAACTGGTTCCTTCTATGCAATGTGTTTCTCACGTCCGAAGACTAGGTGTTTCACAAGAACTACTCATCGAGTATCGGCGCGTCGCCAATGTTGCGGCTTTCGATGCGCCCGTGTGCCGAGAGCATCGCCGGCAAATCGGCAAAGCCGTGAAACCCCAAAAACGAGGAAGGGGCGAAGGAAACAGCGCAATCATCGCCGAGGGCCGTGATGATCTCATCATTTTCGATCTCGCCAGAAAAAGCGCACGGCTTGACAGCTGCCAGGGCGTCGACAAGCTCGATCATGCAAGACGCGCACAGCCAATCAGGTAAGGGGCGGTCCAAGCGGGCTGCAGAACCGCCACCCTTTCTTCATGGCATTCTCTGACAGATGACTCTCAGACGCGCTACGCATCCAACGCAGTATCGAATGTTGGAATCCGCGCCATCCACTTCAACACCGACCGCGTATTCGCCTGGCTGACAAGCGCTTTGGCTCAATCCGGTGCTATTGCCATTTGTCCATGGTCCTGTCGATGGTCCAGACGTGGCAATAACAACTCCCATTCCGGTCACAGCCGTATTGTTCGGCACAGCTTCTTCCATCTTTTGATCTTGCGCGGTCGCTGGTGAGCACACGATCAAATAAACCAGCGCAGCAACGTATTTCATCCTCATTTCGTCCTCCCATGTTTTGAATTTTATTCATAGAACGATCCACCGTTCTCCCGGAACTCCTACCAGATGAACTCCTGCTAACTACCGCGTTCCTGACATCAGGGCACGCTCAGGCATCTGGTTGTCGTTTATGAATGGCACTTGCCTCCCCCGCCTCACCAACAAACTCTGCTCAATCCCAAGTATCTTCCGAACACTCGCCAGCGCCGCCTCGTTCACATCGATATACGCGACGATGTACCACTCGCCGTTTTCTTCCCTGGCCATGCCCATCGGCTCGGCCCGCCATTTGAGCGCGCCGTGGTGGGGCATGAAGTAAGTTTCCTGGATGCCGCCGATGGCGCTGAGGCCTTCGTCGAGAGCGTACTCCATCACCGCGCAGCACAGCTGCGTCAGCGTGCCCCTCAGTCCGGCAGTTCGTTTATCGGGAACGACGAAGGTGCGGGTCCATTCGGCCCAATCGGGACGCCTCGGGACGCCCGATTTTTCGCACATGTGAGAAAAAACCTCCGAGACCATGTGCGGCTCGCTCGTTGGGATCAATCGAGCCGAGGTCACCACGCGACCATCTTCAATACCAAGCAGGTAAGTCGCCGCGTCGGTATCGAATTGGTCTAGCTCGCGACCGTCCGGGCTCGGAGGGCGCCAACGTTTTTGATGCACGAAGAAATCGTGCCGTCGGCGCAGAAATTCGTCGAATTCGTTTTCGTAAAGATGCTTGTTATGCGCGTTGACTACGTGGGCCGTTATCATGGCGCGATCCCCCGATCGTTCTCAACGGGATACTCGCAGTCGCGCTAATATACGTCACCTGTCCGATGGGACAGTTGACGCGTTCAGGGGTGGATCAGGCGCCGGCGCACCGCTTCGACGACCGCCTGCGTGGTCGTAGCGACGCCAAAAGCCTCACGGGCTCTTGTCGAATGCCATTTGACCGTTCGCTCGGTCAGGCCGAGGATTTGGGATGTCTCCGACGAGGTCTTGCCGGCTGCGGCCCAGAGCAGCACCTCTTTTTCGCGGTCGGTCAGCACGCCTTCATCGTCATCATCGCCATTCGACAACGCCTGGATCGACATGCCGGCATAGACCGCCATGGTCACCAGTTGGACTTGATGGCGCGGCGACAGGGTGCAGGATTTCGCGGAAGACGCAAACGACAGCACGGATTGCCAATGGTGAATGCTGAGCATCGGCACGGCGAAGCCGCTCCAGATGCCGAACTCCGTCGCCTCGCCGGCGACGCGTCGGGAACCTTCCGTATCCGACCACTTTGCCGGAACTTCGGACCAAAGGAACGGCTTCAGGGTTTTTGCCGAGTAGATGCAAACACCATCGACGGCGGCGTGCTCGGCCTCGACATAGCGTTCGAACCAGCCGGCCGGCCAGCCATTCAGTTCAACCATCGGCGCAAGTTTCTGACCGCTGAGGGGCACACCGCTCAGGATAAGGTGCTCGAAACCGAGATTCCTCACGGTATCAAGAAGGTCGCTCAGCAGCGGCCCGGTAGCTGTGTGTTTCCTGCAGCGTTCGACAAAGTCGAACACGTCTGAATCGATCATGACAGAGACCCCCGTCTCCACGCCCGAAAACAAAGTTTAACTCAAATTAGCGACTTCGAATACTCCCAATAAGTGTGTCCGCCACGCAGGACGCGCGGACCAAAATCAGCTAAATCAGCCGGATTGTGATCAGCAACACAGGACCAAGCATGACGCCATCACTGCCGAAACGAAACGAGCCGTTCCGGGCCGGCGAAACCGCGCTGTTGCTGGTCGACATGCAACGTGTCTGGCTCGAGCCCGGCGCCGATCCGGCGCATCCGGAGCGCGGTCCCGACCACTACTTCTACCGGCAGACGGCGTCGCAGACGATCCCCAACCAGGAGCGCCTGCTGGCGGCGGCGCGGGCCAATGGCGTCGAGGTGATCCACACCATCATCCAGAGCCTGACCAAGACGGCCGCTTGGTTCCAGCGGCAGCATTCCGGCGCTGTCGGAGGACATTGAAATCCCCCGTAATATCGCCCTCGACCCGGCGGAACGGAACCGGCGCGCCGAGATCATGTTCGCACCGTTTCATGACCGCGTGGCCGCTCATCTCGACGACCGGGCGAAGCAGGGCAGAGCGACGCGGATCGCGACGATCCACTCCTTCACGCCGGACTTTCTCCGCATTGCGCGGCCTTGGCACGCCGGCGTGCTTTACGACCAGGCAATCGAGTTCGGCCAGACAGCGCTTGCCGGCCTGCGCGCCGACATTGAGCTCAATGTCGCGGCAAACGAGCCCTACGTGATCAGCCGCGACGGCGACTAGGCCATACCGGTCCATGGCGACGATCGCTGCATTCCGGCTGTCCTCATCGAGATCAGGCGAACTGCTGGCGAGCCGCACTAGCATCGAAGAATGGGCGCACCGCCTGGCCGCAGCGTTGCCGGCGCAGCAGACAAAGGCCTTGTGACCAAGCTCGGCTGCTCGAGCGCAACGCGAGAGCCGAGCCGTCGGTGAAAAGCCGGAGCGAACGATCGCTACGAGAAGATTTGCGACAGTTCTTCGACGCTGGTGCCTTCCTTGACCTGACGCAGCTCGACATAGCTGACCGCCGTGGCCACCGACAGCACCATCGACAGTACGGTCGACACCAAGGCTGCCAACACATCTGCAATGATCCCGCCAAACATGACGATGACTGCCAGCATCACCCACTGGATGACCATCGCGATGACCATCAGGATCAGGAAGAGGCCAAATAGCGGCCAGCGGTTGCCCTTGGTCAGCACACGGCTGCGCGACATCGAACCGAACACGCCAAGCCGCTCCTGAATCAGAACCGGCACTGCCACGCACCATCCGAGCCATAAGATGATGCCGGGAACCAGCAAGGCTATCGACGCCAGGCCCACACCCAGGCCGACGAGCAGGCCAATACCAAGGGTCGGCAGCAAATTGCGGATGGCTATCTGAATGCAGTCGCCAAACGTCGGCCGCTTGCCATTCAAGTCCTCGATCGTCGCCCGCACCAGCGCCGACTGGAGCAGCAGCGCGAAAACGAACGATAGCAATCCCGTAATAACCGTAATCCATGAATTCTGAAACACCATAGAGGGATCGGCCGCGGCGCCGGGGTCGCCATGCAGAACCGCATCTATTTGCGGTTGGCTCCACAGCCGAAGAATAATCGCCGGCAAGCCTGAAAACAGCAGCGCGAGCCCAACGCACAAGCCGATGTTGCGGCCGATTACGGCGAAGCTGTTGTTGAACACCCTGCCGATCTCGAATTTCTCAGGCCGTTCCAGTGTCGTTGAAGCCATGATTTCCCCCCGTGTTTCGCCGTAACAGTATCACGGCGCCCTAACAGTAATTCTGCCAAGATTGACGGTCGCCGTCCAGCCCACTTGCAATTCTTGTGCTGCATTGTCAGTGTCGGCTGGGAACCACAGGTTGCAGGGGAGCGGGTGGCGGTGGCACAGCCAGGCACAGCGGAAGCCGAACGGCTGACCAATCTTCACAAGCAGCTGATCGCCGATGAGTCGATCCAGTTCGACCTGCCGGCCTATATGCCGCCAAAGCCACCCGAGTGGCTGAAGCCGCTGCAGGATTTTTTGTCGTGGCTCGGCCCCTACATGATCTATCTGTTCTGGGGGGCGGTGATATCGGGCGTCGCAATCATCCTGCTTTTGGTCTTCCTCGAGGTGAAAGGCATCGCCTGGCGGCTGCCGTGGCAGCGCGCGCGGCCCGAAGTCGAAGACGAAGAAGCCTGGCGCCCCGACGCCGGCGCCGCGCAGATCCTGTTGTTGCAAGCGGATGCGTTGGCCGCACGCGGCGACTATGACGAGGCGGTTCACCTTTTGCTTCGGCGCAGCGTCGCCGATATTGCCGGCCGGCTGCCGGACTTCCTGCGCCCGTCGCTCACCGCGCGCGACATCGCCAATGCCCCTTCCCTGCCGGGAAGGGCACGCCATGCGTTTACCGAGATCGCCCGCATCGTCGAGGCGGCGCTGTTCGCGCGCCGGCCGGTTGGCGCGGAAGGCTGGCGGCAAGCACGCGGCGCCTATGAACGTTTCGCCTTCCGGGATGCCTGGACGTGAGCGCACCGGCGGTCGAGGCGCAGGAGCCGTTCAATCGAAAGACACTGTTTTGGGGGATTTTCGCCAGCCTGCTTGCGGCCGCCGGTTTCTTCCTGCTGTCCACCTATGCTCCCGATTTCCGGCAACCCGGCAATGGCGGCGCCACGCCGCTGTCGAAAAGCGGCGTCGGCTACGCCGGTCTGGTGGAATGGCTGCGGCTCACCGGCGAAGCGCCCTTGATGGCGCGGACCGAAGACGATCTTGCCAGAGATATACTGCTGATCGTCACCATCTCGCCCGACAGCGACCAGGAGGCGCTTCGCCGCATCCTCAATCTTCGCCAGGACCAGAACACGCTCTTCGTGCTTCCCAAATGGCAGATCCTGCCGCTGCAGGGGCATGAAGGCTGGAACATGAAATTCGGGCGATTGCCCGGTTCGGTGGTGAACGAATGGCTTGGCCGCATCGCCGATGCGAAGATCGGTGCCGGCCAGAGCACGGCAAAGCAACTCGACATCGAAGGCAACATGGTTGCCGCACCCGAAGAATTGCAGTGGGTGGCCGACAAGTACCCTCTCATCGCAGCCGGCAATGACAAGGCTGTGCTTACCGAACTGGACGACAAGCCGTTCTATATCCTGACTGACCCCGACCTGATCAACAACGCCGCCCTCAAGGATCCCGAAAAGGCAGCAGCCGCGCTCGGGCTGATTGCCGTGCTCCAGCCCGATGACGGCCCGGTGATGTTCGATCTGACGCTGCACGGCGCGGGGCGGAAGTATGATCTGGCCAAGCTCCTTGTCGAGCCGCTTGCCTTCCTGGCGGTGGATGCCGCGGCGGGACGCGGACGGGCATCGCTGAATGCCAGCATCGATGCGCCGCAGCAGGTCGGTGTCGGTGGGGAATTCGGCGTGCAAATCACCGCTCGTCACTCGGGGCCGCGCGCCGCCGAGGCTCGCGTCGGCCACGATGCGCGTCTGGCGCCGGTGAGCGGCAGCGGCGGGGCCTTGCAGCCGACCGCCAGAGGCGGGTCGCTCAACCTCCGCTTCCAGGCGCTGCGGCGCGGCATCGCCAGCTTCGACCGTCTCTGGGTGCGCTGGCGCGGGCCGTTTGGGCTGGTCTGGAACCAGGTCGTGCTGCCGGTGGAAAGCAAGATTGCGGTGCTGCCCGACGTCAGCAGCGCTCGCGGCGAAGCGATCACGCTTCTGCAACATGCGGCGCTTGCCGAAGGCCATGCGCAGCGCCGCGCCGGTCAAGGCCGCGAGTTCGACGCGCTCAAGGATTACCAGCCGGGCATGGGCCGGCGGATGATCGACTGGAAGCGCAGCGCCCGCCACGGCAAGCTGTTGGCGCGCGAGTTCCGCATCGAGGAGAACAACAACATCGTGCTGGCCATCGATAGCGGACGCCTGATGTGCGAGCCGGTCGACGGTGTGCCTAAGGTGGACCGCGCCGTGACGGCCGCCTTGCTGTCGGCGTTCATCGCGCTGAAGGGCGGCGATATGGTCAGCCTGTTTGGCTTCGATGCAAGGCCGCGCGTTTCGAGCGGCGCGGTACGCGGCCCCGCCAACTTTGCGATGATCCAGAAACGAGCGGCGGAGATCGACTATTCCAGCGAGGAGACCAATTTCACGCTGGCGCTGACGACGCTCGCGGCGCGGCTCGACCGCCGCTCGCTCGTCATCATCTTCACCGATTTTGTCGATCCGATCAGCGCGGAATTGATGCTGCGCACCGTGAGCCGGCTCACCGAACGGCATCTCGTGCTGTTCATGCTGATGAAGGACACCGAACTGGAGGGCCTGGCCGATATGCCGCCACGCTCTGGCGAGGACGTTGCCCGCGCGGTCGTCGCCGGAGGGCTTTTGCGCGAAAGGCAGGTCGTCATCGGCCGGCTGCGCCTGCTCGGGGCGCATGTGATCGAAGCCGACCACAACCGGCTCGGTCCGGCGCTGGTCGAGCGCTATCTGCAGTTCAAGCAGGAGGATTTGCTGTGACGGCGCCGGTACGCGGCAATGCGGTGTGCGGCGACGCGGTACGCCAGTCGCTGGCCAGCTTCCGCCGCGAGCGCGAGGCCGACTGGAAGGCATTCGAGGCGCTGCTGGCGCGTGTCGAAAAGCGTGCGCCGCGGACGCTGTCCGAAGAGGAGCTGCTGTCGCTGCCGCTGCTCTATCGATCGGCGCTGTCTTCCCTGTCGGTGGCGCGCGCGACATCGCTCGATAATGCGCTGGTCGGCTATCTCGAAGCGTTGTCGCTGCGCGGTTATTTCTATCTCTACGGCGCGCGCCGCGGGCTGCGGCAGCGCCTCGCCGATTTCTTCCTGCATGACTGGCCCGAAGCCATTCGCGACCTGTGGCGCGAGACATTGGCGTCGGTCGCGCTGATGGTGATCGGCATTGGTGCAGGCGCCTGGCTGGTGGCATCCGACAAGAGCTGGTTCGACGCGATCATCCCGCCCGGCCTGGCAGGAGGCCGCGGCCCCGACACCTCGGCCGAACTGCTGCGAGGCATGCTTCATGATGGCGACAATGGCTTTCTCTCAGGCTTTGCCGCCTATCTGTTCACGCACAACGTCCAGGTCGCAATCCTGGCCTTCGCCCTTGGCTTCGCCTTCGCGGTGCCGACGGTGCTGCTGATGCTGTTCAACGGCTGCATGATCGGGGCGTTGTTCCAAGTCTATTGGTCCAAGGGGCTTGGCATGGAGCTCGGCGGCTGGCTGGCCATCCACGGCACCACCGAATTGTTCGCAATCTCTTTGGCCGGCGCGGCGGGCATGCGCATCGGCACCAGCATCGCCTTTCCCGGCGAATTGACACGCATGGCGGCAGCGGCTCGTGCCGGACGCATTGCCGCGAACGCCATGGTCGGGGTCTCGGTCATGCTGCTGTTTGCCGGGCTGCTCGAGGGCATTGGCAGGCAGACCATCACCAGCGACGTCACGCGCTACGGCATTGGCGGTGGCATGCTGGTGCTGTGGATCGGTTATTTCTATCTGTTCCGGGCGGTGCGGCATGGCGATCGTTAAACGCGCCGCCTTCGCGGCTATACGGCCGCTGATCACGCCCGAAGGCGTCGATCTCCGGATAAAATTGGCCGACGCCGGCACGCGGGCCTCCGCCTTCCTGCTCGACATCGTGTTCATCGCCGTGGCGGCAATCGTGATCACGATCGTCGCGCTATTCGGGGTGGGAGGCCTTGGCAGCGAGGGATTTCAGCCGCTCTTCGTCGTCTGGATCATCCTGATCTTCTTTCTGCGCAACGCCTACTTCATCGTCTTCGAAGCGGGCCGGCGCGCGGCTACGCCCGGCAAGCGGATCGTCGGCATCCGGGTCGCGTCGCGCAGCGGAGACGGCCTGTCGATCGACCAGGTCATTGCCCGCAACCTGATGCGCGAGATCGAGGTGTTCCTGCCGCTGTCGATCATCGTTGGACGCAGCGGGACCGACCTCGCCGACACGCTGACGACGGTGTTCGGCCTGGTGTGGACGCTGCTGTTTGCCTTGTTCCCGCTGTTCAATCGAGACCGCATGCGGATCGGCGACCTGTTGGCGGGGACCTGGGTGGTCGAGGCGCCGAAGCGTGCCTTGCTTGAAGACCTGTCGGCACGGCAGGATCCGGCGGCCGGCGCCTTCCGGTTCAGCCACGCCCAACTCGATGCCTACGGGATTGCCGAACTCCACAAGCTGGAGGAGGTGCTGCGCCGCGACGACTATTTCGCCCTGCGGACGGTGGCCGAAACGATCGGACGCAAGATCGGCGCGGCACCCCAAGCCCATGACGCACGCGCGTTCCTGACGGCGTATTACGGGGAATTGCGGGCGCATCTCGAGCGCAAGCTTCTGCTGGGCAACCGCAGGGCCGACAAGCATGCGCGTTAGACCAGGAGTGGAAATGCACGAAAAGCGTGCGCAGCCGCCCATTGCCACCGAAGATTGACGCTTGACCAGTGCCATCTTCTCCCGCAAATTCAGTCTCGCGGGGGTTGAAATGCCTATCCGTCCGAGGGTGCTCGTGTTCCCTATCCTCTGGCAGTCGCAAGCGGATGTTGCAAGAAGACTCCTCGAGAGTTCCAGGTTCTACGGAAATCAAGCCTCAAGGAGACTTCCTTGGCCACTTTCGTCACTCAATCCACTTTCCAACGAGCTGGCAGCCAAATGGTGTGGTTTTGGAAGCTCGGAACAGGCGATGCCTACTGGGGGTACTCGGTACGTGCGGCGGTTGTCCTTCGCACGGCCACTTTGCGCTGGGAAAGCCTGTATACCTACATCGACGAGACAGGCCAGACCGAGGTAATCCAGACGAACGTATCAGACGATATGCAAATAAGATTCGCGGCGATAAGTTCTCCCTGAGGAGCCAAGACATGCCAATAGCGCTTCACGCGGTATACGATTCCCGAGGGGTCATCATTGCCGCCTCACGAGTCGATCCCGACGATGACAAGTCGGCCCCGGCGCCAATCCCACAGCCGGGCGAGGGCAATTACTACGCGCTAATCCCGCTTGACGAAGCCCACGTCAAAATGCCGCTGGATCAGCTGTGCACAACGACTCGGGTCGACTTGCGACAGAAGCGGCTGATTGCCGAGAACCTTCACTCTCAAGCATAAGTGTTCCTCGCCACCCTGCCTTAACCCACCCACTTCTCGTAATCGGATACCAAGAGGTGCAGCGGTGCTGTGTCCTCGTCGATGTCCGCGAAGCGGCCGATCGGCTCGCGAAAAACGTTGTCGGTGAGATCGTCATTGACGGTCGAGACCTCGCCGATCAGCACGTCCTTGCCCTCGGCCCAGAAGGCGTGCCAGACGCCCGGCAGCAGCGTCACGCTCTGGCCTGGGTCGAGCTTCAGCAATCCACCCGCAGGCAGTCTGTGGATGGTTCCGTCGACAGGCACAGATACTTCGGCCTTCGGATCGATGCCGCCATCGCGGTCATGCATGAACAGCTCCAGCACCAGTTTGCCGCCGCCACGGTTGATGATGTCCTCGGCCTTGATGTTGTGGCGGTGCATCGGCGACAGCTGATCCTTGCGCGAGATCATGATCTTTTCGGCATAGAGCATGCCCATGCCCTTCTTCATGTCCTCGTAGCGGCCGTTGCGAACAGTGAACAAGAACAGGCCGAGCTCGTCGAACTTGCCCTGGCCGTAATCGGTGATGTCCCAGCCGAGCCGCGACGAGAAGATGGCCGCCGAATCCTGCCGGTGCGCCTTCATCTCTTCCGGGGTCCAGTAGGCGAAGGGCGGCATGATGTAGCCGAACGAACGGATGAAGGCGTCGGCGTCGCGGATGATGTCGTTGATGGCGGAGCGTTTCATGATCATGATCCCTTCTTCAGGCGGCGCCTACAGCGCATAACCGAACACCGATCCGGTGTCGACGTAAACCGCATTCTGGCCTCATGACATCGGCGACGATCGGGGCCATAAGTCCCGACAAATTCCCAAAGGTGACATTCCATGCGCAGCATAGACGACCTCGATACGCCGGCGATCCTGATCGACGCTCGCCGCGCAGAAGCCAACATCGCGCGGGCGCAGGCCCATGCCGACCGGCACGGGCTGAAGCTCCGGCCGCACATCAAGACCCATAAGCTGCCCTACTGGGCGAAAAAGCAGGTCGCGGCCGGGGCCATCGGCATCACCTGCCAGAAGATCGGCGAGGCCGAAATCATGGCCGATGCCGGACTGACCGACATCTTTCTGCCGTACAATATCCTCGGGCGGGCCAAGCTGGAACGCCTCAAGGCGCTGCACGGCCGCGTAACCCTGTCGGTGACAACGGACAGTATGGACACGCTGATGGGACTTGCCGCCACCTTTACCGATCCCGGCCACCGCCTGCCGGTGCTGGTCGAATGCGACACCGGCATGGGCCGCTGCGGTGTGCAGTCGGCCGGCGAGGCAGTCGCGCTGGCGAGCGAGATCGACAAGGTCCGAGGGCTCGTGTTCGGCGGCCTGATGACCTACCCGGGGGCTGGCCGCGCTGCCGAGACCGAGGCGTGGCTCGCCGATGCGCAGCAAGCACTTGCCGCAGCCGGCCTTGCTTGCGAGCGCATCTCCAGCGGCGGCACACCCGACATGTGGCGTTCCGGCGAGCATAGCGTCGTTACCGAATACCGGCCCGGCACCTACATCTATCTCGACCGCTACCAGATCGCCAAAGGCGTCGGCAGCCTCGACGATTGTGCGCTGACCGTACTGTCGACGGTGGTCAGCCGTCCAACGCCGACACGCGCCATCCTTGACGCCGGCAGCAAGGCGCTCTCCAGCGACACGCTGGGGCTCGCCGATTTCGGCGAGCTGCTGGGCATTTCAGGCGCAAGAGTGACCAGCCTCAGCGAAGAGCACGGCAACGTCACGCTTTCGGGCGGCGCAGAGCTTCGCATCGGCGAGCGCGTGCGCGTCGTACCCGACCATTGCTGCGTCGTCACCAACCTGTTCGACGAGGTGCATCTGATCGAAGGCGACAAGGTGATCGAGACGCTGCCGGTGGCAGCACGCGGGCGTATGGCTTGATCCTATCGGTTGGCTACCGTTCAGCCTGCCTCGCGGCAACCCGGCGCATCGAAATGACGCGGCGGCGTCGGATCTCGGTGCGCATCGCCATCAGATGCAGGGCGAAGAACAATACTGTGAAGCCGAGCGCCATCACCAGCAACGGCCACAACAAACTGGGGTCGATGGTCGGGCCGCCGAGCCGGAACACCGACGCCGGCTGATGCAGCGTGTTCCACCAGTCGACCGAGAATTTGATGATCGGGATGTTGATAAAGCCTACCAGCGTTATGATGGCCGCGGCCCAGGCGGCACGCCCGGCATCGTCTAGCGCGCGGGTCAGCGCGATAATGCCGAGATACATCAGGAACAGGATGAAAACCGAGGTCAGCCGGGCGTCCCACACCCACCAGGTGCCCCACATCGGCTTGCCCCAGATCGAACCGGTGATCAGCGCAAGGGCGGTGAACACGGCGCCGATGGGTGCCGCCGATTTCAGCGCCACGTCGGCCAGCGGATGGCGCCAGACCAGCGTGCCCAGTGCCGAGACCGCCATCAGCGTGTAGCACATCATGGCAAGCCAGGCGAAAGGCACGTGGATATACATAATGCGAACGGTGATGCCCTGCTGGAAGTCCTCAGGCGCCGTGAAGCTCATATAGAGACCGACAGCGAGGACGACGGCGGCGACGCTCGCCAGCCACGGCACGACCTTGTCGGCAAGCCCGACGAACCGCGTCGGGTTGGCAATATCCATCCAGCCGGAGGGGCGTGAGGTCGTGTCGCTCATGCGGCCTTACATAGACCGCCGGCGGAGTTGCGGCAACCACAGCGGCGGTACGTCTTCTCTTCTCCCCTTGCGTGAGAAGGTGGATCGGCGCGTAGCGTCGAGCCGGACGAGAGGTGCTGGACGGAGTGAGGCGCCAATGATCGCCGTGCGCCGAAGTCTGGATTTTGGATGAAGATTTGAGCCAAGCCGGAGCACCCCTCATCCGACCTCGCTTCGCGAGGCCACCTTCTCCCGCACAGGGAGAAGGCAAACCGCGCTGCTCAGGCGGCCTCGTTCACCGGGCGGCTGAGGCGGCGAACTTCCTCGTCGTTGAGCAGACCGCCGGCGCGCAGCAGGCTGGCGAAGCGACCGTTGCGCAGCGACAGTTCGGTGAACCCGCCCATCTCGACCACCCGGCCCTTGTCCATGAACACGACCAGATCGGCGTCGCGAACGGTGGTCAGGCGGTGGGCGATGATGAAGGTGGTGCGGCCGCGCCGCAACTCGTCGATGGCGTCCTTGACGCGGTCTTCCGTCTCGACGTCGAGCGCGCTGGTCGCCTCGTCGAGAACCAGGATGGGCGCGTCCTTCAGCACGGCGCGGGCGATCGCGATGCGCTGGCGCTCGCCACCGGACAGCTGTCCGCCGCGTTCGCCGACGACGGTGTCGTAGCCCTCGCTCTTCGACAGGATGAAATCCTGCGCGGCGGCGGCATTGGCCGCGGCATGGACCTCGTCATAGGTCGCCTCCGCACGGCCGACGCGGATGTTGTCCTCGATCGAGCGGTTGAGCAGGCCGGCATCCTGGAACACGGTAGCGATCGAATGGCGCAGCGACTTGCGGGTCACCGTGCGGGTGTCGATGCCGTCGATCAGGATACGGCCGCTGGACGGGGTAAAGACGCGCTGCAGAAGGTTGATGAGCGTTGTCTTGCCGGCGCCCGTGGGGCCGACGATAGCGACAGTCTGGCCGGCCTGGACCTCGAACGACGCGTCGTCGACGCCCTGCCCGGAGTTGCCGAACTCGAAGCAGACATTCTCGAAACGGACGTGCCCCGTGACGTTCACGAGCTCGCGCAGCCCATCGGGTTCGGCGGCGTCGGATGCAGAGTCCTCGAGATGATAGAATTCCTCGAGCTTGGCGCGCGCCTCGGAAATCTGGTTGGCGAACGCTGACATCTGGTCGAGCCGGGCAATCAGCAGCGTGGCAAAGCCGGTAAAGGCGATGACGTCGCCGATCCGCAACTGGCCGTGCGTCACCAGATAGGCGCCAATCAAGAGCACCACCATCATCGAAATCGTCGACGACAGGCGGTGCAGCGCGTTGGCCATCGCCCACCAGTCGAGCACCGGATTCTGTGCGTCGAGCAGGTTCTTGACGTAGCGCTTCAGCGCCTCGGTCTCATGGCCGATGCGGTTGTAGCTCTGCAGGACGGCGACGTTGCTGACCGAGTCCGTCACATGCGCAAACACCTTGTGGTAGTGCCGCTCTACGGCCGCCTGGCCTTCCTTGGTGCGCCGCATCACCAGCCGTCCGATGCCGACATAGAGCGCGCCAAGCGCCAGCAGCACCATCGACATGCGGATATCCATGCTGAGCGCGGTGGGCACCAGCAGAACCAGCGCAACCGCGGTCGACAGATGCTGCCGCATGAATTCGAGCCAGAGGCTGAACAGGGTCTCGACCGCGCGCAGGAGCGTGTGCAGGGAATTGGAGGTGCCACGCTGATGATGCCAAGCAAGCGGCATGGTGATCACGCGCTCGAACGACTGGCAGAGAACCTCGCTGCGCCGCTGGTGGGCAAAGCGGTCGGCGCCGCGCGCTACCAGAACGAAGGCGATGATATTGAACGCGCCGAGGCCGGCCCACATTGCCAGTGTCGCGAATACCGAGCCGCGGTCCGAAATGGCATCGATCACCCGGCCGAACATAATCGGCTCGAGAATGGCGATAATGGCAAGCGCGACATTCGCCCCGCAGATAAACGCAACGCGTTTCCTGTCGGCAGCGAGATAACCAAGGGCTCGCCAGTAGATTTGCAGAAGTGACACTTCAGCTACTCCGCCAATTATTTATGGTGCAGTGCGTCATTTTTTGACTCGTATCGGTTGACGCGTCGCAAAACAATGCTCGTCTACCTCTTCCGTTCCCATTCCGCGAACAAAAGATGACGACGCTTCGAAATTTGCCGTGATCGTCTAACAGTTTGAGATAAAAGGTGAAATGTCAGCGTTGCGGCAAAATCATGGCAACTGGAAAGCACTGCCACATTTTTAATCAGCAAGACCCCAGGCACGACGTCTAAAGTCGTGTGCAGGCATTCAGCAAGGTCAAACGCAAATATAACCGGTGGAGGCACTTGGAGCGCCCGCGCGTGCCCTGGGGAGCCCTGAGCGACGCTCCAAGTCCTTGAATCTAGGTCGGTATTCTAACGACCACCTCGGCATTGTCGCCGGCTTTTGGCTCGAAGGACGAAGATTTGGTCTTCGTGCCATTCACTTCAAGTGAGATGGCCCGGGCCTTTTTGTCGCGGACGACGCATACCTTGATCTCGGCGCCCAGCATCTTCAGGGTTGCCGAATAGCCGTCCCAATGGCTGGGAAGTCTCGGCGTGAACTGGAGGCGCTGTCCGCGGCGCTCTATGCCGAGAATGCTCTCGACCGCAGCACGATAAAGCCAGCCCGCCGACCCGGTATACCAGGTCCAGCCGCCTCGGCCGCCCTTGTCTTGCCCGGAATAAACATCGGCCGCGACGACATAAGGTTCCACGCGGTAGCGCTCTGCCGCGGCTTCATCGTGCGCATGGTTGACCGGATTTAGCATCGAAAGGCAGCGGTAGGCATCGTCGGTGCGACCCATCTCGGCGAGCGCAATAACGAACCATGTCGCGGCGTGCGTGTATTGGCCGCCGTTTTCACGGACCCCCGGCGGATAGCTCTTGATGTAGCCCGGGTCCTTTTCCGTCTTCGAGAAGGGCGGAGTGAACAGTTTGACGATCTTGAGCTCGTCGTCGACGAGCGCTTTCATCGCCTGCCCCATTGCCGTGGTCGACCGCGCCGGGTCGCCCTCGCCCGAAAGCACGCTCCAGGACTGGGCGATCGAGTCGATCTTGCACTCGTCCGACTTGCGCGAGCCGAGCGGCGTGCCGTCGTCGAAGCTGCCGCGCCGATACCACTCGCCATCCCACGCGGTGCTTTCCAGCGCCCGCTTCAGCAACTCGGCGTGCTTCGTCCAGGCTTGCACGCGCTTGGCATCGCGCTCTGCCTTGGCGACAGCGGCAAATTCGCCCAGCGTCTTCAGCAGGAACCAGCCCAGCCATACGCTCTCGCCCTTGCCGTGCTCGCCGACGCGGTTCATGCCGTCGTTCCAGTCGCCGCCGAGGATCAGCGGCAGCCCGGCCGGGCTGCTGCGCTTGACGGCAAGATCGAGCGCCCTTGCGCAGTGGTCGTAGAGCGAGGCTGTCTTTTTCGAGATTTCCGGGATGAAGAACGCATCGTGCTCGCCTTCGCTCAGCGCCTGCCCTTCGATGAAGGGCAGTTGCTCCTTCAGGATCGCGGTGTCACCGGTCACCAGCAGGTAGCGCGCGGTAGCGTGGGCCAGCCAGACCACGTCGTCAGAGATCATGGTGCGGACGCCGGCCTCGGTGCGCGGCAGCCACCAATGCTGTACGTCGCCTTCGGGGAATTGCCGCCGCGCCGCGTTGAGGATCTGATCGCGCGCCAGCTTGGGGTTATGCGCCAGCAAGGCCAAGGTGTCCTGCAACTGATCGCGGAAGCCGAAGGCACCGCTCGCCTGATAGAACGCAGAGCGGGCACGGATGCGGCAGGCCAGGCTCTGATAGGGCAGCCAGTGATTGACCATGGCGTCGAGGGCTTTGTCCGGCGTCTCGACCTGGATGGTGTCGAGAAAACCGCGCCATGTGCGCTCGTTGTCGGCCAGCCGCTGATCGAAATCCCTGGAGCGATGGGTCTGCACCAGCGCGCTGGCCTCGTCGGGCGAGGCCGCGTCGCCGAGCAGCCAGAGCAGCGTGACATCGCCACCGGCAGCAATGTCGATGTCGCGTGCGATGGCCGCGCAGGGATCGTCGCCGGCCTCTACGCGGCCCGACAGGTCGGCGCCGCTCAGCACCGCATGCGGAAACTCGCTCGTGCCTTGCCTGCCGATGAATTCGCCGCGGTCGGCGGTGACGGAATGCACCGCACCGTCGGCGGCCAGAAAGGCGATTCGCTCGCCGAAATCGAGTCCATAGGGATTTTGCGCCAGCAATGCGCCGGTTGCGGCATCCCTCGACGGAACGATGCTTGCAGCGGTGCGCGAGCGATGGCCGCCAAGAACCCATTCCGCATAGGCGTAGACGCGCAGCCGCATCGGCACCGAACCCGAATTCTGGATGCGCAGCCGCGATATCTTCACCGGATCAACGGGATCGACGACATGGGTCAGGTCCATCGTCAGCGGCCCGCGTTGTGAGCGGAACGTCGAAAAACCCTGCCCGTGCCAGGTTTCGTAGGTCATTGTCGGGTCACGCACCACGGCAGCCATTGGCGAGAACGCCCTGCCACTGGCATGATCGTAGATATAGATGCCCTCGCCCGGCCGGTTGGTGACCGGATCGTTCGACCATGGCGTCAACTGATAGTCGCGGCTGTTGCGGCTCCAGGTGAAGGCAGCGCCTTCAGCCGAAATGTGGAACCCGAACGATGGGTTGGAGATCACGTTGATCCACGGCTGCGGCGTCGTGCGCCGGCCGGCAAGACGCACGACGTAGTGGCGTCCGTCGCCGTCGAAGCCGCCGAAACCGTTCCATTGGTCGAGCCCGCTGCCGTCGACGCGGCCCTCGATCAGTGCCTGGGCGGCAGATGCTTGCGACGTCGGCACCGGCAAGGACGGCTCGCGAAGCGCTGCAAGGTCTGCCGGCTGGAGGGCGGCGTCCCGCGCCTGCAGTGCCGCAGCCTCGGCGCGCTCGATCTGGTCGAAGATGGTGCCGTTGCGCGTATGCAGCACCACCCGAGCGACGGCGAGCAAGGTCCTGTAGGTCGTTTCCTCCATCAGATCGCGTCGCACCGCGAAGATGTGCTGGCGGGGTCCGAGTTCCTTGCCGCGCAACCGGCTGTTTTCGCACAGCGTCTCCACCGCGCGCTGCAGGTCCTGCACGTAGGATGACGCCTGCTCGTTGACGACGACAAAATCGATCATCATGCCGCGGGCGCGCATGTATTCCTGGAAGCGAAGCGCCTGGGCGACGATCTCCAGATCGGCGACATCGGCGATCCTGACCAGGAAAATCGGAAAATCGCCGGATATGCTGGTCGGCCACAGGCTGGACTGCCTGCCGAGCCCGGAGACGATGGATTCGCCGGGAAGGCGCAGGAACGGGTCGGGATAGATCAGATAGCGCGCCAGCTTCTGCACATTGGCGGCGTCCGACAGACTGAGGCCAAGGTGCCGGGTCTGCACCTGCGAGCGCGTCCAGGCGAGCATCGCCTGGCGGGCGAAGCTTTCGGGATGGTCGAGCCGGGCGATGGCGGCATCCAATTCGGCGCGATGGGTACCGACGACGGTCCAGAAGGTCAGCGAAATCTTCTTGTTGGCCGGCACGCGCACCTGCCGGCGAAGCGAGGCGATCGGATCCAGGGTGAAGCCGGAATGGCCGCCAAGCTTGGCGCCGGGATCAAAGGCAGCCGCCTCGGTGATAGTGCGGCCACGGCCGATGAAGGCGCGCCTGTCGGTTTCCGCCTCGGCGTCGCGCGCCGATCCAGACGGGTCGGTGACGAAGTGCACCATGGTGACGTCGGGTTCATCCTTTTCGCGCTTGCGCCTGGTGGCGAAGATCGCGCCGTTGTTCGGCGCGATCTCGGTTTCCACGAACATCTTCGAAAAAGCCGGATGGGCATTATCGGAGGGCTCGGAGCCCAGCACCAGTTCGGCAAACGAGGTTACTTCGATATGCCGGTCGGCGGGGCCATCATTGTGGAGCGTCACCCGTCGGCCCTCACCATTGCCTTCCGAGATGACGATGCACTCGACTTCCGAACGCAGCGATCCAACCGATTTGACGAAGCTCGCCTTGTCGTCAGAAAACAGCGTCTGCGCCCGCTCGCCGGCGGCGCGCTTCGGCTCGGCGGTGGCCGACCACCAGTCGCCGTTGCTGGCGTCGCGCAGGAAAATATAGGAACCAAGGCGGTCCTCGGTCGGATCCGGCTGCCAGCGCGTGACGGCAAGGTCGCCCCAGCGGCTGTAGCCGGAGCCGGTGGCGGTGACCATGACCGAGTAGCGGCCATTGGACATGACACTGGTCGAGCGCAGCGCCCTGAGCGGATCGAGCACGATGCGGGTGTCCGGGCTTTCCAGCTCGGTCTCGTCCTTCGAGCGCTCGTCGGCCTCGGTTCTGACGGTCGCAGTCGGGATGTCGCGCGGCGCCCTTTCCTGCAGCAGCAATTCGGCCGACTCGATCACCGGATCGCTGTGGAAGCGATCGCGCAGGCGCCCTTCGAAGATCGCATCGGCAACTGCGGCAATCGACATGCCGGAGTGGTGGGCCATGTAGTTGAGCACGACGGCGTGGTCGGTGCCCTCGGGGACGCGTTGCGGCGTGAAATCCACCGCGTCGTAAAAGCCGTGCCGGCCCAGCGCGCCCAGCCGCCTCAGCCTGGCCAGGTTCTGCACGGATTCATGCGGCGTGAACTGCGCTGCCAGCACGGTCGCGTAAGGCGCGATTACCGTATTTTGGCCAAGGCCGCGCTTCAGGCCGAGCCCGGGCACGCCGAAATTGGTGTACTGATAGGTCAGTTCACGGTCGCGGGCGTTGTAGGCCGCTTCCGAAATCCCCCAGGGAACGTTCTTCGAACGGCCATACTGGATCTGGCGCTTGATGATGAGCTTGCTGGTCTGGTTGAGAATGCTGCCTTGCGGTTCCTTCATCACCAGGGGCGGCATCAGATATTCGAACATCGAGCCGGACCAGGACATCAGTGCGCCCTGGAAGCCGATCTCGACGATCGGCCGGCCGAGCCGGAACCAGTGCTCGGTCGGCAAATCGCCCTTGGCGATGGCGAACAGGCTGGTCAGCCGCGCCTCGGAGGCCAAAAGATCGTAGCAGCTTTCGTCGAGCTGATGCTCCTCGACCCGGTAACCGATCGACAGGAGCTTGCGTTCGGGCCGCATCAGGAACGAGAAATCCATCTCGAAGGCGAAACGGCGCGTGCGCTCGCGCAACGTCAGAAGCTTGGCCCGCAATGCCGCGACGGCGTTTTCGTCGCTGTGCGCGTCGTGCACATGCGCCTCGCAGGTGGCTTCGAGCCTGGCCGCCCAATCGGCGATGGTGTCGCTCTGGGTCGACGCGGCCTCGGTGTGGATGGCTGTCGCGAGCTTGCGTATCTCGCCGGCCAGGACGGCCAGGTTGATGGTACGGATCGACGCCATCTCCGGCTGCGCCTTGATCAATTCGACCGCCCGCCGCATGCCATCGAGACGGTCGGCGAGCCGCTGGCGCAAGGGCCGCAATTGACGCCGGTCGTCGGGCAGTTCCTCAAGGCTTTCGTCGAGGATGGTGACAGTATCGAGGATGCCTTCGAAGTCGCCCTGCACATGCACCGACGGCGCTTCGGCCCATTCGGCGCAGGCTGCGGCCACAGCCACCAGATGGCCGGCGAGATTGCCGCTGTCGACTGCAGAAATGTAAAGCGGATAGAGCGGCTTCAACGTCGTGGTGTCGTACCAGTTGAAGAGATGACCGCGATCGCGCGGCATGCTCTCGATGGTCGACATGGTCGCGTCGATGCGGTTGACGGCGTCGGAGAGGCTGATCCAGCCGAAATCGCGTGCCGAAATCACCGACAGCAGGTAGACGCCGATATTGGTCGGCGAGGTGCGGGGCGCCACCACGGGGGCCGGGCTTTCCTGGAAATTATCCGGCGGCAGATGGTGATGCTCGGACGTCACGAAGGTCTCGAAATAGTGCCATGTACGCCGCGCCACGGTGCGCAGCGCGTGGATGTCGGCGGCCGATATGCGCAGGCGGTCCTCGGTTTCGGCCGAACGGCTGATCCAGCAGGCGATGGCGGGCGAGCCGATCCAGAACAAGGCAAAGAAGAAGGCGACGAAGGCGCCGGTGGAATCGGCCAGCACCGGGACGGCGAGGCCGACGACGCCGATGATCACGGCGCCGTACATGATGCTGTAGTAGGAGCCGAGATCGTTGTCGCTGCCCTTGTGTGCCTGCGAGGCGGTGCGCCATTCGAGCAGGTTCTGGCGGCTGACGAACAGGCGGTAGAGCGTGCGGATGATTGCGTCGCCCATCATCCAGGCTAGGTGTGCCATCAGGACAATCTTCAGCGCCACCAGGGCGGTACCGAAGGCAACATCGCGTGCCAGCGCCGAGAAATGGCCGCGTGGCGTCTGATCGCCGCTCTTCGGCAGGATGGCGTTGACGATATCGAAAGTGGGCGCCATGAACAGCGTGAGGATCAGCAGCGCCTGCCATTGCGCCGCCTGCGTGAAGGGCAGCAGCGTCCAGCCGGCGATCGCGGCCATCACCCAGAAGATCGGCGTCACCGAGCGGCGCAGATTGTCCACCATCTTCCAGCGCGACAGCGCCGGCACATTTGAGCGCGGGCCGAGGATGAAGCCCAGAAGCTGCCAGTCGCCGCGTGCCCAGCGATGGTGGCGCGACGCATCGACCGAATAGCGGGTCGGATAGTCCTCGACCAGTTCGACGTCGGTGACCAAGGCCGAGCGCGCCAGGGCGCCTTCGAGCAGATCATGGCTGAGGATGGTGTTTTCCTCGATGCGGCCCTTCAGCGCCGCCTCGAAGGCGTCGACATGGTAGAGACCTTTGCCGGTGAAGGAACCGTCGCCGAAGATGTCCTGGTAGAGGTCCGACACCGCAAAGACGTATGGATCGAGCCCGCGATTGGCGGAAAAGACACGCTGAAAGAACGATGCCTCGTCGCCGCTGGTCAGCGACGCGGTGATGCGCGGCTGCAGGATGGAATAACCTGCAGTAACCTCGCGCCGTGCGACATCGAAATGCGGACGGTTGAGCGGGTGGCAAAGCTTGCCGGCCAGCGCAGCGACGGCGTCGCGGGTGGTGCGGGTGTCGGCGTCGAGCGTCATCACGTGGACGACGCTCTCCGGCAATGGCACTTCCAACGGCAGGAAGGTGGTGTCGCTGTCGCCGCGCAGCAGAAGGTTCAATTCGTGCAGCTTGCCGCGCTTGCGCTCCCAGCCCATCCAGACGCCTTGCGATGCGTTGTAGAGCCGGCGCCGATGCAGCAGATAAAAGCGCGGCGCGCCTTCCGAGGGATAGCGGGCGTTCAGCCTGGCGATTTCGGCGCGGGCGAATTCGAGGATTTCGACATCCGCCGTATCGATCTCGGTCTTCGAGTCCGGCCAGTCGGAAAGCAGCGCGAAATAGACCTCACCCGCCGTATTGGCGAGGTGATGCACCTCGATGTTGCGGATGTTCTCCTCGACATCGTCGCGCGAGCCGATCAGCGACGGCACCACCACCAGCGTGCGCGCCTCGGGCGGCACACCGTGCCTGAAATCATAGCCGACGAGACGCGTCGGTTTCAAAAACAGCGAGACGACGGTGTTGAAGAATGCGAGCGCGCCTTCGCTGGCCGGCACCGCGAACAGGGCCAGCATCAGGACGATCGACGGCACCGACAGGCCGAGATTGGCAAGCGCATTGCCGGAAACGACCAGAAGCAGGACCGTCAGCGCAAACACCGGCACGACGATGCCCAGCCATCCGGTCTTGCGGAACGTCCGGTTCAGCGTCTTGCCGATGGTCGGCCGGTAGCCGATCGACCGCTCGAGCTCCTGCCGGCGCGGGCCGACCAGAAAGAAGCCGACGTCGGTGTGAGCGATCGGACCGCTTTCGGAGCCCGGTGCATCGGCAGCATGGCCGGCGAGCTCGATCGCCCTTTCGGCAACGCGAAATTCGGAGAGGTCGGAACGGCGCGCCAGCTCCTCGATCGCAGTCCGGTATTGGTCGCGCGAAAAGAAATCGAGGGCGGCGAAATCGGTGCGTTCGCGCAGCAAGGTGTCGATGCGGCTGACGCCCTCGAACCACACCGTCCAGTCGACGTCGTTGATCAGGCGCAGGCCGCGGATGATGTTGCCGGTGGTCACGTTGCCGCTGGACAGCGTGTGGTGCTCGCTGAGGATGATCTCCTCGGCGTCGGAGCCGGTCCTTTCCAGCTCGCCCTCCAGCCATTCCAGCGCCCTGCCGGCATTTTGCGAGCCGTCACGCAGCCGGTAGAGCAATTGGGTGGCGAAGGTGGTGTCCTGCGCATGGGCGCTGTAGTGGGAAAGTATCGCCTGCCGGTCGGCGCTGTCGTCCGTCGCCAGCACACGGTCGGCGACCTCGTTGGCGATCTGGCGCAGTTCCCGCGTGCGATTGACGCGGACCGCGATGCGGCGAAGGTTCTCGATCAGGACGAAGCGCAGCAGCGACGGCAGCGCCCATAATTCGCCGATCTTCAGCGGCTCGACGGACTGGAAGCCTTCGACGATCGCCTTGAACATGGCCGACGAGACGGAACTGTCGGAATGCGCGACATAGGTCCACGCGACCGCCAGTGCGCGCGGCACGCTGGATCCATCCGACAGTTTCAGCGTCGGCAACTGGCGATAGAAGCGGCGCGGCAGGTCGCGCTTGACCTGAAAAATGGTCTCCTCGACCAGATAATTGTTGTCGAGCAGCCACTGCGCCGCGGGCGTGATCGTTTCGCCCCTCGCCTGGGCAGCGTTGGTGGAACGGTAGACATCGAGAATCTTCCTGGCGCTGTCACGGATGCGCGCCTGAAAATCGAAAGGCGTCAGACCGAACAAATCCTTGGCATCGCCATTGGCAAGGGCTGCGCCCAACGCTCGGAGCCGATCTTCCGGCAGGAAATGGGAGCGTATCGGCTCGTCGGTGACAGCCGGGAAGCTGGCGCTCGTCTTTTCGATCTGTGCGAGATTGGTCTGGATATTCATCTAAGGTTCCGTGTTGGGGACGCAGTGCGGCGTCACCGCCACGGCAATGTCCCTAAAACCGGTCCAAATGCAATTGGTTGCATCGCAACACTTGGCCGAAAGTTTGTTTCCGCACCACGACAAGATGCCGTCTCTCGACAACTTCCAGGCGAGCACTATGAGCATCGTTTCGGCTTCTGATCGGCGGAAGATTCAGGCTTTTTCGTGATGCAGCCACCAGCTTACGCGATATTTGGCCGGCGTCACGATCATGTTTGGAAACAGACGTTAATCGTTGCCGGCAGTGCGGTCGATGCGGATCACGAACAGCATCGCCGGCCGGACCGCATCCAGGCGCAGTTCCGGCGCTTGCGCCCCGAGCAACAGCGCGTCGAGCGGCCCAAGTTGCATGGGCGCCGCGCCCGCCACGCTGAGTTCGCCGTCGACGCACAGAATAAATGTTTCATCGGCTTCGGCCTGGATCTCCGTCGGAGCCGAAATCAGCAGGCGCTCGACCGTGTGGGTCGCCCGGGCGCGGCGGGTCATGACGTTGAGGTCGATGATCGGGCCGGCGATCAGCGTGGCTTGCGTCGGCACGTCGCCCGGAAAGGCAAGCGGGCCGGAAGCCTTGGTGATTTCGACCGGCGGCCGGCCGGCTATATCGAGGACCATGCCCTCGCCTTCCAGCAACGCCAAGGTCCGGTCGACGCCGGCAAATCCGGAAAATGGGCCGCTGCTCTCGACGCGCGCCATCGAGACGCGCCAGTCGAAATCGTCGAGCCCGGCACCTGGCGGCGAGACGGCAATCTCCGTCGTCATCCCGCCGCCGTTCTTCCACGGCATCGAGCGGTATTCGGCTGCCCGAAGGATGTGCAAGGCGCGGCTCAGCCCAAAATGCCGGGCAGGTTGAGCTGGTTCTCCCGGGCGCACTCTATCGCGATCTCATAGCCGGCATCGGCGTGGCGCATGACGCCGGTCGCCGGATCGTTCCACAGAACCCGCTCCAGGCGCTTGGCCGCCTCGGGCGTGCCGTCGGCGACGATGACCATGCCGGCATGCTGCGAAAAGCCCATGCCGACGCCGCCGCCATGGTGCAGCGACACCCAGGTGGCGCCGGACGCGGTGTTGAGCAAGGCATTGAGCAACGGCCAGTCGGAAACGGCATCGGAGCCGTCCTTCATCGCCTCCGTCTCGCGGTTCGGCGAGGCGACCGAGCCGGAATCGAGGTGATCGCGGCCGATGACCACCGGCGCTTTCAGTTCGCCCCTGGCGACCATCTTGTTGAAGGCGAGGCCGAGCCGGTGGCGATCGCCAAGCCCAACCCAGCAGATGCGCGCCGGCAGGCCCTGGAAGGCGATGCGCTCACGCGCCATGTCGAGCCAGTTGTGCAGATGGGTGTTGCCGGGGGTCAGCTCGCGCACCTTGGCGTCGGTCTTGTAGATATCCTCGGGATCGCCGGAAAGCGCTGCCCAGCGGAACGGGCCGATGCCGCGGCAAAACAGCGGACGGATGTAAGCCGGCACGAAACCCGGGAAGGCAAAAGCATTCTCGAACCCCTCCTCCTTCGCCACCTGGCGGATGTTGTTGCCGTAGTCGAGCGTCGGCACGCCGGCGTTCCAGAACGCCACCATCGCCTCGACATGCTCGCGCATCGACGCGCGGGCAGCTTTTTCGACGGCCTTCGGGTCGGAGGTGCGTTTCTCGCGCCACTCGGCCAGCGACCAGACCTTGGGCAGATAGCCGTTGAGCGGGTCATGCGCCGAGGTCTGGTCGGTGACGATGTCGGGGCGCACGCCGCGCCGCACCAGTTCCGGCAGGATGTCGGCGGCGTTGCCGACCAGGCCAACCGATTTCGCCTCACCGGCTTTGGTCCAGCGCTCGATCTTTTCCAGAGCCTCGTCGAGCGTGTCGGCGCGCTCATCGACATAGCGGGTGCGCAGCCGGAAATCGATGCGATCGGGATCGCATTCGACGGCCAGGCAGCAGGCGCCGGCCATCACCGCGGCGAGCGGCTGGGCACCGCCCATGCCGCCGAGGCCGCCGGTCAGGATCCATTTGCCCCTGAGATTGCCGCCATAATGCTGGCGGCCGGCCTCGACGAAGGTCTCGTAGGTGCCCTGCACGATGCCTTGCGTGCCGATGTAGATCCACGAGCCGGCCGTCATCTGGCCGTACATCATCAGGCCCTTTCTATCGAGCTCGTTGAATTTCTCCCATGTCGCCCAGTGCGGCACGAGATTCGAGTTGGCGATCAGCACACGCGGGGCGTCAGGATGAGTGCGGAACACGCCGACCGGCTTGCCCGATTGCACCAACAACGTCTCGTCGTCGCCAAGCGTCTTCAGCGAGGCAACGATGCGGTCGAAATCGTTCCAGGTGCGCGCCGCCCGGCCGATGCCGCCATAGACGACCAGTTCGTTGGGGTTTTCGGCGACGTCTGGGTCGAGATTGTTCATCAGCATGCGCAACGGCGCTTCCGTCAGCCAGGTGCGGGCGTTGAGCTCGCTGCCGCGCGGGCTGCGCACTTCACGGATGTTGTGGCGAGGATCGGTCATGATTGTCCCTTTCGAGTGAGGTGCACCGCGCGTCAGCGTTCGGCCCAGGCGATCGCGGTTTCCAGGATCTTCTTCAGCGTGACGCGGGTCGGCGCCGCGAATTCGGCCTCGTAAGGCACCGGCCAGTTAGCCGGTTCGCCCTTGCCTTCGGGCTCGCGCATATAGCCGCGGTTGGAGAGTTCCATCTGCAGCGCGTGGACGCCGGCTTGCGGCTGGCCGAAATGGCGCGTGATCCAGCCGCCCTTGAAGCGGCCGTTGACGACGTAGCTCTTGCCGGTTTCGGCGAGGATCTGGCCAACTGTCGCTTGCAGCGTCGGATCGGCGCTCTTGCCGTCATTGGTGCCGAGATTGAAGACCGGCAATTTGCCTTCGAAAAGGCGCGGCAGCACCGAGCGGATCGAATGGCAGTCATAGACGACGATTTTTCCGTGCAAAGCGCGCAGCCTGTCGATCTCGGCCTGCAGAGCCGCATGATAGGGTACGAAGAACTTCTCGCGGCGTTCGTCGATCTCAGACGGTTCCGGCTCTCCGCCCTTGAGGTAGAGCTGATCGCCGTCAAAGGTCTCTGTCGGGCAGAGCCCGGTCGTCGTCTGGCCGGGATAGAGCGAAACGCCGGACGGATCGCGGTTGACGTCGATAACGGTGCGCGAAATCGCCGTATGCACGACCGTCGCGCCGAGGCTCTCGGCGAAGTCATAAAGCTTGTCGATCCACCAGTCGGCGTCACGGCGGCCGAGCCAGGGCGAGACCAGCCGGCTGTCGAGGCCGGCGAGATCGATGCCGGTATGCGGGATCGAAACCAGCAGGGGTGCTGTGCCTTGGGTGACGGTGAGCCAGGAGGGTGAGGTCATCGGAAGTCTCCGCGCGAAGGAGCGCGACTTTGCAATCGTCCTTGAACACCGACTTCGGTTTTTATCGCTCGCAACGCATTTTGTTCTTGCTTTGTGCCGGCAGCTATGCTAGTAAATTCGGTATGGTGCTGATTCGGCCCGACGACCCGCCTTTGAGGCGGGTTTTTTGTTTCTGGATTTGAAAGTTTCGGTGTTGCCGGGCTGAGGTTGGCGGGACAGCGCCCCCCTCTGTCCTGCCGGACATCTCCCCCTCTAGTGGGGAGATTGGCAGCTTCGGCGCCTCGCTCAGTCCTGCAACGCTGGAGATTGGCGAAAGCCGAGACGACAGCCAATCTCCCCCCTGGAGGGGGAGATGTCCGGCAGGACAGAGGGGGGCGCGACAGAACGCGGCCTGTGATGGTGAACCGTCTCACGACGTCACCCCCGGCAGCTTTACCGCGCTT
>NZ_JAMYMW010000011.1:0-223374 GCF_040318745.1 Mesorhizobium sp. M1027 | reverse complement strand
CCGACGCGATGGAACGAGGTCGTGACCCATCAAGCACCCTCGCCTTCGCGATTGGCGAAATCATCGACGACAGCCAATCTCCCCCCTTGCGGGGGAGATGTCCGGCAGGACAGAGGGGGGTACTGTCCCTCCGGCCTGTCAACCGATGGCAGCCACGCCCTCAAGCAGGTTCCGGGGTGCGAATGGGTTACGTCGAAAGTCGGCGATCCTTCCCACCCCCCTCTGTCCTGCCGGACATCTCCCCCGCAAGGGGGGAGATCGGCCATCACAAAAGCCTTCGCCAGCCTTGCACACATTTCGACCTCCACCCTCACCGCTTTACCTCCCAGGTGGTGATGCGGGCGCCGGTGACCGGGTCCTTTCCGTCCTTCAATTGCACGCCTTGCGCCAGAAGCTCCTCGCGGATGCGGTCGGCCTCGGCCCAGTTCTTTTCGCGAATAAGACCGAGTCTTTCGTCTATACGCGCTCTGATACGATCCTTGGTGGGACCAACAGAGCCGTATGCGTCGAGGGTGTCGTCCTCCTCCTGAATGCTTGCGTGGGCGACGGCCTTCGTCTCAGTCACAGCTGGGACGCCACGTAAGAATTCATCTGGGGTGTGCTGCATAAGACCCAGAAGTTTTAGACCAGCCAAGACTCGGCCCGCATCATCCCCAGCCCCGTACGCAGATGAAGAAGCGGTGCGGAACGCATCGTATGTCTGCAAATCGTCGAGCAGATGCTCCAATATTCGAGGTTCCGGTGTGATTGGGTTCACGGGCCAGATTTCATCAAATCGACGGTAGAGTTTCGTAAGCAGCCTTTCCGCCTCTTCCAGCTTGCGCACGGAAAAGTCGATCGGCTCGCGATAATGCGTCATCAGCATCGCCAGCCTGAGCACCTCGCCCGGCCATTTGCGGCCGCCAAAGGTATCCGTCTCCAGCAATTCTGTGATCGAATAGAAATTGCCCAGGCTCTTGGACATCTTCTGACCTTCGACCTGCAGGAAACCGTTGTGCATCCAAATCTTGGCCATCGTTTCGGTGCCGTGGGCGCAACGCGATTGCGCGATCTCGTTCTCGTGGTGCGGAAAGATCAGGTCGAGACCACCGCCATGGATGTCGAACACCTCGCCGAGATAGGCGGCCGACATCGCCGAGCACTCGATGTGCCAGCCCGGCCGACCCCTGCCCCACGGGCTGTCCCAGCCCGGCTCCTCGGGCGACGACAATTTCCACAGCACGAAATCCTGTGGGTTCTTCTTGTGCGCATCGACGGCGACGCGGGCGCCGGCCTGCTGCTCATCGAGATTGCGCTTCGACAACTGCCCATAATCCGGCATGGAAGCGGTGTCGAACAAGACTTCTCCAGCCGCGACATAGGCATGGCCGCGTTCGATCAAGCGTTGAATCAAGAAGATCATGTCGACTTTGCCGTCGGGCCTGGGCTCGACGAACTCGGTGGCGCGCGGCTCGACCGTCGGTTCCAGGCAACCGAGCGCCGCAACGTCCTTGTGGAACTGACCGGCGGTCTTTTCGGTGACCCGCCTGATCGCTTCGTTCAGCGACAGCTTGCCCGATGCAATTTCGCCGCCGAAATCGCGCAGCGCGCGAGCGTTGATCTTGTCGTCGACGTCCGTAATGTTGCGGACGTAAGTGACGTGCGCTTGCCCGTAGAGATGGCGTAGCAAACGGAACAGCACGTCGAAGACGATCACCGGCCGCGCATTGCCGATATGGGCGAAGTCATAGACCGTCGGGCCGCAGACATACATGCGCACGTTGCGCGGATCGATCGGGAAGAAATCCTCCTTGCTCCGCGTTAGCGTGTTGTAGAGGCGCAGGCTCTTCGATGCGTCAGACATACGTGCGTTCCCGGTGCGTTACTTTGGTTGAGCATGATCTTTGGGATCGTGCTCTGGATGAAGCCAGTTACGCCGAGGCGCAAATCGGGCTCCAGCCTGCTGGCCGGGGCGTTTGTCCAATCTTGGAGGAGATGAGGCGAAAACGTCCAGGACCAGCGCGAGGCTAGCCGATAATGCAAATGCCACAAATGGCGAAAGGCGTTTTCATGGCCGGCTTTATCGCCTTGCCCGGTGTTGCCGTCAAGTCGCTACCTTCGCCAAAAATATCGTTGGATCACAGGAAATGCGGCACTGAAACATTTTATTAAACATGTCGGCACTGTCATGAAACATTCGCCGGCTAGATCAGCAAGCGTCACGATTTGGTCGGATTCGGCCAGCAAACGCAGACACGAAGACGTTACTAGGGAAGAGAAGAATGCCCAAGCAGGAACCCAGCCGTGCCAAGCAACCGGCGCTCGCCAGCTATTACCGAGCGATCGGCCCGGCAGCAATCGTCGCCGCTCTTCTGCACACCGCGAAGAAGAAGAAGCCGGCACAGAAGATCGTCTCGCCGCGCGCTGCCTGAGAATGCGGTCGGGTGAAGATTGAGGCGCTCACGGCGAACCAGTAACAGTAGCTTTTGCTAAAATAAACTCATCTGACTGTCGTTCGCGCCGGACTTCTGGCGCTTGACCTTCTCGGGCTCAGGCTCGATGACGCCCTTCTCCTGAATCTCCGACCCGGTATTGGCGACCTTATTGACGAGGTCGGAAACCGGGATCGCTTCGAAGAAATCGGGCTGGGCAGGTCTCAGCAGATCGGCCACGTCGCGCGGCTCGAGCGTGCGGCAATCCAGCCAGCGTGCGAAATCCTCGGGATGGATCACTACCGGCATGCGGTCGTGGATATGGGCAGTATCGGCATTGGCGTGGGCGGTCAGAATGGCGCCGGTGTCCATTTCCGAACCGCCCGGCTCGGCATAGGTCTCAATCAGCCCGGCGAAGGCGACAAGCCCGCCCTGTCTTGGCCGCACCCAATAGGGCTGCCCTCTTCTGCCACCGGTTTGGTGCCATTCGTAGAATCCCGAAGCCGGCACCAGGGCGCGGCGATGGCGCATGGCAGCGCGAAACGACGCCTTTTCCGAAGCCCCCTCGGAACGCGCGTTGAACAGCAGCGGGAAGTTACGCGTATCCTTCACCCAAGCAGGGATCAGGCCCCAGCGCACCAGAATCGAGCGGCGGTCGGGCAGGTTCGAGCCCGGCGCCTGCGTCAATCCGGCGAGCGCCATCAGCACCGGCTGCGTCGGCGCGATATTGTAGCGGGCCGGAAACTCCTCAAGTTCCGCCAGGCCGAGAAAGGCGGCGGTCTGGTCCGGAGTGGCTGTCAAAGCAAAGCGTCCGCACATGAATTCAGCTTTCGATTGGTGGCGTATGAAAGTGGCCATGGAACCTGCCTTTCGCAACCGCTAAAGCTGTTCGCCGACGGTCGGTCCACAACGGGCTGTGCCAATCGAGCGATCCGGAGTCATGGAAGCACGCAAGATCATTCCGGCAGTCTCGGCCTGCGTCGTGCGCGAGAACACGGTGCTGCTGGTCAAGCGGGCCAGGCCGCCCTCGCAAGGCCTCTATGCCTTTCCCGGCGGCAAGGTCGAAGCCGGCGAGACGCTGGAACAGGCAGCACGGCGCGAATTGCTGGAAGAGACCGGATTGCAGGCGCGCAGCTACCGGCCGCTACGGGAAATCCACATCGACGGCAGCGGAGACGGACATCCGGTCGACTACTGGCTGACGGTGTTTGGGGCCGATTATGCCGGCGGCGAGGCGGTTGCCAGCGACGACGCCGAAACCGCGGCTTTCTATACGCTGGCCGAAATGATGGCGATGCCGCTCGCCGATGCAGTGCTTGAAATTGCCGACGATCTACTCGGTCCCAAAAAAGACGGCGAGACGTGAGCCAGAGAATCGCCTTGCAGGCGACAAATTGTTCCAGCACAAAGCCTCATGAGCCGCACGTCTTCGTTTCTCGCCGCATGCCTCGCCGTCAGTGTGGTTGTCGGTGCGCGCCCGGCGATTGCCGCCGAAGCACCGTTCGAGCCCGGGCTGATGCGGCTGGCGGAAGTGCTCGGCTCGCTGCATTTCCTGCGTAATCTGTGTGGCGAGAAGGGCGATCGGTGGCGAGCCGAGATGGAAAAACTGATCGCATCGGAAAATCCGAACCCGGAGCGGCGCGCCCGCTTCATCGCCAGCTTCAACCGCGGCTACCGGTCGTTCGGCGGCACTTATACGCAATGCACGGCCTCGGCGACGGAAGCCATCAGCCGCTACATGAAGGAAGGCGAGACGCTGTCTCGCGACATCGCTTCGCGCTACGGAAACTGACGACGGCAGCCGCTTTCCGGAAAAGCCGCATCAATGGTCGGCGCCGTCGCGGCGGACGCGTTCGACACTTCTCCGCTTGCCTCGACTGAGGTCTTGGTGCAAACCTAATGTTGCACTTTTGCAACTATGTTAACGAAACGTTAGCGCGCAGATGTGAAATTAACTCAAACTGAAGGTTTCCGTCCCCTTGGCCGACCTAATCGGCTAAGTTTGAAACGGATCGGATGCAAGTTTGCTGGACGCGACGGAATTTGTAGACAACGACCAAAAAAATGTCGCATTTACAGATACTTACTTGCGCCTGCGTGTAAAAGGGACAACTCAAGCTTGATCCCTGTCCAACGGATCACCGCTTGAAAGGGTGGACATCGCAATGGAACATGGCGTCAACGACATCGACGCGCTGGTCAGGGAAGAAAAGCGCCTGACTGCCGTGGAAAGCCACAGCGAAGCCTGGGCAGAAGGATTGTCGGCGGGGATCGAGCCGGAAATCATCGCCGAGGCAGCCCTCGAAACGGCATTCGGCGAAATGCTGCGCGCCAATGGCGAGACCTCGGCGCTTGCCCTGCTCGATCGCATGCGTGAAAAGGTGATTGCCGGGGCCTTCGAGCCCGAAAGACTGCGGCACTGATCCCGGTTCTTTGACGACGGCGCGCCGCCGGACATCATGTCCGGGCACATGGATGGGCTGGAACCAGGGAGTAGCAGGCGGTGAATTTTTCGATATCAGGCAAGCCACGCGGCCTGGTCCTCGGCATTTGGCTTACTGCTTCCTGCGCCACAATTCCCCTTGCACTGTTTCTTGCGAGCAGTCCCGCTCACGCCCTCAGCGAGATCAAACGCGAAGACCTGCCCTCGCCGGTCACGCCGCCGCCGGACGGCGACATGTCGCCGTCTGGAAGTACCGTCCCGATGCCCGGCCCACTCGGCACGGTACCACCTCCAGCCCGCCAGCCGACTCCGTCCGAGGAGCCAGAGCAAACCGAACCGAAAGGGCCAACGGACGATGGCGGGATGGCCAATCCGCATGTCGATCCGGACGCGCCTGTGCCCGAAGTCGTCTACGACCTGGCCAAGTTGCCGGAACCGGTCAGGCGCATGCACGATCTGATCGTCGAGGCGTGCAAAAGCGGCGACATCGAAAAGCTTCGGCCGCTGATCGGCACGGGAGACATGATGACCCAATTGTCGCTGGGTGACATCGAGGGCGACCCGATCGCCTTCCTGAAGGGCCTTTCGGGCGATACGGAAGGCCAGGAGATCCTCGCCATCCTGGAAGAGGTGCTCAGTGCCGGTTATGTCCATGTCGACGCCGGCACGCCGCAGGATCTCTATGTCTGGCCCTATTTCTTCGCCCTGCCGCTGGACAAACTCGATACCAGGCAGCGGGTCGAGCTGTTCAAGATCGTCACCGCCAGCGACTATGACGATATGAAGCAGTTCGGTGCGTACATCTTCTACCGAGTCGGCATCACGCCGACCGGACAATGGACGTTCTTCGTTGCTGGGGATTGAGTGGTTTAGCCTGGCCCTTATGAGGCAGGGAGCTTAGCCCGCCAACGCCTCGCAAAACTCCACCGCCCTGCCCTGGCTCGGCGCGACGATCTCGCCTTCCCACATCACGCGCCGGCCCCGAACGATGGTGCCGACCGGCCAGCCGGTCACCTGCCTGCCGTCATAAGGCGTCCAGCCGGCCTTGGAGCCTTGCTGGGCGTTGGCGATGGTCTCTCGGCGCTTCAGATCGACGATGGTCAGATCGGCATCGTAGCCGGCGGCAATACGGCCTTTCCTGGCGATGCCGAAAATACGCTGCGGGCCGTGGCTGGTCAGGTCGACAAAGCGCTGCAGCGTCAGCCGGCCGGCGTTGACATGGTCCAGCATGATCGGCACCAAAGTCTGCACCCCGGTCATGCCGGACGGCGACGCCGGATAAGGTTTTGCCTTCTCGGCCAGCGTGTGCGGCGCATGGTCTGAGCCGAGGACATCGACAACGCCTTGCGCAATGCCCTGCCAGATCCCCTCGCGATGACGCGTGGCGCGCACCGGCGGGTTCATCTGGATCAACGTACCGAGCTGCGCATAGTCATCGGCGCTCAGCGTCAAATGATGCGGCGTCGCCTCGCAGGTCGCGACATCCTTGTGCTGTTCGAGGAAGCCTATCTCCTCGGCGGTCGAGATGTGCAGCACGTGGATCCGGGCGCGAACCTGGCGCGCGATGCGCACAAGGCGCTCTGTGCAGCGCAATGCAGCGATCTCGTCGCGCCACACCGGATGTGAGGACGGATCGCCCGCGATGCGCTCGCCAAGCCGCTCGCGCAGCCGGAACTCGTCCTCGGAGTGAAAGGCGGCGCGGCGGCGTGTGTTCCTCAGGATCGAGGCAACGCCTTCGTCGTCCTCGACCAGCAGGTCGCCGGTGGACGAGCCCATGAACACTTTTATGCCGGCCGCACCCGGCAGCCGCTCGAGATTGCCAACGTCTTTTGCATTGTCGCGGGTCCCGCCGACCCAGAAGGCAAAGTCGCAATGCATGCGGCCGGTGGCACGCCGCACCTTGTCGACAAGGGTTGCCTCGCTGGTGGTCAGCGGATTGGTGTTCGGCATCTCGAAGACGGCGGTGACGCCGCCAAGCACCGCTGCCCGGGAGCCCGTCTCCAAATCTTCCTTGTGCTCCAGTCCCGGCTCGCGGAAATGCACCTGACTGTCGACGACGCCCGGCAGGATATGCAGCCCGTGGCAGTCGATCGTCTCGCCCGCCGATGCCTGGCGGAGGTCGCCGATGGCAGCGATGCGCCCACCATTGATACCGACGTCGCGAAAACCCTCGCCGTCGTGATTGACCACGGTGCCGCCTGTCAGGATGAGATCGTATAGGGGGGCCATGCGGATCCGGTCTCTTGCGGGGGAAGTGCCAGCGGCTTACGTAATGACCGATAGTTTTGCAAGATCAGGCTCGTTTTCCCACCATGCCCTTTGCCTCGCTCAGAGATCGCGCACTCGTTTCCGTGTCCGGACCGGATGCCGAGCACTTTTTGCAGAACATCCTGACCACCGACCTCGACGCGCTCGGCCGCGGCGAAGCAAAGCCCGGCGCCTTGCTGGCGCCGCAAGGCAAGATCCTTTTCGACTTCCTGATCTCGCGCGCTGGCGAAAATATTTTCCTGCTCGAATGCCGTGCTGAGACCATCGATGACTTCATGCGCCGGCTGACGCTCTACAAGTTGCGCGCCAAAGTCGAAATTGCCAAGGCAGATCAGTCGGTTGTGACCGTCGTATGGGAAAGCGATTCAACGGCCTCGCAATTTGAATCGGCGCCGTTTGCCGATGCGCGGTTTGTCGATGCTATCGTCACGCGCTTCTATGGTGGCGCGCCAGACGGCGGCGACCTTGCCGCATGGCAAGCCTTTCGCATCGCCAATGGCATTGCCGAAAGCGGCAGCGACTATCAGCTCGGCGACGCGTTTCCGCATGATGTGCTGCTCGACGAGATCGGCGGCGTCGGCTTCAAGAAAGGCTGCTACGTCGGCCAGGAGGTCGTCTCGCGCATGCAGCATCGCGGCACTGCCAGGCGCCGAGTGTTGATCGTCTCGGCCGAACGCCCCCTGCCCACTTCGCGCGCAGAGCTGGCCGTGGCGGGGCGACCAGTCGGCACGCTTGGCTCTACCGCCGGCACGACAGGCCTTGCCATTGCCCGCATCGACCGGGTCAAGGCAGCGCTCGACGCCGGCCTGCCGATCCTGGCTGACGACGTCGCCGTGTCGCTCGCCATCCCGTCCTGGGCGAAGTTCAGCTTTCCGCAGGAAGCCGTTGGCGCGGAGGACGCCTGATGGCGGCCGACCGCGCCGGGGCGCCGCCGCGTGCCTGGCAACGTATGCTGTCCGGCCGCCGGCTCGACCTGCTCGATCCTTCGCCGCTCGACATCGAGATCTCCGATATTGCCCATGGCCTTGCCCGCGTCGCACGCTGGAACGGCCAGACCAGAGGCGATCACGCCTTTTCGGTCGCCCAGCATTCGCTGCTGGTCGAAACGCTTGTCGGCGAACTGATGCCGGATGCCGACGCTGACGCGCGGTTGGCGGCGCTGCTGCATGACGCGCCGGAATACGTCATCGGCGATATGATTTCGCCGTTCAAATCCGTGATGGGCGGCAGCTACAGGGATTGCGAGATCAGACTGCAGCGCGCCATCCATCTGCGCTTTTCACTGCCGGCCGAACTCGACGCGGGGCTGCGCAAGGAAATCAAGCGAGCGGATCAGATCGCCGCTTATTTCGAAGCAACGCTGCTTGCGGGTTTTTCGACGGCAGAGGCGACCGAGTTCTTCGGCAGGCCTCGCGGTTTCAACGCCGAGCGCTTCGATGTCACGCCGCGCTCGGTGACCTGGGCGCAGAATGCCTTTCTCAAACGGTTTGCGGCAATCGAAAAGTCGCGACGCCAGACTGCCGTTCCAGCCGGCTGAAAACGGTAAATTAACCGGCAGGGACAACAGTGCCGTGGTTAACCATGGTCCATAGGCTTGCCTCATGCCCGTTGCCGGTATCAAGGCTGGTTCATCCGTCCGCCGACGGAGGGCCAAAGGCGTTGGTCTGCCGCGACGGATCGAAGACGAGCTACGCGAACAGAACGAGCGTTTTTCGGCAGCGATCGAGAACATGTCGCATGGCCTGTGCATGTTCGATGCCGATGAGCGGATGATCATCTGCAACAGGAACTACATCAGCATCTTTCGCCTCGACGCCGAAGTGGTGCGGCCCGGCATCCGGTTTTTCGACATCCTCCAGCACAGCGTGGATATCGGCATCGCCTCGCAAAGCGCCGAGCAACTCTATGCCATCCGCAAGCCCTATATCGACCAGGCAAAACCTTCCACCTATGAGGAAACGCTTGCAGACGGGCGCATCGTCAACATTTCGCACCGGCCGCTGGCGTCAGGTGGCTGGGTCTCGATCTACGAGGACATCACCGAGCAACGGCGCGCCGAGCAGGAGTTGAAAGAGCAGCACCGCCGTTTCGACGCAGCACTTGCCAACATGTCGCAAGGCCTTTTGATGTACGATGCGGACGGCAAGCTGATCGTGCGCAACGAACGTTTCCTGGAACTTTATCATGTCAGGCCCGCCGACTTCCCGCTTGGCATGAGCCACCGTGATGCGTTCAAGCGGCTGCTGGAACTGGGCATTTATACAAAGCTCGACCCCGACAGCGAAATCTCGCAAATCGAAGCCTGCCTGCGGGCGGGGAAAACACACGTAACGCATCGTCATCTCGCCGACGGCAGGACGCTGCTGGTTGCGCGCCGGCCGATGAGCGGCGGCGGCTGGGTCGCGACGTTCGACGATGTCACCGAGCGCAGGCGTGTGGAAGAGCGCATGACCCATCTTGCGCACCACGACACACTGACCAACCTGCCCAATCGCTCGATGCTTCGCGAACGGCTCGACCAAGCCCTGAGCGAGACGAGAGACGGATCGCTGGCGATATTCTCGCTCGACCTCGATCACTTCAAGGCAGTCAATGATACTTGGGGTCACCCCGCCGGCGACTGGCTGCTGAAATGCGTGGCCGAACGGCTGCAACGGTGCTTGCGCAATGAAACGGACGTTGTCTCCCGCTTCGGCGGCGACGAATTCGTCATAATCCTGTTCAATCTCAAAAGCCCGGGCGACGCGGAAAAGCTGGCCAAACGCATAGTCGAGATCATCGGAAAGCCGTTTCGCGACAAGAGACACGACATGCGTGTCGGCATCAGTCTCGGCATCGCGCTGTTTCCGAATGACGGCAAGGACGCCGAGACTTTGCTGAAAAATGCCGATATGGCGCTCTATCGGGCAAAGAGCGAAGGGCGCAACCTCTACCGCTTCTTCGAACCGGCCATGGACGCGAGGGTGCGGGCACGCCGGGCGCTCGAAATCGATCTCAGGGCAGCGCTGTCGCGCCGCGAATTCGAGCTGGATTTCCAGCCGATCATGAACATCGCCTCCGGCGAAATCGTCGGTGCCGAAGCCTTGATGCGCTGGCGATCGCCGGTGCGCGGCCTGGTGCGGCCGGACGACTTCATTCCGGCCGCCGAGGAGACCGGGCTGATCGTGCCGCTCGGAGAATGGGCGCTGCGAAAAGCCTGCACGGCCGCGGCAGGCTGGGCGGCTTGGCGCATCGCAGTCAATGTCTCCGCCGTGCAGATCAAAAGCGGTACCTTTGCCCGCAGCGTCATTTCGGCACTGGCGTTCTCGGGCGTGCCGGCCAACCGACTTGAACTGGAAATCACCGAAACGGTGCTGATGGACGAGAGCGATCTGGTGCTCAAGACACTCAGGCAGCTACGCGATCTGGGCGTCCGCATCGCGCTGGACGATTTCGGCACCGGCTATTCCTCGCTGGGCTACCTCAGGCGCTTTCCCGTCGACAAGATCAAGATCGATCGCTCGTTCACCCGTGACATCGACAGTCGCGATACCGCGGCGATCGTGCGCACCATCATCGGGCTTGGCGCACAGCTGGGCATCACCGTCACCGCCGAAGGTGTCGAGACCGAAGCGCAGCTTGAATTCCTGCAAAAAGAGGGTTGTGTCGAGGCCCAGGGCTATTTGATCGGCGTGCCGTCAAAGGCGTCGGACATCAATCGGCTGCTGAAGTCGAGCGCGACGATCCGGCAGTCCGGCTAAGTGCGACAGTCTCGCGGAAGCGCGGGCAACCGGCTTAGATCTGCTTGAGATGACGCTCGATTCGCGTGTTAATTCCTTGATAGAGAAGGCGGAATTCAGGTGTGGCGAACCAGGAGGTTCCTTGCCGGGTCAGAGGTGCCCGTTCAATGCCTCAACCATATCCTTGTTCGTCGCCACAGGAACAATCTCGAATTCGACCAGATCCGCCCATTCGATGACCCACCGCTGCAGGAGCGTGATGTCATCGGCCTCCACCAGCAGGAAGCAGCGGCTCATATCCGCTGCGATCCAGCTGTGGTGCACGAGAAGCGCGTCCGGCTTCAGGCGGCCCTGGTCGCGGAAACGGCGGTAGATCTCCTTGCGGTCGCAGCCGCGAAAATCCTCGATCACGAAGAACAGCATCTTTTCCCCCACAATCGTATATCATCGCCCCGGCCTGTCCAGCCGCTCCAGGAACCACTGCGTCAGCCGCACCCAGACCTCGTCCTTTTCGCCAGAGTCTTCCCAGCCGTGGTCGAGGTTGGGGTTGTCGTTGACCTCGATGACGAAGACGCCGTCCCTAGTTTCCTTGAGGTCGACGCCGTAGAGGCCGTCGCCGATGCAACGCGCCGCACTCACCGCCGTCTCGACGACATGGGCCGGCGCTTCCTTCAGGGTGAAGGTCTTGATGCCGCCCTGGTCGGGCTTGCCGTTGGCCTTGTGATTGACGATCTGCCAATGTTTCTTGGCCATCAGATAATGGACAGCAAACAAGGGCTGGCCGCCGAGGACGCCGACGCGCCAGTCATATTCCGTCGGAATGAATTTTTGCGCGATCAGGAGGTCGGAATCCTCCAGCCATTCGGTTGCGAGCGTCTTCAGCTCGTCGAAGGTGCCGCATTTCTTGACGCCGCGCGAAAATGAGGAGTCCGGGATCTTCAGCACCAGCGGGAAGCCCAGCGTCTGTGCCGCAACTTCCAGGTCCGCGGTGCCGGCAATCATCACCGTCGGCGGCACCGGTACCTTGTTGTAGGTCATCAGCTCGTTGAGATAGACCTTGTTGGTGCAGCGGATCATCGACAGCGGATCGTCGATGACCGGCATGCCTTCCTGCTGGGCGCGGCGGGCAAAGCGGTAGGTGTGGTTGGAGATCGAGGTGGTCTCGCGGATGAACAGCGCGTCGTAGTTGGCGAGCTTGGCCAGATCCCGCTTGGTGATCGGCTCGATTTCGACGCCCATCTTTTCAGCGATCTTGGCCCAGTGGCGCAGCGACGAAATCTCCGACGGTGGCAGTTCCTCGTGCGGATCGACCAGCGTGGCGAAAGTGTAGCGCGCCGGCGTGCGGCCCTTGGTGTCGCGCCACTCGCGGTTGGTGTAGGTCTCCAGGCACTGGAGAAAGTGCGTTTCCTCGTCCTCGGTCATCCTGGCCAGGGGATGGAAGCCGATCTTGCGGATCGAGGCCCATTCGGCGCTGTCCCTGATGTGGACCTCGAGCGCAGGGGCACGGAACCAGTCGAACAGAAGTTTTGCGAAGCGGTCCCAGATCCTGGATGGTCCGATGCCGAAGAAGATGCAGACCTTCTGGGGAAAAGCGCCACCCAGATCCTTGCGGCACTTGTTGAGTGCGAGTTCGAGTTCCGGCAACGCGTGCTCATAGAGCTTGCGCTCCGACAGGTCGATCATCGTTTCGACCGTCGGGATGACCTTATGGCCGCGCGAACCAGCCAGCAGCGACGCGTAATAGCCGCGGCTCTGGTAGCCGTAATTGTTCGACAGGTTGATGACCTTCGGCCGCTGACCGCGAAACAGTGCCGGATGGGCAAGGTAGTCGCGATTGGTGATGATCTTGTGCGGCGTCGCCACTTGGTCGAGATCGTTCTGCCGGCCGGTAAGGATGACCCAGGTCATTGGCTATCGCGCTTTCCGAGAGTGATGGCGGCGCGCAATCCGTCGCGGCCGAATTGCGCCATGTTCATGAAGATGCCGTAAGGCACGGGAATGTTGGCAGCATCGAGGATCGTCTCCTGCCGCTCGCCCTCGACCCAGGGGTCGTGGATCAGGATATGATCGCCGTCGTCACCGATGGCCAATACCCAGTGCGGAACCTTCTTGCCGAACATCAGGAAGCCGCTGATCAGGACCAGCACCAGTTTTCCCTCTGCGATCGCGGTGCGAATGTCGTCAAGCCCGAATGAACGGTAATTCACCGGGATGCTGTAAAGTTCCGCGCGGCGGCGAAAGTCGACCTGCGCCAGCTCCATGACGCGGCGCTTGTCCTCGCTGCGCACCGACTGCAGGAACAGCGCGCCGTAGAAGGAGACATAGATCTCAGCAGCAAGCCCGCTCTCATAGCCGGCGACGGCAAGCCCGAACGGTTCGCAGCCGCCCGGCCCCGACATCATGAAAACGGTCGTCGCCTCACGCCACAGCCTGATTTCCATCACCGGATCCGGCACGAATCCGGGGCCGAAGTAAGCCATCGCCATCATCAGGCAGCATGGTCCGCAAGTGAATTCGCAAGTTTGCTGATAAAACGGCACTTCGGTGGCGACCGGAATGTCGCCGCGCAAGGTCTTTTCATAGCGCAGCGCCGTGGCGCCATCCTCGTAATAGTCCGGTTCGCGGCCGATCTTGCGGTAGCCGCTCTGCTCGTAGATCTGGATCGCGCGCGGGTTGTCTTCGCGGACTTCCAAACGAAGCATCATGCGGCCGTGCTCGAAAGCGGCGGCCTCGGCCTCTTCCAGCAGCAGCCGGCCAAGGCCACGGCCGCCGAAAAATGGACCAACGGCGATCGAATAAAGCCTCGCGACGCCGCTGCCCTTGCGAAACAGCACGACTGCATAGCCGGCGACGCGGCCATCGCTTTCGCCAACCAGCAGTTCGGCGGTGTCGCGTTCGATCAGTTGGCGAAAGGAGCGGCGAGAAATGCGATCGCTCGAGAAAACGGCTTTTTCGATGGCGGCGAGGTCATCGACGTCGGACGCGCGGGCCTTGCGAATCTCGGCAGGCATGCGGGCTCAGAAAACCTCGATTGGGTTGTGGAAACGGCCCTAGTCTAAACATCGGTCACACCAGCCGAAGTGCCAGCATTCAGCAAGCGCTATCGCACCTCGATTAGGGCCGAATTGTGACAGTTTTGACGGCAGGCAGGTCGCGCAAAGGCTTTGAACGACCTCCGTGTTTAGGCAACGGCGCGGCTCCGGAAGAGCGAGAGCCTGCTCAGCTTTGCAAGCCCGCCAAAAGCTGGCCATAGGCGCTCTTGGCCACTGCGGCCAGTTGCTCGCGCGGCAGCGAGCCGACGACGGCGCAGCCATAACCCTTGTCCAGCCAATAGACGGCCTCAGGACCATCGTCCTCCCCATAGGTGCCCCTGGCCTTGGCTGCCGATTCGGCGGTGACGAAGAGCGATATGCGCTCGCCCTTGACGTCCTCGTAAAGCAGCATCGCGGCCTTGCCCTGACCGGCGGGCAGCAGCCGGCCACCGACCAGTTGGAATCCTTGCGCGGCCAGATCCGGCGCGACGAGCTTCAGACCCACCTGGTTCGACAACCAGCTCTGCAAATGATCCTTGTCGCTTGCCGGCACTTCCACCGCATGCCGCGTTTCGGCGGCATAGATGACGTGGGCGGCGATCGCCTCTTCGGCAAGCTGGTCCTCGGCGGTATTTTCCAGGCCGAGGCGGCCGATGCCAGCAAGGTAGCCGCCAGCACCGCCAATCGCCAGGATGGCGGCAGCGGCGGCCGCAAGCCACCAACGCGAGCGCGACGGCGATACTCTGACCACCGGCGCCTCGCCAAGCACCACCTTGCTCAACCGCACCGGCACGGGTTCGTCCAGCACGCCATTAAAGGCTGCGCGCAACGCTTCCCGGTCGGCGGCGTAGCGTGCGCTCTTGGCCTTCATCTCGGCATTGGCCTCGAGCCATGCCTCATAGGCCGTCCGCTCGTCGCCCGGCAACTCGCCATCGAGAGCCATGTGGATGTCGCGTTCGGAGAAATCGCGCCGGCTCATTTCTCAACGATCCTTATCGAGCGGCGGCGCGCGGTATCATCCAGCAGCGCTCGCAGTTCGTCACGCCCGCGCGCGATGCGCGACATCAAAGTGCCAGCGGGCACTCCAAGGATGTTGGCGGCTTCGGCATAGGAAAACCCTTCGATGGCGACCATCACAAGTGCCGCGCGCCGGTCAGGGCTGATCGCCTGCAGCGCGTCGACGATCTCGCGCGAGGCGATGCTCTCGACCTGCTCGGCGGGTGCTGCCTGCGCCTCGCTTGTCTCGAGCGGCAGCATCGCCGCCTCGCCGCGTCGGTTCACCTTGCGCATCTGGTCGATGAACAAATGGTGCATGATCGTAAACAGCCACCTCCTGGGGCTTTCTCCTGTCTGCCAATTGTCGAGCCGCACAAGCGCCCGCTCGAGACAATCCTGGACGAGATCGTCGGCGGAATCGCGGTCGCGCAACAGCGAGCGTGCATAGCGGCGCAGACGCGGTATTTCACCCAGGATTGCTGCCTTCTTTTCGTCCATGACCGCTGGTTCTGGAGCCCCTGTCCGTGGTGATTGAACGCGCCTTTGCAGCGCGGCGCAAGCGGCCAGCGCGAAGCGGTCGGCCGCCCCGGTCACCCAAGCAACTGAATAACGCTGCCGGTGGCAGGTTTATTCCCGGGTTGCATCCGAAAGTTGAAAGAAATGCGTGGTGACGAATAGCGGCGTGTCGACAAACGTCAGTCTTCCCACATCTCGTCTGTGAATTTCTTCATATCGAAGTCAGGATTAGGCAGGCCGATCCTCATCGCCTCGGCTTGCAGCCTGGCAATCCGGTCGCGAAGCGACACATTGGTGCGACTGCGTTCGAGTTCGTGCACAAGCGCGGTCCGCACCGCCTCCGTTTTGCTTGGAGCGTCCGTCTGGCGCTGCAACATAGTCGCTGAAGCATCCACTTCAGGGCCTCGTATATGTATATAGAGTGCCATTTGATCCTATGTCTCCCTTGCTGCGGGTCAGCGGCCGCAGTACTATTCAATCACACGCACCGCTCTATTTACTATATTTGAAGGCACCGTTAGACCGAGCTTTCTCGCGGTCTGCAAGTTCACCACCAATTCGTGCTGGGACAAAGTCTGAATTGGTATGTCGCGGGGGCTCTTGCCATCAAGAATCTTCTTCGCGCACAGGGCCATGTGATATGTTGCGCTTCGCAAGCTGGTGCCGTAGCAGAACAGACCTCCCGCATCGATCTGCTCCCGCGCGAAGATGGTTGGCAAGCGACGCGCAAGGGCAAGCTCCGCGATTCTTGCGCGGAGTGCTGCAATAATCGGCTCCTCGAGGACGATGAGCGCTTCGACCAGTTCGCGATCCATCGCTGCAAAAGCGCCGTCAAGATCGGGCTGAGGCCCTATAATGCGGAGAACCTGCGGGTTCAGCCCAAATTTTTTGTATTGCCCCAGCATTGGAGGCTGACAGGCAATCGGACACCCCCTTATCGCTCAAGATCGCGATGCGGGAGAGCGCTGGTAAGACGGCTCGCAACAACTCGACATGCGTCCGCGCCTGGTTTGGATCGAAGCTGGTTACTCCTGTCATGTTGCCGCCGGGCTTCTCCAGGCTTGCGGCGAGGCCATCACTGACCGGATCGACGACGACAGAATAAACGACGGGGAGCTCCGTTGTCGCCTTTTGGACCGCACGCGCGGTTACCGCCCCGATCACGGCGATAAGGTCGACGTTCAGCCTAACCAGTTCCGTCGCCAGGGTGGGAAGCCTGCCCAAATCACCATTGGCCGATCGCTGCTCAAACCGAATGTTCCGGCCTTCGGCAAATCCCAGTTCTCTCAGCCCCTCCTTGAAGCCTTCGATTGGTCCCCCAGGGCCTGCCGTGATGATGCCGATCGTAGCTATGTCGTTTATGAGCAACGCGCTGTCCTCCAGGCTGGACCTTCTTGCAGTGGACGACCTAATTTACCTCTCTCGCCGCCCTTGTCAGCAGCCGCTGATAGAACAGGCCGATGCCGATGAGCACCGCCCCGAGGCCGATGAAGGACAGCGCCCGCAACACGCCTTCCAGTTCCGACATGTCGAAGATGAAGACTTTGAGCACGGCGATCGAGATCAGCGCCGCCGACGCTATGCGCAGCACCTGGGACTTCAGCCAGACACCGGCGGCGAGCAGCACCACGCCGATGACCAGCCACAGCGCCGAATAAGTATAGGTCTCAAGCTGGCCGAGACCGCTCCACAGTCCGATGAACTCACCCTTGAACAGGCGCCTGACCGACAGCGTGGCATAGGCAAAAGCGAGCACCGCCGCCACCACCGCCAACATCGCCGCATACCATTGCGGCCGCTTGTCACGGGAATAGAGTGCCAGTGCGCCTGCCGCGACCGCCGGCAAGAGATAGGCGAGGAACAGAAGGTTGAACACCGGAATGCTGCCCGTCGATTCATCCGTCAGCAACGGGTTCAGCGCCAGAAAATGCTGGAGGACGATGAAGGCGACCGAGACCGCGCCCGCTGCAATCGAGCCGTAACGCAGCACCTGACTTGGCGAGCGCATGTCGATAGCGACCAGGATGGCACCGGCACCGATGGCGATCAGCGTGTAGATCGCCTGTTCGGCAAGCGTCGCAGCAGCCGTATCGATGACGCCGCCATGCATGGCATGGCGCACCAGCATGGCGACGGTGAGCAGGCAAAACAGCGCGGCGCCGGCCTCCATCGCGAGGCGCGGTCGGCCATTGGTGGTTCGGGCAAGCTGCCAGGCGGCAAAACCGAAAGCGAGCGCCGGCACGCCATATCCAAGCAGCAGCCAGTTGAACACCGGCGTCTTCGACAGGAACTCGGCACCGACGATGGTCGGGTCGAAGGCAGCGCGACCAAGCACTGCAATCACCGCACCAACGGAAATCCAGCCAAGCACCGGATAGCTACGCCAGCGCGTCGCCAGCGCCGGCACGGCGGCGGCTGCTCCGAGCAGGATGGTTGTCCAGCCGGAACCAAAGGCCATGTGCAGCATCAGCAGGCCGGCAATCGCCGCGCCGCCGAGCGCGAAGGAGACAGCAGCGCCGCCGGTCAGCGGCGGCGCTTCGCCGCGCGCTATCCATTCGCCGCCGGCGACGAAGACGCCGACCAAAACGGCCGCGACCGCCGCATAAGCAAGGTCACGGTCGAGATTGCCGAAGGTAGACCAGAGCGCCAGCAGGATGACCAGTGGCGCGACAGCGCTCCAGGCCGCCCCTGTGGCGGCGCGCAGCCAGCCATGGGCCGCAAAACGGCGCGCTGCCCAAAAGCCGAGGCCGATGAAGACCAGGCCGAGAACGATGCCGACCCTGAGCATCAAGGCATCGGACGCCACAACCGGCATGCCGTCGACGCCAAGAGCGCCGCCCGAAAAATCGGAAGCGATCGTGGTCGGCGGAATGATGCCGAGATAGACCAGTACCGTCGCCAGCCCGGCGGCGTGCAGCAGTGCCAGCGCCCGCGGCCGATATCGCGCCACCGCCACCAGGGCTGCGACAAGGGCGGCACCCGGCAATGCACCGCGGATGGCGGCGAAGGCCGGATCGACGAACAGGGCCAGCGCCGAAAGCCCGACGAAGAAGCCCGGCGCGATCGACGGCCAATCGAAGCCGCTGCCGGCGACCGCTTCGTCGCGGCGGCCAAGCCAGACGAAGGCGAGCACGGCCAGTGTCACCCCGTCGATAAAAAGGATGACGGAAAGGTTCGTCCCCGGCGCTTCGGTCATGTAGAAGATGGTCCAGATGCCGGTGGCGACGAAGGCAGCGGCCATCAAAAGGCTCCAGTCGCGGATACGGGCGATGACGCCGGTGGCGACGAGCACGATCGCCAGATAGCCGAACAGCGCCCACGGATTGGGCGCCTGCGAGGCGACCAGCAGCGGCGTCACCATGGCACCGAGCAGGCCGACGCCGGCCAGCGCCTGACCGTGGACCAGGCTTGCCGCGATCGTCGCCACCCCGATGGCGCTGAGCAGCGTGAAAGCGAGCGTCGGGCCGATGAAGCCGTAAATGCTGTACGCGGCGTAGACGGTACCGAACAGGATGAAAGCGCCGGCCGCCGTCAGGATTGCCGGGATATAGGCACCGGCGGCACCTTGCACCGGCACCCTGAAGCCGGTGCGCCGGATGAACTCGCCGCCGGCGACCAGCACCAGCCCGAGTGCCGCCGCCATGGCGAGCCGCACGCGTGGCCCGAAAATGCCGGCCTCGATGGTGTAGCGGATCAGGAACAGGCCGCCCAGCGCCAGCGCGATGCCGCCGACCCAGACCGCCCAGCGAGTACCGAGAGCCGTTTCGACGTCGGACTGGCGAGTTGGCTTCGCCGCGGCCGCCGGTTGCGCCGACTCCGGCGCGGATGGCGCCGCGGTATCGGCCTCGGCCTCTGTGGCTGATGCCACCGCTGCGGTCCCTGGCGATGCCAGGTCGGCTGCGGCCGCAAGCGGTATTGCGGCATCCGCCGGTTTGCTGTCGTTTGCAGCCGGTTCCTTGGCTTGCGGCGGCAGCGCAGGCGTGCCCGAAAGCACAAGGCTGCGCAAGGCGCCAAGCTCGCGCTCGATCAGGCCGATACGGCTCTGCTGGCGTGAAATGATGACGAACAGCGCGATGATGGCGACGAGGCCAATCAGGCTTTCAAACATGGCGGTTCCCCCAAACCAGGCCAGTTGTCACTGACATTCAATGTTCAGTGACATTCAAATGCGGCGGCCAAACGGCCGGTCCATTCAACGTGCCACCAGATTGGCCGCCGGAAAGATCGAGCATGTTTCAGCGCCCAAAGCCAGCAGCTTGCCGTTGACATCCTTCAGCGCCGCTTCCGAAACCGCCAGCGTGCCGCCCTTGTGCCAAGGCCGAGCGGCGAAACGTTGCCGGGACAAGGTTCAACGTCGCTCATCTGGTGGTCTCCCCGGCGGTTTCTGCGGCGCTCGCCTTGCCGGATTCATGGCCGGGTGAATGATACTTGCGCAAGGCGGCGAGAAACCCGGCGCGGGCGCCGGGAGGCTCGATGCCGCGCGGTTCGTAGACATGGCGGGTCAAAAAGAAGCCGGTCAGCCGGAAGGCGTCCTCGATCGCCGCCGGATCGGCGCGCAACCCGGAGCCGCGCTGCAGGAAGGCAGGCAGCGCCAGCATCTTGTCGCGCCACGGCGCGCCCGCCGCGCGCGACACGGCGCGGCCGGATTTCGGCGAGACATAGGCAAGGTCCTGCCTGGTGCCGGTCGCCGCACACTGGCTGAGATCGAGGCCAAAACCGAGTTCGTCGAGGACCAGCAGCTCGAAGCGGGCCACCAACTCGCCGGCGGCATCGGCATCGTCGAGATGAGCGATCATCACCGCAAGCGTCTCGTAAAGGCCGCCATGGGCGTCACGCTCGGGCAGAAGACGCAGATGTGCGGCCATCGTCTGCAGGCCGTAGACGGCAACGGCGCTGTCCATCAACCGGGCGGCGTTCATCTCGATCGCCTCGACCTGGAAGGTGCCGAGATGCTCGTCGAGCCGCGCCCGCCACAACAGGTCGACGCGATTGCCGGGCTGCAAGACCGGCTGCTGTTTGCGCGAACGGCCGCCGCGCACGAGGCCGAGATGGCGGCCATGCACGCGCGTCATCACCTCGAGAATGGCGCTGGTTTCGCCATGCTTGCGGGTGCCCAGAATGATTCCCTCGTCGCGCCATTCCATGACGAGAGCTTGTCACCGGTTGGATGGCGAAATCAAGATGAGCGACTTATCCGCCGCAAACCAAAACGGCCCGTAGCGTATCGCTACGGGCCGTTCGGAGATACTGGCTTCGATTAGAACGAGCGCTGGAAGCGGAGAATGCCGCCGACGCTGTTTTCCTTGTCGGCTTTGGTGAAATTCGTGACGGAATCTTCACCAAGATGCAAGTAGTCGACTTCGGCTGTGATCTTGAGACCCTTGACGATTTCATAGGCGATGTTCGCTGCAACGCCGAAGTTCTTGCCTTCGTCATAGGAGAGCTGGGTGTTGAACGAGATCTTCTCGTTGATAGTGTAGGTGCCACCCCCCCAGACCGCCCAGTTGCCGCTCCACTGCTTGTAGAAGCCACGACCGTGGGCGTCGATCGCGTTGCCGGCGTCATCCGTGAGGTTGTCGTCGGTGCCGTAGCCGCCCATGATGAACAGAGACAGGTTGTCCATGGGCTTGACGTCCAGGCGAACCTTGCCGGCCACTTCTTCATAGTTGCTGTCATAAGCGACGACGCCGGTGATGGCGCCCCAACCCTGCGTGTATTTCACGCCCCCGACGACATGCGGAACGTAGCTGTCGATCGTACCAACAACGCCAGAGCCTTCTTCGAGCGAGACCACGGCCGAGAAGCCAGTGCCGGCGTCGAAATAGTACTGGACGACATTCGTGTCGAAGGCACCATACGGAACCAGCGTATCCTGGATGACGCTACCGGCATAGCCGATGAACGTGTCGAAGGCCGATTCGTCCTTACCGACGCGCAGACCACCGAGTTGGATCCAGGCGAATTTTAGCGACAGGCTCCTGTTATGGGCTTCGTTGGCGAAGATGTAGTCGTTTTCATTACCGAAGTTGAAGCGGGTCTCGGTGTAGGTCTTCAAGGTGCCGAGCTCGGTTTCCTGGCCGGTCCAGGTCTTAAGCGTGAAGCGGGCGTTCTTGCGGTAGGTGTCATTCGCGCTGCCATCATCATGGTCGCCGGTGACCGCACCGTCGAACGAGCCGACATCACCCCCGCCGATATCGTAACGGACATAGCCGCCGATGCGCAGGCAGGTCTCGGTGCCCGGGATATAGAAGTAGCCGGCGCCGTAGACGTCGCAAATCTTGACGTATTCTGCCGGTTCCGGCTCGGCGACCACAACAGCGTCGGCGGCGCGCGCGCCGGAGACCGCGACGAATGCCGCGGCTGAGCCGAGAAGAAGGCTCTTGATATTCATTTTCTGACCTCTCCAGTCAAAGTTAAGATGGCTTTGTATCCGCGGTTGAACGGCTGAACGCCTCACCCACGTCGAAAAAGGCGCGCACCGCACCCCCTCTTCAGGCGGCGAACATACTCATCCGCATTCCAGTCTCAATGACGATTTATAAAAATAATCAATGTTTGCATAACAGAAGAAATCCATGTTGCACAAATATCACTTCATATTTTCTTCACGTTTGCCTCGGCACAAACGAGACATTGTCATAAATTGTACGAAAATATACTTATGCCATTTAGCCGGCAAACCGATCGGAGTTCGACAGACATTCCTTTTAAGTGTTCTTTTAATAGACTTCTAACATTTGGAAGCGAGATCAAGACAACTTCGCCATCGCTGCGTTCTGTGCGGCAAGAACGACTTCCGCCACCAGATCCTGCTTGAGCATTTCAATGGGAGTACGTCCGGCGAGGCCGGGCGCGGGGTCGATCAGCCACGCCCAGGCATGCCGTGGGTTGGGCATCGCGGACAACACTTCCTTGATACCCGGAGCCGGCCTGCTGTCGACGAACTGCGCCAGCGGAAACACATGTTTGCGGCCACCGGTGCGCAACGCAACGACCGTGCCGCTCCGCTGCCAGCGATGCAGGGTCGAGCGCGATATGTCGAGATTTTGCTGCAGGAACGTCGACCCGGCGACCCGACCGGCCCAGTCCTCGACCCGCATCGCGTCGAGGTCGCCGCTTCCAGGCGGCTGGACGTCCGTCCTTTGGCCTCCGTGCGCGCTCGACAGACGCGTCCGGGCACTGCGTTCCGCAGCTTCGGCAGCCAATATCCGCACGAACTGCGACGCGATGGCGGGCAATGTCTCCTGCATGGTGTCGATCGCCCTGATGTCGTTCGGCGCAAGCAGGGCGACGGCGGCGGCAACGGCGGCGGCGACCTTACCTGCTGCTACGATCGCATCGCTGTTCGCGACCTTGCCTTGCCGCGCCAGCACGCGCTCGATCTCAACGGCGACGGCATTTGCAAACTCGGTCTGACGGATGGGGTCGATGCGATTCCAAGTCCCGGTCATGTCCTGATCTGGCTGTTTGCCTGCCGGTCCCGGTTTGCTCGGAAGCGGGTCTTCGCACAGCCTATAGGCAGGGTGTATGACGGAGAGACGACGAACGGGAACGCTGGACGACCGCCGTGTCGGCAGGCGTTCCAACCGGTCTGACTGGCCGGTTCTGCATGAAATATCGGAAATTTCTCAGAACCCGCTCAGGATTTCGGGTAGCGCGGCTGCCAATAAGAAACGGGTCGACCGAGGTGGTCGGCGCATAGCCTCCCGGAATGTTTCGGCCGGCTGTTCAAGATGTAAGTCGACCGATTGGGCAGCCCGGCGACCTCTCATTGTCATCTGCCCGTGAGAGGCCCGACATGACTTCTTTCCTGCGCCTGGTGCGGCAGCATCAGTTGGCTGCCTTCTTTTCGTTGACGCTTGCCCTGACCTGGTTTGCCTTCATCCCATTCTACCTGTCGAATGGCGATAGCATTCCCTGGTTTACCTTCGGCCCGATGGTGTCCGGATTCGTCATCGCCGCTCTTTCCGGAGGCTGGGCTTCGGTCAAGGCCATTCTCGCTTCCATGGTGAAGTGGCGGGTATCTCCGCTCTGGTATCTGGTGGCATTCAGCCTGCCATTGGGCACGCAGCTTGCCTCGATCCTGGTCAATCCGCTGTTCGGCTCGGCGACGCCGGCCTGGGGCAACATTCCAGCCGTCACTGAGATACTGCCGATCATCGCGCTCTATGCGGTCTTCAGCGGCCCGCTTGGCGAAGAGCCGGGATGGCGCGGCTTTGCGACACCGCGTCTGTTGGCCAAGCATTCGGCGCTGGCCGGAAGCCTGATCCTCGGCGCGATCTGGGCGATCTGGCATTTTCCGCTCGGCCTGGTCGGCGATCTCAGCCTCTATGGCACGATCAACGTCGTGCTGGCGGCAGTGGTGTTCACCTGGCTCTATCAGAACACCGGCAGTGTGCTTCTCGCCATTCTGATGCATGTCACCCATCAGAACAGCGTGCGCTTCCTGGGCAAGGCGTTCATCGACGCCGACCATGTGCAGCAGCAATGGATCGATGTTGCGATCTGGGCGATGGCTGCGATCGCGATCGTTGCCGTCTACGGCACCGAGAGCTTCGTCCGCAGGCCGGCAACGCAGCCCGCCCTTGCTGGCGCCGTCTAATTTGCGGCGTCCAAATCCAAAGCGCCGCTTTCGGCGGCGACAGACCTTGACCTAGCCCTCCAGCCGTAGGCCAATACAGGCACGGCTTCAGGGAGCGGCCGTTTCGATGGCGGGTTCGGCCACTGACCAGGTTTTTCAGTTTGGCGGTTTCACGCTCGATCTGGGCAAAGGTACGCTTGGCCGGGCCGAACAGCCGGCCTTCCTGCGGCCGAAAGCCTACGCATTGCTGACGCATCTCGCCCGCCATATCGGCCGTGTGGTGCCGAAGTCGGAATTGATGGATGCGGTCTGGCCGGGTGTTTTCGTCACCGAGGATTCGCTGACGCAGTCGATTCGCGAGATCCGCAAGGTGCTCGGCGAGGAAACGATACGGACCGTATCGAAGCGCGGCTACATGCTGATCCCTGAGCCGGTGCCCGAACCCGGCGCCCAGCCGATCGTGGCGGTGCTCAGATTCCGCAATGACGGCGCCGATCCGGCCGACGAAGCGATCGTCGATGGTATTGCCGAAGACATTATCAATGGCCTCGCCCGCTTCGGCACGTTGACGGTGCTGGCGCGCAACTCGAGCTTCTCGTTTGCCTCCTATTCGCCTGGCGAATGGCCTGTGGTGCGTTCGTGCATCGGCGCCGACTATGTCGTCGAGGGCTCGGTGCGGCGGCAGGCAGACAGCATCGTCTGTGCGGTCAATCTCGTTGACGCAGCCAGCGCTTCCCAGCTCTGGGGCGATCGCTACCAGGCCGATTACGCCGGGCTGTCCGCGATCCAGCAGGAGATCGTCGAAAAGATCGTCGGCCGGCTGGTGGTTCGGGTGAACAATGCCGGCCTGCAACGTGCCTCGCGGCAGCCGGTAGCCAGCCTCGCCGCCCATGAACTGGTGCTGCGCGGCGTCGCCTTGCTGCGCGATCCGGCGCAAAGCGAACTGAAAGAAGCGGCGGCGTTTTTCGAGGCTGCGATCGTCAGGGACCCGGCCCATGGCCTTGCCTACACCTATCTGGCGCTGTCGCATGTGCTTAACAGCGAATTCGGACCGAGCAGCGACGCGGTGCTGACGAAGGCCCGCGACCTGGCCGACCGGGGCATCGCATTGTCGCCGGACCAGGCAACGGCACACCGCATCCAGTCGCTGGTGCGGCTCAATATGCGCGACCACGAGGCGGCCGAGCATCATTTACGCATCGCGCTCGAGCTCAATCCGGGTGACGCAGACTGTATCGAGCAGATGGGGCATCTGTTGACGATGCGTGGCCGGCCGCTCGACGCGCTCGCCTGGCTGGCGCGCGCCATCCGCATCAACCCGCTGCATCCTCATTGGTATCAGTACGATCGCGCGCTCGCGCTATACATGCTGGGCGAATACCGCACGGCTGCCGAGGCGCTGGAGCTGGCGACGCGACCGACGCCGTGGATCCGCACCCGGCTTGCCGCCTGTTACGCTCAGTTCGGCGACATGCAAGCGGCAAGGCGCCAGGCTGCGCTGATCAACGCCGACGGCTCCGATTTCTCACCGCTCGACTATACAAGAACGGGCATCCCGTTCGAAAACGCGTCCGACGCCGAGCATCTTGCCAACGGCGTGTCGTTGGCACTTGGGGACCGCTCAGAATCCTGAGACGACCAACAGACAGCTCGACCGATCGGCCAAATCTTTGGATAGCTCAGTGCGGAAATTCGAGCCCCATCTCGCGGTAGCGCTCGGGATCGTCGCCCCAGTTCTCGCGCACCTTGACGAACAGGAAGAGGTGCACCTTCTGCTCGAGGATGCCTGCGATCTCCATACGCGCGGCCTGGCCGATGGCGCGGATCGTCTCGCCCTTATGGCCGAGCACGATCTTCTTCTGGCTGTCGCGCTCGACATAGATTGTCTGGTCGATGCGCACCGACCCGTCCTTCTTCTCTTCCCATTTCTCTGTCTCGATGTGGGAGGAATAAGGCAGTTCCTGATGCAGCCTGAGATAGAGCTTTTCGCGGGTGATCTCGGCTGCGAGCTGGCGCATCGGAAGGTCGGAGATCTGGTCTTCAGGGTAGTACCAGGGTCCGGCCGGCAGGGTCTCGGCGAGATAGTCGAGCAGGTCCTTGCAGCCGGACCCGGTCAGCGCCGAAACCATGAAGGTGCGCTTGAACGGCACCCTTTCGTTGGCTGCCGCCGACAATGCAAGCAACGTCTCGTGCTTGACCCGATCGACCTTGTTGAGGATCAACACCATCGGCTGCCGGACATCCTTCAGCCGCTCGAGGATGGCATCGGCATCGCCCCGGATGCCGCGCTCGGCATCGATCAAGAGCAGCACGATATCGGCGTCCTTGGCACCGCCCCAGGCTGTGGTCACCATCGCGGTGTCCAGCCGGCGCTTCGGCTTGAATATGCCCGGCGTGTCGACGAAAACGATTTGCGCGTTGTTGTGGGTGGCAATGCCGCGCACGATGGCGCGCGTGGTCTGCACCTTGTGTGTCACGATCGACACCTTGGCGCCGACCAATTGGTTGACCAGCGTCGATTTCCCCGCATTAGGCGCGCCGATCAGCGCGACGAAGCCGGAGCGGGTAACGGGCGCTTCTGTTGCCGGAGATTCGGTGGCGGTCATGCGGCACTCCCTTGATCGAGCCAGACGCCTTCCCGCTGCAGAAGTGCCGCGGCTGCAGCCTGCTCCGCTTCGCGCTTGGAGCGCCCGCTACCGGTCGCCGGCGGATAGGCGCCGACCTTCACACTGACGGTGAACAGCGGATCGTGGTCCGGTCCCTCGCGGCTGTCGATTATGTAAACCGGCACTGCGCTTGCCGCCTGATGCGCCCATTCCTGGAGTTCGGTTTTCGCATCGCGACGGGCGGCGTCAATGGCTTGCGAGCGCGGCTGCCAGTATTTGTGGATAAAGGCACGGGCCGCTTCCAACCCGCCGTCGAGATAGAGCACGGCGATCAGCGATTCCAATGCATCGGCGCGCAGATTGACGCGCTTGCGCCCATCGAGGCCGCGTACGTCCGAACCGGCGCGAATGAGTTCCGGCAGGCCGATCTCATCGGCGATTTCCGCCAGGGCCTCGGCGTTGACCAGGGCGTTCAGTCTGAGCGACAGCTCACCCTCGGCAGCGTCGGGAAATGCCGCCAGCAGCATATCGGCAACGACAAGGCCGAGAACGCGGTCGCCCAGGAATTCGAAACGTTCGTAGTCGACGCCGGCATGACTGCCGCGAGCGCTGGCATGGGTCAGCGCCCGCTGCAGGCGCTGGTGGTCGCCAAAACTGTGGCCGGTGCGCTCCTTGAGCGCCTCGGCGAGCGCATCGGCGGTCAGCCGTTTCGTCGCCGCCATGGTCCTAATTGACGAAATGGAACAGGCGCGAGGCGCGCATCTGCGACGGCCATTTCCAGATTTCGAGCGGGCTGGCGCTGCCGCCGATCGAGAAGAAAATGAGGTTGGCGCGGCCGACCAAATTCTCGTCCGGCACGAAGCCGACGGTGAAGCGGCTGTCCGACGAGTTGTCGCGATTGTCGCCCATCATGAAATAGTGACCGGGCGGCACCTTGAACTCTTTGGTATTGTCGCCGATCGAAGCCTGCGTCAGGTCGAGCGTGTCGTAGCTGACGCCGTTCGGCAGCGTCTCGCGATAGACATCGACCGGCCCGTTCTCCTCGGTGATGTCGCGGTTGTCGATCTGCCCGACTTTGACGCGCGGCACGCCCACGTCGTTGATGAAGAGCTGGCCATCCTTGACCTGGATCTTGTCGCCCGGCAGGCCGACGACGCGCTTGATATAATCGACAGAAGGATCCGGCGGAAACTTGAACACCACCACGTCGCCGCGCTTCGGCTCGGAGCCCCAGATGCGGCCCGAAAAGATGTTCGGCCCGAACGGCAGCGAATAGCGGGAGAAGCCGTAGGACCACTTGGTGACGAAGAGATAGTCGCCTTCGAGCAAAGTCGGCCGCATCGACCCGGACGGGATCGAGAACGGCTGGAACAGGAGCGTGCGGATGACCAACGCAAGCAGCAGGGCCTGGACGATGACGCTGACGGTTTCGCCAAGTCCACCGGATTTCTTCTGGGTTTTTTCAGCCACGCTCATGTCGTCCTCGATTGTGCGTTGGATGGTATAGAGTCTCGGCGCGCGCTGGGCAACGTCATGCCGGTGGTCAGATGCAATCAATGTGGCGCTTCTTCGACCGGCAACGCTTCAATGATCACAAAGGCTTGAGCGAGCGGAAAATCATCGGTTATGGTGAGGTGGATCACGGCTCGGTGCCTTTCAGGCAGGATTTCGTCCAGCCGCGCTGCCGCCCCGTTGGTGAGCGCCATGGTCGGCTTGCCGCTGGCCAGGTTGACGACCCCCATGTCACGCCAGAACACACCCTGTGCAAGACCGGTGCCCAACGCCTTGGCGCAGGCCTCCTTGGCGGCGAAACGCTTGGCGTAGGAGGCCGCACGCGCCGCGCGGTTTTCGGAGCGCGCCTGTTCGATCTCGGTGTAGATGCGTTGGATGAAGCGCTGACCGTGACGTTCCAACGACTTCTCGATGCGTCTGATGTCGATGAGATCGCTGCCGATACCGATAATCATTCGGCGGGAACTTCCGGCCCGGTTTTTCCAGCCTTTGCCGCTCTTTCGGCCAGACGCTTGCGGCGCTGCTCCTGGAAAGTGACCATGCCCCAGCGGGTGATGCCGTAAAACAGCAGCCCGAAAACCAGGCCGAGCGGTATTGCGCCAACCGTCATCGGCTTCAGCACCGGTCCCCACAATTGCGCAAAGGAAAGATTGTGCAGCATGTCGCCGAGATGGGCAGGCGGTCCGTGTGCCGGCAGGTGTTCATGCAGGATCAGCTTGCCGACCTCCCAGGAGGCGGCCCATAGCAGCGGAAAGGTAAGGGGGTTGCCGAAGACCGTGCCGAGTGCTGCGGCAACCAGATTGCCGGCGATCAGCCAGCACAGGATGGCGGCAATGATGAAGTGGAAGCCAAGCGGGAAAAACGACGCGAATACGCCCGCCGCAACACCGGCGGCCACGGCATGCGGCGTGGCTCTAAGCCGCAGGATGCGCTTGGAAAAATACCGCAGCGAGCGCGAGAACGAGCGGCGCGGCCACAAATAAGTACGCACCCGCTCTAAGAAACCATCAGGCTTGCGCCGTCGAAAAAGCACTCTGTTCCTGTTCCTAGTTCCGTCAATAGCTTCACGCCGGCTTCTCCAGCCGGGCGCGACAGCCCCATGCTGCGCTCTGCGGTCGCCGAAAAGCAACTACGACTTTGATATAGCGATGCGCTGGCCGAAGAACAACGAGGCCGAGGGCATCCGCTCGGTGGCCGGTCGCGCCAGCCTTGGGTATCGCCGTTCTGAACAGGGCATGATCGCGGCGAATTTAAGGAGGGCCACTTAGGGTCGATATTCGCTGACCTCGACGAGATTGCCGTCCGGGTCACGAAAATAGACGGACATCATCGCGCCACGAGCGCCGGCACGCTCGACCGGGCCGACCTCTATCACCACGCCATTGGCGGCGAGGTTGGCACATATCTCGGCGAGCGGACGGGCGGCAATCAAGCAGAAATCTCCGGAGCCCGGGGTCGGCGCCTTGGCCTTCGGCTCGAAGGTGTGCCCGACCTCATGCACATTGATCTTTTGCGTTCCAAACAGCAGCGCCGTCGGCCGGTCCGGCTCGTCGAGGCGCTTGAAGCCAAGCACGCGCTGATAGAAGGCGCAGGTGTCTTCAACGGAGCGAACCGTCAGCACGAAATGGTCGATACCAGCAATCACGGCAGCGCCTCTTGACTTGTTTTATGCATTTCTTTGTCCCAAAACCGCTGCACATGCTCGGTTCAAGCCCGAGGATAAGCTTTGGGCGACATGCATTAGATATTGCGGCTGCCCGGCTTGATCGCCGGTAGGGCGGCAAGCTCGGGCGGCAGCCTGTCGGCCGGATAGGCCGGAACCTCGTATTCGGCGAGCGCGATCAGCGGCACGCCGACATCGGTCTTGCCGGCCGAGCGGTCAATGATGCACGCAGCGGCAACGACATCGGCGCCAAGTGCGCGCAGACAGTCGATGGTCTCGCGGATCGACAGGCCGGTGGTGACGATGTCCTCGACAATGACGACGCGCGATCCCTTGGCGATCTCGAAGCGGCGCAGCCTGAATTCGCCCCCTTCCCGCTCGACCCAGATCGCCGGCACACCAAGATGGCGCGAGGTCTCATAGGCCGGGATCAGCCCGCCGATCGCCGGGCCGACGACGTAGTCGATCCTGCCGGGCACGCCAGTGCGGATCTTTTCGGCGAGCGCCTTGCACAAGCGCTCGGTCTTGTCGGCATGCATGAAAACGCGCGCCTTCTGCAGGAAGACCGGGCTGCGCAGGCCGGACGTCAGGATGAAATGCCCTTCAAGAACGGCGCCGGCCTCGCGGAAAATGCCCAGCACTTCGTCGGTGTTCATCTTCTGCCTCTTCCAACAAAGTTGGTGGTCTAGCCGTTGACGCGTCGCGCGTCGCTGACGCTCGAATTGTCCTTTAGCTGCGACAGCAGCCTGTTCAAGTGCTTGAGGTCCCACACTTCGAGATCGATCAGCATTTCGGTGAAATCGGGCGCGGTGCGCACCATCGACAAAGTGTGGATGTTGGCATCGTTGGATGCGACGACTTGCGCAATGTCGGCTAGCGAACCCGGCGCGTTGATGGCGGTGACCGAGACGCGCGCCGGGAACCGCTCCTTGGTGCGCTCGTCAATATCCCAGCGCACGTCGATCCAGCGCTCGGGCTGGTCGTCAAAGGCCTGCAACGCCGGCGACTGGATCGGATAGATGGTGATACCGGTTCCCGGCTGCACGATGCCGACGATGCGATCGCCTGGCACTGCCCCTTCCGGCGCGAAGCGCACCGGCAAATCGCCGCGCACACCGCGGATCGGCACCGCATCGTCGCGCGGCTGGTTTTTATCCTTGCGCGCGGCGCGGCCCGGAATCTGGAACAGCATGCCGGCGGCATTGCGGATCTTCGACCAGCCCTCCTCGCGCTGCTTGGGCGCGACCAGCGTGACGCGCTCGTCCTTGTAGTCGGGAAACACCGCCTTCATGACATCGGTGGAGGCAACTTCGCCTCGGCCGACCGCGGCCAGCACATCCTCGATGTCCTTGCGCGCGAGGCGGTGCAGCACCGGCTTCAGGCTTTCCTTGGTGAAGGTCTTGCCGGACCGTTCGAAGGCGCGCTCCAGAATGCGGATACCGAGACCTGAATATTGCTTCCGAATAGCGTTCTTGGTGGCGCGGCGGATGGCCGACCGCGCCTTGCCGGTAACCACCACCGATTCCCATGCCGCAGGCGGCACCTGCGCCTTCGAGCGGATGATCTCAACCTCGTCGCCGTTCTTCAGCTCCGTCATCAGCGGCATGATGCGGCCATTGACCTTGGCGCCGACGCAAGTGTCGCCGACATCGGTGTGGACGGCATAGGCAAAGTCGATCGGCGTGGCGCCGCGCGGCAGCGCGATCAGCATGCCCTTCGGCGTAAAGCAGAACACCTGGTCCTGGAACAGTTCCAGCTTGGTGTTTTCGAGGAAGTCCTCGGGGTTGTCGCCTTCGGCAAGCTGCTCGATGGTGCGCCGCAGCCAGGCATAGGCATTGGTTTCCTTCGAGATCGCATGGGCGGCACCATTCATCTTGCCGCCGGTATCCTTATAGATCGAATGAGCGGCGACGCCGTATTCGGCGATCTTGTTCATCTGGTAGGTGCGGATCTGCAATTCGACGCGCTGGCGCGACGGGCCGACGATGGTGGTGTGGATCGAGCGGTAGTCGTTCTGCTTCGGCGTGGAGATGTAGTCCTTGAAGCGGCCGGGCACCATCGACCAGGTGGTGTGGATGGCGCCGAGCGCCCGGTAGCAGTCCTCGACGGTATCGACGACGACGCGAAAGCCGAAGATGTCGGACAGCTGCTCGAACGACAACGCCTTGGCTTCCATCTTGCGGAACACCGACCACGGCTTCTTCTGCCGGCTCTTGACCTCGGCCTTGATCGAATATTTGTCGAACAGCGTGGAGAGCGCCTTCTCGATTTCGGACAGCACGCCCTTGTTGCGCTCGAAAATTTCGGCCAGCCGTGCGGTGACGGCGCGGTAGGCTTCCGGATTGATGAAGCGGAAGGCGATCTCCTCGAGCTCCTCGCGCATGCCTTGCATGCCCATGCGCCCGGCCAGCGGCGCATAGATATCCATCGTTTCCTCGGCGATGCGCAGGCGCTTGGCTTCCGGCACATGGTCGAGCGTGCGCATGTTGTGCAGGCGGTCGGCGAGCTTGACGAGCAGCACGCGAACGTCTTCCGAGATCGCCAGCAACAGCTTGCGTAGGTTCTCCGCCTGCTCGGCCTTTTTGGAGACGAGGTCGAGCTTCTTCAGCTTGGTCAAGCCTTCGACCAGCTTGCCCATTTCCGGGCCGAACAATTCGTCGATCTCGGCCCTGGTCGCCGTGGTGTCCTCGATCGTGTCATGCAGCAAGGCAACGGCGATCGTCGCCTCGTCCATATGCATTTCGGTGAGGATGGCGGCGACTTCGAGCGGATGCGAGAAATAGGGATCGCCGGAAGCGCGCTTCTGGTGGCCATGCTTCTGCATGGCGTAGACATAGGCCTTGTTGAGCAGCGCCTCGTTGACGTCAGGCTTGTAGCGCTGGACGCGCTCGACAAGCTCATACTGACGCATCATGGGCGGGATCTCGCAATGCTGAAATGAATCATGCGCCGCACTGGCGTACGGCGCATGTCATAGATAGCCACGAAACTGCCGACGCGAAAGTGTCGGCAGTTGTCGCTAAGATCAATAATCGTCGCTTTTTTCCGGCGGCACCAAACCTTCGATGCCGGCCAACAGGTCTTCTTCGGTCATGCGATCGAAGGTGACGTTGTCCTCGGCGTCGTCGGCATCGGTGGCCGCAACGGCGCTGCCGGTCTGGTCGGCAATCGCCTCGCCATCGGCTTCCGGCTCATCGACCTCGACATGCTTCTGCAGCGAATGGATGAGATCTTCCTTGAGGTCGTCCGGCGACAGCGTCTCTTCGGCGATTTCGCGGAGCGCAACGACCGGGTTCTTGTCGTTGTCGCGCGGTACGGTGATCTGCGCGCCCTGGCTGATCTGACGGGCGCGGTGGCCGGCCAGGAGCACCAGCTCGAAGCGGTTGTCGACCTTGTCGATGCAATCTTCAACGGTTACGCGGGCCATGAGTTGCCCCTTTCATGCCTGGATTTAATGGAAAACAGGCGCGGTCCATAACCCGAACGCCGCCAAAATACAAGCTTTTATGGCGGTGCGCAGCTCCGACGCGGGCCGCCTGCGACGACACAGCGCCGATCACAATTGCTTGCAGTGCGGCATGGCGCCTTGGATTGCCGTAAAACTGGCGTTATCTCGAACAATGAAGGCCAACAGGTCTAGTATCAGACCGGTATCAGACTGGCCGGTAGTCGCGACGCATTTAGACGACCGCTTATTTCGAAAAAGGACATTTTTCCATGTTCGATCCTCGTGAAAAAATCGCTCTCTTTATCGACGGTGCAAATCTCTACGCCACCTCGCGCGCGCTGGGTTTTGACATCGACTACCGCAAACTTTTGTCGAGCTTCCAGAAACGCGGCTATCTGCTGCGCGCCTATTACTACACCGCGCTGGTCGAGGATCAGGAATACTCCTCGATACGTCCGCTGATCGACTGGCTCGATTATAACGGCTTCAAGGTGGTGACCAAGCCGGCCAAGGAATTCACCGACTCGACCGGCCGGCGCAAGATCAAGGGCAATATGGATATCGAGCTGACCGTCGATGCGCTGGAGCTTGCCGACGTCGTCGACCATTATGTCATCTTCTCAGGCGACGGCGATTTCCGTACGCTGGTCGAGGCGCTGCAGCGGCGCGGGCGCAAGGTGTCGATCGTCTCGACAATGGCGTCGCAGCCGCCGATGATCTCCGACGATCTGCGCCGCCAGGCCGACCATTTCATTGACCTGATGACACTCAAGAACGAAGTCGGCCGCGATCCGTCGGAGCGGCCGGTGCGTCGGCCCGAACCGGCCGAAGTCGACGAGGAAGACTATTGACGGTCGTTGCCTTGACCGCGCCCCTGGTCGTCTCGCCCGAACCCGATCGCGATTGCCCGCTCTGCCCGCGGCTGCACGACTTCATCGCCGAGTGGCGGCGGCGCGAGCCGTCCTGGTTCAACGCGCCAGTGCCGACCTTTTTGCCGCCGGAAGGCGAGGATGCGGTGCGCTTGCTGATCGTCGGCCTGGCGCCTGGCCTGCGCGGGGCGAACCGGACGGGGCGCCCCTTCACCGGCGATTTTGCCGGCGACCTGCTCTACAACACGCTGATCGCGCACGGCTTTGCGCGCGGCGAATTCAAAGCGCGACCAGATGACGGGCTGGAGCTTGTCGGTTCGGCGATTACCAATGCGGTGCGCTGCGTGCCGCCGGATAACAAGCCGGTTGGCGCCGAGATAGCGACCTGCCGGACGTTCCTGGTACCGACGATTGCGCGGTTTCCAAATCTGCGCGCTGTGCTGGCGCTGGGCTCGATCGCGCACCAGTCGACCGTGCGGGCGCTCGGCCAACGCGTTGCCGCCTATCCGTTCCGGCATGGTGGGCAGCAGCAGGCCAATGGCATCACGCTGTTTTCCAGCTATCATTGCTCGCGCTACAACACCAATACCGGCGTGTTGACGGAAGCGATGTTCGTCGACGTCTTCAGTCAGATAGAAGCTTTTCTGAAGACATAGAGTCGGACGAGGCCCGCCAGGGCACGAGCCTTAGATTCGGGCGATCGCAAACAACCAGGCCAGGAGATCCAGCAACCACAGAAACAGTGCAAGCTGCAGCGCGACGCGCAGGCGTTGGATGATCCGCCAATTGCTGGCCATGTCGGATTTGATGCGCAGCAAGCGCTCATTGCATCCCGTCCACGGTTGCGGGAGGGTGCTGGTCGACGAAGTCCTGGGGCAGCTTCTTGGGATCGAAACGGAACGTATAGTTATAATACGGCCACAACATAATCGCGACCAGCAGTCCGATCAGAAAAAGCAACGTCAGTGCCAGCCAGTCCCAAGGCCCTACGCCATCCAGGAGCGCCCTGCCTCTAAGGAGAGAACTCGCGAACGCAGTTGCGAAAATCAGATTGCCGGCGCGCGTATTGAGACTTTCAACCACGCCCTGCTGGTGTTGGAGGCCACGCACCGCCTCCGCGTAGACAAATGCCAGGCGGGGGTCGCCGCCGTCGATGCAGGCGGGGCGTTGCTGTCGTTGGTTGATGAAGGGCGCTCCGGCATCAAATGTACTTAGCACAGCGCCACCTGCGATATGAATTGGCGAAGGCTTCGTCGTCATCGCGCCACGGAGGGTGCTTTCGGGCGGACAGGAATAGTGTCAATCCGACGCCGTCGCTTCAGGCGCTGCGGCAAACAACGCGGCCAGCGTCGCCGGCCCGCCTTGGAGAACATTCAGGTCGACGTCGCCGCTGATGCCGTCGACGCGGCCCCGGTTGTGGTACTGCCAGTAAATCCAGGCGTCATGGCCTGGCCGCAGCGCCAGCGAACGCAGCCAGCGCGGGCGGCCGGCTACCTGCCCGGCATAGGCTTGGGCGGCCTCGTCGGTCACATAGAGGATCGCCGTCTTGCCGAACGCTGCTTCGACCGGGCCGAGGAAGGCTGAGAGTTCGGCGCTCAGCTGTTCGGGAGTTGGCCGCTGCGGGCAATTGCCGCCGAACTCGATGTCTACCACCGGCGGCAGCAAAGGCTGATCGCGCGGCACCACCGAGATGAAGTTGCGTGCCTGATCGGCACCCGGCCTGCAGAAGGTGAAAAAGTGATAGGCGCCGACGGCAAGGCCGGCGGCGCGGGCCGCACGCAAATTGCCCGCGAAGGCATCGTCGACATGGTCGCCGCCTTCAGTTGCCTTGATAACGGCGAAGGCGACATCGTCGGCGGCAACACGCCGCCAGTCGATCTGCCGCTGATGGTGGGAAACGTCGATGCCCCTGATCGGATATTTGCCGCGATCCGGAGAAAACGTCTGAAAGTAGGTATAGCCGCCGGCCAGGATGAGGCCCGCCATGAGCAGACCGGCAGCACCCCACAAGACGATCCGGTTTTTCAACAGAGACCTATCCCCATTGGTCCGCCCTGCCCGCCGCTATGGCTCCGGGCGTTCGTCGCTCGAAAAGCCAAATCATTGGCTTTCCTCCGCTTCGGACCGCCCCTCACCCTCGCTCTTTCAGCAGCCGGCCCTTCTCGCGCGACCAGTCGCGCTGCTTTTCGGTCTCGCGCTTGTCGTGCAGCTTCTTGCCGCGGCCAACGGCGAGCAGCAGCTTGGCACGGCCCTGGTCGTTGAAGTAGATCTTCAGCGGCACCAGCGTCATGCCTTCGCGGTCGACGCTTTGCGCCAGCTTGGCCATCTCGCGCTTGTTGAGCAGGAGCTTGCGGCGGCGGCGTGGCTCGTGGTTAAAGCGGTTGGCCTGCAGGTATTCCGGCAAATAGGAATTGATCAGCCAGATCTCGCCGCCCTCGACCGATGCGTAGCTGTCCTGGATGTTGGCCTGGCCCTGGCGCAGCGACTTCACCTCGGTGCCGGTCAGCACAAGACCGGCCTCGATCGTGTCGAGCACCTCATAGGAAAACCGCGCCTTGCGGTTTTCCGCAACGGTCTTGTTGTTGGGATCGGCTTTTCTGACTTGATTCATGATGCGGAGAGGTGGCGCCTCATCCCTAGTTTATCAAGCCGGCGTGCTTCATCGCTGCGTCGATCTTCTCGGCGGTCGACAGATCGACCGTCATTAGCGGCGAGCGCAGCACGTTTTCGACCTTGCCCAGCTTCGACAGCGCATATTTCGCGCCCGAAACGCCGGGCTCCATGAAAATCGCCTTGTGCAGCGGCAACAGACGGTCCTGCAGGTCGAGCGCCTTGGCACTGTCGCCGGAAAGCGTTGCCTCCTGGAATTCGGCGCAGAGCCTGGGCGCGACATTTGCTGTCACCGAGATGCAACCGACACCGCCATGCGCGTTGAAGCCGAGTGCCGAGGCGTCTTCGCCGGAGAGTTGGATGAAATCCTTGCCGCAGGTGGCGCGCTGCTCTGAAACCCGCTCGACCTTGCCGGTGGCATCCTTGACGCCGACGATGTTCTTGAAGTCGTGCACCAATTGCCCCATCGTCTCCGGACTCATGTCGACCACCGAGCGCGGTGGAATGTTGTAGATGATGATCGGCAGGCTGGTCGCCTTGGCGACGGCGGCGAAATGCGCATAGAGGCCGCGCTGCGTCGGCCTGTTGTAATAGGGCGTGACGACAAGGGCCGCGTCGGCGCCCGCCTTCTCGGCATACTGAACCAGGCCGACCGCCTCTTCGGTATTGTTGGAGCCGGCGCCGGCGACGACCGGAACCCGGCCCTTGGCGACCTCGATGCAAACCTTGACGACTTGGCGGTGCTCGTCATGCGACAGCGTCGGCGACTCGCCGGTGGTGCCGACCGGGACCACGCCCGTCGTGCCTTCGGCGATCTGCCAGGCTATAAACGCGCGAAAGGCTTTCTCGTCGAAACGGCCGCTCTTTTCGAACGGTGTGACGAGCGCGGTCAGCGAGCCTCTCAGCATGTCGTCCAACTCCTTGGGGCCTTTCGGGTTTTGTCGTGCGCGCCTTCTAGCCGAAAGCGAAGCCGCGCACCATAGTCTCGACATTGTTGCGCGGCAAGCATTGCGCCGGCAATCGCAATTCGAACGACCTCAATAAGATTTTCTTTACGGGCCCTTCACCACCGACGAATAGGCTTCGGTTCAACTGTGCCTGCTGTAACGTCGAAGAACAGGAAATGACCAGATCCATGCCGGCCAGGCGGCCTCATCTTTTCGCGCTTTTCGGCGCGATCGTCGCGCTGATACCCGGCGCGGCGATCGGCGGCAGCGTCGATATGCGGGTCACGTCGGCGATCCCGATGACGGCGCCGGACAACGATGCGCTGCCGCAGTCCCCGTCGCCGTCCGCCAGCGTTGCGGTGCTGAAGAGCGGTCTCGACGCGCTGGCGGCAAACGACATTCAGCGCGCGCGCCAGGTGCGCGAGGCGCTGCCGACCAAATCGCTAGACCGGCACATCCTTGCCTGGGCGATAGCGCTTTATGGCGGCGACCAGGTGCCGAGCGGCGACATCGCCGATGCCGCGAAGATGCTGCCGAACTGGCCGGGCACGATCGCCTTGCGCAAGAACAGCGAGCGCGCGCTCTATCGCGAGAACCCCGCGCCACATGTCGTGGTGCGGGCGTTCGACGGCAGCCAGCCGCTGACCTTCGAGGGCGTGGTGATCCTGGCCCGCTCCTATGTAGCGCTGGGCGATACGAAGGCGGCGCGCTCGGTGCTGTCGCCATTCTGGCGCACCGAAAAGCTCGAAGCCAAGGACGAGGCGGCGGTCATCCGCGAGTTCGGCGCGCTGATCCCGGCCGCCGACCATCGCTTCCGCATGGAGCGCATGTTCTATGCCGACCGGGTCGCTTCGGCGCTGCGCGTCGCCGGTCTCGCCGGCGCCCAGCAATTGGCCGACGCCTGGGCGGCAGTCACCAAAGGCGACAAGAACGCGGCCAAGCTGCTGAAGGCGGTGCCGACAGCGCAGCGGGCGGCTGGCTATCTCTTTGCCGAAGCCGAATATCTGCGCAAGCAGCAGAAATTTTCCGACGCCGCCGCGCTGGTGATGAAAGCGCCGGGCGACCGTGACGCGCTGGTCGATCCGGACGCCTGGTGGGTGGAGCGCCGGGTGCTGTCGCGCGAGCTGGTCGACCAGGGCGACATGAAGACCGCCTACAGAATAGTCGCCGCGCACGCCGCCGAAAGTGCCGCCAATGCCGCCGAGGCGGAATTCCACGCCGGCTGGTACGCGCTGCGCGGCCTCAACGATCCCGGCACCGCCGCCAAGCATTTTGCGCGAATCGCGGAGCTCGCCCAAGGGCCGATGTCGCTGTCGCGCGCCTATTACTGGCTCGGCCGCGCTGCCGAAGTCGGCGGGCCCGGCAATGCGAAGGATTATTTCAGCCGCGCCGCCAGCTACGGCACGACCTTTTACGGCCAACTCGCCGGCGAGCGCGTCGGCCGGCAGACCCTCAACATCGTCTACCCCCAGCCAAGTGCCGCCGACCGCCGGAATTTTGCCACCCGCGAGGCGGTCAGCGCCATCAAGCGGCTGCAGGAGGCCGGCTATGACCGCTACGCGGAAACGCTCTACCGCGACCTTGCCGGGCAGCTGAACAGCCCCGGCGAACTGGCGCTGCTTGCGGCGCTGGCGGAAAGACAAGGCAACCATTTCATGGCGCTGAAGGTCGGCAAGATCGCCGGCGCCCGCGGCATCGACGTCGGCGCGCTGTCGCATCCGCTCGGCGTCATTCCCGACACCGCCAACGTCTCCGGCTCGGGCAAGGCGCTGGCCTATGCGATTGCCCGCCAGGAAAGCGAGTTCAACATCGGCGCTGTCTCCAGCGCCGGCGCGCGCGGACTGCTGCAGCTGATGCCGGGCACGGCCAAGCAATTGGCGAAGAAGGCCGGCATGACATTTTCTCAGGCCCGGCTGACCACCGATGCCGGCTACAATGCAACGCTCGGCGCTGCCTTTCTCGGCGAGCAGCTCGGCCGTTTCGATGGCTCCTACGTGCTGACCTTCGCAGGCTACAATGCCGGCCCCACCCGCGCCGCCCAGTGGGTGGCGAAATACGGCGATCCGCGCGGCAAGGACGTCGACGCCATCGTCGACTGGATCGAGCGGATTCCCTATACGGAAACAAGAAGTTACGTCCAGCGCGTGATGGAGAACTACGAGGTCTACAAGATGCGTATCTCCGGCAAATACGACATTGTCGGGGATCTGGTGAACGGCCGGGGTCGACGACCGGGCTTCAAACCAGGCTGCGATCCTTCGCGCCTCCTCTGTCCTGCCGGACATCTCCCCCTCTAGTGGTGAGATTGGCAGCTTCGCTGAGGGGTACTTTTCTGCAATTTGGGATGTTATCGAAAACGGAGATGATGGCCGATCTCCCCTTTGAGGGCGCCTTGAGGGGGAGATGTCCGGCAGGACAGAGGGGGCGCTGTCCCACTGACATCTCGACGATTCTCAGCGCCGACGCTTCGATTTGACCGTCTCTGCCATCGTCTGTAGCAGTCGGGAACGATCCGGCAACTGCGAGGAGGCGGTCCATATGGCAATCGAGCAGGGTTTTTCCGACTTCTTCTACGCCGCGCCGGACGGGCTGTCCCTGCACGCCCGTATCTACGGCGAAGCAAATTCCGGCCATTGGCCAGTCGTTTGCCTGCCCGGCCTGACCCGCAATTGCCGTGATTTTCACGAATTGGCGTTTTTTCTGTCGGCACAGGCGAAGCGCAAGGTCGTCGCCTTCGATTATCGCGGGCGTGGGCAGTCCGCCTACGATCCCGATATCGGCCACTACAATATCGGCATCGAAGCCGGCGATATTCTCGCTGGGTTGGCAGCACTTGGCATCGAGGAGGCTGATTTCATCGGCACGTCGCGCGGCGGACTGATCATCCATGTGCTCGGGGCGATGCGGCCGGCCGTGCTGAAGGCCATCGTCTTCAACGACATCGGCCCGGTGATCGAGACGCAAGGTCTCGCCCATATCCGCTCCTATCTCGCCCCCACGCCGAGGCCGCAGACGTACGCCGAGGTGGTCCGCGACCTACGCAGCATCCATGGAGCGGATTTTCCGGCGCTGACCGATGCGGATTGGGAGCGGATGGCGTCAGCCCTCTACCGCGAGACCGAGGAAGGGTTCTTGCCCGATTTCGACCCGAGACTGGTCGACACGCTGACGGGCCTCGATCCCAGCCGGCCGTTGCCCGATCTGTGGCCGCAGTTCGAGGCGCTGGCGGCGGTCCCGATGCTCGTCATACGCGGCGCCAATTCGAAGCTGCTGTCCGCCGAAACGCTCGAGCAGATGCGGACGCGCCATGCCGATATCGAGACGATCACCGCCGACGGCCAGGGGCATGCACCGTTCTTGCAGTCCGGGATCCTGCCGGGCAGGATCGCTGATTTTTTCGATCGGGCGGAGCGGCGGGGTGGCAGGAAGTAAGGCTCGAGAACTGAGGAATTTATTGGGCAGTGCTGCACCGACTTTGAGCGGTGGCGGAGAGGATGGGATTCGAACCCACGAGAAGCTTTTGACCTCTACTCCCTTAGCAGGGGAGCGCCTTCGACCACTCGGCCACCTCTCCGTTGCGCCGGTGGATAAAGAAAAGCGCCGCCACAATCAACAAGCTGGTGTCACTATCGTCGAAAAATCGGGCTTCCGCCAAAATGCCACGTGTGGCTTGCGGCGATTCTGCGGCAATTCCCTGGCTGTTGAGTCGGCGCATGGTCACAGTTTGAGCGGGCCATTGCCGGAATTGGCTGGTATGCGGGGTTGCCGGGGCCTGATAGTTAATGGGAGCTTTCGGAGTGAGGCCAAATCGTGTCATTTGTGCAACAACGCTCGGCGATAGCGCCACCACAAACCTTTTGCCGGTACGATCGTGGTTGAACGACGCCGCCTCATGGGTAATGTCGGGTTTGAAGGAGCGGCGCGGTGCGCATCTTTTTCGGTAGTGGGGATGGGGCAGGGAACGCTGTCCTTCAGCAAAGAATACCCAGACCCGTTTTTTAACTTTTGACTGGAGGTCAGAAAATGAACATCAAGAGCCTGCTTCTCGGCTCCGCTGCGGCACTGATCGCAGTATCCGGTGCGCGCGCCGCCGACGCCGTCGTCGTTGCCGAGCCGGAACCCGCTGAATACGTCAAGATCTGCGACGTCTACGGCGCTGGCTACTTCTACATCCCCGGCACCGAAACCTGCCTGCGCATCGGCGGCTATGTCCGCTACGACATCGGCATCGGCGACGTCGGTTCGTTCGACGGTGCTGAGAATTTCGATCACGAAGATGGCGATATCCAGGACACCTACTCCAAGAACGCCCGCTTCAACCTGAAGACCTGGACCGCTCAGGAAACCGAACTCGGCACCTTGAAGACCTACACCGAGACCCGGTTCAATTTCGGCAACCGGAACCGTCACGTCAGCACCACAACCACCGATCCGGACGGCCCCGGTCCGCTGCTGCCGGTCACGACCATCGTCAGAAATGACGCCGAAAACAAGGGCGTTTCGCTGAACTTCGCCTGGATCCAGCTCGGTGGCCTGCGCGTCGGTAAGGACGAATCGGCCTTCAACACGTTCATCGGCTACGCCGGCAACGTCATCCAGGATACGCTGGTTCCTTACGGTGATTTCGACACCAACGTCGTCCAGTACTACTTCGATTTCGGCAACGGCTTCTCGGCCGTGGCTTCGCTCGAGCAGGGCGCGGGCCGCGTTGGGACCATCGACAGCTACGTTCCGCATGTCGTCGGCGGCCTGAAGTGGACGCAGGGCTGGGGCGCGATCACCGGCGTCATCGCCTACGACAGCAACTACGAAGAAGTGGCCGGCAAGGTTCGTTTGGACGTGAATGCAACCGACGCGCTGTCGCTGTTCATCATGGCGGGCTACGGCACTGACGATAACCTCAATGACCCGGGCAACTTTGTCCCAGCCAATGGCCGTGGTTTCTACAAGCAGTGGGGCGGCAACTGGGCGGTTTGGGGTGGCGGCACCTACAAGTTCAACGAGAAGACCTCGTTCAACGTGCAGGCTTCGGCTGACGACGACAAGAACTATGCCGTCGCGGCGAACATCGCCTACGACATCGTTCCTGGCCTGACGATCACCGCCGAAGTCGATTGGGACCACTACGGGCGGTTTAACGATCCGGCCAGCTTCACCAACGTCAACTGGACCAGTGCGGACAAGAAGGACAGCATTGGCGGCCTCCTCCGCTTCCAGCGCTCGTTCTAATAAGTTCGACCTGACCAATATTGAACCCGGCGGGCAACCGCCGGGTTTTTCTTTGAGCCATTCGCCGGCTGCCACATTTCAAGGCTGCCGCGGAACTTGCGCAGGCCAAGCCGGCAGGCTAGCAAGAAGGCCCCTTTTTTAACGAGCCTTTGCCATGCGCCCTCCCCTTACACCGCTCATCGCAGCGCTTCCCTCCACGGTGCCGTTTGTCGGCCCGGAGGCGCAGGAGCGCGACCGCGGCCGCGCCTTTCGCGCCCGCATCGGCGCCAATGAGAGCAGCTTTGGCCCTTCGCCGCGCGTCGTTACCCGCATGGCCGGGATTGCCGGCGACATGTGGATGTATTGCGACCCCGATAATCACGATTTGAAGGTAGCCGTAGCCAGGCATCTCGGCGTCGGCGCCGAAAACGTCGTCGTCGGCGAAGGCATAGACGGGCTGCTCAGCCTGGTTGCGCGCATGTATGTGGCGCCCGGCGACGCGGTGGTGACCTCGCTCGGCGCCTATCCGACCTTCAACTTTCATGTTGCCGGCGTCGGCGGCCGATTGGTCGCAGTGCCCTACGAGAACGATCGGGAAAACCTCGACGGCCTGCTGGCTGCGGTCGCCAGGGAAAAGGCGCCGCTTGTCTACCTGTCCAATCCGGACAATCCGATGGGCAGCTGGTGGGAAGCCGCCGAACTCGGCCGCTTCATCGAGGCATTGCCGGAAACCACAATGCTGGTGCTCGACGAGGCCTATGGCGAATTGGCACCGGCCTCGGCGCTGCCGCCGATCGATATCGCGCGGCCGAACGTCATCCGCATGCGCACCTTCTCCAAGGCCTATGGGCTGGCCGGCATACGCTGCGGCTATGCGGTGGCCGAGGCCCAAGTGATTCGCGACTTCGAGAAGATCCGCAACCATTACGGCGTCAGCCGCATGGCGCAGATCGCCGGCGTCGAGGCGCTTGCCGATCAAGCCTGGCTGGAAAGCGTGGTGGCGCGGGTCGCCTCCGGCCGCCGACGCATTGCCGGAACAGCCGAGGCGAACGGGCTGAAGCCGCTGGCTTCGGCGACCAATTTCGTCACCATCGATTGCGGCCGCGACGGCGCCTTCGCGCTGAAGGTGCTGCGGGCGCTGTTGTCGCGCGACGTCTTCATCCGCAAGCCGATGGTGCCGGTGCTCGATCGCTGCATCCGGGTCAGCGTCGGCCTCGACCACGAGCTCGACATTTTTGCCGAGGAATTGCCCGGCGCACTGGCGGCAGCACGGGGGAACTGAAGAGCCTTCGCCCTATGTGGCTGACTGGCGGCAGCGTGGTTGAATTTGCACGGCGATGCGCCAGACTCGACTCAGAGGATGGAGAGCGCGATGACCGACCGCACTGTACAAGTACGCATATATGGCAAGGTGCAAGGCGTCAGCTACCGGGTCTGGGCGCGGCGCGAGGCGTCGGCGCTTGGCCTCGCCGGGTGGGTGCGCAACGAAGTTGACGGCTCGGTGACAGCCTTGATTGCCGGGACCGGGGCGGCGGTCTCGACGATGATTGAGCGACTTTGGCAAGGGCCGCCAGGGGCAGCAGTTTCGAAGGTCGATGTCGAGGACATCGAGGCACGCAACACGTCCGCGGGTTTCAGGATTATTGCCTAGCAAGGCATGATCCTGCTCATTGCTTCCATCGGACAAAATCTCCAGGGTGCAGAGAGAGCAAACCTGAAGCCATTACCCTGCCCGAATGCTTCGGTCCTTGAATTAATTGAACGTTTGTTTTATTGTTTCGTGAAAGGCGGTTTGTCATGGCGCGTACGACCGGTTCCGACGGAGAAAAGACCGAAGCTGCGGTCCGCGAGGCGGCGGTCAGCCTGATTGCGCGTCTCGGCTACGAGGCGATGTCGATGCGCCAGCTGGCGGCCGAAGTCGGCGTCCAGGCGGCGGCGCTCTATCGCTATTTTCCGACCAAGCAGGACCTTCTGTTCACGCTGATGCGTGAGCATATGGAAGGCTTGATCGAGGCGTGGCGCGCAACACGCCCTGTCGGCGCCGATCCGGCAACCCGGCTTGCCGCCTATGTCGAAAATCACATCGCTTTCCATATCGAACGCCGCCATTCCACCCATGTCTCGAACATGGAGCTGCGCAGCCTGTCGCACGAAAAACTCACGCATATCCTGCGCATGCGCACGGCCTACGAGAAGGAGCTGCGCGCCATCCTGCGCGACGGTGTCGAAGCGGGGTTATTCAGCATCGAAGACACCGGGCTCACCGCCATGGCGCTGATCCAGATGATGACCGGCGTCATCGTCTGGTTCCGGCCGGGCGAACGGCTGTCGATCGCCGAAGTCACCGCTACATATCTAGCAATGACAATGCGCCTTGTCGGAACAAAGAGCGATGGCGCGAGGACGAGCCACGGCACCGTGCGTCCATTCGAGCGCGCAAAGGACGCTGTAGCACTTTGATTTCGCGCATGATCCCGATTTTCGCGGTCGTGCGCCGGGAGGAACGGCATGTACACGCAGACGCTCAACTTCGGGCTTGACGAAGACATCGAGGCGCTGCGCGATCTGGTGCGGCGCTTCGCCCAGGAGAAAATCGCGCCGATAGCCGCCGAGATCGACCGCTCGAACGAATTCCCGGCACAACTGTGGGTGGAGCTCGGCGGGCTCGGCCTGCTCGGCATCACCGCCGATCCCGATTTCGGCGGCAGCGGTATGGGCTACCTCGCCCATGTCGTGGCGATGGAGGAGATTTCCCGCGCTTCGGCCTCGGTCGGCCTCTCCTACGGCGCCCATTCCAACCTCTGCGTCAACCAGATCAATCGCTGGGCGACGCAGGCGCAGAAGGAAAAATATCTGCCTTCGCTCTGCAGCGGCGAAAAGGTCGGCGCACTTGCGATGTCGGAATCGGGTGCCGGTTCCGATGTGGTGTCGCTCCGCCTGCGCGCCGAAAAGCGCAACGACCGCTATGTGCTCAACGGCACCAAGATGTGGATCACCAACGGACCGGATGCCGAGACGCTGGTCGTCTACGCCAAGACCGATCCGGAACTCAATTCGCGCGGCATCACCGCTTTCATCGTCGAGAAAGCCTTTGCCGGTTTTTCGGTGGCGCAAAAGCTCGACAAGCTCGGTATGCGCGGCTCGAACACTGGCGAGCTGGTGTTTGAGAATGTCGAAGTGCCGTTCGACAATGTGCTGCACGAGGAAGGGCGCGGCGTCGAGGTGCTGATGTCGGGCCTCGACTACGAACGCGCCGTGCTGGCCGGCGGGCCGATCGGGCTGATGGCGGCGTGCCTCGACGTGGCGATACCTTACGTGCACGAGCGCAAGCAGTTCGGCCAGCCAATCGGCGAATTCCAGCTGGTGCAAGGCAAGCTCGCCGACATGTATGCGACGATGAACGCGGCACGTGCTTACGTCTACGCCGTAGCCGCCGCCTGCGATCGCGGTGAGACGGCCCGCAAGGATGCTGCCGGCTGTATCCTCTTCGCCGCCGAAAAGGCGACGCTGATGGCGCTCGACGCCATTCAGCTTTTGGGCGGCAACGGCTACATCAACGACTACCCGACCGGCCGGCTGCTGCGCGACGCCAAGCTCTACGAGATCGGCGCCGGCACCAGCGAAATCCGTCGTTGGCTGATCGGGCGGGAAATCATGGCGGAGAGCGCCTAATGGCATCCTTTTGAGCTTTTGCCAGAAGCCATACGATGTGGCATATTTCGGACTATGTGCCACAATCCTAGCGAGACGAACCATGGCGGGCAGAACGGGAAAGTCCGGATTTGACGAAGATCCGCAAGCACAGTTCGATGCCGGCGCTCGCAAAACGCCGCTTAGGGTTCCGGCGAAACGCGAGCGTGTCAAGCTTGGTGAGGGTGGGCGCTTCGTTATCCCTGCTGCGATGCGCGAGGAGATGGGCGTGAAGCCTGGCGAGGAGATGATCCTGCATGTCGAAAACGGCGAGTTGCGGGTAAGATCGTGGCTGCAGAATCTGCGACGCGTCCAGGCCGAATTGTTGGCGCTGAAACAGCCCGGTGAAAGCGTCGTCGACGAATTTCTGAAAGAGCGGCGGGAAGAGCAGCGTCGAAGCGACAAGCGTCTCGACCGGCTTCACGCCGAAGGGACGACAGGAAAGCGGGCGAAATGAAGCCCTACGTCATGGACAGTTCGGCGGCACTCGCAATCCTGCTCAACGAGCAAGGCACCGATAGTGCTTTGGGGTTCGCGCCGGATGCACAATGCAGTTCGGTCAATGCGGCCGAAATCATTGCCAAGCTGATCGACAAGGGACGCAGCATGGAACAGGCCGCGGACGACCTCGCCAGTCTCGGCATGCCGATCGCCGTTTTCGACGAAGCGATGGGCATCGCCGCCGGGCAGCTTCGCCAACTGACGCGGCATCGCGGCCTGTCGTTGGGCGATCGGGCCTGCCTCGCGCTGGCTATTCGCGAGAACGCCATTGCCGTCACCGCTGATCGCGATTGGAGCGACCTCGATGTCGGCTGCAAGATCGAGCTGATCCGGTAGCGCCATGGCCCCCCTCAACTCGCAGATTTCGCCCGCCTCCGATATTTTCCGCGCCAATGCCGAGCGCATGCGGGCGCTGGTCGCCGATATTGCTGAGAAAGCGGCCACGGTCGAACGCGGCGGCTCGGAAGATGCGCGCGAGCGGCACGTCTCCCGCGGCAAGCTCCTGCCGCGGCAACGCCTCGCCCAATTGCTCGATACCGGCTCGCCCTTCCTCGAAATCGGCCAGTTCGCGGCATGGTCGATGTATGGCGAGGACATTCCGTCGGCCGGCCTCATCGCCGGCATCGGGCGCGTCGAAGGCACCGAAGTGATGGTCGTCGTCAACGACGCCACGGTGAAGGGCGGCACCTATTATCCGCTGACAGTGAAGAAGCATCTGCGTGCACAGGAAATCGCGCTGCAGAACAATCTGCCTTGCGTCTATCTGGTCGACAGCGGCGGCGCCAATCTGCCCAATCAGGACGAGGTGTTTCCCGACCGCGATCATTTCGGCCGCATCTTCTATAACCAGGCCAACATGTCGGCCGCCGGCATTCCGCAGATCGCCTGCGTCATGGGGTCGTGCACGGCCGGCGGCGCCTATGTGCCTGCGATGTCGGACGAGACAATCATGGTGCGCAACCAGGCAACCATCTTTCTCGGCGGCCCGCCGCTGGTGAAGGCGGCCACCGGCGAGGACGTCACCGCCGAGGACCTCGGTGGCGCCGACGTGCACACAAGGCTTTCCGGCGTTGCCGACCACTATGCGCTCGACGACGAGCATGCGCTGGCCATATGCCGGCGTATCGTCAAAAACCTGAATCAGAACAAGACTGTAAGCCTTGCCTTACAGAAATCGGTTCCGCCGCTTCACGATCCACATGAACTCTACGGCATCGTGCCGACGGATCTGCGCCAGCCCTACGACGTACGCGAGGTAATCGCCCGCACCGTCGACGGCTCCGAATTCGATGAGTTCAAGCAGAGTTATGGCACCACGCTGGTCACCGGTTTTGCCCATCTCAGCGGCATGCCGGTCGGCATCATCGCCAACAATGGCGTGCTGTTTTCGGAAAGCGCGCTAAAGGGCGCGCATTTCATCGAGCTGTGCTGCCAGCGCAAGATCCCGCTGATTTTCCTGCAGAACATCACCGGCTTCATGGTCGGGCGGAAATACGAGGCCGGCGGCATCGCCAAGGACGGCGCCAAGCTGGTGATGGCGGTCGCCACCGCCAAGGTGCCGAAAGTAACGATGATCATCGGCGGCTCGTTCGGCGCCGGCAATTACGGTATGTGCGGACGCGCCTATTCGCCACGCTTCCTGTGGATGTGGCCGAATGCCCGCATTTCGGTGATGGGCGGAGAGCAGGCTGCAACGGTGCTGGCCGTGGTCAAGCGCGAAGGCATCGAGCGCAAGGGCGGAGAATGGAGCGCCGAGGAGGAGGCGAAATTCAAGAAGCCGATCCTGATGAAATACGAGCATGAAGGCCACCCGCTCTATTCGTCGGCAAGGCTCTGGGACGACGGCATCATCGACCCGGCCAAGACCCGCGAGGTGCTGGCGCTCAGCCTTTCGGCCGCGCTCAACGCCGAGATCGAAGAGACAAGGTTCGGCGTGTTCAGGATGTGAGATGAGCGAAATCGGCCAGAGGATTCGTATTCAAACCGGCGACATCACGAAGCTGGCGGTCGATGCCATCGTCAACGCCGCCAACACCTCTCTTCTCGGAGGCGGCGGCGTCGACGGCGCTATCCACCGCGCGGCCGGCCCCGAGCTTGTGGCAGAATGCCGGGCCTTGCATGGCTGCAAGGTCGGAGACGCAAAAATCACCAAGGGCTACAGACTGCCCGCGCGCTACGTCATTCATACGGTCGGGCCGGTCTGGCAAGGTGGCAGCAAAGGAGAAGCCGAACTGCTCGCCTCCTGCTATCGCCGGTCGCTCGAAATCGCCGCCGCAAAGGACTGCCGGACGGTGGCGTTTCCAGCGATCTCGACCGGGGCCTACCGCTACCCAAAGGATCAGGCGACGCAAATTGCTGTCGGGACCGTGAGCGCCTTCATCGGCCAGAACATCGTTCCGGAAACCGTCATTTTCTGCTGCTTCGACGAGCCGACGGCCGAATTGTATCAGCGGGTCGTTGCTGCACTCGGCAAAGCGTGATCCACAGCCATGAGAAATCTGCAGACCCATTTTCAATCATCCAACTGGCCATACAGAAAAATTGCGGCTATTGCTGTTTTTCAACGTCAATGGGGCTTGGGCGAAGGTGAAACAGCGACTTTTCCAGAAAACTACTGCCGCAATACTTTCGGGGTTACTTATATTGGCTGCACCAGGCACTGGCGCGGCGGGATCGTTGGCCGGAAGCGAAGGCGACAAGCGCTTTTCACCACTTCTGCCTGGCAGCGCCAAGGACGAGTGCACCAAGGCCTACAAGGCCTATGTCGCTGCAAGCGGCCATTCGGCATACGCCACGACGTCTTTCGTGCGGGTCAGGGACGGTTACGTCCTGTGTGGCGCCCACTACAACGCCTCGTCGCAAAAGGCGGCAGAGGCCATGGCGATGAAATCCTGCCAGAGCGCACGGGCGTACTACAAGGTGGCGGCCAGCGGCAACTGTCAGATCGCGGCTTCGAAGTAGACGGGCAAACGCCGATCCGGGATTGCCCGCGCCAAATCCGGGAGGCCCGATGTTCGCCAAGATCCTGATCGCCAACCGTGGCGAGATCGCCTGCCGGGTGGTCCGCACGGCACGCAGGATGGGTGTGCGCAGCGTCGCCGTCTATTCCGATGCCGACGCTCACGCCTTGCATGTCGAAATGGCCGACGAAGCGGTGCATATCGGCGCCTCTCCCGCCAACGAAAGCTATCTGCGCGGCGACAAGATCATTGCAGCGGCCTTGGCCACAGGTGCCGAGGCCATCCATCCGGGCTACGGCTTTCTTTCGGAAAACCCCGAATTCGTCGACCAGGTCGCGGCCGCTGGGCTGATCTTCATTGGGCCGTCGGCGGCCTCGATCCGTGCCATGGGACTGAAGGACGCGGCCAAGCGGCTGATGGAAAAGTCCGGCGTGCCTGTCGTTCCGGGCTATCATGGCGAAGCGCAGGAGATCGTGTTGCTCGCCTCCAAGGCGCGCGAGATCGGCTACCCCGTATTGATCAAGGCGCGCGCCGGCGGCGGCGGCAAGGGCATGCGGCGTGTCGAGCATCCCGATGATTTTTCGGAAGCACTGTCGGGCGCGCGGCGCGAGGCGAAAGCCGCGTTCGGTGACGACCGCGTCTTGGTGGAAAAATATGTCGATAAGCCGCGCCACATCGAAGTGCAGGTGTTTGGTGACAATTTCGGCAACGCCGTACATCTTCACGAACGTGACTGCTCGGCGCAGCGCCGCCATCAGAAGGTGATCGAGGAGGCGCCTGCCCCCGGCATGACGCCGGCACTGCGCAAGGCGATGACCGAGGCGGCGGTGAAAGCCGCCAAGGCAATCCACTATTCCGGCGCCGGTACCATCGAGTTCATCGTCGATGCCTCGCAAGGTCTGAAGGCCGACCGTTTCTGGTTCATGGAAATGAACACCCGCCTGCAGGTCGAGCACCCCGTCACCGAAATGGTCACCGGCATCGACTTGGTCGAGTGGCAGTTCCGGGTAGCCTCCGGCGAAAAACTGCCGAAGACGCAGAGCGAGATCGCGCTCTCCGGCCACGCCTTCGAGGCGCGCATCTATGCCGAGGACGCGGCAAGAGGGTTTTTACCGGCGACCGGCACCTTGCACCATTTGAAATTTCCGCAGCCAGCACCGGAAGGTGCGACCATGCGCATCGAAACCGGCGTGCGCGCCGGCGATGCGATTTCGCCGTTTTACGACCCGATGATCGCCAAGCTGATCGTCCATGGCAGGGACAGACGGGCGGCGCTCACGGCACTTGGCGAGGCGCTGTCGCAGACCGAAATCGCCGGCTCGACCGTCAACACTGGCTTTCTTGCCGCGCTGGCCGCTGATGCAGCTTTTGCGGCGGGCGATGTCGATACCGGCCTGATCTCCAGGCATCAGCAGGCGTTGACGGCGGTTGCGCCGCCGAGCGGTGAGACGATTGCCGCCGCGGCACTTGCCGCGTCCGGTGCGCGCGACTTGCCGTCCTCGGACGATCCCTGGTTGTCGCTGGCCGGCTATGCGCATTTCCACGCTGTAGTGCGGCGCATGCTGCTGAAGTTTGGGGAGCAGGAGATCGTCGCGCGCGTGTCGGTGCGGCCGGACAGACGGTTCGAGGTGGCGCTGGAAGCGCCCTATGACAGCGTCAATTCGCATGATCTCCGTACCGCCCCTCGCCTCGCCCGCTGGCCGGGCCACGTCACCGTCTTCGAGGGCGCTATCGGCTACGATTTTGCCGTGCCGGACCCGTTGGCGCGAGCCGACGAAGCCGCCGCTTCCGGCAGCCTGCGCGCGCCGATGCCGGGCCTGGTCAAATTGGTGCGTGCGGCAAAAGGCGACGCGGTGATCAAGGGCCAGCCGCTGCTGATCCTGGAGGCGATGAAGATGGAGCACACCATTGCTGCGCCCCATGACGGGCTTATCGCCGAGATCGCCGCCGAAGGCGCGCAGGTCACAGACGGAACCGTGCTGGTTCGCTTTGCCGAGGAACCACAGCTGACCGCAGTTTCATTATCCACGAAGTGACCCCGAGCGCGTCACAAAAGGCACCGCAAAGATGAAAATGGCCGGGTTTGAGCCGGCCATTTTCAATTACAACATAGTTCTATCAGGGCTGGATCGGCGCGTATTTGCCGTCATGCCACTGGTTGATGTCGTAGCTGGCGTTCTTGAGGTCGCCCTTCTCGTCGAAGGTGACCGGCCCGACAACCGTGCTGATCGGCTGGCCGTTCTTCAACGCCTCGGCGACCTTGGCCGGGTCGTCGCTGCCGGCGCGTTTGATGCCCTCGGCGAATGCCTGGATCACGGCATAGGAAAACAGCGTGAAGCCCTCCGGCACAAAGCCGCCGGCCTTGATCTTGGCGATGGCTTCCTTGGCTTCGGGCTTCGACTGCGGATCCGATGGGAAGACGAACATGGTGCCTTCGCCGGCCGGACCGGCAACCTGCCAGAATTCCGGCGAAGCGATCGAGTCCGGCATGATCAACTGGAACTTGAGGTTCTGCTCCGCGGACTGGCGCAGGATGAGGCCGGCTTCGGGGTGATAGCCGCCGAAATAGACCACATCAGCCTTCAGCTCCTTGAGCTTGGTAACGAGCGCGGAATAGTCCTTCTCGCCGGCGTTGATGCCCTCGTAGAGGATTTCATTGAGACCGTTCTGGTTCATCGTTGCCTTGACGGCATCGGCCACGCCCTGCCCATAGGCGCTCTTGTCGTGCAGGATGACGACTTTCTTGCCGGCATATTTCTTGGCGATCCAGGGACCAATAAAAGCGCCCTGCGCATCGTCGCGCGTATAGAGGCGCATGATCGTCGGCCAGCCGGCCTTCGCCGCTGCGTCGGTCAACACCGGGTTTGAGGAAGCCGGACTCATCATCAGCGCACCGGCTTCTGCGTAGACAGCGGAGGCCGGGATGCTGGAGCCCGAGCAGGCGTGGCCATCGATGAACTTGACACCATTGGCGATGATGCGGTTGGCGACCGAAACCGCCTGCTTCGGATCGCACTGATCATCCTCGATGTCGAGCTTGATCTGGCGACCGTCGACGCCGCCAGCCGCGTTGATCGCGTCGGCGGCGGCTTGCGCGCCTTGCTTGAACTGATCGCCGATGGTGGCAAGCTGCCCGGTCATCGGTCCGACCACCGAAAAGGTGATGTCGTCGGCGAAGGCGAGCGGCGCGGTCATCATCAGGCCAAATATGGCTGCGCTCAAAATACTGAATTTCTTCATGGTAACATAACTCCTCCACTCTCGCGCAGCCGCCCGGCCGCGCCTCTTCCAGAGTGGCGGGAGAATTTCATCCTTCGCCGGAGCTGTCTAGACGCATCGTCGGCGCTCGATTGGGCCTGTAACATGCGGTACCAAAGACAAAGCCGCGCCAGCCCTGTTCCGGCCGGTCGCGGCTTTTGCCATTGAGCTTGCCGGCGCATCCGCGCCGGAACCCGCTGGCCTTCCCTGTCTGTTGCACGGCTCGGCCTGATCAGCCTGCCGTGTTCTTGGTTTTGACTTGGTCGGCCATCTTGCGCGGCCTCTTTTCTTCGGGGCCAGCCGTCTGCGCGGCCTTGACCCGAAGCGTCCCTGTCAGTGAACTCAGTGTCGGCGAATTCAGTGCATCGTCATCCATTCGCGAGCTTCGCGCAGCGCCTTGGCGATCTCGACCTTCGACATGGCGGCAGACAATTCGGAGCGCAGTTCCGCGGCGCGGGCCGAACCCTTGATCGCGGCGATGTTGAACCATTTGTGGGCGGCGACGACGTCGGTCTCGCAATCGCGGCCAGTCGCATACATCATGCCCAACTCGAAAAGAATATCGGCCTGGGCGGTTGCCCCCATGGCGCCGAAGCCGGCTTCAAGCATTTCAAAACGTGCCACTTCAAATCCCCTGTTCTGGCTCCCGAGAGCTGTCTCCGTATGTCCCTCGGTGTCCTTGATTACCGTCGGGGGCGGCCGCTCTTTCGATGCTTTCGAGAATGCCCCGGAGGCTTGAATCCGTCGTTAAATGGCGTGCTTAATTTGAGGAAAACAAAGCTAAAACAAGAGGTAAACACGAAAATTCGTTAAGGATACAAAGCCAGCAATCGCGCCGGTTTGCACAAGATTTGAAGAAAACTTGCGAGGCGCGGATCAAGACTCCGCTAACCACAGAAGACAAAGACGTGTGCGGCCCGTTTCATTTTTCGCCGGCGCGGCCGTTCGGGAGCGGGCAAAAACCCGCAACCCTTCCGTGGCGGCACCGCTTTTGTTTTTCCGGGAGCTGGACTAGCTTACGTTTGCGTAAGGGGCAGACACCCGGGACGGAGCCCGATTGGACTTACCTGAGGGAGGAAAGACATGTTTCGACAAGTGAGCCTGGCCCTCGCGGCCGCAATAATGATGACCGGCGCGGCATGGGCCGATCCGATCGAAGGCAATTGGAAAACGCAAGCCGGATCGACTGCCGCCATTTCGGGTGGCGGCGGGGCATTTTCGATTACGCTCAAATCCGGCAAATTTGCCGGCAAGAACATCGGTTCACTGAAGGTTGCCGGCGACAACAAATATGCCGGCACGATAACCGACCCGGAAACCGACAAGACCTATTCGGGCAAGGCTTCGCTTTCCGGCAGTTCTCTCAAGATGAGCGGCTGCGTGCTCGGCGGGCTGATCTGCAAGAGCCAGACCTGGCACAAGCTCTGATCGTGCCCTTCCTGCCGGGGTGAGCGGGGCCAGTCGGCCCCGTTTTCATGTTATCGGTCTCGCAGCCATGGTGTCGCCATGGGTCGCTGCACTCACAGCGGACCCTCTCAGAGATCATCAACCATTTTTGAACCGCAGATGAACGCCGGGATCAGAGCCGGTTCAGCCGGGGCAAGGCATTGTCATGCGTGTTGAAGGAGACACCGCGCAATGCTTGCCCGCCGCTTCACCATCGTCTGCCTGCTGATGAGTCTGTTCGGCATGTTGTTCGCCGTCCTTGTCGCCGAAGCCGGCCGGCCGTCCCGCTCCTGGGACGTCGCCAGTTCCTGCCGACTCGGTTGCTTGAACCATCTTCACCACTGAAACGACAAAGAGCTGAACCTTTAGAGAAAAGCAAAACGCCAATGAACCGCCTCGCCGCCAACACCCTCAAGACGCTTCGGCTGCTGCCGCGCGCGGCGCTCATCCTGACTGTTCTTTCGGTACCGGTACTGGCCGTGCCGACGATGCGCACCAATGCCGGCTCGACGATCGAGGCGCCTGCGTTGAGGAAGTCAGGCCTCGGCTTTGTGCTGCTGGTTAGCCTGCAGCGCGGTTAGCAGACCGAAAAACGCCGACAGCGCGTATTGAGGCCGCCTTACCCCCTCCCAACCGCGCGTCCAACTCTCTATATTGGGTCATGGAAAAGCGAATCTATCCCCAAGCCATTGAATCGGTGGTCACGCCGGAGCCGTTTGGCCGGCAGAGCTTCAACGACGCCAAGAAGGCGGTCGCCGCCCTACAGGTGCTTTACGACCGCAACACCAAGTTCCTGCGCGATTCATTTACCGCGCTCGCCGCGGGCGGCGACAACAACAAACGCTACCGGGCTTTCTATCCGGAGATCGGCGTCACCACGAGTTCCTTCACGCAAATCGACTCGCGGCAGGCCTATGGCCACATGCCGACGCCGGGGCATTTCTCAACCACCGTCACCCAGCCTGCTCTTTTCGAAAGCTACCTCACCGAACAGCTTCGGCTGATCATGCGCAACCACGGCGTTCCCGTCACGGTTTCGGAATCGACCACTCCCATCCCGCTGCATTTCGCCTTCCTCGAAGGCACGCATGTCGACGGGACTGCTGCCGAGCGCATCAAACGGCCGATCCGTGACCTGTTCGACGTGCCGGATCTCGACGGCACCGACGACCAGATCGCCAACGGCACGTTCGAAGTGGCATTGGGCGAGGCACGGCCGCTGGCGCCGTTCACCGCGCAACGCATCGACTATTCGCTGCACCGGATGTCGCATTATACGGCGACCAGTCCCCAGCATTTCCAGAACTTCGTGCTGTTCACCAACTACCAATTCTACATCGACGAATTCGTCGCCCGTGCACGCGAATTGATGGCCAATGGCGGTGATGGATATGTCGAGTTCGTCGAGCCGGGCAACATCGTGACCAAAGCAGGGGACGGCGCGCCCGGTGAGGGTGCTGCGCCGCCTCGCCTGCCGCAGATGCCGGCCTATCATCTGAAGAAGCCGAATCATGGCGGCATCACCATGGTCAATATCGGCGTTGGGCCTTCCAACGCCAAGACGATCACCGACCATATTGCGGTGCTCCGGCCGCATGCCTGGGTGATGCTCGGCCATTGCGCCGGCCTGCGCAACACGCAGGCGCTCGGGGATTATGTGCTGGCCCATGCCTATGTACGAGAAGACCATGTCCTCGACGACGATCTTCCGGTCTGGGTGCCGATCCCGCCGCTAGCCGAAATCCAGGTGGCTCTGCAGGAAGCGGTCGCCGAGGTCACCGGGCTTTCCGGATATGATCTCAAGCGCATCATGCGCACTGGCACCGTCGCCACTATCGACAACCGCAATTGGGAGCTGCGCGACCAGCGCGGGCCGGTCCAGCGGCTGTCGCAGTCGCGGGCGATCGCGCTCGACATGGAATCGGCGACGATCGCCGCCAACGGCTTCCGCTTCCGGGTGCCCTATGGCACGCTGCTTTGCGTATCCGACAAGCCGCTGCATGGCGAATTGAAGTTGCCGGGCATGGCGACCGAGTTCTACAAGCGGCAAGTAGCGCAGCACCTGACCATCGGCATCAGGGCGATGGAGAAGCTGGCTGAAATGCCGATGGACCGACTGCATTCGCGCAAACTCAGGAGCTTTTCGGAAACTGCCTTCCAGTAAATGCCGAATCGCATGTGTCGGTCCAGGTCAGGACATTTCGTCATCTTGATTGAGCCGCACTTCTGCCGATAGACAAAGCGATGGCACGTGTTCGGGACATGACGGTTGCGCTGGCATTCGTCGCAATGCTTGCACTCTCGGCCGCGCTGGTGGCCGGGTTCTTCGGATCGCTGCATCCGGCCCTCGATTCCTTTGCTCATTTCCGCGTCCATTTTTCGGTGCTGATGGCGCTTTGCGCGCTGCCGCTGCTCGCCACCTCGTTTCGCCTGCAGGCCGCGGTCGCATTGCTGTTTGCGATAGCCTCCTTTGCCACCACGCAGAATGCCTTGCCGCTTTCGCGGCTATGGCAGGTGCAGGCCGCCTACGAAGCCAAACTCGGTGACGAGCCAGTCTACCGCCTGCTGCAGATGAACCTCAGGTTCAACAATCCAACGCCTGAGAAGGTGCTGTCGCTGATCGGCCGGACCCAGCCTGATGTTATCACCCTCGACGAGGTGTCCGAAACGTGGAAGGCAAAGCTTGGGCTGCTATCCGGCGGCTATCCCTACCGGATCCTCTGCCCATATCCCAATGGCGTGTTCGGCGTTGCGCTGCTGTCCAGACGACCGTTTGGCATAGGCACGGAGCCGCACTGCGACAGCCGCGGCGCGATGGCGATCGCCACGGTCGATTTCGGCGGAACCGACGTCGATGTCGCCGCCATCCACCTCACCTGGCCATGGCCGCACAACCAATCACGGCAGATTGGAGGGTTGTCTGACGAAATCGCCTCGCTTGGCGAGACGTCGATCCTGGCAGGCGACTGCAACGCAGCGCCATGGAGCGCCGCCGTCCGGCGCGTCGCATCGCTTGGCAAGCTGACTGTAATGCCGTCGGTCGGGCCGACCTGGCTCTACAGAAGGCTGCCGGATTTCCTGCGCTTCGCCGGACTGCCGATCGACCAGGTCTTCAGCAAGGGCGCCATTGTTATCCATTCGGCGTCGACCCTTGAGGACACCGGCTCAGACCATCTGCCGGTGCTGGTGGAGTTTTCGCTTCGGTCGGATGAACAAAAGCCGCTCGACGAGCACCAGACGGCGACCGCGCTTGCGGCGCTGCCTGGCGGGACGCGAAGCTGAAAATCCGCAGTCCAATCTCGACCTGGCTTATTACTGGCCCACAAAAGCGCGGATGAGGTGCTCGACAGGGCCGCCGTCGCGATGCTCGTGCGCATCGAAGGCGATCTGCTTTGCCTCGTATTCGGCATAGATGGCATTGATCCGGCGCTTTGCCTCGCGACGTGCCTCGAAACAGTGCGGGTCATCACCGACTGTCAGCCCTCGAACCGACTTTTCGGTGGCCCGCATCATCTGTCTGGCGATGCGGCCATGGGTCTCTTCATGGGCGCGAACGCCAGCGAAGAACCGCTTCCAGCGCTTCTGCAGCGCAGGCGACGTGGCTGAGACTAGTTTGGGATAGGTATAGAAGAGATTGAGCGTCCCGTTGGCCTGGCGCAGGCGGCAGACGCCGTTTTCCCGTTGGGCGTCGAAGGTCCAATCATCGACGCTGTAGCCGGTCTGCGCGATGGCGTGGGTCATGAAGCCGTGCTTCGGCCCACTGCGATCCATGGCCTCGATCAGGGCCGCGCCGGTGGTTCCGGCAATGTTGTAAGTTCGTGTCTTGACCAGCACCTTAGTGCCGGCCAAGGCTGCAGGGGCGCACAATGCCCCGATCGCCACAACGCTCGTCAGAACTGCCAGGCGCATTTTTCCTTCCTCCCTGTCGCCGCAGAAAGGAAACACAGGCAGGCGGTTTATTCAACAATCCTACGGTTGCGCTGCTCCTCATCTTGTTTAGTCCGGAGCAAACCTTGTGACTTACATGTTCTGGTAGACCGGGCCCTCGCCGCCCTGTGGCGGCACCCAATTTATGTTCTGGTTCGGGTCCTTGATATCGCAAGTCTTGCAGTGCACGCAGTTCTGCGCGTTGATGACGAAGCGCACATCCTTGGCCGCAGGATCGGCGGCGGCATTGCCATCCTTGTCGACCCATTCGTAGACGCTGGCCGGGCAGTAACGCGTCGAGGGTCCCGCATAGACGTCATGCTCAGAGCGCTTCTGCAGGTCCATGTCGGCGACGAGCAGATGCACCGGCTCGTTCTCCTCGTGGTTGGTGTTGGACAGGAACACCGACGACAGCCGGTCGAAGGTCAGCACCCCGTCCGGCTTCGGGTAGGCGATCTTCTGGTGCGCGGCGGCCGGTTCCAGCGTCGCATAGTCGGCCCTGCCGTGCTTCATCGTGCCGAAGGGCGAGAAGCCGAACAGCGTGTTCAGCCACATGTCGAGGCCGCCAAGGCCGACGCCGACAATGGTGCCGAAGCGCGACCATAGCGGCTTGACGTTGCGCACTTTCTTCAGGTCCTTGCCGATATCGGTGGCGCGCCAGGCGGCCTCGTAGGAGGCCAGCTCGTCATTGGTGCGGCCGGCGGCTATCGCATCACAGACATGCTCGGCCGCCAGCATTCCGGAGAGCACGGCATTGTGCGAGCCCTTGATGCGCGGCACGTTGACGAAGCCGGCTGCGCAGCCGATCAGCGCACCGCCAGGGAAGGACAGTTTCGGCACCGATTGCCAGCCGCCTTCGGTGATGGCGCGGGCACCATAGCCCAGCCGCTTGGCACCCTCGAAGGTGCCGCGGATCGCCGGATGGGTCTTGAAGCGCTGAAACTCGTCAAAGGGCGACAGATAGGGATTCTTGTAGTTCAGGTGAACGACGAAGCCGACTGCCACCTGGTTGTCCTCGAGATGGTAGAGGAAGGAGCCGCCGCCGGTCTTCAAATCGAGCGGCCAGCCGAAGGAATGCTGGACAAGGCCCGGCCGGTGGTTTTCCGGTTTGATCTGCCAGAGTTCCTTGAGGCCGATGCCGTATTTTCCGGGCTCACGACCGTCGGAAAGGTGGTATTTGGCGATCAGTTGCTTGGCCAGCGAGCCGCGCGCGCCCTCGCCGATCAAGACATATTTGCCCATCAGCGCCATGCCCGGCGCAAAGCCCGGACCGTGCGTGCCGTCCTTCTCGACGCCCATGTCGCCGGTGACGACGCCGGTGACCGCACCGGCCTCGTTGTAGAGCAGGCCGACCGCGGCAAAGCCCGGATAGATCTCGACGCCCAGCGCCTCGGCCTTGGTCGCCAGCCAGCGGCAGACATTGCCGAGCGAGACGATATAATTGCCGTGATTGTTCATCAGCGGCGGCATCAGGATATTGGGCAGACGGAACGAACCGGCGGGGCCGAGAACCAGGAAATGGTCGTCGGTGACCGGTGTCCTGAAGGGATGACCCTCCTCTTCGCGCCAGCCGGGCAGCAGCCGGTCGATGCCGATCGGATCGACGACGGCGCCGGACAGGATGTGCGCGCCGACTTCGCCGCCCTTTTCCAGCACGACGACGGAAAGCTCGGGATTGACCTGCTTGAGACGGATCGCGGCGGCGAGGCCGGCCGGGCCGGCGCCGACGATGACCACGTCGAATTCCATGCTTTCGCGTTCGATATCGCTCATCGATCCCTCACTGGCTCGCTATTCCCGGCATCTTGCTGGCTCACGCGCTGCATAGCGCATCAAATAGCGACGGGAAACCGGCGCGGACGTGACAATACCGATTTCATCAAAAAGTCGCGTCCTGCCGCACAGATTCGCGGTGACGAGCATCAATCTTCAATCCTATTCCGTTTGCACAGATATGTCGCACTGATGTTTTTAATTGTTCGACGGCTTGCTTATCGGCCATACTTCCCGCCATGCGCATATTCGGGCCGGCTGGCTTTTCATCGACGCGCTTTTTTTTCACGCCCGGCCGGTTTTGCCGTGCGGCGCTCTTGGCGCTTCTGCCACTGACGGCCCTCGATGCCCGTGCCGAGCAGCAACTGGTCTGGGCGACCGGCGCCTATTCCTTTTCCGACGAGCGCGGCGGTTTCCGCATCACCGGGGCTTCCGGCATCGGCACGAAAGAGGATCCGCTGGTCATCACCGAAGAGCTGAATTCAGCGACGCCGGTAACGCTGGCCATTCGCACGACAAGGCCGATCCAGCCGTTCGGCAAGGCGGGAGACTTCGCCAATGGTCTGATGTATATGCGCATCGACGTGCTCAACAATAGCGGCCAAGCCTGGGTCGAGTTCCAGTTCGAACTCCAGGAGATCCTCGACCAGCCGAGCGTGTTCGGCGACGGCCTGTCGTTCGACCAGCGCAACAAAACGCCCGAAAATATCTGGTCGAGCAGCTACGCCGATTTCGACCGCAATTTCGAACCGTATGACCGCCTGCTGTTCAAGAACGGCAAGATCGACCCGCTGAAGACCGCCAGCTTCTATTTCCTGATCACCGACTACACGCCGCGCTGGACGTTCTATCTGGTGCAGGATCCGCGCATACCGTCGAGCTGAACTTGCAAATTCAAGCTCCGCGGCCGAATGTGAAACCATGACTGCCGCCCCCCACACTAGCCGAGCCGATCTCGCCGAGCTGCTGGCCTTCTACGCCAGCGCCGGCGTCGACGAGGCACTTGAAGAACAGCCGGTAAACAGGTTTGCAGAAGCCAGGCCGCCGGAGCGGGTGCCTGCGGCGGCCGCTCTGCCGGCCGGTGAAAATGCATCGCCTCATCGCTCGACGAGCGTGTCGCGCGGCGAAATGGGCGAGAGACCGAATACGGCACCGGCAGTGCGAACGTCCCCGGCCATGTCAACGGTGCCCGACGAGGCGCAGGCGGCATTGGCGCGGCAACTGGCGAGATCGGCGGCAAACCTCGACGAGCTTCGCCAGCACATGGCGGCATTCGACGGCTGCAATCTTAAATTCACCGCCAAGAACCTGGTGTTCGCCGACGGCAATCCGACTGCCGCGGTGATGCTGGTCGGCGAAGCGCCGGGCCGCGACGAGGACATAGAGGGCTTGCCGTTCGTCGGCCGCTCGGGCCGGCTGCTCGACCGCATGCTGGCCGCGATCGGTCTTGACCGGACATCTGCCTACATCGCCAACGTGATTCCCTGGCGGCCGCCGGGCAACCGCACGCCGACGCCGCACGAGACCGAGATCTGCCGGCCGTTCATCGAGCGGCAGATCGAACTGGTCAATCCGAAGGTGCTGGTCAATCTCGGCGGCCCGTCGGCAAAGACCCTGCTCAACACCTCCGAAGGCATATTGCGGCTGCGCGGCAACTGGCGCGTCCACACGACCCCGTCTGGCGTCGCCATTCCCGCCATGCCGACCCTGCATCCGGCCTATTTGTTGAGAACGCCTGCGCACAAGAAGCTGGCGTGGCGGGATTTCCTCGAAGTGAAGGCGAAGTTGCGGGCACTTGGGTAACGGTGCAGAACGCGTCTTCCGTCCTCCCCTTGCGAGGAAGGAAGGGCGGCATCATGATCTCGCAGGTAATTGAAATGCGCCCACTGCCGGCCTAGTCATCTCGTTATGACAGCAGCCCAGATTTCCGCCGGCAGTCTCATTCGCGAATGGCGTACACGCCGGCGCATGAGCCAGCTCGACCTCGCCATGGAGGCCGAGATCTCGCAGCGGCATCTGAGTTTCGTTGAAAGCGGCCGCGCCGCACCCTCGCGTGACATGGTGCTGCATCTGGCGGAGCAGCTTTCGATCCCGCTCAGGCAGCGCAACCAGCTGCTGCTGGCCGCCGGCTTTGCCCCGAGCTTCAGCGAACGACCACTTGACGATGCCTCGATGGCACCGGCGATGGCGGCGGTCGAGACCGTGCTCAAGGCGCACGAGCCGTTCCCGGCGCTTGCCGTCGACCGGCATTGGAACCTGGTGTCGGCGAACGCCGCCATCGGCCCGTTCCTCGCCAATGTCGCCGACGCCTCCCTGCTGAAGCCGCCGGTCAACGTTTTGCGCCTCAGCCTGCATCCCGGCGGCATCGCGCCGCGCATCGTCAACCTTGCGGAATGGCGGACGCATCTTCTGGAGCGGCTGAAGCGGCAGAACGACGCTGCCGCCGATCCGGTTCTGGTCGAGCTCGAGCGCGAGCTTCGGGCCTATCCGTCCGGCCTTAAAAGCAGCCGGCCGGCGCCGGTCGAACCGAACGCGATTGTCCATCCGCTCAAGCTTGCCCATGGCGACGCGGTGCTGTCGTTCATCAGCACCATCACCGTGTTCGGCACGCCGCTCGACGTGACGCTGGCGGAGCTGGCGATCGAATCTTTTTTCCCCGCCGACGAGCAGACGCGGGCGGTGCTGATGCGGCTGGCGAAAGAGCGGACCGACGCAGCGGGCTGATCACCCTTCCGGCGCGACGGCCTTGCGGGTGCGGGTGCGTTCGAGACCCAGCTGGCGCTCGCGCCAGATGATGAAAATCCCCGCCGCAACCACGATCATGCCGCCGACCAGCATGTTGATCGTGGCGATATCGCCAAAGACCAGATAGCCGACGACGACGCCGAGGATCATCGAAGTGTATTCGAAAGGTGCTACGACGGAAGCCTCGGCATGGCGATAGGCCGAGGTCATCAGAATCTGGCCAAGCCCGCCGCAAAAACCCGCGGCAATCAGAAGCCCCGCCTGTGCTGGCGTCAGCGCCTGCCAGCCGAATGGCAGCGAAAGCAGCGCCATGACGCTCGCGGTTACCGAAAACCACAGCACGATGGTCGCCGTCCGCTCGCTCTGGACGAGGTTGCGAACCAGGAGCATGGCGATGGCCGAGATCGCCGCGGCTATCAGGGCGGCGATGACGCCAAGCACCTCCTGATCGCCAAGGGCAGCGCCCGAACTGAGCAGCGTCAGTTCCGGCCACGAGATGATCAGCACCCCGACCAGGCCGACGGCAACCGCACTCCAGCGATAGATGCGGATGGCTTCGCCGAGGAAGATCGAACTGAACACCACGACCAGCAGCGGCTGCGCGTAGTTCAGTGTGATCGCCTCCGGCAGCGGCAGCCGCGTCAGCGCGAAGAAGCCGAGCCCCATGGCACAGACACCGACGACGCCGCGCGCAATGTGGTTGAGCGGGCGCTTTGTCGAAAAGGCGGTTCCGAGTTTTCCCTGGAAGGCGAGGAAGGCGATGATCGGAAAAATGGCAAAGAAGGAGCGGAAGAAGACGATCTGGCCCGCCGGGACGGTGCCTGCCGCCTTGATGCAGGACGACATGCCGACGAAGACCGCCACCGATACGATCTTGAGCAAGATTCCGGTCAGCGTGCTGTGCTCGCCGGCAAGGTCGCCAACTGCAAGCACTGGCAAATCCGGTCTGGCTGTCACGCCCCTCTTGCTTCCTCGATCGCCGCCCAGATGCACGCCGGCGTTGCCGGCATGTCGATATGCCTGATGCCGTAGGTGCGGTAGTGCGCGTCGGTCACCGCATTGAGCGCGGCAGGCGTCGACCCGATCGTACCCGCCTCCCGCGCGCCCTTGATGAAGGCCACATCCTCGCGACGCAACACAGAGGCGCTCGTTCCGAATTTCGGCGTGACGACGGTCATGGAAGCCTCGCGATGATGCTTGGGAAATGATCGCCTGAAATAGACGTCGCTGCAGTTTTGTCGAGGGAGCGTTTCGTGTAAAGAGCGCAGACTTCAAATTATTTGGACCAGCGGACCCGCCCGCCGCACCCGGATCGACAGGAAAAATCAAGGAATGCGCACAGATACCGGCCAGGTCTTCAAGCTCGAAGACTATCGCCCCAGTGATTATCTCATTCCGGAAACCAGCCTGACTTTCCGCCTTTCGCCTGAAGCAACGCATGTGACCGCCGTGCTGACGGTCGAACGCCGCGACGGGATTGCGGCGTCGGTGCCACTGGTGCTGGATGGCGACGGGCTGACGCTCCGCGGCATCGCCATCGACGGCCAGGAGCCGAGCCCTGCGGATTTTCTCGTCACGCCCGATCAACTGACAATCATCAGCCCCCCTGCCACAAGGCGCTTCCAGCTGAGAATTGAAACCGTGTTGGCGCCGGCGCAGAACGAAGCGCTGATGGGCCTCTATCGCTCCAGCGACGTCTATTGCACGCAATGCGAGGCCGAAGGCTTTCGCCGCATCACTTATTTCCTCGACCGTCCCGACATCCTGTCGGTCTATACGGTGCGTATCGAAGCGGAGCGCAATGAGGCGCCGCTGCTTTTGTCCAACGGCAACCCGGCCGGCAGCGGCGAGCTTGCCGGCGGGTGGCACTATGCGGTCTGGCACGACCCCTTCCCCAAGCCGTCCTATTTGTTTGCGCTGGTGGCGGGCGACCTCGGCAAGATCTCGGACAGTTTCGTTACCCTGTCTGGCCGCAAAGTCGAGCTCGGAATCTATGTCGAACCGGGCAAAGAGAGGCTCGCCGGCTACGCCATGGACGCATTGAAACGGTCGATGAAATGGGACGAGGAGGCATTCGGCCGCGAATACGACCTCGATGTCTTCAACATCGTCGCCGTGTCCGACTTCAATATGGGCGCGATGGAGAACAAGGGTCTCAACATCTTCAACGACAAATATGTGCTAGCCGACCAGGAAACCGCGACCGACGCCGATTTTGCCAATATCGAAGCCATCATTGCGCATGAGTATTTCCACAATTGGACAGGTAACAGAATCACTTGCCGCGACTGGTTCCAGCTTTGCCTGAAGGAAGGCCTGACCGTTTTCCGCGACCACGAATTCTCGGCAGATCAGCGCTCGCGCGCCGTCAAGCGCATCGCCGAGGTGCGTACACTGCGCGCCCATCAGTTTCCCGAGGACCAAGGGCCGCTGGCGCATCCGGTGCGGCCGCGCCGCTACCGCGAGATCAACAATTTCTATACGGCGACGGTCTATGAAAAGGGCTCGGAAGTCGTGCGCATGATCCACACTATCCTCGGCGCAGAGACGTTCCGCGCCGGCATGGACCTCTACTTCGAACGTCACGACGGCCAGGCGGCGACGATCGAAGACTTCATCAAGGTATTCGAAGACGTTTCCGGTCGCGACCTGTCGCAGTTTTCGCTCTGGTATCATCAGGCCGGTACGCCGAACCTGACCGTCAGTTCGGCGTATAATCCTGCGGCGCAGGAATTCACGCTCGAAATCGAGCAGTCGGTGCCGCCAACGCCGTCGGAAAGCCGCAAACGGCTGATGCACATTCCGCTTGCCTTCGGCCTGGTCGGCGCCGGCGGAGAGGCGACAGCCTATAGCGGCGTGGAAGGAGCGAATGTCGAGGACGGCGTCATCCATATTCGCAAACGCCGCCATGTCGTCAGGTTTTCCGGTATTGCCGAGCGGCCGGCCATGTCGCTCAACCGCGGCTTTTCGGCGCCGGTGACGCTTTCGGTCGAGCAGCGGCCCGACGACCAGTTTTTTCTGGCTGGCCACGACAGCGACGCCTTCTCGCGCTGGCAGGCGTTCAACACGCTTTTGACCGATGCGCTGATTGCAGCTTTCCGCCAGATCCTAGACCACAGGCAACCCGAGTTCAGCGCCCGGCTGACCGGGCTTGCCGGCAAAATAGCCGGCGACGAAGCGCTCGAACCCGCCTATCGGGCACTGGCGCTGGCGCTGCCCGGCGAGGCCGATATCGCCCGCGACATCGGCAAGAACATCGACCCCGACGCCATTTTCGCGGCGCGCGGGGCGCTGGCAGTTGCGATCGCCGAGGCCAACCGCGAGATATTCTCCAACTTCTACGATCGGCTCGCCGACAATGGTCCGTTCAGCCCGGACGCGGCCAGTGCCGGGCGGCGGGCGCTGCGCAATGTCCTGCTGGACTATCTCTCCTTGCTGCCGGGAGGTGCGGAACTCGCTGCCCGGCACTTCCAATCGGCGACCAACATGACGGATCGTGCCGCGGCGTTGACCGTGCTTGCGCACCGTCACCACGGCTCACCTGAGGCAATCAAGGCACTGGCCGATTTCGAGGCGAAATATGCAACCGATCCGCTGGTCATGGACAAATGGTTCCAGATCCAGGCCAGCGTGCCCGGTCCGCAAACCGTCGACGCGGTGCGCGCCTTGACCAGCCACCCAACGTTCTCGATGGCCAACCCGAACCGGGTACGCGCGCTCATCGGTACGTTTTCCAGCGCCAACCAGACCGGCTTTCATCGCGCCGACGGCGAGGGCTACCGGCTTTTCGTCGAAACGGTGCTGCAGGTCGAAAAACGCAACCCGCAGGTGGCCGCCAGGCTGGCGACGGCGCTCAGGTCGTGGCGCTCGCTCGAACCCGTGCGGCAGGCCAAGGCAAGGGAGGCGTTGCTTTCAATCGCCAATACCGAGAAGCTGTCGGCCGATTTGCGAGACATCGTCGAGCGCACCCTGGCGTAAGCGACCTCCCCTTCTCCCCTTGTCGTGGGAGAAGGGAAGACCATCCGAAAACCCATTATTTTAGTCGATTTTTAATCTTTTTTCGCCGCACCTCTGGACAAGGCGAATCACCTTTGATTCTTTAGTGACGATTCGGAAGTGCGGCGTTGCCGGATCGTCAAGCGGGACAGAAAATCGGGGAGTGCCATTTATGGCGAAGGCGGACGCGTGGGGCGCGCCCGGTGGGACGGCGTTTGAGCGTCGCGAGGCGCGAAACGACGGTCTCGCGGGCAATACGCGGCTCATCGCCGAACCTGCCTACCGACGGCTGCTGGCAGCCGAGCCGCTGTTGCGGCGATCGATACCGGCCCTCATTATCATGTTTCTGTTGATCATCGCAGTACTGCGCTTTCTGTCGCTGATGAACGAGCGCGACGAGATCGAGCGCGACGCCAAAGCGATCCTTGCGCTGGCCGCCGGCCAACTGGCCAGTTCGATCGCCGACGCGACCATGGTTTCCGCGCCAGGTGCGATCCAGGACCTGCTGGAGAGCACCGGTCGTCAGGGCGCGATGGGCCGAAGCCACGTACTGGCGATCACCGACAGCGCCTTCAAGATCATTGCCGTGTCGCCGCAGTCGATGCACTGGGAGGGCCGATCGCTCGATGGCGTCGTGCAGGGCGGGCAGCCGCTGTTCATGTTCGGCGATCGCGCCGGAGTGATGGAGGTCAGCATCGGCGGACAGGACTGGTACACAGCAGTGAGCCTGGCGAATGGCCGAAAGGGTGCCGCGGCAGCGTTCGTGCCGCAGGAGGCAGTTTTTGACGCCTGGCGCAAGACGGTCTCACTCAATGTCACGCTGTTCGTGCTGACGGCCGGCGTGCTGATCGTCATCCTTTATGCCTATTTCGGCCAGGCGGCGCGTGCCCAGGCCGCCGACCGCATCTATCTCGAAGCCCACCAGCGCATCGACATGGCGTTGGTACGCGGCCGCTGCGGCCTGTGGGATTGGGACATGGTGCGCGGCAAGATGTACTGGTCGCGCTCGATGTACGACATGCTGGGCTACGAGCCTTGCGACACGATGCTGTCGTTCGGCGAAGTCGACGAAATCATTCATCCCGAGGACGGCGATTTGTTCGAACTCGCCAACAGGATCGTCGCACGCGAGATCGACTATATCGACCAGGTGTTCCGGATGCGCCATGCCGACGGGCAATGGGTTTGGATGCGCGCAAGAGCGCAGGTTATCGACCCGGAAGCGCCGGAGATCCAGCTGATCGGCATCGCCGTCGACGTCACCGAGCAGCGGCACCTGGCGCTGCGCTCCGAAGCGGCGGACCTGCGCCTGAGGACGGCCATCGAAAACATCAACGAATCCTTCGTGCTGTGGGATTCGTCCGAGCGCCTGATCATGTGCAATTCCAAATACCAGCAGGACAACGGCCTGTCGGATCGCGACGTGATGCCGGGCGCTCCGCGCGCCGTTCTGGAGGAACGCATGCTGGCCTTTGCCTCGGAGCGGCGGCTTGCCAATACCAATGGACCGCAGGGGGGCGTGACCTTCGAGCGCCAGCTTGCCGACGGCCGCTGGCTGCAAGTGAACGAGTTGCGGACAAGGGACGGCGGCACCGTCTCGGTCGGCTCCGACATCACCCAGATCAAGCTGCACCAGGAGAAGCTGGTCGACAGCGAGCGCCGGCTGATGGCGACAATCCACGACCTCAGCCTTGCCCGCCGCGCGGAAGAAGAACGGGCTCGTGAGCTCGTCGAGCTCAATCGCAAATACATGAAGGAAACCGAGCGGGCCGAAGCGGCAAACCGGGCCAAATCCGAATTCCTGGCCAACATGTCGCACGAGTTGCGCACGCCGCTCAACGCGATCATCGGCTTCTCGGAACTGATGGAACGGCGGCTGTTCGGGCCGCTGGGGTCGCCGCGCTACGAAGAGTATGCCACCGACATCAACGGCAGCGGCAAATATCTTCTCGGCGTGATCAACGACATCCTCGACATGTCGAAGATCGAGGCCGGCCAGTTCGCCCTGGATCAGGAAGAAATCGATCTCTGCCCGCTCATCAGGGAGACGGTTCGCGTCGTCTCGCTGCAGGCGGCGGAAAAGTCGATCACCGTCGAAACCCGCATCGCCGATTCGCTGACGCTGTTCGCCGACCGCAGGGCGATCAAGCAGATCCTCATCAACCTTCTGTCCAATGCGGTGAAGTTCACCGGGCAAGGCGGCCACATTTCGGTCAGAGCCCGCAGCATTTCCAGCGCGCTGATCCTGACGATCGAGGACAATGGCTGTGGCATCCCGAAAGCGGCGCTGAGCAAGCTCGGACGGCCATTCGAACAAGTGCAAAACCAGTTCTCCAAGAGCCATACCGGCTCCGGCCTCGGCCTCGCCATCTCGCGCTCGCTGGCCGAGCTTCAGGGTGGCGCGTTGAAGATCCGTTCGACCGAAAGCATCGGCACGATCGTCTCGGTACGCATCCCGATGAAGAAAGTCGCGCAGGCGGTCAGGGCGGCTGCCTGAATGACCACATAGGTCTCCGGCGGCTTGCGCCGCCGGAGCGGTTGTCAATTCTCACTGCATGCCGTCAGCGCCATCATTGCCCTCGCCGTCCCATTGGCGGTGGCGGCCGAGACCCTTCGGCAGTTCGTTCTTCTCGATCTTGCCGTCATTGTCACGGTCGAGCATGGCGAACACCTTCTTCTGGCGGCTGGTGATGTCGTCGGCGGTCAGCGTGCCGTCGCCCTTGGTGTCGTAACGGGCGATGATGCGCCTGGCCATCTGCTCGAAGCGTGCCTTCTCCAGCGCGTCGGCGAGCTGTGCCACGGTCAGCTTGCCGCCATTGTCAGCGACCATCTTCTTCAGCCGCGCGTTCATGGCGTCGGAGAACTGGTCGAAGGTGATGGTGCCGTCATTGTCCTTCATGACCTTGCCGAGGCGCATCATCATGCCGTCGCGCGGCCTGGCGCCGGAGTGCTCGTCTGCAAGGCTGCGGTGCCGACGGCGCCGGCCAGGGCTGCGAAAACGAGTGCAAGTCTGGTTGTCTTTCTCATGGTCTTCTCCTGTTGCATCGTCACCCCCGATGCTAGAGCGGCGGACCTTCATCCCCCGCCCTATCTCTTTGATTGAACATCGGAACCTCCCAAAAAAGGTCGCAATTTCGGGTCCGATGCTCTCGCCCGTACGGCTGGTTGCCGTCACGGTTATTTCGCACGAACCAGAAGGTCGAAATCCTTTCTGACCTTCTGCGACGTCTCCTTGAGATGCCCTTCAAGCACACCGAAATCAGGCAGGTCGGTGACCGCAAGAAGCAGATCGGAAAGCCCTGGCGGAACGTCGTCGCGTTCGAACGCGCCGGTGAGGCAAAGCCGTATCATCTGAGTCAGCGCCAGATAGAGCGAAAAGGCATCCACCAGTTCCTGCCTGACCTGGGCGCTGGCGAAATCCGGCGCCAAGCGCGACAGGACCTCAGCCGTGCCGGTAGCCCTGCGGCCGGCTTCGATCTTTCCCGTGATCAACGCAACCTGGGCAATGAATTCGAGATCTATGAGGCCGCCCGGGATCAGCTTGATGTCCCAGGGATCGCGCGGCGGCTTCTCCTTGTCGACCATGGCGCGCATCTCGGATGCCTCGGCCATCACCTTGGCTGGATCGCGCGGCAGAGCGAGTACTGCGGCAACTTCCTCCTCAACCTCGCGGCAGAGCTCGGCATCGCCACCGATCGTGCGGGCCCGCGCCAGCGCCATATGCTCCCACGTCCAGGCGTCCTGGCGCTGGTACTTCTTGAATGCATCGACGTGCGTGGCCACCGGCCCCTTGTTGCCGGACGGTCGCAGGCGAAGGTCGAGCTCGTAGAGCACGCCCTCGGCGGTCGGCGCGGAAACGGCGGCGATCAGCCGCTGCGTCAGCCGGCTGTAGTAATGCGACGGGGCAAGCGGCTTGTCGCCGTCGGACTCCTCGGCATCGGCGTCGTGATCGTAGAGCAGGATGAGGTCGACGTCCGAACCCGCCGTCAGTTCGCGGCTGCCGAGCTTGCCCATGCCGAGCAGTGCGACCCTGCCGCCGGCAATATAGCCATGACGCAACGCGAATTCCGCCGTCACCGCCTGCAACGCCGCCCCGATGGTCAGATCGGCGAGATCGGAAAAGGCGCGGCCGGCGCGCGGCGGATCGATCGACCCTGCAAGCAGCCTGACGCCGATCAGGAATTTTTGCTCCGAAGCAAAGATGCGCAGCCGGTCGAGCACGTCCTCATAAGCCCTGTCGCCTTCGAGAAAGCCGGCAAGGCGCGCCGATAGATAGGCGCGGTTGGGCAGTTCGCTCAGCAGCGCCGGATCGAGCAGGCCATCGAAGACATGCGGCCGGCGCGTGATGATGGCGGCCAGCCGCGGTGCCGCGCCCATGATCGTCGCCATCAGCTTCAGCAACGCCGGATTCGACTGCAGCAGCGAAAACAGCTGAATGCCGGCAGGGAGGCCGGCAAGGAATTCGTCGAAGCGGATCACCGCCTCGTCCGCTCGCCGCGTCTGGCCGAAGGCTTGCAGCAGCGCCGGCGTCAGTTCGGTCAGCCGCTCGCGTGCCTCCGCCGACCGGGTGACGCGGTAGCGGCCGAAGTGCCAGCCGCGGATAACCCGGCAGATGTCGCTCGGCCGCTGGAAGCCGAGCCGCCGCAGGGTCTGCAAGGTATCGGGATCGTCGACGTCGCCGGTAAAGACCAGATTGCCGATGCCGGCCGAAAGCTCCGGCGCGGTCTCGAACAGCGCTGCATAGTGGCGCTCGACCTGATGCAGCGCCGCGCGGAACGTTTCGGCAAAGCCTGCCGCATCGGCAAAGCCCAGCATGCGGGCGACGCGTTCCAGCCCCTCTTCGTCCTCCGGCAGGATATGCGTCTGCTGGTCGGCAACCATCTGGATGGCATGTTCGACGCGGCGCAGGAACCAGTATTGCCTGGTGAGTGCATCGCGCGCGTCGGCGGTGATCCAGCCGCGCGCGGCGAGTTCGCCGAGCATCGGCACGGTCTCGCGGCCGCGCAGTTCGGGAAAGCGGCCGCCGGCGATAAGCTGCTGGGTCTGGACGAAGAACTCGATCTCGCGGATGCCGCCGCGGCCAAGCTTGACGTTGTGGCCCTTGACCGCGACCTCGCCATGGCCCTTGTGGGCGTGGATCTGGCGCTTGATCGAATGGACGTCGGCAATCGCCGCATAGTCCATGTATTTGCGCCAGATATAGGGCTGCAGTTCCTTCAGGAACGCGGCGCCGGCAGCAACATCGCCGGCCACCGGGCGAGCCTTGATCATGGCGGCGCGCTCCCAGTTCTGGCCGCGCGCCTCATAGTAGCGCAGCGCCGCCTCGACCGGGATCGCCAGCGGTGTCGAGCCGGGGTCAGGACGAAGCCTGAGATCGGTGCGGAAGACGTAACCGTGCTCGGTGCGGTCCTGGAGGATACGGACCAGCCGACGGGTCAGGCGCGAAAACAGCTCTGTGGCATCGAGCGGGTCGACGACGGCAGGCGCATCGGGGTCGAAGAAGGCGACGAGGTCGATGTCGGAGGAGAAGTTCAACTCATGCGCGCCGAGCTTGCCCATGCCGAGCAGAATCCAGCCCGAGCGTCGCGCCGGATTTTTGGGATCCGGCAATCGGAGCTTGCCCTGCTCATGCGCGTCGCGGAGCAGGAAATCGACGGCCGCACGCGTGCAGGCATCGGCAAGGTCGCTCAGTCGCCGCACTGTCAACGAGGTCTCGGCCTCGCCGGCCAGATCGGCCAAGGCGATCAGGAAATGCGCCTCCGCCTTGCATTGGCGCAGCTCCATCATCAGGCTGGTTTCGGAGACGGCCTCTGCGCGTGCTGCCTTGTCGATCGCGGCGCCGATCGATGACAGCCGCGCCTCGACCCTCCCGTCGAAAAGCGCATCGAGTATCTGCGGCCGGCGGCGCGCGGTATCGCGCAGGAACGGCGACAGGTCGAACACGGCGGCGAGGAAATCCTGGACGACCCCCTTGCCGGCGAGAAATTTCGCCAGTCGCGGCAGTTCCTTTTGCCGCGCGGCGTCGGCGATCTCCGACAGTTCCTGCCTGGCGCGGCTTGCATCCAGCGGAACGAGCTCTACCGCCGGCTTCAACAGCCAGTCCGTTTCCAGGCGTCGCACTGCCATCCTCGCAACCATCAGCGATCCTCCCGCCCGGGAAAACTCATGACGACCGACAATCCGGGATTGCCGGGCAGCAGCTCAAGCCGTCCATTGTGGAATGTCATGATCGCCTTGGCGAGACTCAAGCCAAGGCCGGAACCCGGCTGCAAGCGGCTCTTTTCCAGCCGCACGAAACGCTCGGTCACCCTGGCGCGGTCGACATCGTCGGGAATGCCCTGGCCGTTGTCGGAGACGGCGAGTCTGATCTCGCTACCGACACGCTCCAGCGTCACGCGAACCGTAGGCCCGGAGGTCGAGTCGGTCGAATATTTGATCGCATTGTCGACGATGTTGGACAGCGCTTGGCCGATCAGCTCGCGATTGCCGTCGACGACGAAAGAACCTTGCACCGAAGTTTCGAGTGTCACGCCCGCCTCCTCCGCTACCGGCTCGTAGAGTTCGACGACATCGTGCACGGCAGCGGCCAGATCGACCCTGGTGGTGCTTTCCGAGGAATAGCCGGCCTCCAGCCGCGAAATCATCAGGATAGCGTTGAAGGTCTTTATCAGCTGATCGGATTCGGCGATCGTTCCTTCCAGAGCCTGCCGGTAGTCACTGGCGTTGTGCTTGCCGGAAAGCGTCGCCTCGGCGCGATTACGCAGCCTGGTCAGCGGCGTCTTCAGGTCATGGGCGATGTTGTCGGAGACCTGCTTCAGGCCCTCGTTCAGCGTGGCGATCCGGGCCAGCATGGAATTGAGGTTTTCCGACAGCCGGTCGAACTCGTCACCGGCGCCGGTGACCGGCAGCCGGCCGGAAAGATCGCCGCCCATGATGCGGCGGCTCGCCTCCGACACGCTGTCGATGCGCTTCAGCGCCGCGCGCCCGACGAAGAACCAGATCAGCAGCCCGCCGACGCCCATCATGCCGAGCGCCAGCATCAAGGCACGGCGAATGACAGCGCGGAAGCGCTCCGGCTCGCCGAGGTCGCGGCCGACCAGCATGATCATCTGGTTGGGCAGGCGCAGCACCAGGGCAACGGCGTTGTGGCCTTTCTCGCCTTCGGCCTGGACTTCGCTCTGGGCGGGCTCGTTCGGGTCGGAGACCGGGTTGCGCTGCCGTTCGAGCTCGCCCTCACCGAAGCGGCGGTAGGAGAACGGTTCGGTGGTCCAGCCCTCGGCCTCGATCACGCCCGGCTCCAGGCTCTGCACGTTGCCGGTCAGGATCTGGCCGTTGGCATCGGCGATCAGATAGAGATTGGCGCCGGGCTGGCGGGAGCGCTGCTCGACGACGCGGACCAGCAGCGGCAGGCCGCCGCGCTGATAGGCGCGGGCAAGGCCGAGCACCTCGTCGTTGATCGTCTCCTGCGTCTGGGCGGTCAGCATGCGCACCGAGAGCGAGGTCATGTACAAGACCAGCAACACCGCACACAGCGCAAAAAGCAGAAGATAAAGCGCTGAAAGCCGCGCTGCCGTCGTCTTCATGATGGCCGGCACGGAAAGAGCCATGGGGTTCTAGCCGCTTTTCAGCATGTAGCCGGCGCCGCGAACCGTGTGCAGGATCGGCTTGTCGAACCCCTTCTCGATCTTGCCCCGCAGCCGCGAGATATGAACGTCGATGACGTTGGTCTGCGGATCGAAATGATAGTCCCAGACGTTCTCGAGCAGCATGGTGCGCGTCACCACCTGGCCGGCATGGCGCATCAGATATTCGAGCAGGCGGAACTCGCGCGGCTGCAGCGTTATCTCGCGCCCGGCGCGGCGCACCGAGTGCGACAGCCGGTCGAGTTCGAGATCACCGACCCGGTAGACGGTTTCGGCTTCCCTGGCGCTGGCGCGGCGGTTCAGCACCTCGACGCGGGCGAGCAGTTCGGAAAAGGCGTAGGGTTTGGTCAGGTAGTCGTCACCGCCGGCGCGCAGACCGGTGACCCGGTCGTCGACTTCGCCGAGCGCCGAAAGGATCAGGACGGGCGTCGTATTGCCTCTGGACCTGAGCCCGGCAATGACGGACAGGCCGTCGCGGCGCGGCATCATGCGGTCAACGACCATGACGTCATAGTCGCCGGAATCAGCGAGCGCGAAGCCGGTTTCGCCGTCGCCGGCGACATGGGCGGTATGGCCGGCCTCGGCGAACGCCTTCTGCAGGTAGTCGGCTGCCTCGCGATCGTCTTCTATGACGAGAATCTTCATAGAACCGTTATACGCGATTTCGCTGGAAGATTGAGTGGCCGGCATACGCATCGTGGCCTTCTCCATGGCGTATCGCGAACAAAGTGATTCAAGGATACGCGGTAAGTCTTTGTTTTAGCATGTCGTAGCCTAAAACCGCTTCACGCTTTGAGCGACATGTTCGAGCGGCAGCGGGCGATGGGAAGCCCGCTGCCGCTGGGGCGGAACACGATGACTGACTAACGTATTCAGGCCCCGTGCTTTCCCGTGCGGCGGCTCGGGGGTGTTGAAAACCGCCGCACCGGAAAAGTCAGCCCTTGGCGACAGGCAGTGCGACGAAGCGGTTACTGTCGTCGCGGGTGATCTGCATCAACACCGCTTTGCGGCCGGACTTCACCGCGTCGGCCATCGCCTTGTCGACGTCGGCGGTGCCGCTCACTTCCGTCGAATTGACGGAGGTGATGACGTCGCCGGGCTGGATGCCGCGATCGGCGGCATCGCTGTCGGGGTCGACGTCGGTCACCACAAGTCCCTTGCCATTTTCGGACTTGGTAACGGTCAGGCCGAGATCGGCGAGCGTGTCGGTCTTCGGTGCCGGAGCAGGCTGCTGGTCGGCCGAGGCCTGCTTGTCGCTCGACGGCAGCTTGCCAAGGTCGACCTTAACCGCCTCGCTCTTGCCGTTGCGCCACACCGTGACGTCGACCGATTTGCCGGGCGGGTAAGCGCCAATCAGTCGGGCGAGTTCCTTCGGCGAAGCAACGTCCTTGCCGTCCACCTGGGTGATCACGTCACCGGCGGTGATGCCGGCCTTCTTGCCGGGACCGTTGTCCTGCGCGCTGGCAACGAGCGCGCCTTTGCCGGACCCAAGGCCAAGCGACTCGGCGATTTCAGGCGTGACCGGCTGGATTTCGACGCCGAGCCAGCCGCGCTGGACGGTACCGTTCCTCATCAGGTCCTGCACGACCTGCTTGGCGGTCGAAGCGGGAATGTCGAAGGCAATGCCGACGCTGCCGCCCGACGGCGAGAAGATCGCGGTGTTGATGCCGACAACCTGGCCGTTGAGGTTGAAGGTCGGGCCGCCCGAATTGCCGCGGTTCACCGAGGCGTCGATCTGGATGAAGTCGTCATAGGGACCGGCGCCGATATCGCGGCCGCGGGCCGAAACGATGCCTGCGGTAACCGTGCCGCCGAGGCCGAACGGATTGCCGACAGCCACCACCCAGTCGCCGACGCGAACCTTGGAATCATCGGCGAAGTCGACATAGGTGAACCTGTTGCCGTCATCGACCTTGAGCACGGCAAGATCGGTGCGCGGATCGGTGCCGATCAGCTTGGCGTCGAGTTCCTTGCCGTCATTGGTCACCACGGTGAAGGCGGTCCCCTCCTCGACGACATGGTTGTTGGTGACGAGATAGCCGTCATCGGAGATGAAGAAGCCGGACCCTTGCGCCACCGGCCGCGGCTGGTCGTTGTTGCGGTCACGATGTCCAAAACGACGCATTCCGTTCGGGCCTTGGTCGCCAAAGCCGCGGAATTCGCGGAAGAAACGCCGCAGCTGCGGGTTATCGGGAAGATTGCCTAAGCCGTCCTCGTCGTCCATCTGGTCGGAACCGTCATCGGCCGTCGGCTGGATCTTGGCCTTGACGCGCACGCTGACAACCGCCGGCGAAACACGCTCGACCACATCGGCGAAGCTTGGGACCTGCGGTGCCTCGACACGCACGGCGTCGGCCAGCACCGGGGCTGTCCCGGTGGCAACGGCGCCGAAGCCGATCGCGCCGGCAATGGCCAGGGATGCGGCTGCGGCCAGCAGGCGTTTGCGAGTGCGAAGAGATGAATTGGGGGCAACATTCATGGTTCTCGTATCCTCTTTTCAAGGGACGCCCCTTGTTTGGCATCCTCGACAAAGGAAATAGAGAGCCGCACATTACGGCGCCATTTCCGGTACATGAAACTTTCGTAATGTATCGATCAATCGCGGCGGAGCATTGCGTCCAACGCCGCCTGCTCGTCCGCGGTCAGGGCATTTGTCGCCGTCGAGCGGCGCGAGCGGGCGGCCAGCAGGATAAACGTCCCGCCAACGAGCAGCAGAAGAACTGGCGTCCCCCAGAGCAAGACATTGCGCAGATTGAAGCGTGGCTTCAGCAGCACGAACTCGCCGTAGCGCGAAACGACATAGTCCATCACCTGCTGATCGGTATCGCCGGCGACCAGACGCTGGCGCACAAGGATGCGCAGGTCACGGGCGAGATCGGCATCGGACTCGTCGATCGACTGGTTCTGGCAGACCATGCAGCGCAGGCCTTCCGACAAAGCGCGCGCCCTCGCCTCGAGTGCCGGGTCGGCGAGCACCTCGTCGGGCTTGACCGCCTGCGCGGCGCCGGCGAACAACAGCGCCAGCAGCAGGACCAGCGAGGCCAGCGTGCTCCTTCTCATTGCGGGCTCGCCGATGGCATGGCGCCTGCAGGCTTGCGGCGCGACGGTGCGCCGACGCGCAGGCGACGGTCGAGCAGCGACATCGCCGCGCCCGCCATCATCACCAGTCCGCCGCCCCAGATCAGCGTCACCAGCGGCTTCCACCACAGACGAACGACCACAGAGCCATCGCTGCCCTCGTCGCCAAGCGAAAGATAGAGCTGGCTGAAGCCGATCGTCCTGATGCCGGATTCGGTTGTAGTCATCTGGCGCACCGGATAGGAGCGCTTGGCCGAGGTGATCTCGCCTGCGACGCTGCCGTCGGCGCCAAGCAGGGCGAAGCGGCCGCGATCCTCACTGTAGTTAGGCCCCTGGGCCGGGTAGAGCCCCTCGAAGCGCAGCCTGTGACCGGACAGTTCGACGGTCTCGCCGGCATGCATCGACAGGATTTTTTCGGTGCCGAAGCAAAGCGTGCCGACAATGCCGAGCGTCGTCAGCCCGAGACCGAGATGCGCAAGCGCTGTACCGAAGACCGAGCGCGGCAGGCCGGCGAAGCGCCTGAGCATGGTGGCGAGCGCGACGGTGCCGAAGCCGGATTTGACGCCGAGATCGGTGAGCGCACCGCAGATTAGCCAGAAGGCAAGGCCGACACCGAGCGCTGCGAATACCGATGCGCCATCGATGAACAAGGCCGTCACCAGTACGGTGAGCAGCGCCGCGGCGAAAGCCGCCATCAGGCGCTGGGCGACCGCGAAAATGTCGCCGCGCTTCCAGGCGAGTAGCGGCCCGAACGGCACGACGACCAAGAGCGGCACCATCAGCGGGCCGAATGTCAGGTTGAAGAACGGCGCGCCGACCGAAATCTTGTCGGCAGACAGGGCTTCGACGACGAGCGGATAGAGCGTGCCGACCAGCACGGTGGCGGTGGCGGTGGTCAGGAACAGATTGTTCAGGACCAGCGCGCCTTCGCGCGAGATCGGGTGAAACAGGCCGCCGGCCGTCAGCCGGGAGGCGCGCAAGGCAAACAGCGCCAGCGAGCCGCCGATGAACAGCGTCAGGATGCAGAGGATGAACACGCCACGCGTCGGATCGGTGGCAAAGGCGTGCACCGAGGTCAGCACGCCGGAGCGCACCAGGAAGGTGCCGAGCAGCGACAGCGAGAAGGTCAGGATCGCCAGAAGCAGCGTCCAGATCTTCAGCGCCGAGCGCTTTTCCATGACGATGGCCGAATGCAGCAGCGCCGTGCCCGCCAGCCACGGCATGAAGGATGCGTTCTCGACCGGATCCCAGAACCAGAAGCCGCCCCAGCCGAGCTCGTAATAGGCCCAGTAGGAGCCCATGGCGATGCCGCCGGTCAGGAACATCCAGGCGACCAGCGTCCATGGCCTTACCCAGCGCGCCCACGAAGCGTCGATGCGGCCCTCGATGAGGGCGGCGACCGAGAAGGAAAAGCAGATCGAGAAACCGACATAGCCGAGATAGAGCAGCGGCGGATGGATGGCGAGGCCGAGATCCTGCAGGATCGGGTTGAGATCGCGTCCCTCGATAGGCGCCGGATTGAGCCTGACGAACGGGTTCGACGTCGTCAGGATGAACAGCAAGAACGTGGCGCCGATCGCTCCCTGCACGGCAAGCACATTGGCCCGGAGCGTCGCCGGAAGATTGCCGCCGAAAACGGCGACAAGCGCGCCGAAGAAGGTCAGGATCAGCACCCAGAGCAGCATCGAACCTTCGTGATTGCCCCAGGTTCCGGTGATCTTGTAGATCAGCGGCTGCAGCGAATGCGAGTTCTCCCAGACGCTCTCAACCGAAAAATCGGACCCTGCATAGGCGGTCGCCAGCGCTACGAAGGACAGCGCCGTCAAGGCAAAGCCGGTCAGCGCGGCGGGTGCGCCGACGGCCATCATCTTGTGGTTGCCGGTGCGCGCGCCGAACACCGGCACCACCGTCTGCACCAGGGCCAGCGCAAACGCCAGGACCAGGGCGAAATGTCCGGTTTCAACCATTGTCGCCGCACCCGCTAGATCTTGCCGCAGGTTCTTGCCGCAAAACCGTGGAACACTTTTGCGGAACCTGCTCAGTCACTCTTGCTCTCCTGCCACACGCCCTTGGCCTTGAGGCCGTCGGCCACTTCCTTGGGCATATAGGTCTCGTCATGCTTGGCGAGCACGCTGTCGGCGACAAAAATGCCGTCAGGGCCAAACGAGCCTTCGGTGATCACGCCCTGCCCTTCCCGGAAAAGGTCGGGAAGAATGCCGGTATAGGTAACCTTGACGTCCTTCTGGTTGTCGGTCACCGAAAAGGCGACGGTGGCGCCTTGGCTACGCTCGACCGTGCCTTTTTCGACGAGGCCGCCGAGCCTGATGCGCTGGCCCGGCTGAAGGCTGGCGGTGGCCAGATCGGCCGGCATGTAGAAATAGGAGGCCTTCTGGCCAAGCGCATAGAAGGTCAGCCCGGTGGCAACACCGAGAAACGCCAGCCCCGCGGCGATCGCCGACAGTCGTTTCTGCTTGCGCGTCATCGTCTACTCCGTCGCCGTCACGCCGAGCGAGGCGGCAAAGGCGGTGAATTTCTTGGCCTGGTCGCTATCGGCGCCAAAGACGGCAATACCGCGATTGAGCGCGTCACGTGCCTGATCTGTCTTGCCCAGCACGACATAAGAACGAACGAGCTGCATCCACCCTTCCTCGTCGCGCGGATTTTGCCGAAGCTTTTCATCGAGGCCGGCAACCATAGTGCTGATCATGGCTTGTCGGTCCTGCGGCGACATCGAGGAGGCAGCATCGATATCCTCGGCGCTCGGTCCTTTCGCGGGCGCTCCGGAAGCGACGTTGCGGGCGGCGGATTCAGCCAGCGCCTGCTCGACGGCGCCGCGCCACGGCGAGCCCTGCGGCAAGGCGGCAAGCATCTTTTGCCAGGCCGCCGTGGCTTCAGCTATGCGCCCTTCCTGTGCCATGCCCATCGCGAGATAGAACACGGCCTTCGGATTGGCCGGATCGAGCTTCAACGCCGCCTTGAACGCCGCCTGCGCTTCGGCTGAGACAATGCCGCCGGCCGCATTGGCGATCGCCTCGCCAAGACCCGCCTGACGGGCGGCGCTGTTGCCGTCGAGGCGGATGGCGTTGCGATAGGCGGTCACCGCATCGGCGTATCGCTGCATGCGCAGATAGACCGGCGCCAGAACGTCCCAGCCACGGCCATCGGATGGGTTGACCGCCAGGTGCGCCTCGGCGCGGGCTATCAGCTCGTCGACCGAGCTGTCGGCGGGGTTCTTGGCCAGGCGTTCGCTGAGTGGCTGCGATGGAAGGTCGGGTGAGCCGAGCTGGCCATAGAGGCCCCAGCTGACCAGTGGAACCACCAGCACGGCAGCCGTCGCCACCAGTCTTGTCGACCGCGACGGCTGCGTCGCCGTCTCGCCGGCTTGGCCGGCATTGCTCAGGCGAAGGATGCGGCGGGCGATTTCGGCGCGAGCCTCTTCGGCCTCCATCGGCTGGATCAGGCCACGCGCCATATCGCGGTCAAGCTCGGCCAGCTGGTCGCGATAGACTTCGAGGTCGTGATCGCCGGCAGCGGACGCGTTCTTCGAACCGCCAGCCAACGGCAGCAGCACCGCCAGGCTCGCGCCCAGCGTCAGGATTGCGGCTATGACCCAGAACAGCATGGCTCTTCCAATAGAACGAGACCCCTGCCCTGCCAACACAAGCGTGCTGCGACGCTTTGGCGGGAACGGCCGGACCAGCTACGTCAGCGGCGTCCAGCTGCCGTCGGCATTGCGGCAGGCGGTTCCGCGCGCGGTGGCGCCGGCGGTGCCGGTAAACACCGTATGGGTGTATTGCCGACAATCCTGCGATCCGACGCGATAGGGCTGGGCGGCAACCACTTCGCCGCGATGGGCCGAACTGTCGCTCTTCCAAGCCACTTTCTGGCCGCTCGCCGTGTATTCAAGCGCCTTGTATTCCGCCTCGAGCGCGCTGCGTTTCTCGGTCTCGCTCAGGCCGGCGCCGATAGAGCCGCCGACGAGGCCGCCGCCCATGGCGGAGATGATCGTCGTCGCCACCTTGGCGCCGCTGGGGGGCGTGGCGGCCGGCGTTACCGTAACGGCCGGGCCCTTGCTGAGCGTTGTGCAGCCGGAGACGGCGAGCAGGGCGGAAACGAGCGCGACGCGAATCTTCATGCCAATACCGGCTTTCTTGAGCTGGACCGCCGCGCTGTCAGCAGGCTGGCGCGGCGATAATGTCGATGTTTGTCGGAAATTTGGCCGCAGCCGGCCACCTGGAAAAGCATTACTGAAGGCTCCGCAATCGAACCATCGCCTTCAATCCACCCATGACGGATCGTTCCAGCGCCAGAGAGCCTCCATACTCGTTGACAAGGTCGGCGACAATGGCAAGTCCGAGCCCGCTGCCCGGTTTCGTCTCGTCGAGGCGCCGGCCGCGCTGCAATACCTCGCGCGCCTTGTCGTCGGGAATGCCGGGGCCGTCATCCTCGATGGCTATCTCGAACAGGTTGGCTGAGCCTTCCGTGCCAGCGACGAGCTTGACCGAAACGGCGACCGCGCTCCTTGCCCATTTCATCGCATTGTCGAGCAGATTGCCGAGCAACTCCTCCAGGTCCTCGCGTTCGCCGGCAAAGACGATGTCGGTAGCCGGCAGTGAGAGCGACAGCGCCGCCTGCGGGTTGAGCTTCTGCAGAACCCGAACCATGCGCTGGACCAGCGGTGTCACCGGCGTTCGGTAGACGACGCTGTCGCGCTGCGCGGCGACACGGGCACGTTGCAGATAATGGTCCACTTGCTTCTGCATGGAAGCAGCCTGCTCAGCGATCAGCTGCCCCTTGGCGCCACCCAGCGCCCGCGCCTCGTTGAGCAGCACGGCAAGCGGCGTCTTCAGCGAGTGCGCCAGGTTGCCGACCTGCGTGCGCGACCGCTCGACGATACGCCTGTTGTTCTCGATCAGCGCATTGGTCTCGTTGGCGAGCGGCTCGATCTCGGCCGGGAAACGGCCGTCGAGGCGTTGCGCGGTTCCTTCGCGCACCATCGCAAGCGCATTCCTGACCCGGCGCAGCGGCTGCAGGCCGAGCAGGATCGCAATTGCGTTGATGGCGATCATGCCGACGCCGAACAGCGACAGATAGGTCAAGAGGCGCCGCTGGAAGGTAGCGATTTCCTGCTCGAGCTCGGTCTGGTTGCCCATGACACGGAAGCGCGCGGCGCGATTTTTCGCATCGAGGACGAACTCGCTCTCGAACACCTCCAACTGCTCGCCTTCGATGCCGTCCGCTGAATAGCTGCGCTGGAAGCTGGCATTGAAGGGCACCTCGGCAACGCTTGGCGACGGGATCGCCTTGGTCATTGACGACGAATGGAGATCGCCGTGCACGCCTTCCGAGGCGGGCTCGACCGACCAGTACCAGCCGGAATTCGGCTCCGAGAATCTCAAATCGCCAAGGTCGGGAGCGCCCGTCAACTGGCCGCCTTCGGAAACGCCCACCGAGCCGATCAGGTTGAACAGATGCGCCGAAAGCAGGCTGTCGAAACCGCGCTCGCTGGCCTGGCGATAGAGCGTGGTGATCAAGGTGAAGATGACCACCAGTGTGAGGATCGCCCAGACCGTGGAAAAGGCGATGACGCGAAACGCCAGCGAACGCGGCCATGACCGCAGCGACGGCGTGTTCGAGACGGCGGGTCTTGTAGGAAGCGGTTCCGCGTTACGCCTCCGGCTTACGCATGCGGTAGCCCATGCCGCGAACGGTTTCGATCATGTCGATGCCCATCTTCTTGCGAAGCCGTCCGACAAAGACCTCGATCGTGTTGGAATCGCGGTCGAAATCCTGGTCGTAGAGATGCTCGACCAGCTCGGTCCGGGACACCACCTCGCCCATATGATGCATGAGGTAGGCAAGCAACCGGAATTCGTGCGAGGTCAGCTTCAGCGGCACGCCGTCGACGTCGGCTTTGGAGGCCTTGGTGTCGAGACGCAGCGGCCCGCAGGTCAGCTCGGACGAGGCATGCCCGGCAGCGCGCCGGATCAGAGCGCGCACCCTGGCCAGAATTTCCTCGATGTGGAAGGGTTTGGTGACGTAGTCGTCGGCGCCGGCGTCGATGCCGGCAACCTTGTCGCTCCAGCGGTCGCGTGCCGTCAGGATCAGCACCGGCATCTTGCGGCCGCCGCGCCGCCAGCGCTCGACCACGCTGATGCCGTCCATCTGCGGCAGGCCGATGTCGAGCACCACGGCATCATAGGGCTCGGTGTCGCCGAGAAAGTGCCCTTCCTCGCCGTCAAAAGCGCGGTCGACGACATAGCCGGCATCGACCAGCGCGTCGCCGATCTGCCGGTTGAGATCCTTGTCATCTTCGACGACGAGTACGCGCATGCGGAAGGCCTGTTGAAGCTGTTCAGATATAGGCCGATTCCGGCGGACTGGGAAACGGCACGGTTCAGTTCAGCGGAACGACGATCTCCGAGCGACGGGGACGCTGCCCGTCCTTGCCCGGAAGGAGCACGACGATGACGCAGACCGGCTGGCCGCCGCGTGTCGACTGCGAGGCCTTGGCCAAAGTGCCGCCATTCTGCTCCGCCACCTGCTGGCCGATCGCGTAGCAGTCGGACGCGGCGAGGACGACCGGCTGAGTCCGCTCGGGCGTGACAGCGGGGATCGCCATCGCTTGCGACGCAAGCAGGCCGGCGGCTGAGAGCGCAAGTGCCGCGGTCCGGAAGTGGGAGCGAAGGGTTTTCATGGCCAGCGTTCTAACGCGCCGGTGCTGAACATGATATGAACGGTGAACGCTCGAATGCATGCCCGCCACACCCCTGAAGCGCGAGATTACCGGATTGCCATTTCGCCGCCCGTCCCGCGAATTGCCAAGTTTAACCTAGCCCTCCGATCCTCCGCCGACAACCGGGCATCGTTTGGCGGTGAAAGGCAATCGCTTTAGGTTTGCCCCGACTTCGACAATCGATCCGGCAACCGAAGGCAGATTCAGCCGAACCGACCGGAAATAAAAAAACCCGCTCTGCGACGGGTCATTGGCGCCAATCAGCACCATAGCCAAATTAGTAGCATAGCTGCCGGCACAAAGCAAGAACAAAATTGCCCGATTTTACGGAAAGTGCCCGACGCTCAGCCGTCTTCCTCGATCACGGCGCGGAAGCGCAGCAGCCCGTGATGGGCCGAAAGGTCCTCGTCGTAGCGGGCTTCGGCGAATTCGAGCTTGAGATGGGCGCGACGATGTTCGCCAAGCGAGAGCGCCGCATCTCGCAGGCGGGCGCTGACCAGGTCCATGATGTCGGTGGTTTCCTTGCTGGCCTCGGATTTCGACCAGACATGCAGCGTCAGCAACTGCTCGGCGTTGTTCTCCGTCCCCGTTGCCCAGTCGTAGACGCTGGTGCGGCCGAAGGTCATGTGGGGGAACGCAACATTTTCCGGGGCATGGTCGAACAGTCTTGCATCGCCCAGTGCCGCCGACAGGTCGGGATCGCCGTTCACTGCCTCGAATATTGCCCTCTGCAATTCGACGGCCGGCGCGGTCATTGTCTTTGCCCTCGCCCGTCGCGTCGACCTCCCGGCTGCGTAGCTGCGTTGCATGACGGCATCCCGGCAAAAGCGCGAATCAGCGCGTCTCATACGGATTATGAACCTTCATGACCTCGGGAATAAGCCCTGCTCCTGGAATGCGCGACGCCGCAGCCGTCCGCGTCACGGACCCGTGACCGGCTGAACGGTCGCGACGTCAAACGGCGAGCGAAGTCGGACGCCCTGAGAAAGCGTCTTGTGGACGGATCGCGACTAGCGAAAATCGGCCGCGGTCAGCACATATATGCTCCTGCGGGTGCGGGCATAGGCATTCCTGGCGACATCGTGGATCGAGTTGGAAGCCGTGTCGAAGGCTGCCAGGTAGGTAGCTTCTGAGGCCGCCGTTCCCGGCTGCATCTTGGAGATGGCATCGGTAGCGACAGAGAAGGAAATCTGGAACATGCCGTCATGGCCGACGAAGCGGATGCGTTTGCTTGCCTCGTCGTAGCTGCGGCTGGGATTGGGAAATGTCAGGCTCATGATTTCGCCTCCGTCGATGCGGTTACGGCCTTCTTGACTGCCCGTGACGCCCGCTTCTTCTTTGCGGCGACCGGATTCAGAGCTTCCGCCGCGCGGTCCGCCTCTTCCTTGGCCAGTCGCAATTCCCTCAGCCTTGCCGTTTTGATGCTCCTAGCCTTCGCCTCCGAAAGATATTCGGCAGTTGCTTTGTTCCGTTCCGCCGTCTTCTTCTGGTTTTCCATGAAGCGAGCCTGAGCTTTTTCCATGATGTTCTGATTGCCTTCGGCCATCGGTAAAATCTCCCTTGCAGCGAAAGTCATGGCTGTGAACTTCATCGTAAATAGGTGTTCAAAGACAGAAATTCAATTTCATTAATATTCGGAAAGGCCCCGAACACCAAGGGATGATCAGGCAAGATAATTCGTTCAATATTTTATATGCCCTATGAATATTTTTTGGCACTCCTATCAATCGAGTGCCAAGGCGCCTATAGAGAGGGGGCGGCCGCCTAAGCCGGCCCCAGAAAGAGTCCCCATGAAATTCCGGCCACTCCACGATCGCGTCGTCATTCGGCGCGCCGAAAGCGACACCAAATCCAAGGGCGGCATCATCATCCCCGACAATGCCAAGGAAAAACCGCAGGAAGGCGAAGTGATCGCTGTCGGGCCGGGCGCGCGGGACGAAAGCGGCGCGCTGATCCCGCTCGACGTCAAGACTGGCGACCTCATCCTGTTCGGCAAATGGTCCGGCACCGAGGTCAAGATAGACGGCGAGGACCTTCTGATCATGAAGGAGGCCGACATCATGGGCATCATCGAAAAAAGCGAGATGGGCATCGTCGACAAGACCGTGGCTGCCAAGAAGAAGGCCGCCTGATTGGAAGGCCGCGCGCCCACCCGGGCGCGCACGGACGCTCCGAGCTTTGATTCAGGCGCTGCAAGCGCCGTGCCACGACAACCGAACTGGAAAAAACCATGTCTGCCAAGGAAATCAAATTCTCCACCGACGCGCGTGACCGCATGCTGCGCGGCGTCGAAATCCTCAACAACGCCGTCAAGGTGACGCTCGGCCCCAAGGGCCGCAACGTCATCATCGACAAGGCCTACGGCGCGCCGCGCGTCACCAAGGACGGGGTGGCCGTAGCAAAGGAAATCGAGCTTTCCGACAAGTTCGAAAACATGGGCGCACAGATGGTGCGCGAAGTGGCTTCGAAGACCAACGACCTCGCCGGCGACGGCACCACCACCGCCACGGTGCTTGCCGCTTCCATCCTGCGCGAGGGCGCCAAATTCGTTGCCGCCGGCATGAACCCGATGGACCTCAAGCGCGGCATCGACTTTGCCGTCAGCGCCGTCGTCCAGGAAATCCAGGCGCGCGCCAAGAAGGTCAAGTCCTCAGGCGAGATCGCGCAGGTCGGCACCATTGCCGCCAATGGCGACACCAGCGTCGGCGCCATGATCGCCAAGGCGATGGACAAGGTCGGCAATGACGGCGTCATCACCGTCGAGGAGGCCAAGACCGCCGAAACCGAACTAGACGTCGTCGAAGGCATGCAGTTCGACCGCGGCTATCTCTCGCCCTATTTCGTCACCAATGCCGAGAAGATGCACGCCGAGCTGGAAGACCCTTACGTCCTCATCCACGAAAAGAAGCTCGGAAATCTGCAGGCACTGCTGCCCATCCTCGAAGCCGTGGTGCAAAGCGGGAGGCCGCTGTTGATCATCTCCGAGGACGTCGAGGGCGAAGCGCTGGCAACGCTGGTCGTCAACAAGCTGCGCGGCGGCCTCAAGGTAGCGGCCGTCAAGGCGCCTGGCTTCGGTGACCGCCGCAAGGCGATGCTGGAAGACATCGCCGTGCTCACCGCCGGACAGATGATTTCCGAGGATCTCGGCATCAAGCTGGAGAACATTACCATAGACATGCTCGGCCGCGCCAAGCGCGTGCTGATCGAGAAGGACACCACCACGATCATCGACGGCGCCGGCGAGAAGACCACCATCCAGGCGCGCGTCCAGCAGATCAAGGCGCAGATCGAGGAAACCACGTCCGACTATGACAAGGAGAAGCTGCAGGAACGTCTCGCCAAGCTGGCGGGCGGCGTTGCCGTCATCCGCGTCGGCGGCGCCACCGAATCCGAGGTCAAGGAAAAGAAGGACCGCATCGACGATGCGCTGAACGCCACGCGCGCGGCCGTTGAAGAAGGCATCGTTCCGGGCGGCGGTGTCGCGTTGCTGCGCGCCAAGGCTGTGCTGAACGGGATGACCGGAGCCAATGCCGATGTGACGGCGGGCATTTCGATCGTGTCGAGAGCGCTCGAAGCGCCGATCCGGCAGATCGCCGAGAATTCCGGCGTCGAAGGTTCGATCGTCGTCGGCAAGCTCGCCGACGGCAAGGATCACAATCAGGGCTTCGATGCCCAGAACGAGGTCTATGTCGACATGATCAAGGCCGGCATCGTCGACCCGGCGAAGGTGGTACGGACGGCGCTGCAGGACGCGGGCTCCATTGCGGCGCTTCTGATCACGGCGGAAGCCATGATCACCGACGTTCCGGCGAAGGAAGCCGCTGCTTCGCCCGGCGGCATGGGCTATTGACCAGCCACTGCCGGAAACAAGCCTGAAAGACAGCCGCCGGGTATCCCCGGCGCGCACCATCGGCAAGGAGATCGATCAATGATCGCATTCGTCCCGAAGCCAAATGCAGCGGCGAAAATCGAAGTGGCCGAGGAAAGCCGCTTCGATCGCATTCGCAGGCTTGCCGACAAGCACAGGAAAGCCAACGCCGGTATGATAGGCCGCGACCCGAAAAAGATCGCGGACAAGCGTCCCATGTGACGCTGCCGATCCTCAGCACCCACGCAAGCGCGGAACCTTCATCGCCCTTGTAGGCAGCACCAAAATGGACGAATAGTCTTGAAAGGCGCGCCGCCGTGAAATTGCCGGCATGCGGTTTCTCAGTTGGCGGCGTCCCCGCAGCCGGATCCTGGAATGGCCAGTCCTTTGGAACCACGCAAGAGAAGAGGTCCGATCGCCGCAAGGCTGCTGGCGGTGGATGCGTGGATCGATTCCTCTGCCTACGAAATCGGCTTCAGGGCGCGCCAGTTCTGGGAGGCGGCCACCATCTTCTCGCGGCGTTTCCGCGTCGGCGGCTGGCGCCGCGGCCTGATCGAACTGTTGAGTGAAGGCTTTACGCTCGGTGCCGGCGGCATCGTCGTCCTTTTGGCGCTGGCTTTGCCGGCCTTCCAGATAACCGCCGGCGACTGGCGCACGCAAGGCGACTTCGCCGTCACCTTCCTAGACCGCTACGGCAACGAGATCGGCCAGCGGGGCATCATCCAGCGCGATTCGGTGCCGGTCGACGAGATGCCCGACCATGTCATCAAGGCGGTGCTGGCCACCGAGGACCGCCGTTTCTTCGACCATTACGGCATCGATGTGCTCGGCCTGTCGCGCGCCATCTTCGAGAACGTACGGGCAAATTCCGTCGTCCAGGGCGGCTCGAGCATCACCCAGCAGCTGGCCAAGAACCTGTTCCTGACCAACGAACGGACCTTCGAGCGCAAGATCAAGGAAGCCTTCCTGTCGCTGTGGCTCGAAGCCAATCTGTCGAAGAAGGAAATCCTGCAGCTTTACCTCGACCGCGCCTACATGGGCGGCGGCACTTTCGGCATCGAGGCAGCAGCCGATTTCTATTTCGGCAAGAGCGTCAAGGACCTGAACCTTGCCGAGGCGGCGATGCTGGCCGGCCTGTTCAAGGCGCCGACCAAATACGCGCCGCACATAAACCTGCCCGCCGCCCGTGCGCGGGCCAATGTGGTACTGTCCAATCTGGTCGATTCCGGCTTCATGACCGAAGGCCAGGTGCTGCAGGCAAGATTACACCCGGCCGAAATCGTCGACCGCGGCGAGCAGAAGAGCCCCGATTATTACCTCGACTGGGCCTTCGACGAGGTCAAGAAGATCGCCGCCAAAGGCGGCCCGCACTCGCTTGTCGCCCACACCACTTTCGACGCCAACATCCAGAAGGCGGCCGAAGAATCGATGGAGTTCCACCTCCGCCAGTTCGGCAAGGAATACAACGTCACCGAGGGCGCCATCGTCGTCATCGAGACCAACGGCGCCGTCCGGGCGATCGTCGGCGGCCGCGACTACGGCGCCAGCCAGTTCAACCGCGCCACCAAGGCACTTCGCCAGACCGGCTCCTCGTTCAAGCCCTATGTCTATGCGACGGCGATGGAGCATGGCTTCACGCCGGATTCGGTGGTGTCCGGCGGACCCATCTCCTGGGGCAGCTGGTCGCCCCACAATTACAATGGCGGGTCGGCCGGCAAGGTGACGCTGATCACGGCGATGGCCAAATCGATCAACACCGTGCCGGTGCGGCTGGCCAAGGATTATCTCGGCATCAAGCCGATCAAGGCGATGGCCGAAGCCATGGGCGTCGAGTCGCCGCTGGAATCGCACAAGACCATGGTGCTCGGTACATCGGGCATGACTGTGATGGACCAGGCGACGGGCTACAGCGTGTTCGCCCAGAACGGCTTTGCCGGAACCCGGCACGGCATAAGCCAACTCTTCAACCGTACCGGCGAGGTGGTCTACGACTTCGCCAAGGACGCGCCGCCGCCGCACCGGGTGCTGTCGGAGCAGGCGCTCAAATACATGAACACCATGCTGGCGGCGGTGCCGGTGATCGGCACGGCCCGGCGCGCGGCCCTTCCAAACATCGTTGTCGCCGGCAAGACCGGCACGACGCAGTCCTACCGCGATGCCTGGTTCGTCGGCTTTACCGGCAACTACACAGCCGCCGTCTGGCTCGGTAACGACGACTTCACCGCGACCAACAAGATGACCGGCGGCACGCTGCCGGCAATGGTGTGGCAGCGGCTGATGCTCTATGCGCACCAGAATATAGACCTGAAACCGATCCCCGGTATCGATCACCCCTTCGTCGATGCCGAAATTGCCGCCAAGGCCGAGGAAGCGGAAAAGAAGAACGCCGAACAGGCAGCAGCCGACGCCGACGCCGAGCGTCCGCCGGTGCTGTCCAGCCGGACCACCCGGACCCTGAAAGAACTGACCAGGCTTTTCCAGGCGGCACCCGTGCTCGACGCGCCCGCTGCACCGGAGACCCTGTCGGCGCTGTGACGGCCAATTCCGCGGGGCCGCTTGCCATAAGCCCCTGCGCCGAGATATCCCGGGCCGCAATCTTTCTGTCCCCGGCCTTCGGTTCTCTCGGCTCCTCATGCTCAAGAACGCCTTCCTGACGCTGCTTTCGCTTGCCATCGCCATCGGTGGCGGTGGCGCCAGCGTCTGGTACGCGCTGAAGCTGCAGGATGGCGTCGGCGCCATCAGGATCGGCCAATGGACCGCCTTCCCGGATATCGGCACGCCGACGGCGGATCCCTATTCCAAGGCCCGCGTGGCTCGCGAAGGCGTGCTGGCGCTTGGACAGGCGGAAGGACTGTCCTTCATAGCCGAACGCGATTCCGGCGGCGAACAGCTCAAGCGGCAATGCGCCTACAAGATTGCGGGCGGTTTTCCCACCGCCCGGTTCTGGACGCTTTATGCCGCCGACCAGTCGCTTGGGGTGGTCGAGACCGGCACGCCGAGGCCGGCTGCGCTGCAGTCCTATCAAGTGCTGCGCCAGGCCGACAATTCGGTGGTCATTTCCGTCGGCAGCCGCCCTGCGCCCGGCAACTGGCTGCTGACCAGCGGCGCCGGCAAGATGTATTTGGTGCTCACGTTCTACGACACACCGATCGCCAGCAGCACCGGTCTGTCGGACGTCACGCTACCACAAATCCAGAAGGTCGGCTGCAATGCGTAGCCTGCTGCATGCCGTGCTGCTCGGCCTGCTCGGCGCCGGCATCGTGCACATCGTCGTGCTGCTGCTCGTCCCCGAGTTCTCCGAACGCGACGCCTGGTCGCGATTGGCCATGGCCTCGGATCTCTACAAGATGACCAGGCTCGACGCGGAAGCCGGCGGCGCGCCGGTGGTGAAATCGGTCGATCCGCTGTTTTATGCGGCGGCTTGCCGCTTCGACCTTGCCGAGGGGATGGTGCGGGTCAAGGCGCCGGGCAAGGTGCCATTCTGGTCGATATCGGTCTATGACCGCGGCGGCCACAACATCTACTCGTTCAACGACCACAGCGCGACCGCAGGCGTGCTCGACACCGTTGTGCTGACGCCGGCCCAGATGATCGAGGTCCGCAAGGATCTTCCCGAGGAACTGCAAGGGGCCATCTTCGTCGAGGCGCCGATAGAGGAAGGCGTGTTCGTCATCCGTTCGTTCGTGCCCGACGACAGCTGGAAGCCGATTGTCTCGCGCTTTCTCGAACAGAGTTCCTGCGAACTGCAGGATTTTTAGGCCGGTTCCGATGCTCAGTGGTGCGGTACCGGCAATGTTCCCGACGGTCCCGGCTTGTCGGGGCCGGTCGGCCGCGTTTCGGCCGTCAGCGGCCGCTGCTCGTAGCGCACCCCGGGAAATATGATCACTGCCGCCGGCGCGGCTTGTTGTGCTCGATTGGTTGCCGCCGTTCGCGGCACGAAAGACAGTACCATGCCCATGGTTCGCGTATTCCTCTCGGTTGCCCCGGAGCACAACGCAACGCCTCCATAGTCGATTAAGAAGGCAGTAGGTTAACGGAGCGCTAACGGATCGCCGCTAAATTGATCTTTGTTCTTGGGAAACGCGAAACCGGTACAGCCCGGCAGAGCGCCCTCCAGATCGTGTCGAGTGTCAGGCGTATCCTTCGTGTCAGCTTCGGATTTCGGGCAAATCGCAGCAGGAGCTGAATCGGGAAAGGCCGAAAGGCTGTTTCGCGCCGCGGTATCGGCATTCTGTTCGCTCACCCGCCCTTCGCGCCGGGAGATCGCGCAGCTCGAAGACCTGACGCTGCCGCTTTTCGAGAATGTCTCGGTCGAATCGCGCCGCTACGTCGCAGCGGCCCTTTCCGAATGCGAATATGCACCCGCCGCGCTGGTGCGGCGGCTTTGCCAGGAGCGGGTCGACATCGCCGCTCCGCTACTCATCCGCTCGCGTGCCCTCAGCGACATCGACCTGATCGCGCTGATCGGGCGTCACGGCCTGCCGCATGCCCGTGCCATTGCCCGCCGCAAGGATCTCAACCAAACCATCGCCGATCTCATCAAAGTGCTTGAAAGGCCGACGCTGGTGCGGTCGCAGCAGCAGCCGGAAGCAACTGCCATTGCCCCGTCCGAAAACGCGGAAATGGTCGCGAGCGACGCAAACAGACAAGAGGCGGCCGACGCCGCCGAAACCGTACGCCGCCGGTTGCGATCCATGATGCGCTCCGAGCGCGGCACCGCCATCAGACCGTTCGTCGAGCCACAAACCTACGTCAAGCTGCGCGAAACCGCGCTGACCGGCAATGCGGCATTCTTTCAGACAGCGCTCGCCGATGCGCTCGAAGTCGATTTTTCAACGGCGCGGACGCTCACCGCGAGCCAAAATTACACACCGCTACTTTTCGCCTTGCGCGCGCTCGACCTCAGCGAAGACAAGGCGTTCCTGATCACGGCTGCCATCTATCCGACCGAGTTTCCGCACCCGCAGGCGATCCGCATCTTCCTCGACCGCTACCGCCTGCTGCACCGCGACGCTGCGTTGGACAGGCTCCGCGGCTGGAAGGCCGACACCGTGTCGAAAATCGTTCGCAAGCCCGGGCGCGTCGCGGCAAATGCCGACCTGCGCAAGCCGAACAGCGCCGATGTAACCGCCACCCCAAAGGCGCTTCGCATCTGAAGGCTTGCCGTTACGACGCCTTGACCGAGATAAGCTCCTCGACGGGAACGACGCCCGCCTCGATCTCGATCACCCAGATATCCGGATCGAATTTCTTCTCGCGCTCCAGCTGCGCGTCGAAAATGGCGGCATCGTCGCCTTCGCCAAGCAGACTGAAAAAACGGTCGTCCGGCCTGGCCGAATCGTAGCTCGTCTGCGGCGCCGGCCCGAACAGCGCCATCTCTCCTAGCCGGCCACGCGCCAACACGAAAACTGCGCCGGCTTCCGTGGCGCCGCGCTTGACCACGGCGGCAAAGCCGCCGGCGCTAAAAACCCGGCGCAACAGGGCCGACACCCACAGATCGGTGGTTACCCGCATGGCGGGACCCTGTACGATTTCGGGTTTGTGGTGTCGAGATTCTCACTTATTCGCGAGCAACGGTTGGCCATCAAAGCAAGTCCCGGAATGCGACGATTTACCAACAAAGTCTAACAAAACTTGTTGGCCTCTGTGAAAAATGCTATAGTGCCCGGTATGAAAGCCCAGCCCATGCGCACTCTTACTGTGTCGCTTACCCCCAAGCAGGCCGCCCGTCTACAAGACGCCGTGAACAGCGGAGACTATGCTTCCAACAGTGAAATCGTCAGGGAAGCACTACGTCTATGGGAGCAGCGCGAGGAATTCCGCACTCTTGAACTGGAACGCCTCAAAAGGGCCTATGACGAAGGGATGGCAAGTGGCGAAGGTCAACACGTAAATCGTACGGCTTTCTTACGCGCTCTGAAGGCCGAACGCGCAGTCCGTGGCTGAATACCGGCTCACCCCGCGAGCTTCTCAGGATTTGCGAGATATTTGGCATCACATTGCCGTCGATAACGAGAAGGCGGCTGACAAGCTGATCGGACGCATTTTCGACAGGCTGGAATTGGCTTGCGAGCACGCCAAAATGGGCGCAGCTCGACCGGAATTGAGCGCCACCGCCCGCATTCTGGTCGAGGGGCGCTACATCGTGATTTACGAGCCCATGCCCTACGGCGTGTTAGCCGTGGCGATAGTCCATGGAATGCGTGACCCGGAGCAATGGCTTAAATAGGCCGGGAGACTAGGTTTCGGCCCTCAGTTGGTCAGGCCGATCTCGCGCATCTTGACGTAGACGATCTCGTCTGGCTCGCCGGTCTCCGGCAAGCCGAACAGCGCCTGGAATTCCTTGATCGCGGCCTTGGTGCGCGCGCCTACGACGCCATCCAATTGCATGTCCTCATTGCCGAACGCTTTCAGTCCGGCCTGGATCTTGACGATGCGGGGATCCGGCGTTTGCGCCGCTGCGTTTGCTGGTGCGGATACCGGAATGGCGGCCGGAGCAGCGGCCGTTTCGACCGGCCGCGGCACGGGATGCGGAACCACGGCCGCGGTCTTTGGCGTGGCGCCCAGTTGATCCAGCAGGACGCCGTCGATCTCGCCGGAGGCATTCAATCCGACTTTCTGCTGATAGGCCTGGATGGCCTTGCGCGTATTCGGTCCGGGAATACCGTCGATGGTGCCGGAATAGAAATCGAGATCCTTCAAGATGCCCTGGACCTGCTCGACGACCGGGTCGCTCTTGATCGGCGTAGCGGCCGGACGCACGATATTGATGGTGGTTTCGGGCTCATCGCTATCCGCCCGCGGAAAGCGTTCGATGCTTCTGGTAGCGAAAAACGCTCCGGCATGCGGAAAGGGCTGGTACCAAAGCGCGTTCGCCGAGACGTAGAACAGCGTCACCAGGAACGCGGTGGAGCCGCCGACCACAACAGGATTGCGCGAGATCAGGCTGCCCAGCGCCATCGCTCCGTGCTCGAAGGCATTGCCGCGGCGTTTGACCGCCTTAGGCTGTTTTGCGGAGCGACCCATTGCTCTCCCCTTTGCCACCGTCCGCCTTGGCTTTGACCGCGGACATCGGCACCACGCCGGTCTTCTCCGCCGAGCGGCCCGTCGGGCCGCTCACGGGAAGGCTGATCGTCACCGTGGTGCCCTCGCCCGGCATGCTTTCGATCGACATTGTGCCCTCGTGCAGCGCCACCAGCCCCTTCACCAGCGAAAGCCCGAGCCCTGTGCCTTCGAAACGACGGGTATAGTCGTTCTGGATCTGCATGAACGGCTTGCCGAGATTGGCGAAATCTTCCTCGGCGATGCCGATACCGGTGTCCCGGACCCAGAAATGCAGCCGCGAGCCGATCCGCTTGGCGCCGATGACGACATTGCCGCCTTCGGGCGTGAACTTGATCGCGTTAGAGACGAGATTGATCAGGATCTGCTGCACGGCGCGACGGTCGGCATTTATTTCGCCTGCATCCGGCGCGATCTGGGCCTGCAGATCGATGGCCTTTGCCTCGGCTTGCAGGCGCATCATCGACTGGCACATCTCGACCGCTTCGCGGAAGCGGAACGGTTCCGGTTCGGTCGCGTAGGCGCCCGATTCGATCCGCGATACGTCGAGTATCGAGGTGACGACGGCAAGCAAGTGCTGGCCCGAATCCCTGACCAAGCCGACATATTCCTTCTGGCGCGGATCCTTGAAGCTGCCGAACATCTCGTGCAGCAGCATGTCGGAAAAGCCAATGATGGCATTGAGCGGGGTGCGCAACTCATGGCTGACGACGGCAAGGAAGCGACCTTTCGCCACCTCGGCCGAAGCAGCCGCCTCGTTGGCAGCGGCAAGCTCCTGGCGCAGTCCGGCCAGTTCATCGTTCTCGCGCAGAAGAAGCGTGAAGACAGTCTCCTGCCCAGGCGCGCGCATCATCTCGAGCGAAAACGGCTGGTAGTTGTCGGCCGTCACGCCGCTGCTCTGCGGTAGCCGGACGCGAAGATCGAGCCGGCGCGACAGGGCGCCCTCGCGCATATCGGCCAGCGCACTGAGATATGGGACGCGGTCGGACAGATGGATGCGATCGAAAAGTCCGGTGCCGAAAAGCAGCTCCGGTGGCAGCCTCAGTATCGTGCGTGCCTTAGCCGAGGCGTCCAGAACCTCGCCATGCGCAGCGATTCGCAGCACGACGGCGTCGATCAGGTCTTCGAGCCGGTGGCTGCCGGCCGGATCGAGCTGAGCGCTGGCGGTGGCACGAAGTGAAGCGACACGCGGAATGAGCGTGAGCGCCCAGGCCAACGGCACTAGCCAGTGCCATGCGGCGATTTCGGTCTGGCCGAGCGGCAAGACGGAACCGGCTAAAGGCTGCAGCAAGACTGCGACAAGGGCCGATATGGCGCCCCAGATCACGGCACGGCGCGACTGGCCGATCCACCAGGCTTCAAACGGCAGCGCCACCGCGAGTAAGGCAACCGGCGAGGCCACACCGCCGGCGGCAGCGATAAGGGCACCCAGGGCAACACTGCCGACGACCAAGGCGAGTTGGCCGGCCAGGGTCATCTTGCCCGATGCAGCCACCAGCAGGGCGGCGAACCAGCAAAGGCCGAACGCCGCAAAGATCGCAGCCACAGTCACGGCCGCGCCCATGCCCGACGTGACCAGCGTCACCGCTGCACCCGCGCTGAAGAAGGGAGCCGCCAGCATGACGCCAATGAACCGGCTCTCACGGCGGCGGTCGTCCTGGCCGAGGACGGACGGATGAACCATCCGTTCGCAACCGGCGGCTATCGCGCCTGGCAACTCGGCGTATCTGGCCTTGATCGCACTCAACTCAACGCACCCGGTCGTGAACGGCTCTGCTTTGCAGGCGGCTTTTGTCGATCCGAAACTCGCATCCAGCGTTTAAGGAATGGATAAGGCTGCGCCGATCGTCCCCCGGCAGGCTGCAAATATCGGGATACCGGTGGGTAAAAACCGGGGCAATTGCCGCCATAGTAAACGGAGCGTTATCCGGACCACCCGCGCCTGGGCTTGCGGCCGATCGCATCAAACTGTCACCAACGCAAAAAATAACTAATAAAAACAGCACGTTGGATGGTTACCATTTGCTGAATGAAATATGAACCATTCGAGGCAAATGAACTTCAAAACGCTTCGTTTCGAATCTGCCTAAAATTTGAGGAAAACTGTTGCTTTCGGGACAAGCCGTCCTTTGCGCGTCTGTGCCAGTATCGCGGTACAAGGGTCGTGCGGTTCGGAGGCATGACCGTCATAAAGGACAGACAGATGGGCTTTCTGATAAGAGCTGCTTTCTGGTTTTCCCTCGTGCTTCTGGCGCTGCCGCTGGGTGTCGGCGCCGATGATGCGGGCCGCGCAAGCGTCGGGCCGCTCCAGGCGCTGTTTGCGGCGCGCGAAGCCGTCGGCGACATCGCCGGCATCTGCGAGCGCAAGCCGGACGTGTGCGAGACCGGCAAATCGGCAATGCACACCATCACCGCCCGGGCCAGGGAAACCGCCAAGATCGCGGCCGCCATGCTGGACGACAAAACCCCTGAACCAGATACGGTGACGACCACCGGCAGCGTGCCCGAGGAAATCGTCTTGCCGGCGAAAGTCGATCTGCCGGCGAAACTGCACTTGCCTGCGAAGAACTGAGACGGTTTCGGCCGAATTCGTCGCCAGACCGCAAGGCTCCCCACGCCCGGCGCCTGCAGCGTTTCTCCTCTTTTTCCGTGACGTGGCAGCGCCGGATAACTATATCCGGGGTGATGACTACGACGATCCAGACCATCCGCGACGACTTTTCCCTGCTCGACGAGTGGGAAGACCGCTATCGCTATGTGATTGAACTGGGTGAAGCGCTGCCGCCGTTTCCCGACGAGCAACGCATACTGGCCAACAAGGTGCCCGGCTGCGTCAGCCAGGTCTGGTTGACCACCGAACAGGGCGGGGGTCCCGACCCCGTTATCACCTTCAAGGGCGATTCCGACGCCCATATCGTGCGCGGTCTGGTCGCCATCATGCTGGCGCTGTTTTCGGGACGGCCGGCCAGCGAAATCCAGAGGACCGACGCGGAGGCCACATTGAAGGCGCTCGGACTTGACGAGCACCTGTCGCCGCAGCGCGCCAATGGTCTTCGCTCGATGGTCAAGCGCATCAAGCGTGACGCCGAAGCAGCGTTGAAGCAGACCGCCTGACCGTACAGCAGTTGCCGGCAGCATGGCGGGTTCGACCTTTGACCCCATAATACAAAACGGCGCCTGCAGGCGCCGTTTGAGTGTCAAACCCGAAGAGCCGGTTATCAGCGTCCCTTGCGCTTGCGGCCGAGACCCATCTTCTTGGCGAGCTGCGAACGGGCGGCCGCATAATTGGGCGCAACCATCGGATAGCTCGGGTCCAGGTTCCACTTTTCGCGATACTGGTCGGGCGTGAGATCATAGTGGGTCATCAAGTGACGCTTGAGCGACTTGAACTTCTTGCCGTCTTCGAGACAGATGATGTAGTCGTCATGCACCGAACGCTTCGGATTTACCGCCGGCTTCTGCTTGTCGGCAGGCGGCTGCTCGGCGGCCCCGCCGACGCGCCCCAAAGCGGCATGGACATCGGCAATGAGGTTCGGCAATTCGCCGACCGGCACGGGATTGTTGCTGACATAGGCGGCCACCACGTCGGCGGTAAGCTCGATCAGCGCGTCACTGTTTCTGGAAGGTGTTTCGGTAATATCCATGGCGTTCAGGCCCCAACGAGAATTGTTTCTGTTTGCGCCCGTTTCGATAGTTGGGCATCGCGCGAACTTGTGCAGGAAAAAGCCTCCGCGATTCGCGTCGCGGCACCTTAATGGGCCTTGGCGTCAAGTAAGTCAATTCGCTTCTTGCGCTCTATTCAGCGATGCAAGTCAAATCTTTCATATTCAGCTTCACTCTTTCGTGCAGAGTGTAAACTTGCCGTTTTTTCTGGTCAGACCAGCATCGACTGACGCGGCGGCAAGCAGCCATTACACAGACTGCAGCAGGTAAATAGAGCTCAATGCTTGTTCCAGCCGGCAGCATTACAGCCTGGCCAATCGGCGGATTCAGTAAAATCATAGGTTGCGAAGCATTACTGTTGCTCGTGAGCCGTCGGCCGGGAGCGGCGTGCCGCGTCACTGAAACGGAGTGATGTATTTTCCGTAGACCCAGCCGGTGACGAACTGGCCGTTCTGTGCCGGATCATGCCAGACTTGGCACCAGTGATTGCGGATCTTCTGTTTCTGCTGCCAGTACGAATGGTTGGCGAGATTGAGCAGATTTATCCCACCGGTGCATTTGCCGGTCATCTGCAGAACCGTCCCGTTGGGATAGGCGGCCTGCTTCTGCGAAGTTCCGGAAGGATATTTGCGCACATTGAGTGTGTCGCCGAACGGCACATTGGCCACTTGCCAAGCCGCAAAGGCAGTTGCATGAGAATGACCGGCATTGGCCAGGGTCGTCGCAGCGACGGCGAGGGCCGCGACAGTCCGAGAAAAAATGTTCATTGTCCTCTCCTCCAGCCCGTCCCCTCGAGCCACCAGACAATAGATCATAGCCGTTGAACTCGCGCTGAGCGGCGTGTTCATTCGCTATTCAAGTAACTTCCACAGCGAGACGCAATGACCAGAACCCCAGTGTTTCCGACCGCCACCCCACCGAAGCCGGAGAAACGGCCGATCTTCGACACGCATCACGGCATGACGCGGACGGACGACTATGCTTGGCTGAGGGCCACCAATTGGCAAGAGATGTTCAGGGATCCGTCTCTGCTCGACGGCCAAATCCGCGCCCACCTCGAAGCCGAGAATGCTTACCAGGCGGCGCTGATGGCCGACACGGCTCAGCTGCAGAAGCAGCTTTTCGCGGAAATGAAGGGGCGTATCAAGGAAGATGATTCCTCTGTGCCTATGAAGGATGGGCCCTATGCCTACGGCTCCTCCTTCAAGCTTGGCGGCCAGCAGCCGCGTTATTTCCGCACCGCGCGTGACGGCGGCGACAAGCAGATATTGCTCGACGGCGATGCCGAGGCCGAGGGTAAGCCCTATTTCCGGCTGGGCGGCGTCGATCATTCAGACGACCACAGCAAGCTGCTCTGGGCCTTCGACGACAAGGGTTCCGAATTCTACACGCTGCGCGTCCGCGATCTCGCCGGCGGCAACGATCTGGCGGACAGGGTTCCGGACACCGGCGGTGGCGGTGTTTGGGATGCCGGCAATGACGGTTTTTTCTACACTCGCCTCGACCCCAACCACCGTCCTTCCAAAGTGCTGTTCCATGCGCTTGGTGACAGTCCTGAAAACGACCGGCTGATCTACGAGGAGACTGATCCCGGCTTCTTCATGGATGTCGGCGGCACGCGCTCCAACGAGTGGATCATGATCGGCATCAACGACCATGAGACCTCGGAATACCGCATCATGAGCGCCAACGATCCGTTCGCAGAGCCGAAGCTGGTTGCACCGCGCCAGACCGGCCTGCAGTACGAGCTCGAGGAAGGCGGCGACATCTTCTTCATCCTCACCAATGCCGACGGCGCCAAGGACTTCAAGATCATGACGGCGCCGGCGCATGATCCGGCGCGCGCCAATTGGCAGGAACTGGTGCCGCACGAAGCGGGACGGCTGATCCTTTCGGTGATCGGCTTCAAGGACCACATGGTCCGGCTCGAGCGCAAGGAAGGCCTGCCGCGCATCGTCGTGCACGACCGCAAGAGCGGCGAGGAGCACCTGATCTCCTTCGACGAGGAGGCCTTCTCGCTCGGCCTGTCCGGCTCCTACGAATACGACACCGAGATCATGCGCTTTTCCTATTCGTCGATGACGACCCCGGCGCAGGTCTTCGACTACAATATGCGCACCCGCGAGCGGGTGCTGCTCAAGACCCAGGAAGTGCCGTCCGGCCACGACCCGGAGCACTACGTCACGCGCCGGCTGATGGCGCCTGCCGCCGACGGCGAACTGGTGCCGATCTCGCTCCTCCATCACCGCGACACGCCGCTCGACGGGTCGGCGCCGTGCCTGCTTTACGGCTACGGCTCCTACGGCATCACCGCGCCGGCCGCGTTCAATACCAATCTGTTTTCGCTGGTCGACCGCGGCTTTGTCTACGCGATAGCCCATGTTCGCGGCGGCAAGGACAAGGGCTATGGCTGGTACGACGACGGCAAGCGGGCGAACAAGATGAACACGTTCACCGATTTCATCGCGGTCGCTCAGCACCTCGTCGCCGAACGCTATACGCAGCATGACCGCATCGTCGCGCAAGGCGGTTCGGCCGGCGGCATGCTGATGGGGGCGGTCGCCAACATGGCGCCGCAATGCTTCGGCGCCGTCGTCGCCGAGGTTCCCTTCGTCGACGTGCTCTCCACCATGCTCGACGCCAGCTTGCCGCTGACGCCGCCGGAATGGCCGGAATGGGGCAATCCGATCGCTTCGGCGGAGGATTACCGGACCATCGCCGCCTATTCACCCTACGACAATGTCGCCGCACTCGACTATCCGCCGATTCTGGCGCTGGCCGGCCTAACCGACCCGCGCGTCACTTATTGGGAGCCGGCCAAATGGGTAGCGCGGTTGCGCGACCGCAAGACAGGTGAGAATCCGGTGCTGTTCAAGATCAACATGGATTCAGGCCATGCCGGCGCCTCTGGCCGGTTTTCGAGGCTGGAGGAAATCGCCTTCACCTATGCCTTTGCGCTCAAGGTCACAGGCAAGGCCGAGCTTGCCGCGTGAACACCGCGGATAGGCAGGTATTGCTTGCTGTTCCGCTACATGCCTTCATTGAGGATGAAAGTTGCGGAGAAGCCCACCAATGATCGATCTTGCCACATTGATTGCGTATGTCGCGGTTGTGCTTGGCTTTGTCTTCATCCCGGGTCCTGCCACCCTTTTGACCGTGGCGCGAGCAACCAGCTCTGGAACCAGGGTGGGCATCGCGACCGGCGCGGGGATCGCGGCCGGCGACGTGGTTCACACCTTCATGGCGATCGTCGGCATTTCGGCGATCATTGCCACGTCGGCGGCGCTTTTCAGCATAGTGAAGTACATCGGCGCAGCCTACCTCATTTATCTCGGCATTCGCGCGATCATCGAGCAAACGCCTGCCTATCCGGCCGCCGGCGCACTTGCGATCCCCGCTGCCAAAGCATTTCGGCAGGCTGTTTTGACCGAGATTCTCAACCCCAAGACCGCGCTTTTCTTCCTTGCATTTCTTCCGCAGTTTGTGCGGCCTGAAAACGGATCGGTGATGCTTCAACTGGCGACATTGGGCGTGATCTTTGTTCTGTTGGGCCTCGTCAGCACGGTGGTTTTCGCCGTGGGTGCGGGCGGCCTTGGCGCTTTCCTGCGCCGAAACCCTACGGTGCTGAGATGGCAGGGCAAGGCTGTCGGCGGCATCTATTGCGCCTTGGGCATCCGGCTGGCGCTGCAGCAGCGCTAGGGTTCTCGACATGCGACGCCGTATGAGGCTTCGGATACTGGGCAAGCACAGTTGATTTTCCGCTCGCAATTGCAAAGGTCGCGCGCTACCCAATGCGCGGCCTTTTCACGGTCGCCGCCAACACTCATTCACCCAGGGATCTGCCATGTTGCTCGTCGATGTCTATCTCGACAAATCGCCCATCCAGGGCATCGGCGTCTTTGCCAAGAACCACATTCCCCGCGGCACGCTGGTCTGGAAGCTCGACCCGAAATACGACCGCCGCATCGAGGTGACGACCTACGAGCGGGAAACCGGGCCGGTGAAAACCTATCTTGACCGCTACGCCTACCCGGACCGGTGCGACCCGAACTACATCGTCTTCGAAGCCGACGATGCGCGCTACATGAACCATGCCGACGACCCGAATTGCGACGTCTCGCAGCCGGAGGAGACCTATGCCTTGCGCGACATTGCGCCTGGCGAGGAAATGACCTGCGACTACAATCACTTCTTCGAAACCGGCTTCGACTTTCTCGGCGACCGCTGACGCAACGGCCGTCAGCTCGCCGGCTTCTTGCGAGCCGGATAGCCGTTGGGATGCGGCGGCACGGCTTTCAGATAGGCGGCGATCGCCGCACGGTCCTCCGGGGTCAGCACGGCCATGTTCCGTTGCACGTCGACCATCGCGCCGCCGACCGTATCGAAATCCGGCGTGAAGCCGGTTTCGAGATAGTTGGCGATGTCAGCTTCGGACCAGTCGGCGATGCCGCCCTCGCCCGACGTGATGTTCGGCACGATACCGCTGCCTTCGGCGGCGGCCGCACCTGCCAGCCACTGGCCCTTCCTGGTGCCGCCGGCGAGGTCCCGCGGCGTGTGGCATTCGCCGCAATGACCGGGGCCTTCCACCAGATAGCGGCCGGCCAGCACCGGGTCGGGCGTGCCGTCGGGAAAGGAAACGACCGGCTGGTCACTCAAATAGAGCAGTTTCCACAAGCCAAGACCGCGTCGGACATTGAAGGGAAATGCCAGCGAATTGGCGGGCGCCTTGCCGGCGACCGCGGGCAAGGTCTTGAGGAATGCATAGAGATCGGCAATGTCGGCCGGCTTCATGCGCGCGTATGAAGTATAGGGAAATGCCGGATAAAGATGCTCGCCCGAGGGTGATACGCCCTTCAGCATGGCGTTGGCAAAGTCCTCGACCGACCAGGCGCCGATGCCGTCCCTCGCATCCTGCGATATGTTCGGCGGCACGAAGGTGCCGAACGGCGTCTTGAGCTCGAGGCCGCCGACCAGTTGAAGGCGGGCGTCGCCTTGCGAGCCGGGCTTGGCATGACAGGACGTGCAGCCGCCGGCGTAGAAGATGCGCTTGCCCCTGGCGGCGTCGCCGGGACCAAGCTCAGCCAGCGTTGCGGCATCGAGCCTGACCGGAGCCGACAGGAACCAGCCGGCAATCGCGGCCGCGCCGCCCAGAACGAGGGCGGCGCCGACAAGTTTCTTCAGCAAGCGCATTGCCCGCCATCAGCCTTTTTTCACCCTGTAGTTTTGATGACAGTTGCCGCAGCCGCCGCCGATGGTGTTGAACTGTGCCTTCAACGCCTCGGCGTCCGCAGGTGCTGCGGCGACCGCTGCCTTGACGTCTGCGAGGTACTTGCCTTCAGCCGTCTTGAAGCCGGCCATGTCCTGCCAGATCTTGGGAGACGCCGTGGTGTCGCCGGTGTCGCTGCCCGCGGGGAAAAGCGTGTCGACGCCGGCATGGAATTTCTCGGCATTGGCCTGCAGTGCCTGCAACGCGGTCAGCACCGAAGCTGCGTCGTAGGGCGTCTCGCCCTTGACCACTTTCGACAAGCCGGCGGCAATCTTGCCACGTTCCTTCATCAGGGCCTGCCGGTCAGCAACCGGGTCGGCAAACGCCGCCGAACCGACGAAGGCGAGCATCGAGATGGCGAGGATAAGCTTTCTCATTCACTTGGCTCCATGTTGAAGGCAATTCAGGATGCGGTCCCACCCCGATGACAAACGGCAAGGATGGCTTAAAAATTCCGACGCTGCGCCTCACGCTTGCGTGAAATTTTTGCAGCTGTCGTTTCTGATGCTGAAAAAGAAAAGCCCCGGTTCTGCCGGGGCTTTTCTGGAACGGATCAGGCCTTTTCGTAGAGTTCGAGCACATAGTCCCAGTTGATGAGACTGTCGACGAAGGCTTCGAGGTATTTCGGCCGGGCGTTGCGATAATCGATGTAATAGGAATGTTCCCAAACATCGACGCCGAGGATCGGCGTCGCGCCATGGACGAGCGGGTTCTCGCCATTCGGCGTCTTCGAGATCGCCAGCTTGCCGTCCTTGACCGAAACCCAGGCCCAGCCCGAACCGAACTGTGTGGTGCCGGCGGCGATGAAGTCGGCCTTGAACTTGTCGTAGCCACCAAGATCGCTGTCGACCGCCTTTTGCAATGCGCCCGGCAGCTTGTTGCCACCGCCGCCCTTCTTCATCCATTTCCAGAAATGGATGTGATTGTAGTGCTGGGCGGCATTGTTGAAGAGGCCCGCATTCTTGCCGAAGGACTGTTTGACGGCCTCTTCGACCGACAAATCGCCCATGCCCGCCTCGGCGGCCAGCTTGTTGCCGTTGTCGACATAGGCCTTGTGGTGCTTGTCGTGGTGATATTCCAGCGTTTCCTTTGACATATAAGGCTGCAAGGCCTCGTAATCATAGGGCAAGGCGGGCAATTCAAAAGCCATCGGTCGTACTCCCTCGTGGAAAAATCCGGTGTCGATACCGGACTAACATAGGACTGGATTGGTCTGGAACAACTCCGGAAACGAAGCGCCGGCCGCTTTTTAGCGGGTCAGCCGGGCGAAGTCGAATGCGCCCATTCCCAATAGAGTTCGCGCGCCTTCTTGGCCACCGGTCCGGGCTGCAGATTGCGCTCCTCGATACGGGTGACCGGCACGACTTTCGAGTGGTTTCCGGTCGAGAAGATTTCGTCCGCCTCGAGAAAATCGCGGATCGACAGCGTCTTTTCCGTCGTCGTGAAGCCGTATTCGCCCAGCAGGGCCATGGTGCGCGCGCGGGTAATGCCGGACAGGAAGGTGCCGTTCGGCGCCGGCGTCTGGACATGGCCGTCCTTGACCAGGAAAATATTCGAGGTGCCGGTCTCGGCGACATTGCCCAGCATGTCGAGCACCAGCGCATTGTCGAAGCCGCGCATCTTGGCTTCGAGGATGGCCCGGCCGTTGTTGGGATAAAGGCAGCCAGCCTTGGCGTTGGTCGGCATGGTTTCGATGGTCGGGCGCCGGAACGGCGACACCGTCACCGAAAACCCCGCTGGCGAGATCATCGGCGATTCGTAGAGGCAAAGGCAGAAACGCGTCGAGGCCGGGTCGGCCGGCACGCCCATATAGCCGCCATGCTCGGCCCAATACATCGGCCTGATGTAGACCGCCGTCTTGCCGTCGAACTTCTTCAGCCCGTCCCAGGTCAGGCCGACGATCTTGTCGGTGCTCATCGTCGGCTTCAGGCCGAGCGCGATCGCCGAGGCATTGACCCGCGCTGCATGGCGATCGAGATCGGGAGCGACGCCCTCGAACCAGCGGGCGCCGTCGAACACGCTGGTGCCGAGCCACATGGCATGGCTGCGCGGCCCTAGAATGGCAACATTGCCCTCGTACCAGTCGCCGTCGACGAAGGTCCATGTCGCGGATTGCGCCGCAGTCGCCAGTGTCATTGCCAGGTTCCGTTCGATGCTTGTTGCGGCGCATTGGAAGATGCTTTGGCGGCCGCCGTCAACCGGCTTGGCTGAGATTTGTTGAGGCCAGCGGGCTGGCGGACTGCAATCAGCGCTTGCGCCTTGCCTTACGCGGCCTCAAAACTGTCGAATGCAGTTCGCGGCTTACGTTTTCGACGCCTATGGCACGCTGTTCGACGTGCATGCGGCCGTGCGCCGTCACGCCGACCAGATTGGGCCGGACGGCCAGTTGCTGTCCGATATCTGGCGCGCCAAGCAGCTGGAATATTCCTGGGTCAGGACGCTGATGGGGGCCTATGCCGATTTCTGGCAGCTCACCGAGCAGGCCCTCGACTTCGCCCTGCGCAAGGTTCCATCCGCGGATGCCGGGCTGAGGGCGAAACTGCTCGAGGCCTATTGGCGGCTGGACTGCTATCCGGAGGTACCGGCCGTGCTCAAGGCGCTCAAGGCATCGGGGGCAAGGCTGGCGATCCTGTCAAACGGTTCGCCTGAGATGTTGGAAGCGGCGGTCAAATCCGCCGCGCTCGACCAGGTCCTGGACGACGTCTTTTCCGTCGACAGCGTCAGGCGCTTCAAGACCGATCCGTCGGTCTACGACATGGTCACCACGGGCTGGCGCCTCTATCCGGGCGCCGTCTCTTTCCAGTCATCCAACCGCTGGGACGTCGCCGGCGCCACCAAGTTCGGCTTCAGGACGGTGTGGATCAACCGCGCCAATCAGCCAGAGGAATACCGGGATTTTCCACCGGCCCTGATCCTGCCGTCCCTCGATGGTCTGATCTCCGGGGTTTGACGGTCGGACATGTTGCCTCGACGCAACAGTACGGTCCAGTCACAGCTTTGCCTTTGTTTGTCCACCCTGCGGCCAGAATTGGAACCGCCTATCGCACTGGCATTGCTCAAGCACCTGCGCCGTATCGGACGCATTCACGCTTTGTTGCGATTTGAGACTTAAAAAAGGCAATCATGTTCACACCCCAATCGTCCTCTCTGCGCCTTAGCCGTCGCGGTTTCCTCAACGCGGCCGCCCTTGGCGCCGCCTCGGTCGCGGTTTCCAGTTGCACCACGCTGTCGCAGCAGCCAGTCGAGCCACCGCCGCCGACCTATGTCGAGCCGGCGCTCGGCGACTATGTGACGATGTATGGGCCGATGTCGGATGGGGGCTTCGAGCTGCCGGCCATACCTGTCGACAAGATCGACCCGCAGTTCCTGCGCCAGATCGTTGACAATCCGACCGGGCAGCAGCCCGGCACCATCGTCGTCGACACGACCAACCACTTCCTCTACCTGGTGCGCCCGGGCGGCCAGGCGATCCGCTACGGCGTCGGCCTCGGCCGCGCCGGCTTCGAATGGTCGGGCGATGCGGTAGTCCAATGGAAGCAGAAATGGCCGAAATGGACGCCACCGGACGACATGATAGCCCGCCAGCCCGAGCTCGCAAAATACAGTGCCGATAATGGCGGCATGCCCGGCGGGCTGGACAACCCGCTTGGCGCGCGAGCGCTTTATCTGTTCCAGGGTAACCAGGACACGCTGTACCGGTTGCACGGCTCGCCGGAATGGCGCTCGATCGGCAAGTCGGTGTCGTCGGGCTGCGTGCGCCTGATGAACCAGGACATTATCGATCTCTACGATCGTGTGCCGAACAAGACCCCGGTCGTGGTGACAGCCGAAGTCGGCCAGCCGGTGGTGGCAACAGCAAACCGCAGAGCCATTCCGATCGACGCCGGCGTGCCGGAAGGATCGATCCTGCTCGGCCCGATAAAATCGGTGACCAACTCGATCTTCTGAGCTGGTCGAAAGCGCGGGCGGGGTCTTCCTCGCTCCCGCTGGTTTTGCTGCGCGTCGGCGTGCCCGTACCGGTGCCGGCCTTTAGGTCCGATGGCTTCGCCAAGCAGCGGATGTTGCCGCGCTGTGGGCAGACGCCACCGGTGACAGCTCATGACCGCATAGCCGCCGTCCGCTGTCCTCCAGATCTGGCTACTGGCGCTTCATGCCAAGGCAGAATTTGCCCACACCGATGCCCGCCTTCGGGTCCGATGCTCTTCACCGCCCCCTGGCCAAACTCCCCAGAATACCCCGCACGATCGCTCGTCCGACCGACGAGCCGACCGAGCGCACGACCGATTTGATCGCCGCCTCCGCCACCGTCTGGCGGTTGGAGGGCCGCGGCGCGCGGCGGCCGCCGGCTGGCTGGGGATCGTCGTTGCCGAAGCCGGGAATGGTCCAACGCGAACGGCCTGTGTCCTGTTGCTGCGCCTGTGCCTCCTGGGCGTCCCTGGCCTTTTTCTGCAGGATCTCGAATGCGGATTCGCGATCGACGGTCTGGTCGTATTGTCCCGCAACCGGGCTCTCAGTGATCAGCTTGCGGCGCTCTTCGGGCGTGATCGGGCCAAGGCGCGACGATGGCGGGCGGATCAGCGTCCGCTGCACCATGGACGGCACGCCCTTGGCTTCCAGCGTCGAGACAAGCGCCTCGCCGGTGCCGAGCTGCGTGATCACGGTTGCGCAGTCGAAATCGGGATTGGGCCTGAACGTCTCGGCCGCCGTCTTGACGGCCTTCTGTTCGCGCGGCGTATAGGCACGGAGTGCGTGCTGCACGCGGTTGCCCAACTGGGCCAGCACCGTTTCAGGGATATCCAGCGGATTTTGCGTGACAAAATAAACGCCGACGCCCTTCGAACGGATCAGCCGGACCACCTGCTCGACGCGGTCGACCAGCACCTTCGGGGCGTCGTCGAACAGAAGGTGCGCCTCGTCGAAGAAGAAGACCAGCCTCGGCTTGTCCGGGTCGCCGACCTCGGGCAGTTCCTCGAACAGTTCCGACATCAGCCACAGCAGGAACGTCGCATAGAGCCGCGGATTCATCATCAGCTTGTCGGCGGCGAGCACGCTGATGGCGCCGCGTCCATCGCGCGTGGTGCGCATGATGTCGGCGATCCGCAATGCCGGCTCGCCGAAGAAATTGGCCGCGCCCTGCTGCTCCAGGACCAGCAGCGTGCGCTGGATGGCGCCGACCGAGGGCTTCGTCACATTGCCGTAGCGGGCGCCGATCTCTTCGGCGCGGTCGGCGATATTGGCAAGCAGTGACCGCAGGTCCTTCAAGTCGAGCAGCAGAAGGCCTTCCTCGTCGGCGATGCGGAAGGCGATGTTCATGATGCCTTCCTGTGCCTCGGAAAGGTTCATCAGCCGCGACAGAAGCAGCGGCCCCATCTCCGAGATGGTGGCGCGGATCGGGTGGCCCTGCTCGCCGAACAGATCCCAGAAGATGACCGGGAATTCCTGGAATTCATAGGGATCGAGCTTGACCTGCTCGGCCCGCTTGACCAGGAAATCCTGCGCTGTGCCCATCATGGCGATACCCGACAGATCGCCCTTGATGTCGGCGCAGAATACCGGCACGCCGGCATTGGAGAAACCCTCGGCCAATATCTGCAGGGTCACCGTCTTGCCGGTGCCGGTCGCGCCGGTGACCAGGCCGTGACGATTGCCATATTGCAGCAAAAGCTGTTCGGGCCGCTGATAGCTGTCGTCCGGCTTGCGGCTGGCTCCTATGAAGATACTGGTGTCGTCGGCCATGTGCCCGGTCTCCGCAAACCTATAGGGTTGAATGCCCTGATCCCTTGAAGAAAAGGGAGCCCCGCCGCAGGTATAGTGAGGCCATTGCGCAGCGACAATGGGCGTCGTCGAAAATGGCTTTTGGAGCTTGCGGAACCTGCCCATGTTTGGCAATCGATTGACGGTCGCAGTCACGCAAGACGTTGCACGGCGTGTACGCTGCATTGTGATATGCGACCGGGGAACGTAGACTGACGTAGCTGGCCGCTGCGGCCGCTAGAATGAGGAGAACGGATGGGCGCCGGTGCCTTGACCCAGGATGCCGAACTTCCGAACGCCGACCGGCAACGATGGCTGGCTATGGCGGAGAAGGCGCTGGCCGGCGGGTCCTTCGAGGAAAAGCTCGTCTCGCATACGGACGACGCCATCCGCATCGAGCCGCTCTACGAGCGTTCGGTAACCGCCGAGCCTGTCGTGCGCGCCAACCCGGGATCACCGTGGATCGTCAGCCAGCGCATCGACGATCCGGACATAGGCCGGGCCAGTGCGCAGGCGCTGGAAGACGTCGCGCAGGGTGCCACCGGACTGTCGCTTGTCTTCGAGGGTGCGCCGAACGCCTTCGGCTATGGCTTGCCGAGGACGGCGAAGGCGCTGGAGGGCGTGCTCGACGGCGTGCCGCTCAACCGCATCCAGATCCGCATCGACGCCCATCCCTGGAGCCGTGCCGTGGCAGACTGGCTGGTGGCTTTTTTGACCAAGCGCCGCTCCGACCCGGCAAAGCTCAACCTCTCCTTCGGCATCGATCCGGCGGCAATTTTTGCCGGGACCGGCAGGCTGCGCATGTCGATCGACGCTTTACAGGCTTCGATGCCGCAATCGCTGGCGCATTTCTTTTCGATGGGTGTGCCCGGCGTCTTGCTGGAGGCCGACGGGCGGGTATTCCACAATGCCGGTGCCACCGAGGCGCAGGAGCTTGGCACCATGCTCGCCTCGGCCGTCTCCTATCTGAGGCTGTTCGAGAAGGCGCGCCAGCCGCTCGTCTACGCGGCGCCGCATATCGGTTTTGCGCTGAGCGTCGACCAGGACCAGTTCGTATCGACGGCGAAGGTCAGGGCGTTGCGCAGGCTGTGGGCGCGTGTCCAGGAGGCCTGCTCGATACCGCCCTCCACCGCCAGCATCCATGCCGAAACCTCCTTCCGGATGATGACGACGGCCGACCCGGAAACCAACATCCTGCGCACCACCATCGCCGCTTTTGCTGCTGCCGCCGGCGGCGCGGATTCGATCGCCATCCTGCCGCACACGATCGCGCACGGCCTGCCCGCGGGTTTTGCCCGCCGCGTTGCCCGCAACGCGCAACTGATCATGGCCAATGAAAGCCACATCGACCACGTCGCCGATCCGGTTTGCGGTTCGGGCGCCGTCGAAGCGCTGACTGCGGAGCTCTGCGCGGCCGCCTGGCAGGAGTTCCAGCAGATCGAGGCGGAAGGCGGCGTGCTGACCAGCCTTGAGCAAGGCCACATCCAGAGGCGCGTCCAGGCAGCTTCCGCCCGCCGCAACACAGCCTACCAGGCGGGCGAACGGGCGATCGTCGGCACGACGCTGCACCCGTCGAAGACCGAGCGCCCGGTCGAGACGCTGGCGGCGGCGCAGCGGCCAGCCTTCACCGAAGGCGTTGCGGTTTGCGAGCCGCTGTTTCCGATCCGCATCGATCAGTCGATCGGAGCGGTACCATGATCCCGGATTTCAGCCAGATCGCCTGGTCGCCGCCACGGCGGGCGCCTGTCGAGGTCAAAGGTCAGCGGATGACGCCGGAAGGCATCGCCATCAAGCATCTCTACAACCAGGGCGATCTCAAGGGCTTACCTCATCTCGATACCTATCCGGGCCTGCCGCCCTTCGTGCGCGGCCCCTATCCGACGATGTATGTCCAGCAACCCTGGACGATCCGGCAATATGCCGGCTTCTCGACGGCAGAGGAGTCCAACACCTTCTACCGGCGCAACCTTGCCGCCGGCCAGAAAGGCCTCTCAGTCGCCTTCGATCTCGCCACGCATCGCGGCTACGACAGCGACCATCCGCGCGTCGCCGGCGATGTCGGCATGGCCGGCGTCGCCATCGATTCCATTCTCGACATGCACCAGTTGTTCGACGGCATCCCGCTTAACGAGATGACGGTATCGATGACGATGAACGGCGCCGTGCTGCCGATCATGGCGCTCTATATCGTCGCGGCGGAGGAACAGGGCGTTGCGCAGAAGGACCTCGCCGGGACCATTCAGAACGACATCCTGAAAGAGTTCATGGTGCGCAACACCTACATCTATCCGCCAAAACCTTCGATGCGGATCGTGTCGGACATTTTTTCCTACACGTCGAAGCACATGCCGAAGTTCAATTCGATCTCCATCTCCGGCTACCACATGCAGGAGGCGGGAGCGACGGCGGACCTCGAGCTCGCCTACACGATTGCCGACGGTATCGAATATGCCCGCGCCGGCGTCGCGGCCGGCCTCGACATCGACCGTTTCGCTCCGCGCCTTTCCTTCTTCTGGGCCATCGGCATGAATTTCTTCATGGAAGTCGCGAAGCTGAGAGCAGCGCGCCTTTTGTGGGCCAGCCTGATGCTGAAGAATTTTTCGCCGAAGGACGAGCGTTCGCTGTCGCTGCGCACCCATTGCCAGACTTCGGGCTGGTCGCTGACGGCGCAGGACCCCTACAACAACATCATCCGCACCATGATCGAGGCGATGGCCGCGACTCAAGGGCATACGCAGTCGCTGCACACCAATTCGTTCGATGAGGCAATGGCGCTGCCGACCGACCATTCGGCCCGCATCGCCCGCAACACACAGCTCATCCTGCAGAAGGAATCCGGCACGACGCGTATTATCGACCCGTGGGGCGGCTCGGCCTATGTCGAACGGCTGACGCATGACCTGGCGGCGCGTGCGCTTGCGCATATCGAGGAGGTCGAGAGCCTCGGCGGCATGGCCGCGGCAATCGAAAAGGGCCTACCGAAGCTGCGCATCGAAGAGGCTGCCGCGCGCACCCAGGCGCGCATCGATTCCGGCGAACAGGTCGTGGTCGGCGTCAATGCTCACCGTCCCGGCACGGACATCGAAGTCGACGTGCTGAAGATCGACAATGCCGAAGTCAGGGCGCGGCAATTGTCGAAGCTGCAGCGGCTGAAAGGCACGCGTGACGTCGCCGCCGTCGAGAGCGCGCTCGATGCGCTGACCCGTGCTGCCGGGAGCAACGGAAACCTGCTGGAATTCGCCATCCGGGCGGCGCGCGCCAATGCCACGGTCGGCGAGATTTCGCTGGCGCTGGAAAAAGTCTTCGGCCGTCATGTCGCCTCGGTGCAGACGATCTCCGGCGTCTATCGCAACGCGCTTGGTCACAGTCCAGTGGTCGACCGGCTGCAGGACAAGATCGTGGCGTTCGAGGAGAAGTCGGGCGGCAGGCCGCGCATTCTGGTCGCCAAGATGGGCCAAGACGGCCATGATCGCGGCCAGAAAGTGATTGCCACCGCCTTTGCCGACCTAGGCTTCGACGTCACCGTCGGGCCGATGTTCCAGACGCCGGACGAGATCGCCAGGCTGGCCGTCGAGCATGACGTGCACATCGTCGGCGCCTCGTCGCTGGCTGCGGGCCATTTGACGCTTATTCCCGAACTCAAGCATGCGCTGAAGAAGCTCGGCCGCGACGACATGCTGATCGTCGCCGGCGGCGTCATCCCGCCGCAGGATTACGACGCAGTCCGGCAGGCAGGCGCCGCCGAAATCTTCCCGCCCGGCACGGTTATCCCGGAAGCGGCGGAGCGGCTGATGGACCGGCTGCTGCAGGCCGGCTGACGCTTTGTTATAATGTCTGTTGTAACGAGAAACACGCAGAGTTATAATCAGCGTGCAACAGGATGTCTCACCATGAACACCATCATTCGCAAGATCGGCAATTCCGAAGGCGTGATCCTGCCGAGGGAAATTCTCGACCGCATGAACCTGAAGGCGGGCGACAGCATCGTCATCGTTCAGGAAGGCGATGAGCTTCGTCTGCGCCGCACCGAGGACACTGCTGAAGAATTCGAGCGCAAGATGAAGATCGCGCGCGAGCGGATGAAGAAGTATGAGGTTGCCTACCGCGCGCTCGCAAAATGACCGAGCATCATTCGCGGGAATTCGTGGAGGCGCTTCACGCCGAGCAGCTGCGCCTCCACGGCGGCGCAGCGGGCATCCGCGACCAGGGAATGCTGGAGTCGGCGCTCTACAGGCCGCAGCAGAGGGAAATCTATGGCGAGCCCGATCTCTGTGAGCTGGCGTCCGCTTATCTTTTCGGTATCGCCAAAAACCATCCATTCGTCGACGGAAACAAGCGTACTGCTTTCGCGGCGGCCGATCTGTTCCTTTATTTCAATGGCTTGAGCATCGAAGCCGAGCAGGCGGACATTATTCAACTGGTCATGATGGTCGCCGCCGGCGAAATCGACGAGGCTGGTGCCGCGGCGTTCTTCCGCGATCATGTCGTCAAGCTCGAAGACTAACTGTCGGAGAGCTTGACGATCTCCCACTCCTTGCCATTGACCACGGCAACTTCGCCGATCTTCTTGCCGAACAGCGCCATCGCCATCGGCGACACATGGGAAATTGTCCCCTTGGCGGGATTTGCCTCATCCTCGCCGACGATCTTCCAGTGCACCTTCTTGCCGTCGTCGCTTTCCAACGTGACACCCATGCCGAAGCGGACCATGTCGCTGCCCGGCTCCGGCACCGAAAGTTCGGCGCTTTCGCGCCGCGCCGTCCAATAGCGAAGATCACGCGACACCAGCGCGATGCGCTCGCGGTCGGCCCGCTTTTCGGCTCGGCCGAGCTCGTCGCGCAGAGCGGCCACCTCCGCATCGATCAGCGCCAGGCCGCGTTCCGTCACCAGATTGCGGTGATGGCTGATCGGCCGCTCGCCGATGCCGGCGATGGCGTTTTCGCTGTCTTCCTCGCGGGTGAAGGCCCTGCTCATCCGACGAACTTATGCCTGACGCGACGACTCCACAAGCCGTAGCCGGCGAACCGACGTCGGGGCCGATCCTGTCTGGCACGAATCCTGCGGCGCGACCGTTGAACGCAAGGAATCTGTGCCGATGTTGAACAGACGAACGCTGCTTGCGCAGACCGCCGGATTTGCCGTCATGGGGCTTTCGCTCGGCAAGGCAGCGGCGAAAAACCTGCCCGGCATCGAGAAAGCCGCGGTGCGCGGCGCGATCAACGCGACCGATCTCGGCGTCCGGCCCGGCGCGCTTGACGACCAGAGCAAGGCTTTCACCAAGCTGCTGCGCGATGCGCACGACCGCGACATGGCGGTGTTCCTGCCGCCGGGGACCTATATCGTTTCCAGCCTGTCGCTGCCCGGCCGCGTGCGCCTGTCCGGGGTGCCGGGCGCATCGCGGATCGTCTATGGCGGCAATGGCCATCTCATCATGGCAGAACAGGCCGAGCATATCGAACTCAGCGGGCTCGTGTTCGACGGCAGCAAGCGCTGGATGGGCGACTACACGCAAGGCCTGCTCGATCTGCGCCGCATCGTCCATCTGGTCGTCGACAACTGCCAGATGACCGGCAGCGGCAAGAACGGTCTGGCGCTCGAACACGCCTCGGGCCGCATCGAGCGCTCGGAGATATCCGGCGCAGCCGACGCCGGCATCTATTCGGTCGAGGCCGATGGCCTGGAAATATCAGGCAATAGCGTCTCCGATTGCGCCAATGGCGGCATCCTCGTGCACCGCTGGCAGGCAGCGGAAGACGGCACCATCGTCAGCGGCAACCGCATCGAACGCATCCAGGCGCGCAGCGGCGGAACCGGCCAGAACGGCAATGGCATCGATGCCTTCCGCGCCGGCAACGTCATCATCTCCGGCAATATTGTTTCGGACTGCGCGTTTTCGGCGATCCGCGCCAACAGTGCCAGTAATGTGCAGATCACCGGCAATACCTGCTCGCGCTCGGGCGAAACGGCCGTGTATTCCGAATTCTCATTCGAAGGTGCGATCATCGGCAACAATATCGTCGATGGCGCCGCGAACGGCATTTCGATCGTCAATTTCAACGAAGGCGGCCGCATGGGCGTCTGCTCCGGCAACATCGTCCGCAATCTGTCGACCAGCGGCCCCTACCCTGCCGACGCGCCCGGCTTCGGCGTCGGCATCAGCGTCGAGGCAGACACCGTAGTTTCCGGCAATGTCGTCGAGAATGCGCCGCTCTACGGCATGCAGATCGGCTGGGGACCGTTCATGCGCAACGTGGTCGCCACGGGAAACGTCATCCGCAAGGCGAGGACCGGCATCGTCGTCACCGTGGTCGAAGGTGCCGGGACGGCAATCATCTCCGACAATGTCATCGACGGGGTCCAGAATGGCGCGGTCGTCGGCCAACGTTGGGCCGAACCGGTAACCGGCGACCTCGCCGCATCAGGCAATGCCGGCTACGCGCATTTGACCGTCGAGCGCAACCACGTCAGTTGAGGGTGGCCGTCGGCCGGAGCGCACCAACCTTGGCGCCGATCCGGCTTTCGATGGGCGGATTTGCCTGTTCGATCAATTTCGCAGCGAGCGCCTGGTCGGCGTGCAGCAGCTTAGCCAGCACGGCCGCGACCATCGCTTCAGCGGCGCGGCCGGCGCCATCGTCGCATTTCAGCGCGATGCCAAGCCCGAGCTCCGGAAGGGCGGCGCAAAAAACACCTTCGGCGCCTCCCTTGACGAAAATCCGGCCCGGCGCGGCCTCCATCATCGCGACATCGGACCTGCCCGTGCCGGCGACGAAAAACGGCTCGGCCATGCAGGCGGAGAGCAGCCGCTTCGCCGCCCGGGCGCGCACCGGCTCGAAGCCGGCACCTGTCGCCATGCGGGCAAAGCCAAGGGCAAAGCTGCGCAGCGGCACGGCATAGGTCGGAATCGAGCAGCCGTCAGTGCCGCGGTGATCGGCGTCATGGGCAGCACCGGTCACCGCCTGCATCGCTTCGCGCACCATCTCCTGCGAGGCATGGCCAGCCTTGACGTAACCACGATGGGCGATGCCGCTGTGAACGCATGTGCATAGGAAGCCTGAGTGCTTGCCGGAACAATTGTTGTGCAGCGCGCTCGGCACGCTGCCGGCGCGGGCAAGTGCCAGCGTCGCTCCATGGCTCGACGGCCAATGCGCGCCGCATTCGAGTGCCGTCTCGTCCAGGCCGGCCTTCGCCAGCATGGCGCGCGCCAACGCGACATGTGGCGGCTCGCCGGAATGCGAGGCGCAGGCCAGCGCCAGCTCCCGATCACCGAAGCCGTAGGCATCGGCAGCGCCGCTCTCGACCAGCGGCAGCGCCTGGATCGCCTTGACCGCCGAACGCGGGAACACCGGCTGTGCCGTGTCGCCGATCTCCCAGACAGGCTTGCCATCGGCGTCGAAGACGGCAACAGCGCCGCGATGGGCACTCTCGACGATTGCGCCGCGCAAGACTTCGACCAGAACCGGATTTGCCATGTCACCTCCCGCAAATGCGGGCGGGTTTATCTGATCCTGTCGAGAATGGAAACGTAGTTGGCGACCGCGGCACCACCCATGTTGAAGATGCCGCCGAGTTTTGCTCCCGGCACCTGCATGCCGCCCGCCTCGCCGACAAGCTGCATGGCGCTCAGCACATGCATGGATACGCCGGTGGCACCGATCGGGTGGCCCTTGGCCTTCAGCCCGCCCGACGGATTGACCGGCAACCTTCCATTCTTCGCCGTCTCGCCATCCAGGGCCAGCTTGGCGCCCTCGCCGGGCTTGGCCAGGCCCATCGCCTCATACTCGATCAGTTCGGCGATGGTGAAGCAGTCATGCGTCTCGACAAAGGAAAGGTCGCCGAGCGTCACGCCCGCCTGCTTCAGCGCCTGGTTCCAGGCCTGCTCACAGCCCTCGAAGGCGAGAATGTCGCGCTTCGACATCGGCAGGAAATCCTGCACATGCTCATTGGCGCGAAAGGCGACGGCGCGGCGCATCTTCAGCGCCGTGGCCGTATCAGCAAGGACAAGCGCGGCGGCGCCGTCTGAGACCAGCGAGCAGTCCGTGCGCTTCAGCGGACCGGCGACGAAGGGGTTTTTTTCGCTTTCCTGCCGGCAGAACTCGTAGCCGAAATCCTTGCGTATCTGCGCGTAGGGGTTGTCGACGCCATTCTTGTGATTCTTGGCGGCGATCATCGCCAGCGCATCCGACTGATCGCCATAGCGCTGGAAATAGGCTTGGGCGATCTTGCCGAAGACGCCGGCGAAGCCTGCCGGCGTCTCACCGTCCTCCGGCAGATACGAGGCCTTGAGCAGGTTCTTGCCGATCTCAGGACCTGATGTCGTCGTCATCTGCTCGGCGCCGACCACCAGCACGATACGGGCAGCATTGGCGTCGATGGCGCGGATGCCTTGCCTGACTGCCGCCGAGCCGGTGGCGCAGGCGTTCTCGACGCGGGTCGCCGGCTTGAAGCGCAGCCGGTCGTCGGCCTGGAGTACCAGGCTCGCGGTGAAATCCTGGGCGGAAAACCCGGCGTTGAAGTGGCCGAGCACGATCTCGTCGACGTCATCCGGACCGATGCCGGCATGATCAAGCGCTTCGACTGCCACCTTGGTGATCAGGCCCTCCAGCGTCTCGCCTTCGAGCTTGCCGAAGCGCGAATGCGCCCAACCGACGATGCATGCTGTCATGGCGATCTCCATCCTGTGGACCCGGGGTACGCGATACTTGCGGCGCGCCTCAGCATTGTTCAAGCATGAACCGTTCCGCCGGCTTCGTGAAGGGGCCAGAACCGCACAATCGCTTGATCTTGAACATCTGGTCATAGTGCCTGGCTTTTGCCAGCAAATCAGACCGGATTTTTGTTGATTGATGCGTCAATAAAAAATAATCTTGGTGCCAACAGGCCGGAGCAAGAATGCCGAAACTCGGAATGGAACCGTTGCGCCGCAGGGCGCTCATCGACGCAACGATCTCGGCGATCGGCGAGCGCGGTTCGCTCGATGTGACGATGTCGGAAATCGCCGGGCGCGCCGGCGTGTCCTCGGCACTTGCCCACCATTATTTCGGCGCCAAGGACGAATTGCTGCTGGCGACCATGCGGCACATCCTCAGCGAACTCACCGCCGATACGCGCCGTGCACTTCGCGCGGCCGGCACGGCGCGCCAGCGCGTCTCGGCGGTGGTCGCGGTCAACTTCTCCGACATCCAGTTCCAGCCCGAAACGATCGCCGCCTGGCTCGCCTTCTATGTCGAGGCGCAGAAGTCGTCAGCACTTCGTCGGCTGCTCAAGGTCTATGCGCGGCGGCTGCATTCCAATCTGCTCAGCGGGCTGACCGGCATCCTGCCGAGGAGCGAGGCCGACCGGGTCGCCGAAGCGACTGCGGCGCTGATCGACGGGCTCTATATCAGGCGCGCGCTGAAGGACGGCGTCCCCGATGCCGCGACCGCAATCGCACTGATCGAGGACTATCTCGAAACGAAGCTCAGCGGGCGGCAGAAGCAGTGACATCCAAACCCAACATCCTGATCGTCATGGTCGATCAGCTCAACGGAACGCTGTTCCCGGATGGGCCGGCGGACTTCCTGCACGCGCCGAATCTGAAGGCGCTCGCCGCGCGTTCGGTGCGTTTTTGCAACAATTACACCGCCTCGCCGCTCTGCGCCCCGGGCCGCGCCGCATTCATGAGCGGCCAGTTGCCGTCACGCACCGGTGTCTATGACAACGCCGCCGAATTCGCGTCTTCGATCCCGACCTTTGCCCATCATCTGCGCGCCGCAGGTTATCACACCTGCCTCTCCGGCAAGATGCATTTCGTCGGGCCGGACCAGTTGCACGGTTTCGAGGAGCGGCTGACCACCGACATCTATCCGGCCGATTTCGGCTGGACACCCGACTATCGCAAACCCGGCGAGCGCATCGACTGGTGGTATCACAATCTCGGCTCCGTCAGCGGCGCCGGTACTGCCGAGATCACCAACCAGTTGGAATATGACGACGAGGTCGCCTTCCATGCGGTGCAGAAGCTCTACGATTTTGCCCGCGTCTCCGACGATGCCGCACATCGGCCCTGGTGCTTGACGGTTTCCTTCACCCATCCGCACGATCCCTACGTCGCACGGCGGCGCTACTGGGATCTCTACGAGGATTGCCCGGCGCTCGAGCCGGAGGTCGGCTTCATCCCCTACAACAGGCAGGACCCGCATTCGCAGCGGCTCTACCGCGCCAGCGACTATGACAGCTTCGACATCACCACTGAGCAGATACGCCGCGCGCGGCGCGGCTATTTCGCCAACATCTCCTATCTCGACGACAAGGTCGGCGAATTGCTGTCGGTACTCGAGCGCACGCGAATGCTCGACGATACGATCATCCTGTTCTGCTCGGATCACGGCGACATGCTCGGCGAGCGCGGCCTATGGTTCAAGATGTGCTTTTTCGAAGGTTCGGCGCGGGTGCCGCTGATGATCGCCGGCAAGGGCGTACACGCCGGGCTGATCGAGACGCCGGTTTCCAATCTCGACGTGACGCCGACGCTTTGCCACCTCGCCGGCATCGACATCAGCGCGATTGCCCCGTGGACCGACGGCCAGTCGCTGCTGCCGTTGCTGAACGGAAAGAAACGCTCCGCGCCGGTGCTGATGGAATATGCCGCCGAAGGCTCCAACGCGCCGATGGTGGCGATGCGCGAGGGCCGCTACAAATTCATCCATTGCGACATCGATCCGCCGCAACTGTTTGATCTTGAATCGGATCCGCGGGAATTGACCAACCTCGCCGCCGATCCGGCCAATGCGGCGTTGGTGGCCGCTTTCATCGATAAGGTGCGGGCGCGTTGGGACATGGCGGCGTTCGATGCCGCAGTGCGTGCCAGCCAGGCACGCCGCTGGGTGGTCTACCCGGCGCTGCGCAACGGCACCCATTATCCCTGGGAATTCCAGCCGCTGCAGAAGGCATCGGAGCGCTACATGCGCAACCACATGAACCTCGACCTGCTCGAAGAGCAGAAGCGCTTTCCGCGAGGCAAATGATGGCAGACCGTCTCGTCCCCTCGCTCGACCATCTCAGGCAGGCCTATGCCGTCACCTCCAAGGCAACGCAGGTCACGCCGCTGCTGGAATCCGCGGCACTCGCCCGCGAGACCGGCGCTGCCCGCGTCTTCGTCAAGGCCGAATCGCTGCAATGGGCCGGATCGTTCAAGGTGCGCGGCGCCTACTGGCGGCTGAAGAAGCTCTCGCCTGACGAAACCAAAAAGGGCGTCGTCGCTTACTCCTCCGGCAATTTTGCGCAGGGGCTGGCGGCGGCAGGCCAGGCGCTTGGCATTCCCGTCACCATCGTCATGCCGATCGACGCTCCGGCCGCTAAGCGCGACGCCACATCGGGTTACGGCGCGCGCGTGGTGCTGACTGACCATGGGGAGCGCGCGCGTGAGGAAGTCGCCGCCGCCAAGGCGCGCGAGATCGCTGCGGGCGAAGGCCTGGCGCTGCTGCACCCGTTCGACGATCTGGAGATCGTCGCCGGCCAGGCCGGTGCCGGGCTGGAGGCACTCAACCAGCTCGCCGCCAGGCAAGCGGAGGCCGATCTCTTGTTCTGCTCAGTCGGCGGCGGCGGCCTGATCGGCGGCGTTTCGCTGGCCTTCCATTACCTGTCGCCCGCCACGGAGATCATCGGCGTCGAGCCCGAAGGTTTTGACGGCATGGGCTCGTCGCTGGCGCATGGCGCCATCGAAACCATGCCGATCGGGCCGAAATCGATCTGCGACGGGCTGATGTCGCGGCGGCCGGGCGACGCGCCGTTCGCAGCGGTGAAGGCGGCCGGCGTTCGCGGCGTCACCGTCGACGATGCTTCGGTGCGGCGCGCCATGCGCATCGCCTTCGAGCGGCTGAAGCTGGTGCTCGAACCATCCGGCGCTGCTTCGCTGGCGGCGTTGCTCGGCGGCAAGGTCGACGCGACCGGCAAGACCGTTCTCGTAGTGGCAACCGGCGGCAACGTCTCGCTGGCCGATTTCATTGCGCATATGAACCACGGGCGCGCATGAACCATGCTTGAAGCGGATTTCGTCATTATCGGCTCCGGCTCGGCCGGCTCGGCCATGGCCTACCGTCTGTCGGAGGATGGCAAGCATTCGGTGATCATCATCGAATATGGCGGCAGCGATATCGGGCCGCTGATCCAGATGCCGTCGGCGCTGTCGATCCCGCTCAATATGAGCCTCTACGACTGGGGCTTTGCCAGCGAGCCCGAGCCGCACCTCGGTGGCCGCGTGCTGGCGACGCCGCGCGGCAAGGTCATCGGCGGCTCGTCGTCGATCAACGGCATGGTCTATGTGCGCGGCCATGCCCGTGACTTCGACCACTGGGCCGAACAGGGCGCGGCCGGCTGGGGGTTTGCCGACGTGCTCCCCTATTTCAAGCGCATGGAGGACAGCGCAGGCGGCGAGGACGGCTGGCGCGGCCATGGCGGCCCGCTGACTGTGCAGCGCGGCTCGAGGACGAACCCACTCTATGGCGCCTTCGTCGAGGCAGGCCGTCAGGCCGGCTTCGAGCTGACCGACGACTATAATGGCGCGAAGCAGGAGGGCTTTGGGCCGATGGAGCAGACCATCCGCGGCGGCCGTCGCTGGTCGGCGGCGAGCGCCTATCTGAGGCCGGCGCTGAGGCGGAAAAATGTCATCCTGGTCAAGGGTTTCGCCCGGCGGGTGATCATCGAGAATCAACGCGCCACCGGCGTCGAGATCGAAGCGCGCAAACGGATTCAGGTGGTCAGAGCGCGGCGCGAGGTGATCGTTGCCGCGTCCTCGATCAACTCGCCCAAGATCCTGATGCTGTCCGGCATCGGCCCCGGCCAACACCTTAGGGAGAACGGCATTCCGGTGATCGCGGACCGGCCGGGTGTCGGCCGCAATCTGCAGGATCATATGGAGCTCTACATCCAGCAGGAATCGACAAAGCCGATCACGCTGAACTCGGTGCTGAATCCGTTTTCGAAGGCGATGATCGGGGCACAATGGCTGTTCTTCAAATCCGGCCTCGGCGCCACCAACCATTTCGAGGCGGCCGCCTTCGTGCGCTCGCGCGCTGGCGTCGATTATCCCGATATCCAGTATCACTTCATCCCGGCCGCGGTCCGCTATGACGGCAAGGCGGCGGCCAAGGCGCATGGTTTCCAGGCGCATGTCGGGCCGATGCGGTCGAAGTCGCGCGGTTCGGTCACGCTGCGCTCTCCCGATCCCAAATCGAAGCCGGTGATCCGCTTCAACTACATGTCGCATCCGGACGACTGGAAGGAGTTCCGCCACTGCATCCGGCTGACCCGCGAGATCTTCGGGCAAGCGGCCTTCGATCCGTACCGCGGCAAGGAACTGTCGCCGGGCTCGCATATACAATCGGATGACGAACTCGACGCCTTCATTCGCGATCACGCCGAAAGCGCCTACCATCCTTGCGGCACCTGCAAGATGGGCCGTGCCGATGATGCGATGAGCGTCGTCGATCCCGAATGCCGCGTCATCGGCATCGAAGGGCTGCGGGTCGCCGATTCCTCGATCTTCCCGCGCGTCACCAACGGCAATCTCAACGCGCCGTCGATCATGACTGGCGAGAAGGCCGCCGACCACATTCTCGGGCGCACGCCGCTGCCACCTTCCAACCAGGAACCATGGATCAATCCGCGCTGGCAGGTGTCGGACAGATAGGCCATGATCCGGCGGACGCATATTCCGCATGCCGCGACAAGACGATTTGGAGAACAGTCATGCGCGCCCAGCCAACGGCATCGCATTATGTCAATGGACGCTATATCGACGACGAGCGCGGCGCAGCGCTGCCGGTTATCTATCCGGCAACCGGCGAGACCATCGCCATGCTGCGCTCGGCGACGCCGAACGTGCTGGAGCTGGCGATCGAGGCGGCGCGTGCGGCACAACCGGCCTGGGCGCGGCTGAAGCCGGTCGAACGCGGCCGCATCCTGCGCCGTGCCGCCGACATTCTGCGCGCGCGCAATGCCGATCTGGCGCGCATCGAGACGCTGGATACCGGCAAGCCTATCCAGGAGACGCTGGTTGCTGACGCCCCGTCGGCGGCCGACTGCCTGGAATATTTCGGCGGCGCCGTTGCCGCCTTTAATGGCGAGGCCGTCGATCTCGGCGGGCCCTTTGCCTATACCAAGCGCGAGGCGCTCGGCGTCTGCGTCGGCATCGGCGCCTGGAACTACCCGATCCAGATCGCCGGCTGGAAATCCGCACCGGCTCTCGCCATGGGCAATGCGATGGTGTTCAAGCCGTCGGAGAACACGCCGCTCTCAGCACTGGCGCTCGCCGAAATCTACACCGAGGCCGGCCTGCCGGACGGGCTGTTCAATGTCGTGCAAGGTTTGGGCGATGTCGGCGCTGGCCTTGTCGGCCATGATGTCGTCGCCAAGGTCTCGGTGACCGGCTCGGTGCCGACCGGCCGCAAGGTGCTGTCACTCGCCGGCTCGAAGATGAAGCACGCGACGATGGAGCTCGGCGGCAAGTCGCCGCTGATCGTCTTCGAAGACGCCAACCTCGAAAATGCCATCGGCGGCGCGATGCTCGGCAATTTCTATTCGACCGGCCAGATCTGCTCCAACGGCACGCGGGTCTTCGTGCAGAGCGGCATCCATGACCGTTTCGTCGAGAGGCTGACCGAACGGACGAAGAAAATCCGCATCGGCGATCCGCTCGATCCGGACACGCAGATGGGGCCGCTGGTCTCGAAGGCGCAGCACGACAAGGTGGTCTCTTACATCGAGGCCGGCAAGCAGGATGGCGCGGTGCTCGCCTGCGGCGGCAATGTGCCTTCGCTGCAGGGTTTCCAGGGTGGCTTCTTCGTCGAGCCGACGGTGTTCACCGAGGTCACCGACACGATGCGCATAGCGCGCGAGGAGATTTTCGGGCCGGTGATGAGCGTGCTGAAGTTCGACAGCGAGGACGAGGTGATCGAGCGCGCCAACGATACCGAATTCGGCCTCGCCGCCGGCGTGTTCACCCGCGACCTGGCGCGCGCCCATCGTGTGATCGCCGAACTGCAGGCCGGCACCTGCTGGATCAACGCCTACAATCTGACGCCGGTCGAAATCCCCTTCGGCGGCTTCAAGCAGTCCGGCATCGGCCGCGAGAATTCGCTCGCGGCGCTAGCACTCTATTCGCAGCTGAAGTCGGTCTATGTCGAGACCGGGGATGTCGCCAGCCCGTACTGATCCTTGCGGGCCGTGCCGTCGAGATACTGGGTCAGCGCGCAGACGAGATGATAGAAGATGCTGGCCGGCACCTCGTTTGCCAGCGAGCGGCCACGCTCGTCGATGCGGTCGATCCACAGGCCGAGCGGTGCCGGATTGATGTGCCAGCGGAACAGCCGGCCGACCCGCGCCTCGATTTCCGGCTTCAGGTCGGGCCCCCCCGAACCGTCCAGCGCGATCGCCGCCTTGATCGCTTCGGCCTGCGGCCAGCTGCGCGAGACGCGGTCGAGCGGCAGTCCTTGCCGCGAGACGGCGCCGTAGGCGAGGCCCGTGGCGCGGTTCAGGCCATTGGCGATCGCCGACGCGTAGAGCTTCCTGGCGAGGCCGGTCAAGCCGCTCTGGCCGCTGCGGCCGGCGAAGTCGACCAACAGCGAAGCCCATTCGAAATGATGGCCGGGTTCGGTCCACGTGCCCTTCTCGCCAGGGGCCGGCCGCCATTCATCGTCGAAATACTCGCCCAGCGTCCAGCTTTCCGGGTCGAAGAAATGACTGCGGAACAGATCGACGATGCGCGCGGCGCGGCGGAGATGAGCGCGCTCGCCGGTCGCCTGATGCCAGGCCAGGAACGCCTCGAGCAGATGCATGTGCGGGTTGGAGCGGCGCTCGCCCTCGCCGCTCGAGGTCTCGCGGAAGCCGGTCAGGCGTTCGTCCTCGAGATGCGCGTCGATGAACGCAAAGGTCTCCTCGCCAAGCCGCAACGCATCGGGATTGCCGCACATATGGGCATGCGCCAGCGCCAGGAGCACGCAGGAATGATCGTAAGCATCCTCGGCGCCGTCGGCGACGGTGCCGTCGATGTTGAGGGTGCGTACCCAGCCGCCATTGTCGGTACGTCCGTGCCTGGCCATGAATTCGAGGCCGTGGCTGATCAGCCGATCGGCCGGGCCGTTCCAGCCGCGCGCCTTGGCGACGGCGAAGGCGTAGATCTGCCTGGCCTGCGTGCGCATGCGTTTGGGTTTCATCAGCGGGGCGGCATCGAAGCCGAGCGCTTCGTGGAAACCGCCATGGCGCTCATCGACGCCGACCGTCGACCACAACGGCACCGTCTCCTCGAACAGCCAATGGTGCACGCGGCGCTGCCAGGCGCCGCTTTCGATGACGCGATCGTCGGCGGGCGTGAACCTGGTCTCAAGGCGACCGCTCTTTTCGAGCTGCTCGACGATTTTTTTGACATTTTGGCTGTGGCTGACCGGCGCGACGAAAGTGGCGTCGGCGGTCGACACGATGGCGACGTCCTTCAGGCCAATGGCCGACAGCAGGCGACCATCGCTGCGGATATAGGAGTTCTCGCAATCGATGGCGACAACATCGCCGACGATGACATTGCCCTGCCTGTCGGAAGGGCCGACGTCGAGCAGCGATTGCCAGGAGCCGAGATCGTTCCAGCGAAAGCCCGCCGGCACCATGGCGATGCCGCTGGCGCGCTCCATGATCGCATAGTCGATTGATGTCGATGGGATGGCGGCATAGAGCTCCAGAGGCATGTAGAGGCCCGAAAGGTCTGATGTCGCCGCCTGAAAGGCAGCCTCGGTGGCGCTCCAGATATCGGGCTGGAAAGCCATGAATGCGTCGCGCATGGCGCTGGCGCGAAACAGGAAGATGCCGGTGTTCCAATAGAAGTTACCGGCCTCGAGATAGCTCTGCGCCGTGGCGAGATCGGGTTTTTCGACGAAACGCGAGACGTCGCAGATGCCGTCCCGCTCGCCGGCCACCTCGATGTAGCCATAGCCGGTCTCGGGTTGCGCGGGCTTGATGCCGAAAACCACCAGCCTGCCCTCGCGCGCCGCCGCGGTGCCGGCTTCGACGCTCTGCCAGAATTGCTGCGCCGTCGCGATCTCGTGGTCGGACGGCACCACCAGCACCAGGCTGTCGCCGAATTCCGACAAGGTGCGCAGGCTTGCCAAGGCAACGGCCGCGGCAGTGTTGCGGCCGGTCGGCTCGAACAGCGGGCCGCCGCCGGAAAGCTCGAGACCGGCAATATCGGCATGAACGCGGTCGGCGTGCCTTTCCGAGGCAATCAGGAAGACCGGCGTTTCGCCCTCCGGCCGCGCGGTCAGCCGGCGCAGCGTCTTGGCCAGCATCGAGCCGTCGCCGGAAAAATCATGGAACTGCTTGGGATTGTCCTCGCGCGACAGTGGCCACAGCCGCGAGCCGACGCCGCCGCTCATCACAAAACTGACGATCCGTTCGGTCATGAAAACAAGCCTCGTGCTCAAAAGGTCTGATTGTAGGCACCGACTTCGGGGCTGCGGCGCAGCACGGCATCGACGGCTTCGAACATCTGCCGGCGCCGCTCCGACGATACCGGGCTTTCGACCACCACGACAAGCTCCGGCTTGTTCGAGGATGCCCGCACCAGGCCCCAGGTGCCGTCCTCCGCCACGACCCTGACGCCGTTGACGGTGATCAGTTCGGCGATCTTCTGGCCGGCGAAGACCGCGCCGTCGTTCTTCATCTTGCGAAAATCGCCTACGACGCGCTCGACGACGCCGTATTTGAGCTCGTCGGCGCAGTGTGGCGACATGGTCGGCGTGCCGAACGTCAGCGGCAGATCGCGGTAGAGATCGGCCATGCTACTTTGCGGACTGCGATCCAGCATCTGGCATATGGCGATGGCCGTTACCAGGCCATCGTCATAGCCGCGGCCGATCGGCGGATTGAAGAAGAAATGGCCCGATTTCTCGAAACCGGCGGCGGCGCCGAGTTCGGCGACGCGCCGTTTGATATAGGAGTGACCGGTTTTCCAATAGTCGGTGACCGCGCCATTTTCCCGCAACACCTTGTCAGTCATGAACAATCCGGTCGACTTGACGTCGACGACGAAAGTCGAGCCGGGATAGAGGTGTGAAATGTCGCGCGCCAGCATGACACCGACCTTGTCGGCGAAGATCTCGTTGCCTTCATTGTCGACCACGCCGCAGCGATCGCCGTCGCCATCGAAACCGAGCCCGACATCGGCGCCCGTTTCCAGCACCTTGTCGCGAATGGCGTGCAGCATCTGCATGTCTTCGGGGTTTGGATTGTAATTGGGAAATGTATGATCGAGCTCGACGTCGAGTGGGATCACGTCGCAGCCGATCCTTTCCAGTGCCTCGGGAGCGAAAGCCCCAGCGGTGCCGTTGCCGCAAGCGGCCACCACCTTGAGCTTCCTGGAGATACGCTTTCCCGCTGTCAGATCGTCAAGGTAGGTTTTGCGGAAGTCCGCAACGAAGTCATAGGAGCCGCCACCGACAAGATCGAAATCGCCGGACAGCACGATCGCCTTCAACGCACTCATCTCCTCCGGACCAAAAGTCAGCGGGCGCGCCGCGCCCATCTTGACGCCGGTCCAGCCATTCTCGTTGTGCGAGGCAGTGACCATGGCGACGGACGGCGTGTCGAGCGCGAACTGGGCGAAATAAGCCATCGGCGACAGGGCCAGCCCGACATCCTTGACCCGTGCGCCGGCTGCCATCAGCCCGGAAACCAGCGCCAGCTTTATGGCAAGCGAATAGGAGCGAAAATCGTGACCGGTGACGATGTCGGGCCCGGCACCCAGGCGACGGATCAGCGTGCCGAGCCCCATGCCGAGCGCCTGGACGCCGATCAGATTGAGTTCTGGCGTTTCGTTCGAGCCGGGATGGCCGAACCACCAGCGCGCATCATATTCGCGAAACCCGGACGGCTTGATCAGCGCCGAGGTTTCAAACTCAAAAGTGTTTGGTCTGACATCGCTAACGATCTTCATCGACAAGGCTGCAAACTCCAGGCTGCTGAATCAGGTGCTTCGAGGCAAGGCGACGGTTACCTAGAAGCCCTTTAAGCCGTGTTTGTGCGACAGGAAACTGAAACCTGTATGACGTGGCGGCGAAAGCGAAAGAAATGCGACAGAAGCGCCTCCATTGGCGCTTGCAGTAACCAAACGCGGCGGCTATAAGCCCGCGGTCTGGTCACGGAGTGTAGCGCAGCCTGGTAGCGCACATCGTTCGGGACGATGGGGTCGCAGGTTCAAATCCTGCCACTCCGACCAGAAAAAACAGCGGCTTAGCTGTTTTTGTTCCCGAAACAACCACTATCCGCCGCAGTTCTGACCAATCGCTATGCGCTCAGGCGAAATCGCGTGACATCGATGGCCGCGGCCATCAGTGTCTGTGTGTAGGTTGCCTGCGGATTACTGAAGATCGCCTCGGCCGGTCCCTCTTCGACGATCTTGCCCTGCTTCATGACGATGATGTAGTCGGCCATGGCGCGCACGACGGCGAGATCGTGGCTGATGAACAGATAGGACAGCTCGTGGTCGGCCTGCAGCTTGCGTAGCAATTCGACGATCTGCTTCTGCACGGAGCGGTCCAGCGCCGAGGTCGGCTCGTCCAGCACCACCACTTTAGGCTTGAGTATCATGGCGCGTGCAATGGCGATGCGCTGCCGCTGACCGCCGGAGAATTCATGCGGATAGCGGTTACGCGTGTTCGGGTCGAGCCCGACTTCGAGCAAGGCGTCGACCGCGCGGAGATCGCGCTGCCTGCCAGACAGATTGGGCTCGTGGACCAGCAGCCCCTCGGTGATTATCTGGCCGACGGTCATGCGTGGCGACAGCGAGCCGAATGGATCCTGGAAGACCAGCTGTAATTCGCGCCGCAGCGGCCGCATCGCCTGGCGGTCGGCGTGGGAAATGTCGCGGTCGCCAAGCCGGATGATGCCGTCGCTGGGCAGGAGCCGCAGCAAGGCGCGGCCAAGCGTCGATTTTCCCGAGCCGGATTCGCCGACGATGCCGATCGTCTGGTTGCGCTTCAGCCGTATCGAAATGCGATCGACGGCGCGCAGCAGCAGCGGCTCGCCGCCAAGAAATCCGCCGCCGATCTTGAAGGTCACCTCGACGTTCCTGCCTTCAAGCAGGACAGGGGCATTCGGCGGCGGCGGCGCCTTGGTGCCGGTCGGTTCGGCGGCCAGCAGCATCTTGGTGTAGGCGTGCTGCGGGTTGGCGAAGATCGCTTCCGCCTCGCCCTCCTCGACCACCTCGCCATAGCGCATCACATAGACCCGATCGGCAAAGCGCCGGACGATGCCGAGATCGTGGGTGATGAAGACGATCGCCATGCCGAGCTTGCGCTGCAATTCCGCGAGCAGCATGAGGATCTGTGCCTGAATGGTGACGTCGAGCGCGGTCGTCGGCTCGTCGGCGATCAGTATGTCGGGGTCGTTGGCCAGCGCCATGGCGATCATGACGCGCTGGCGCTGACCGCCCGACAATTCGTGCGGGTAGGATTTCATCCGCCGCTCCGGATCGGGAATATGGACCAGCCGCAGCAGCTTGAGCGCCTCCTCGCGCGCCGCCGCGGCGCCCAGCCCGCGATGCTTGCGGATCGGCTCGATCAACTGGTTGCCGATCGAATAGAGCGGGTCGAGCGAAGTCATCGGCTCCTGGAAGATCATGCTGATCTTGCGGCCGCGGATCTTGTTGAGCTCGGGCTTGCTCAAGGTCAAAAGATTGCGGCCGCGATAATCGACGGTGCCGGTGGCCTCGCCGTTCGAGGCGAGCAGGCTCATCGCCGCCATCATCGTCTGGCTCTTGCCGGAACCGGATTCGCCGACGACGGCGACGGTCTCGCCTGATTTGACGTGGATATTGATGCCCTTCACCGCCTCCACCACACCGTCGAGGGTGCGGAAGCGGACCCGAAGGTCCTTGACGCTGAGGATGGTTTCGGAAGCAGCCATCTCTCAACGATCCTTCGGGTCGAGCGCGTCACGCAGGCCGTCGCCGACGAAATTCAACGCGAACAACGTCGAGACGAGAAAGAATGCCGGGAACAAAAGCAGCCAGTTGGCCGAGCCGATGTTCTGGGCGCCGACCGAGATCAGCACGCCCCAGCTTGTCATGGGCTCCTGGACGCCGAGCCCGAGGAACGACAAAAAACTCTCCAGGATAATGACCTGCGGCACCAGCAGCGTCATGTAGATCACCACCGGCCCGAGCAAATTGGGGATAACGTGGCGCAGCAAAATGCCACGCTGTCCGACGCCCATCGCCTCTGCCGCCTGGACATATTCCTGCCGGCGGATCGACAGCGCCTGTCCGCGCACGATACGCGCCATGTCGAGCCACAGCACCGCGCCGACGGCCAGGAACATTAGCACGAAGTTTCTGCCGAAAAACACAACCAGCATGATGACGAAGAAGATGAACGGCAAAGAATAGAGCACGTCGACGACACGCATCATCACCTCGTCGACCCTGCCGCCGGCAAGGCCGGCGGTGGCGCCGTAGAGCACGCCGATGACCACGGCCACAATGCCGGCAAGCAATCCGATGGCCAGCGATATGCGCCCGGCCATCAGCGTTCGCGATAGCAGATCGCGGCCGGTGTTGTCGGTGCCGAACAGGAAATATTGCTGCTTGATCGAGGCACTCATCACCATTTCGAGACCATCCGGCGATTTGCTCTCGATCTTTGTGTCATCAAAGGTATCGGAACGATCAAGGTAGCGAATGTTGCGGTCGTCGATCGGCTTGGACGATCTGACGGTAACGAACACACGGCTGCCCTCCTGCCGCCAATCCTTGATGTCGACGCGCATACGCCTGATCGCCTCATCGAGAGCGCCTTCGATCATGTCGGCCTGCGGATAGGCGGAGAAGCTCGGCGGCGTGCGCACATAGTCGGCATAGATGGTGGTATACTGGTGCGGCACGAAATAGGGCCCAAACACACTGATGACGGTGATGAAGGCAAGATAATACAGACTGAACATGGCCGCCCGATTGGCCTTGAGGCGCGCCCAGGCGTCACCCCACAGGGATCGGCCGACGACCGGTGCGGCAACTGCGATATCAGTCATAGCGCACCCTCGGATCGACGACACCATAGAGGACGTCGACGATCAGGTTGAAGACAATGGTGAAGAGCGCGATGACCACCACCGTCCCCATAACCAGAGTGTAGTCGCGGTTGAGCGCGGCAACGACAAAATGGCGGCCGATGCCCGGTATAGAGAAGATGGTCTCGACGATGATCGAGCCGGTGAGAAGGGCTGCAGCTGCCGGACCGGTAAAGGAGACGATCGGCAGGATGGCGCCGCGCAGCGCATGCTTGACGACGACTGACCAGTCGGACAGGCCGAGAGCGCGCGCGGTACGGATGTGATGCGAGTGCAGCGATTCGATCATCGAGCCGCGCATCAGGCGGGCAACGATGGCGATCTGCGGCAGAGCGAGCGTCAGTACCGGGCCGACCTTGTTGATAAGGGCTCCATCGCCCCAGCCACCGATCGGCAGCAGCTTCCAGGTCAATCCGAATACAAGCTGGATTACCGGGGCGATGACGAAGGTCGGAATGGTGCTGCCGGCGGTCGCCAGCGCGATCACCGAATAGTCGGCAAGCTTATTCTGGTTGAGCGCCGCAACAGTGCCGAGCACGCTGCCGAGCAGCAGCGCCAGAACGAGTGCCGAAGCGCCGAGTTGGATCGAGATCGGCAGGCCCTCCCTGAACAACTCGCCGACGGTAAAATCCGGCATGTTGTAGCTGGGACCGAAATTGCCGCGCAGAAGATTGCCCAGATAGTGGACGTACTGCAACCAGAGCGGATCATTGAGGCCGAACTGGGCTTCGAGATTGGCCCTGATCTCGGGGCTCAGACCCCGCTCCTGGTTGAACGGGCCGCCCGGCGCGACACGTATCAGGAAGAACGCTATGGTCACGATGACGAACAGCGTCGGAATGGCGGTCAGAAGCCGCCGGAATACGTAACGCAGCATCGGTGCCCCGCTTGATCCAGAGCGCGCGTCCAGCTGGACGATTGCGCTCTAGCCTTCAAATCTTCGCACCGACATTGCCGAAAATCTATTCCGGTTCCCGGGCCGATGCGATGGCAAACCAGCGCCGCCGCGCATTGAGTTGCGCGGCGGCCCAGCGAAGGATCAGTCCTTGCTGATGAAGCGGGACGGATGGATGTCCATCACATTGTCGTCGAAGCCATGCAGCTTCGAGGAAACGATATCGTGGTAGCTGTAGTAGAGAAGCGGGATCTCGCCGACATCGTCGACGAGGATGCGCTCGGCTTCGGCGAGTTTCTTCATACGCTCTTCGGGCTTGCCGCCCGCGGCGGCCGCCTCGTCCATGGCTGCCTCGAATTTCGGACTGTTGTAAACCGAATAGTTGTTGCCGCTGGCCTTGCGAGAGATGCCGAGAAAGGTCTCCGGATCCTTGTAGTCGGCGATCCAGGCGGCACGCGCCACGTCATAGTCACCCTTTTGCTCGAGGAAGGAGTAGTGGGTCTTGGTGTCGGTGTTGAGCAGCGTGACCTCGACGCCGAGCGGCTTCAGCTGTTCCTGGATGGCGACAGCGGTGTTCTTGTGGTTCTCCGAAGTGTTGTAGCGGATCTGCATCTTCAGCGGATGCTCGGGCGTATAGCCGAGCTTCTCCAGGATTTTCTTGGCTTCATCTTCGCGGTCGATCTGCGGCATGTCGGCGTATTTTGCCAGTGCCGGCGTGTAGCCTTCGATGCCCGGAGGTACCATCGAATAGCCGGGCAGCATCGAATTCTGCCAGACTTTTTCGGCCAGGAAGTCGCGATCGATCGCCATAGAGATGGCGTTGCGCAGTTCGACATTGTCCCACGGCGCCTTGTCGGTCTTGATCGCATAATAGTAGATGCCGAGATATGGCCCGACGCGGACCTGGTCGCCGAATTTGGCCTTGAGATCGGCGAGTTGTTCGGTCGGCAGGTCACCGTAACTGTCGAGTTCGCCGGCCTCGAACCGCTTCATCGCAGACGAGCGATCCTCGGTCGGGATGTAGTTGACCACGTCGAACTTGACGCTCGCGGCGTCCCAGAATTTCGGATTCTTGACCAGCTTCAGATGGTCGTTGGGAATCCACTCCGCCGCTGTAAAGGCCCCGTTGGAGACCAGCTTGCCTGCCTTGATCCAGTCGGCGCCAAGCTTTTCGATGGACGCCTTGTTAACCGGATAGGTCGCCTGATGGGTCAGCATCTCCAGGAAGTAAGGCGTTGGCGCCTTGAGCGTGACTTCGAGAGTATTTGCGTCAATCGCCTTGACGCCCATATCCTCCGGCTTGCCCTTCTTGGTGTTGACTTCCTCGGCACCCTTCACGGGATAGAGCATGGAAGCGTATTCGGCAGCGGTGGCCGGATCTTCCAGCCGACGGAACGAATAAACGAAGTCGTCCGCCGTCACCGGGCTGCCATCCGACCAGAGGCCGTCCTTGCGCAGCTTGAAGGTGTAGACAGTGCCGTCGTCGGAGACCGTCCAGCTTTCGGCGGCACCCGGAATGAGGTTCGTCTTCTGGTCATGCATGACGAGGCCCTGGAACAGGTCGCGTATGATATCGGCTTCGTAGACCGTCGAGGTCTTGTGTGGATCGAGCGTCTCCGCTTCGGCGGCGGCTCCGCGGTTGTAGACGGTCTCGGCGAAAGCCGGCGTGTAGAACGTACCGGCGGCCAAGGCCATAGTCGTGGCGAGTACCGTCGCCTTCAGCACATGTTTCAACATGGAGTTCTCCCTAATGACGTCGCCCTTCAGCCACGTCTCTAAGCGTTGACGCCCCGAAACCGATTGGCTGGTTCCTTTCGAGCGCGCAGCCGGTTCCCTTTCCGGCAGCTGGTGGCCAAACAGTAACGTGGAGATTTTTTATTTCAACAGTCTCTCGGGGTCACCCAAAGTAAGGCGCCGGGATAGTCGCCTTGCGAACGGCCAATCAATGATCGAACCATGGGCTTGGCTGCGTTTCATCGCCCAGAAAACGCCCGTGCGTGGGAGATAATCTGGCGGATCATTTCAGTTTGCGGGAATGTCTTAATTGGTTCTTAGTCAACCACGGGTTACATATTTGGACGGGTTCGGCACATCCCTCTTAAGTTCCGTGGACAAGGGCAATGGATAAGACAGACAGTAAAGCTGTCTCATTAGCGGCAAAAAACCCGCGTCGAATAAGGACAAATCTACGCAAAGTTGGAGATGAGTCCGGAACTTCCGCGATCGAATTTGCCCTGCTTTCACCGGTCTTCATCCTGCTCCTGCTCGGAATGGTTGCATATGGTATCTATTTTGGTGCAAGCAACTCCTTGCAGCAGATCGCCGCCGATGCCGCCCGCACTGCGATTGCCGGATTGAACCAAACCGAGCGCCAGGCGCTGGTGGCGAGTTTCGTCAAAAACAATGCCAGTGGATACCCGTTCGTCGATTCCGGCAAGCTGACATATCAGGCGACGGACAGCACGGCCGATGGAAATCAGTTCGTCGTGTCGATCCAGTACGATGCGAGCAACCTGCCGATCTGGAACCTGTTACCAAGCCTTGCGATGCCGCAAACCACGATCTCACGCAGGTCGACCATAAGGATTGGAGGCATTTGAATGTCGCAGTTCTTGCTGAGGGGCATCAGGCGGATCGCTCGCTCGCTGGTTGGCGACGAGAAGGCGAACTTTGCCGTCATGACGGCGCTGATAGCGCCATTCGCCCTGGGGCTTGCGGCCTTCGCCGTCGACGAAGGTTCGATCTACACGGAGCGCAGGGAGGCCCAGGCGATGACTGATCTGGCGGCGATCACCGCGGCGTCGAACATCAACAATATGGAAGCCGCGGCGGTAACCACGCTCAGTGACAACCGAATGCCCGGCATCATTGTTCAAAAGCCAGGTCAGACAATCGTCCCCACGGCTGGGAAAACCGTCGTGTCCGTCACCGGCGGTCGATACTCAGCGGCTTCCTCCGTTGGTGTCGACAAGCGCTTCGAAGCCGGTAAAACGCCGTACAACGCCGTTCGCGTCACTCTGCACAAAATCCCCGCCCGGTATTTCGCCAGTTCGCTCATCCCTACTCCGGTTATCGGCACCGAAGCCATTGCCAGCGTGACCCCGCAAGCGATGTTCTCGGTCGGGTCAAGGCTCCTCAGCGTCAATGGCGGCATCCTTAACGCGCTTCTAAGCAAGTTGCTGGGCGGCAACATCTCGCTCAGCGTCATGGACTACAACGCGCTGATCTCGGCCGACGTCAACGTGCTTTCGTTCGTCGATGCCCTTGCCGTACAGTTGCAACTGACAGGTGTCAGCTATGCCGACGTGCTGGCGTCAAAAGCGACGGTAGGCCAGATCGCGACCGCCATGGCCAATGCGTCCGGGTCGGGCAGCGCCAGCAAACTTGTGCTGCAGACGATCGCGTCAAGGGCCACGAACACGGTCAAGATACCCCTCAGTCATCTTATCGATCTTGGCCCGATCGGTAAGCTCGGCCTCGGACAAAAGTCTCCCGGCTTTTCCGTCGACGCAAGCGCGATGGGCATGCTGGGTGCCGCCGCCTCGCTGGCCAATGGCTCAAACCAGGTCCAGGTCGATCTCGGCGCCACTATTCCGGGACTTACCTCCACTACGCTCGCCATCGCCATCGGTGAACCGTTGCAATATTCACCCTGGCTGGCCGTAGGTGAAAAAGGCACCGTGGTGCGCACCGCGCAGACACGAATCAAGCTGGTCACCACAGTCGGCATCGGCAATTCCAATCTCGGCGGCGGCATCAGTCTGCTGTCCGTCAATCTGCCTCTGCATGTCGAAGTCGCCTATGCGGAAGCCAAGCTGACTGACATCAGCTGCCCGACTGGCCGGCCGGATAGCATCAAGGTGTCGATCGCCGCGCAGCCTGGCGTGGCCTCGTTGCACCTAGCCGCCAGCGACGCCGACAACAATCCATCGGCCTTCGCCGATTTCAGCAATCCGCAATCGTTCTCCGATGCCACGATTGCCCAGGTAAGCGTGAAGCTTCTGCTGCTTACCCTCAATCTGCTCGATGTGAAGGGTTCTTCATCACTTGCCATCACCAACAACGATCCGACCACATTGACCTTCGACAGCACCGATATCGCCAACAAGACGATAAAAACTGTCGCCACAAAAAACCTGACGCAATCGCTCACGACATCGCTGGTCAGCGGCCTCTCGCTCTCCGTCAATGCACTGGGCCTCGGGCTGGACGTGACGGCCCTGCTCGGAACGGTTAAGCCGGCGGTGGTAACGGTTCTGAACGGCGTGACGGCGCCGGTCGACGCACTGGTCTACAACGTGCTTGCGGCTGTCGGCGTGCATGTCGGCGAGGCCGATGTGCGGGTTGTCGGCGCGACTTGCGGGCGCTCCGTGCTTGTTCAATGAAATGATGAAATAGAGCTCAGCCGATCTGGCCGAGGAAACAGCCCAGCGGCGGCAGCGACAGAGTTCTTTCCTGCAAGACGCCGGCAGCACCGCCAAGATCTCTCGGCTCAATCGCTTCCAGATCCGGTGGCAATTGCCAGCCGGCCGGCTCGTCGGCGAAATTGAAGACACACAGCAGCTTTTCGTCACCGCCTTCGCGAATGAAAGCAAGGACGTCGCCTTCGGCATCGAGGAACCGGATCGAGCCTCGAACCAACGCCGGATGCTGCTTGCGCAAGGCCAGCATCGCCCGGTAGCTCGCCAGGACGGAAGTTTGCTCGCCATTCTGGACGTCGACCGCCCGGGCGCGATGGCTTGCCGGGACCGGAAGCCACGGCTTGCCGGTTGAAAAGCCGGCATTGTCGGCGCCAGCCTCCCAGACCATCGGCGTTCGGCACCCATCCCGCCCCTTGATTGCCGGCCAGAAGCGGATGCCGAAGGGATCGCGCAAATCCTCGAACGCCAGTTCGGCCTCCTCCAGCCCGAGTTCTTCGCCCTGGTAAAGGCAGATCGATCCGCGCAAGCAGGAAAGCAGCACGATCGAGAATTTCGCCACCCTGTGCGGATCGCCGCCCGGCCTTGTCCATCGACTGACATGGCGCACGACATCGTGGTTGGAGAACGCCCAGCAAACCCAGCCGTCGAACACCTTACTCTCGAAGGCCTCGACACAGCCACGCACATGCGACGCCGAGAATTGCGGGCCGAGCAGGTCGAAGGTGTAGGACATTTGGAGCTTGTCGCCACCGCCGGTATAGGCGGCGAGTGTCTGCAAGGAACGAGTTTCGTCGCCAATCTCGCCGACAGCGACGCGGCCTTCATATTCGTCAAGCAAGGCCCGGAAGCGCTTGAGAAAAGAAAGGTTTTCCGGCTGGCTCTTGTCGAACAGATGCTCCTGATAGAGATAGGGGCTGGTTGCCGTATTGGTGCCGGCGACGCTTTCCGCCAAAGGCGGGTTGCTGCGCAGCCAGCGGTCGTGGACGTAATAGTTGACCGTATCCAGCCGGAAACCGTCGACGCCGCGCTCGAGCCAGAACCGCACCGTTTCCAGCAAGGCGTCCTGCACCTGCGGGTTGTGGAAATTCAGGTCCGGCTGCGAGGCGAGGAAATTGTGCAGGTAATATTGTCTGCGCGTTGCGTCCCATTCCCAGGCCGGGCCGCCGAAAAGCGACAGCCAGTTGTTGGGGGCGGTGCCGTCGGGCTTCGCATCGGCCCAGACGTACCAGTCGGCCTTGGGGTTGTCGCGGCTCGTGCGGCTTTCGACGAACCATTCGTGCCGATCCGATGAGTGCGACAGGACCTGGTCGATGATCACCTTCAGGCCGAGCCGGTGTGCCTCGGCAACCAGCGCGTCGAAGTCCTCTGATGTGCCGAACATCGGATCGACGGCGCAGTAATCCGAAACGTCGTAACCCATATCGGCCATTGGCGACTTGAAGAAAGGCGACAGCCAGACTGCGTCGACCCCGAGCGATGCGACATGGGCCAGCCTCGAGGTGATGCCGCTGAGATCGCCGCTGCCGTCGCCTGTCGTGTCCTGGAAGGAGCGCGGGTAAATCTGGTAGATGACGCAGCCGCGCCACCATTCGGCATTGTCAGCCATCATAGCTTCCCCCTGCGCGCTCCTGCCCGGCCCAGTGTTCAATCATGAACATGACCGTTCGCCCAGGCACCGGCCGTGAGATGTCGCCAGTGTCCGTTTCGATGGCTGGGCGCCAGTGAAAACCCGCCCGTTCCGGCAGCGTGAACACGCAGGCCCGGCGGTCGCCGTTGATGACCACCGCAAGGCGACTGTTCTCACCGCTACCGAGAACCATGACCAGCCGGTGCCGCCTGGCATCGTGCCAGGCTGCTTCATCCAGCGGCACGCCGGTTTCCGTCAGCCAGACGACGTCAGGTATTTGCGAGCCGGCCGGCAGTTCTCCGGTCAGGAACCTGGTGTCCGAAAGCGCCGGCGCGGCACGACGCATCTTGGCGAGCAGAGCCGTGTACCGCTCCAGCGCCCGGTCGCGCCCGGACCAATCGAGCCAGGTAATGTCATTGTCCTGCGCGTAAGCGTTGTTGTTGCCGCGCTGCGTGCGGCCGAACTCGTCTCCGGCCGTCAGCATGATCGTGCCGCGCGAGGCAAAGAGCGTCGCCAGCAGCGCGCACTGGTCATCGAAACGGGCCGTAACGATTGACTGGTTATCCGTCTGACCCTCGACGCCATTGTTCCAGGACAGGTTGTCATCGTGACCATCGCGGTTCTGTTCGCCATTGGCCTCGTTGTGCTTGTGCTCGTAGGCAACGATATCGGCCAGCGTCATGCCGTCATGCGCAGCGATGAAATTGAGGCTTCGGCTCGCTGTCTGGCCTGCTTTGGAAAAGACGTCGGACGAACCGGCAAGCCGCGTCGCCAGCGCACCGATCATGCCGCCGTCGCCGCGCCAGAAGCGGCGGATATCGTCACGGTATCTGTCGTTCCATTCTAGGAAGGGCGGCGGAAAATTGCCGAGCTGATAGCCATCCGGTCCGACATCCCAAGGCTCGGCGATCAGCACCCGGTCGCCAAGAACAGGGTCGTTGCGAATGGCGTTCAGCAGCGGCGCATCGGCGTCGAAAACGCCGTCGCCGCGGCCGAGGATCGGCGCCAGGTCGAAGCGGAATCCGTCGACACCAGCGCGCTGGACAAAGTGGCGAAGCGTGTCGAGGACCATGTCCCGGACGACCGGATGGTCGCAGGCCACCGTATTGCCGGTTCCGGTGTCATTGACCAGAGCGCCGTCGGCCTCGTGCCGGTAGTAGGCGCGGCTGTCTAGGCCGCGCAGCGACAATGTCGGGCCGAGCCGGTCGCTTTCGCCGGTGTGATTGAACACCAGGTCGAGAATGGTGCCGATGCCGGCCTCGCGCAGCGCGGCGACCGTTCCGCGCAACTCGGCCAGACCGCCGGGCGCCAGTCGCGGATCGAGCGCCATGAAGGTCACGGGATTATAACCCCAGGCGTTGCGCAGCCCGAGCGGCGGCAAATGCCGTTCGTCGATCGATGCCGTCACTGGCATCAACTCAACGGCTGCAACACCGAGTTTTTGCAGATGCTCTACAACAAGGGGGTGAGCGAGAGCTGCAATGGTGCCGCGCTGTTTCTCGGGGATGTCCTTATGCAGCTTTGTGAAGGCGCGTACCGGCACTTCGTAGATTAGGCCGCCGGGCCGAAACAGCGGCGGCAAGGCGGGCCAGGGTTCCGGCAAGGCGCCGGCAATCGCCTTCGGCATCAGCGGCGCGGTATCGGCCCCCTCGCCCCGCCGCGCGGCCAGCCGGCCGTCATAGGCATAAGGCCTGTCGACCTCGACGGCGTAGGGATCGGCCAGCATCTTGTCGGGATCGAACCAAAGGCCCTGCTCCGGCGCGTAGTCGCCATCGGCGCGGAACCCGTATCGGCTGCCGGCGGCGAGACCGGCAACAAAAAGCGCGTGCACGCCCTCGCCTTCCGACTGGAGTTGCAGCCGGTCGATTTCGCGGTTGCCGCGCTGGTCGAAGATCGAGACCCAGATGCGCCGAGCCGACGAGGACCATGCGGCGAAGCGGATGCCTTCTTTGGTGATGGTTGCGCCGAGTTGGCTCATACGGCGTCTCCTTCTCCCCTTGTGGGAGAAGGTGGATCGGCGCGCAGCGCCGAGACGGATGAGGGGTGCTGGAAGAAACGAGGCATGGGCGATTTGAGCAAAGGTGTGCGCCAAGCTGGAACACCCCTCATCCGACCGAGCTTCGCTCGGCCACCTTCTCCCACAAGGGGAGAAGGGGGAGCCTCGCAACGCAGGCCGAACTCAGACGGCCGGCTGTCAACCAAAGTCACGTAATCACGCTCGGCTTGGCGCGGCCGGTATGGCTGCGAATCCCGGCGATGTCGTCGGCCGCCGCGATCAGACCGGCAAGCGCTTCCTGGGTGTCGAGATCGTGGCGGTTCGTGTCCGGCTCGTAGCGCTCGACATAAAGCCGCAGTGTCGCGCCCGAGGTGCCGGTACCGGACAGGCGGAAGACGACGCGTGAGCCACCTTCGAACAACACCCTGATGCCTTGGTTCTTGCTGACCGAGCCGTCGACCGGATCGTGATAGGCGAAATCATCGGCGCTGGCGATCGTCATGCCGCGCACGCTGGTGCCAGGCAGCGAGCCGAGCTTGGCGCGCAGTTCGTCGACGAGCGCATTGGCACGGTCGGTCTCGACCTCCTCGTAATCGTGCCGCGAATAGTAGTTACGGCCGTAGGCTGCCCAATGCTGGGTGACGATCTGCTTGGCGCTTTCGCCGCGCACGGCAAGGATGTTGAGCCACAAAAGCACCGCCCACAGGCCGTCCTTTTCGCGTACATGGTTGGAGCCGGTCCCCGCACTCTCCTCGCCGCAGATCGTCGCCATGCCGGCGTCGAGCAGATTGCCGAAAAATTTCCAGCCGGTCGGCGTTTCATAGATGCCGACGCCGAGCTTTTCGGCGACGCGGTCGGCAGCACCGCTGGTCGGCATTGAACGGGCTATGCCTTTCAGCCCGGCCTTGTAGCCCGGCGCCAGATGGGCGTTGGCGGCGAGCATCGCCAGCGAATCCGACGGGGTGATGAAAATGCCCTTGCCGATAATCAGGTTGCGGTCGCCATCGCCATCAGAGGCAGCGCCAAAGTCGGGCGCATCCGGGCCCATCATCTCGGCGTAGAGGTGTTTTGCATGCACCAGATTGGGATCGGGATGGTGGCCGCCGAAATCCGGCAGCGGAATGAAATTGCGGGCGGTGCCATTCGGCGCGCCGAGCCGGTTTTCGAGGATCTCCTTGGCGTAGGGGCCGGTCACCGCATGCATGGCATCGAAGCGCATGCGGAAGCCCGATTTGAACAGCGCCCGTAAGGCCTCGAAATCGAACAGGCTTTCCATCAGATCGGCATAGTCGGCAACCGGATCAATGATTTCGACGATCATGTCAGCCGCCGTGATCGTGCCGATCGTGTCGATGTCGACCGGCCCGATATCGGCGATCTTGAAGCTTGAAATCGCCTTGGTTTTTTCGAAGATCGCGTCGGTCAGCTTTTCCGGCGCCGGGCCGCCGTTGCCGGCATTGTACTTGATCCCGAAATCCTCATGTGGGCCACCCGGATTGTGGCTGGCCGACAGGATGATGCCGCCGAAGGTCTTGTATTTGCGGATTACATGCGAAGCGGCCGGCGTCGACAAGATGCCGCCCTGCCCGACCATCACCTTGCCGAAGCCGTTTGCCGCGGCCATGGCGATGGCCTTCTGGATGACCTCGCGGTTATAAAAGCGGCCGTCGCCGCCGATCACCAGGGTTTTGCCATCGAATCCATCCAGCGCGTCGAAGATCGACTGGATGAAGTTCTCGGCATAGTGCTCCTGCTGGAACACCGGGACTTTCTTGCGCAGCCCGGAGGTGCCGGGTTTCTGGTCGGGATAGGGTTTGGTGGCGACGGTGCGGATCATCAGTCAGGCAGCCCTTTTCGAAAGCAGCAAGCGATAGAGTTGAACATATTTTTCGGCGCTTTTGTCCCACGAAACGTCGGCCTTCATGCCTTGCCGCTGCATCGACGTCCACACCGCGGGATTGGCATGCGCCTCGACAAGGCGGCGGACGGCGTGCAGCAAGGCGCCGGCATTGGCGGGCGCGAATTGGAAGCCGGTCGCCACGCCGGCAGAGATGGCGGCTTCGTTGGCATCGATGACCGTGTCGGCAAGGCCGCCGGTGCGCGCGACGACCGGCACGCAGCCATAGCGCAGGCCGTAAAGCTGCGTCAGCCCGCAAGGTTCGAAGCGCGACGGGATGATGATGGCGTCGCAGCCGCCCTGCATGGTGTGGGAGAGTCCCTCGTCATAGCCGACGACGACGCCGATGCGGCCACGATGGCGGGCTGCGGCGGCAAGCAACGTGCCTTCCAGCCCAGCGTCGCCAGACCCAAGGATTGCCAGCCGTGCACCTGCCGCGACGATGCCGTCGACGGCCGCAGCCAATATGTCCATGCCCTTTTGCCAGGTCAGCCGGCTGACGACGCAGACGATCGGGCTGTCATCGCGATCGAGGCTGAAACGGTCCTCGACCGCGGCCTTGTTGGGCATTCGTGCCTTAAGCGTCTTTGCCGTGTAGTTGGAGACCAGATGCTTGTCGGTTTCCGGGTTCCATATCTCGGTATCGATGCCGTTGACGATGCCATGGAGATCGACGGAGCGCATGTTGATCAGGCCGTCGAGGCCCATGCCGAATTCGGGCAAACGGATTTCCTGCGCATAGGTCGGGCTGACCGTGGTGATCGCCCAGGCGGCCTGCAGGCCGGCTTTGAGGAAGCCGACGCCGCCGTAATATTCGACGCCGTCGAGCGCCATCGCCGCCGCCGGCAGGCCAAGCTCGCCAAAGATGCTGGCGCCGAACTGGCCTTGGAAGGCGAGGTTGTGCACGGTGATCATCGACGGCGTGCCGACCGCCTTGCCGTAGCGCATGTAGGCGAGCGTCATTGCCGACTGCCAGTCATGGGCATGGACGATATCGGGCAGGTAGCCCGAGATGGAGCCCCCGGCGATGTCGCCGCCTACCTGGCTCAAGGCAGCGAATCGCCGCCAATTGTCCGGCCAGTCGGCGCCGGTCGCGTTGCCGTATGGACCGCCCGGGCGGTCGAAAAGATGCGGCGCGTCGAGCACGAACAGGTCGAGGCCGGCGATCTGGACGGCGTGCACCGACGCCCTGCCGCCCTGCAGCAGCGGATATTGCTGAACCGCCTTCTTTTTCTTGAACGCGCCCATCACCTGCGGGTAGCCGGGGACGAGCGTGCGCATGGTGACGCCCTTGCCGGCCAATGCCATGGGCAAGGCGCCGGTTACGTCGGCGAGCCCTCCGGTCTTGACCAGCGGAAAGATCTCGGGCGCCACCGACAGAACCTGCATGCACTACGATCCCAGCCTGTTGATCATGTCCTGCGTGACCAGGCAGATGCCTTTTTCCGAAACGCGGAAACGCTTGGCGTCGAGGACGGGATCCTCGCCGACCACCAGCCCCTCCGGAATCCTGACGCCGTGATCGATGACTACGCGCTTCAGCCTGGCGTTGCGGCCGACATGGACGTCGGGCAGCATGACGACCTCCTCCAGTATTGAATAAGAATTGATGCGCGCGCCGGTGAAGATCAGGCTTCGCTTCAGCGAAGCGCCCGAAACGATGCAATCGCCCGACACGAGAGACGACACGGCCGACCCGCGGCGGCCATCCTCGTCATGCACGAACTTTGCCGGCGGCTTCAACTCGGCATAAGTCCAGATCGGCCAATCGCGGTCGTAAAGGTCGAGTTCCGGCGTGATGTCGGTCAGGTCGATATTGGCTTCCCAATAGGCGTCGACCGTGCCGACGTCGCGCCAATAGGCCTCGTTCTCGGCGGTCGAGCGCACGCAGGATTTGGCGAAGCGATGGGCGATCGCCTTTCCGTGCTCGACGATGTAGGGGATGATGTCCTTGCCGAAGTCGCGGCTCGAGCCGGGCTCTGCCGCATCGCGACGCAACTGCTCCATCAGGAACTTGGTCTTGAACACATAGATTCCCATCGAGGCCAGCGCAAAATCCGGTTTGTCGGGAATGCCCGGCGGATCGGCTGGCTTTTCGATGAAGGAGATGATGGTGTCCTTGGGATCGACATGCATGACGCCGAAGCCGGTAGCTTCCATGCGTGGCACTTCGAGGCAGCCGACGGTGACGTCGGCGCCGGCCTCGACATGTTGGCGCAGCATCATTTCGTAGTCCATCTTGTAGACATGGTCGCCGGCCAGGATGACCATGTATTCCGGCCCATAGGCCTCGATGATGTCGATGTTCTGGTAAACGGCGTCGGCGGTGCCCTCGTACCATTGCGTTTCCGACACACGCTGGCTGGCCGGCAGGATGTCGAAACTCTCGTTGCGCTCGGGCCGCAGGAAGTTCCAACCGCGCTGCAGATGGCGGATCAGCGAATGCGCCTTGTATTGGGTGGCGACGCCGAGGCGGCGGATACCGGAATTGAGCGCATTGGAGAGCGCGAAATCGATGATGCGGGTCTTGCCGCCAAAATAGACCGCCGGCTTGGCACGGCGGTCGGTCAGTTCCTTGAGCCGGCTGCCACGGCCGCCGGCCAGCACATAAGCCATGGCGTCGCGTGCCAGCGGCTGTGTTCGTTTTATTTCAGCCATTCTTATCCTCCCAGGTTAGATACTCCAGACATAGCTCAGTCCGGGACGAATTCGAGCATGATCGTCGACAGCGGCGGCAAAAGCATCGTCGCCGAAATGCCTCCTCCTTCCGCCTGAGCCTCGACGCCGCCGCTATTGCCCATGCCGGAACCGCCATAATCCGTGGCATCGGTGTTGATGATCTCGCGCCATTTTCCGGCCTGCGGCAACGGCACGCGGTAATTGTCGCGCGGCACCGGCGTGAAGTTGGAAATGACGGCGACCGGGTTGCCGCCTGGCGCGCTGCGCAGCCAGGCAAAGACCGAGTTCGCGCTGTCGTCGACGATCAGCCAGGAAAAGCCCTCCGGCTCGCAGTCGCGGGCATGCAGCGCCGGGCGCGAGCGGTAGAGATAGTTGAGGTCGCGCACCGTCTGCCAGACGCCACGGTGGAGCCGGAAATCGAGCAGGTTCCAGTCGAGCGCGCGCGCCTCGCTCCACTCGCGGCGCTGCGCGAACTCCTGGCCCATGAACAACAGCTTCTTGCCGGGATAACCCCACATGAAGGCGTAATAGGCGCGCAGCGTCGCGAATTTCTGCCAGTCGTCGCCGGCCATCTTGTTGAGCAGCGTGCCTTTGCCGTGCACCACCTCGTCATGGGACAGCGGTAGCACGAAATTCTCGCTGAAGGCGTAGACCAGGCCGAAGGTGATGTCGTTGTGGTGATGCTTGCGGAAGATCGGCTCCTTGGAGAAATACTCCAGAGTGTCGTGCATGAAGCCCATGTTCCACTTGAAGCCGAAGCCCAGCCCGCCTTCATGCACTGGCTGCGAGACTTTCGGCCACGAGGTCGATTCCTCGGCGATGGTCATCACGCCCGGATGGTGGCCGTAGACCTCCTTGTTCATACGCTGCAGGAAGCTGACCGCCTCGAGGTTTTCGCGCCCGCCCTTCTCGTTGGGGATCCATTCGCCGGCCTTGCGCGAATAATCGAGATAAAGCATCGAGGCGACCGCATCGACGCGCAGTCCGTCGACGTGATATTTCTCGGCCCAGAACAGCGCATTGTTGACCAGAAACGAAATCACTTCGCGGCGCCCAAAATTATAGATCGCTGTGTTCCAGTCGGGATGGAAGCCCTTGCGCGGATCGGCATGTTCGTAGAGCGCGGTACCGTCGAACTTTGCCAGACCGTGTTCGTCAACAGGGAAATGCGCCGGCACCCAATCGAGGATGACGCCGATGCCTGCACGGTGGGCGCCGTCGACGAAGCGGGCAAAACCGTCCGGATCGCCAAAGCGGGCGCTCGGCGCATAAAGACCCGTCGTCTGGTAGCCCCAGGACGGGTCATAAGGGTGTTCGGAGATCGGCATGAATTCGATGTGGGTAAAACCGGTCTCGACCACGTACGGGATCAGCCTGTCGGCGAGCTCATCCCACGACAGAAAGCTGCCGTCGTCGTGAAGCCGCCATGACCCGGCATGGAGCTCGTAGATCGATACGGCTTCGCGCCTGTGGTCGGCATTGCGCCAGTAGTTCCGGTGCGCCTCGTCACCCCATTCATGCGCCGGCGGCAAAGCCGTCACCGAGGCGGTGGCCGGGCGCAGTTCGGACTTGAAGGCGAACGGATCGGCTTTGAGCGGCAATCTCACGCCATCTGGCCCGATGATTTCGTACTTATACGGGCGGCCAGCGCCGATGTCGGGAATGAATAGCTCCCAGATGCCGGTGTCGCGGCGGACGCGCATGGTATGCCTGCGGCCGTCCCACTCGTTGAAGTCGCCGACCACCGAGACACGCCTTGCATTGGGCGCCCACACCGCAAAATGTACGCCCGATGCACCTTCATGGTCGATGAGATGGGCGCCGAGCTTGTCGAACAGCCTGAGATGCGATCCTTCGGCGATATAGTAATCGTCTAGCGGACCGAGCACGGGGCCGAAGGAATATGGATCGGTCAGCCACCAGTCACCGCCGGAATTCCTTGCATGATAGCGCAGCGGCTGGCGTTTGCGCAGCGACAGTTTGCCTTCGAAGAAACCGCGATCGTCACGCCTCGACAGCTCGCCAGCCTTCTTGCCGGTCAGCGTATAGGCAGTGACGGACTCGGCATGAGGAACAAAGCAACGGGCGACAAATCCCTTCCCTGCCTCATGCACGCCGAGCACGGCAAACGGGTCGCCGTGCGTGCCCGCGACAATCGCCGCGACATCGCTGGTTTGCGCCAGTCCGTCCGGCCCGCTTGTCGCAACGGTCGCGCGCGGCTTGCTCATCAGGCAGTGATCCTCCCCGGGCACCAAGTGTATGTTTCTAGTGGAGTTTTGAATTCGACAGTCGCAGGCCGCCTGACCTTCCAAGGGATGCGAAGGTCAAATCACTCCACTAGGGCCACATTGTTCCTGGTCTCATGCAATCACATCAGGCGGGCACGTGCCAGATGTCTTTCGCATATTGGCGGATCGTGCGGTCGGACGAGAACCAGCCGACGCGGGCGACATTGCGGATGGCCCTGGCGTACCAGTCCGGGCTGTTGCGCCAGACGGCATCGACGTCGCGCTGGGTGGCGGCGTAGGCATCGAAATCCGCGGCGACCATGAACCAGTCGCTCTGGTAAAGACCGTTGATCAGGTCGCGATAACGGTCCGGATCGTCAGGTGAGAAGACGCCCGATGAAATCGCCGACAGGGCCTGCGCCAATTCGGGCGAGCCCTCGATCACGGCGCGCGGATCGTAACCATTGTTGCGCCGCTCGGCGACTTCCTCTGTGGTCAGGCCGAAGATGAAGATGTTGTCGTCGCCGACGCATTCCTTGATCTCGACATTGGCGCCGTCGAGCGTGCCGATGGTCAGCGCGCCGTTCAGCGCGAACTTCATGTTGCCGGTGCCGGAGGCTTCCATGCCGGCGGTCGATATCTGCTCCGAAAGATCGGCGGCCGGCATCATGATCTCGGCCAGGCTGACATTGTAGTTCGGCACGAACACCACTTTCAGCAAGCCGCGCACCGCGGGGTCGCGGTTGATGACACGGGCGACGTCGTTGGCAAGTTTGATGATCAGCTTGGCATTGTGATAGCTGGGTGCCGCCTTGCCGCCGAAGAATTTGACGCGGGGCATCCAGTCGCGCTCTGGATGTGAGCGGATCTGGTCGTAAAGCGCGACCGCTTCGAGAATGTTCAAGAGCTGGCGCTTATATTCGTGGATGCGCTTGACCTGGATGTCGAACAGCGCCGAGGGGTCCACCTTGATGCCGAGCCGGTCGGCAACAAGATTGGCAAGCCTCGTCTTGTTCGCCCGTTTGACGGCGGCGAACTTGTCGCGGAAGGCGGCGTCCCCGGCGAAAGGATCAAGCCGCTTTATCTCGTCGATGTCGTCGAGGAAACCGTCGCCAATCGCCTCTCGGGTGAGTGTCGTGAGGCCGGGATTGCACTGGATCAGCCAGCGCCGCGGTGTAATCCCGTTGGTCTTGTTGTTGATGCGGTCCGGGTAGAGCCTGTGGAGATCAGCAAACACCGTCTCCTTCATCAATTCCGTGTGCAGGGCCGAGACGCCGTTGATCGAGTGCGAGCCGACAAAGGCCAGATTGCCCATGCGCACGCGGCGATCGCCATTTTCCTGGATCAGCGAGATGCGGCTGATCTGCTCGTCCGAGAACTGGTCGGAGGCGCGCGCCTCGAGCAGCACTTCGGCGTTGATGGCGTAGACGATCTGCATGTGGCGCGGCAACAGCCGCTCAAACAGCGGCACGGGCCAGCTTTCGAGCGCTTCGGGAAGCAGCGTGTGGTTGGTGTAGCCGAAGGTGCGCTTGGTGATGCTCCAGGCCTGGTCGAAATCCATGCCGTGGACATCCATCAACAGGCGCATCAGCTCAGCTACGGCGATCGCCGGATGGGTGTCGTTGAGATGGATCGCCGCCTTGTCGGGCAGCGATTGCAAGTCGCCATACTGGCTAAGATGACGCTGGACGATGTCCTGCAGCGAGGCGGTGGAGAAGAAATACTCCTGCCTCAGTCGCAGCTCCTGGCCGGCCTTGTGGGAATCGGCCGGGTAAAGGACGCGCGACAATGCATCGGCCTTGTTGCTTTCGGCGAGCGCGCCGATGTGATCGCCGGCGTTGAACTTGTCGAGCAGGATCGGGTCGACCGGCATGCCGGACCACAGACGCAGCGTATTGACGCGATTGGCCCGCCAGCCGACCACTGGCGTATCGTAAGCAACGGCCAGAACATGTTCGGTCGGCTTCCAGACGTGGCGCTCGAGCCTGCCGTCCTTCGAGGTGATCGATTCCACCGAGCCGCCGAAGCCGACCTCGAAGGAGCGCTCGCGGCGTTCGAACTCCCAGGGATTGCCGTGATCGAGCCATGTCTCGGGCAGTTCCACCTGCCAGCCGTCATGAATCTCCTGCCGAAACATGCCGTTGGCATAGCGAATGCCGTAGCCATGCGCGGGGATATCGACGGTAGCCATGCTTTCCATGAAACAGGCGGCGAGCCGGCCAAGACCGCCATTGCCAAGGGCAGCGTCCGGTTCGAGCGCTGCAATGATGTCGAGGTCGACGCCAAGCGACGACAGCGCCTCGCGCATATTGTCCATCAGGCCGAGATTGGAGAAGGCATCGCGCATCAGGCGGCCGATGAGGAATTCCAGCGACAGGTAATAGACCCGCTTTTCCTGCTGGGCGTAGGCCTCTTGGGTTGCCTGCATCCAGTGATCGACGATGCGGTCGCGCACAACCTTGATTGAGGCGGTAAGCCAATCGTACTGGGTTGCAACGTTGGTGCCCTTGCCGACCCTGTATTTGAGGGCCTGCAAGACTTCGTCGGCGAGCGTCTTGGGATCCGGGTTTTCGAGCGTGGGCGGAGGAGCTTCGGTTGTCATCGCGCGCGTCATGCTGCCTCTCGTGACGTTGCCAGGATCATGCGGCTTTCACCATCTCTACCAATGCTAGTGTATCCCACAGGATGTTCAATCGATTCAGTCGACCGAAAGCCGGGTTGCCCTGCGGCAATTTGGCATTTGGAAACAGCGCGTTCGGGTTCCTCGGCGATGGGCCTCAAGCTCTTGCTCAAGCTGCCAGCGCCGCTTCCGGCGGCACCTTGGCGCCGGTCATGAAGGCGACGGCGTCGGACATCGTATGCTGCTTGGGATCGATGACACACAGGCGACGGCCAAGCCGATGAATGTGGATGCGGTCGGCCACCTCGAAGACATGCGGCATGTTGTGTGAAATCAGCACGATCGGCAGGCCTCGCTTCTTCACGTCGAGGATCAATTCGAGGACGCGGCGGCTCTCCTTGACGCCAAGTGCCGCCGTCGGCTCATCCATGATCACCACCCGGCTGCCAAAGGCGGCGGCGCGCGCCACCGCCACACCCTGACGCTGGCCGCCAGAAAGCGTTTCCACGGCCTGGCTGATGTTCTGGATGGTCATCAGGCCAAGCTCCGTGAGCTTGTCGCGAGCGCGCTTTTCCATGGCTGGGCGATCGAGCATGCGCAGCCATTCGCCGAGGAACCCCGGCTTGCGTATCTCGCGGCCGAGGAACATGTTGTCGGCGATAGACAGCGCCGGCGACAGAGCCAGGTTCTGGTAGACGGTCTCGATGCCGGCCTCGCGGGCCTCCATCGGCGACTTGAAGGCGACGGGCTTGCCTTCAAGCCGGATCTCACCTTCATCGGGCACGACCGCGCCGGAAATCGCCTTGATGAGCGACGATTTGCCGGCGCCATTGTCGCCGATGACGGCAAGGATTTCGCCCGGATAGAGATCGAAATCGGCATTGTCGAGTGCGGTAACGCGACCGTAGCGCTTGACCAGGCTGCGCGCTGTGAGGATGGGTTCCTGGGTCATGGCTATGCCGAAACCTTTCTGATCCATTGATCGATCGCCACGGCGCCGATGATCAGCACGCCGGTGAGCAGCACCTTCCACTGCGGATCGGCGCCCAGCATGTTGAGGCCCATCGAGACGACGCCGACGATCATGGCGCCGAACAGCGTGCCGAGGATCGAGCCGCGCCCGCCGAACAGCGAAATACCGCCGATCACCGTCGCGGTGATGGCCTGAAGATTGTAGTCGGTCACGGCGGCGGAAGGCGAGATCGAGCCATTGCGGCCGATGGAGACCCAGGCTGCGAAGGCGGCGATCAGCCCGGCAAGGGCATAGACCGTCACCAGCACCTTCTTCGTCTGGATGCCCGACAGTTTCGCGGCCTCCTGATCGTCGCCAACCGCGTAGACATGGCGGCCCCACGCCGTGTGGTTGAGCACGTACCAGAGGACCAACACGAGAACGACCATGGCAATGACGCCAAGCGTCAGCACGGCCGTGCCGACCTTAAAGCTCAAGGCAAACAGGTGCAGCAGAGGCGCCTGAACGTCGACGTCGGTGTCGCGGATCGTCTCATTGGCCGAATAGATGAAGTTGGTGGCCATGACGATGTTCCAGGTGCCCAGCGTCACGATGAATGGCGGCAGCTTCATGTAGGCGACCAGCACCCCGTTGAGCAGGCCGCATGCGCCACCAGCGACAAGCCCGATTGCCACCGCGAGCACGGCCGGCATACCGTAGCTGACCGCGCAATTGCCCATGATCACAGCCGAAATCACCATGATCACGCCAATCGACAGGTCGATGCCGGCGGTCAGGATTACCAGCGTCTGCGCGGCGCCCAGAATGCCGACAATGGCGATCTGCTGAAGGATCAGCGTCAGCGTATAGGATGAAAAAAAACGCCCGCCGATGGTGATGCCGAAGATAATTATCGCGAGAACCAGCACGATCAGCGGCACCGCTGCCGGCGTGGAATGCAGGAAATGCTGGGCGCGCTTGACGGCCGATTTATGCTCGTCGAACGCGGCGACGCTTGTGTCGCTGCTCGATAGAACTTTTTCGAATTCTTGTGCTTGAGACATGTTTCCTCCCCTGGGCTTCAGCCAAGAGCCAACGCCGTCCACGCCTTCCGGTCTGCCGCCGGGACTATTTGCGTTTAGACCGGCACATCGTCCACCCTGAGCGGCCGGGGATCAAGCCCCGGCCGATCGCGATCTGTTGCCGGTCAGGCCAGCCTCAGCCCCAGCACTTGGCGAGGCCTTCCTTGGTGTCGATGGACTTCACACCGTTGGCGGGCTTGTCGGTGACAAGGTTGACGCCGGTGTCGAAGAAGTTCTTGCCTTCGGTCGGCTTCGGCTTCGTCCCGTCCTTGGCGAAAGTGGCGATCGCCTCGATGCCGAGCGCCGCCATTTGCAGCGGATATTGCTGCGAGGTAGCGCCGATTACGCCTTCGGTGACCGACTTCACGCCGGGGCAACCACCGTCGACCGAGACGATCAGCACCTGGCTTTCGAGACCGACGGCCTTGAGCGCCTGGTAGGCACCGACAGCTGCCGGCTCGTTGATGGTGTGGATGACGTTGATGGTGTTGTCCTTCTGCAGAAGGTTCTCCATCGCCTTGCGGCCGCCCTCTTCATTGCCGTTCGTCACGTCATGGCCAACGATGCGCGGGTCGTCCTCGTCGCCAATCTTGTTGGGGTCCTTCACGTCGATGCCGAAGCCCATCATGAAGCCCTGGTCGCGCAGCACGTCCACCGTCGGCTGCGACGGCGTCAGGTCGAGGAAGCCGATCTTGGCATCCTTGGCCTTATCGCCGAGTGTCGCGGCGGCCCATGCGCCGATCAGCTTGCCGGCTTCCAGATTGTCCGTCGCGAAGGTCGCGTCAGCCGCATCGATCGGATCAAGCGGCGTGTCGAGCGCGATCACCAACAGCCCGGCGTCCCGCGCTTTCTTCACCGTCGGCACGATGCCCTTGGTATCGGACGCGGTGATGAGGATACCCTTGGCGCCGTCGGCGATGCAGCTCTCGATTGCAGCAACCTGGCTCTCGCTGTCGCCGTCGATCTTGCCGGCGTAAGTCTTGAGATCGACGCCAAGCTCCTTGGCCTTGGCCGTCGCACCTTCCTTCATCTTGACGAAGAAGGGATTGGTGTCGGTCTTGGTGATCAAGCAGGCGCCGACCCCGGCGGCCGACGCCGTCGACGCAAAGGCCATCAGGCTCAGTCCGGCCGCGGCGAACACGGTGGATTTCAACAGTTTTGACGTGGTCACGATTTTCCTCCCATGGAACCATTTAGGATGCCGGCCAACCGACATCTGCAGCGCGTCCGACGAAATCTCCCAGCATCGGCGCCGATCCCAAGAGACACCAGTCCGCCAGCACTGTCAATAATTAAATCACTCTTATTTATTATTGACAACGCAGGATTGTTCACCCACTCTAGACCAAAAGCATTGAGGGGAAACGACGGAGGAACAGGGTGGAGACCGGCGTTACGAGGCACGGTTCGCCCAATGCGGCCGAAAGCCGTCTGCACCGCGGCACCAATCAAAGCGGCATGCGGGACCACAATGAGCGGCTGGTGCTGTCGCTGGTGCGCCAGCATGGCAGCCTGGCCAAATCCGACATTGCACGCATGACCGGCCTTTCGGCGCAGACGGTCTCGGTGATCATGCGCGAGCTGGAGGAGGACGACCTGCTCGTCCGCCAGGCGCCGTTGCGCGGCAAGATCGGCCAGCCCTCGATACCCATGGCGCTCAATCCCGACGGTGCCTATTTCATCGGCCTGAAGATCGGCCGCCGCAGCGCCGAATTGGTGCTGATCGATTTCCTCGGCAACGTACGCTCGATGCTGCAGCATTCCTACCGCTACCCTGCCCCGCGCGAGACGGTGGAATTCGTCACAGGCGGCATGAACAAGATGCGCGGCGAGCTCACCCCGGCGCAAGACAAGCGCATTGCCGGGCTTGGCATCGCCATGCCGTTCGAATTGTGGAACTGGGCCGATACCGCGGGCGCGCCGCGCGAAATCATGGACGAATGGCGCCATCGCGACATCCGCGCCGACATCCAGGCGCAATGCGAATTTCCAGTCTATCTGCAGAACGATGCCACCTCGGCCTGCGGTGCCGAGCTCGTGTTCGGTCACGCGGCAGGTGCGGCACGCGATTTCGTCTATTTCTACATCGGCGCCTTTGCCGGCGGCGGCATCGTGCTGAACGGCCGGTTGTTTGGCGGCCCAACCGGCAATGCCGGCGCGCTGGGCTCGATGCCCGTGCCCGGGCCGGACGGCAAGCCGACGCAGTTGATCGACGTGGCGTCGATCGCCATGCTGGAAAAGGCGCTCAACGCGCGCGGCATCGAGGCCTCGCATCTGTGGACATCACCGGGGGACTGGGGCGAGATCGGCGCCGAGCTCGACGACTGGATCGCCAGCGCCTCGCAGGCGCTCGCCTATGCCATCGTTTCGGCGTCCTCCGTCATTGATTTCGAAGCCGCGGTGATCGACGGGTGGATGCCGCTTGCCGTGCGCAGTCGGCTTGTCGATGCCGTCATCCAGGCCATCGGCCGGATCGACGGCGAGGGCCTGAGGCTGCCGGCCATTCGTGAGGGAACCGTCGGCATCCATGCGCGGGCGCTGGGTGGCGCCAGCCTGCCGCTGTCGGAGCGCTTCCTCATCGGTTCGACCACGATTTCCCGGAGCTTCTGAGCATGCTGATCGGCATCCCGGCGCTGCTCGGCCCGGAGTTTCTGGCGATATTGCGCGCCATGGGCCATGGCGACGAGATAGCCTTGGTCGACGGCAACTACCCGGCCGAGCAGCAGGCACACCGGCTGATCCGCGCCGACGGTCATCATCTCGTCCCGGTGCTCGATGCGGTATTGAGCGTATTGCCGGTCGACGACGCCGTGCCGCAGGCGCTGTTTCGCGCCTCGGCCAAAGGCGATCCCCTGCTCGCCGATCCGGTTCACCATGAGATGGAAGCGATCTGCGCCAGCCGTGCGCCGGGCCGCAAGGTGGTTGCGCTTGCCGGCGCCGACTTTTATGCACGGGTCAAGGCCGCACATGCAATTGTCGCGACGAGCGAGCCGCGGCTTTATGCCAACATCATCATTCGCAAGGGCGTGATCTATCCGCCGGAAAGCAAGACTTCATGATCCTCTGCTGTGGCGAAGCCCTGATCGATATGCTGCCGCGGACCACGACGGAGGGCGAGTCGGCCTTTGCGCCCTATGTTGGTGGTGCCGTCTTCAACTCGGCAATTGCGCTTGGCCGGCTCGGCGCGCCCGCTGCCTTCTTCTCCGGCCTGTCGTCGGATCTGTTCGGGGGCCAGCTCAGGGAGGCACTGGGAGCCAGCAAGGTCAGTTCCACCTATGCACACACCTCGCCGCGCCCGACTACGCTCGCCTTCGTGCGGCTCAACAACGGCCAGGCGACCTACACCTTCTACGACGAGAACACCGCCGGGCGCATGCTGACCATCGAGGACCTGCCGGAACTCGGCAGCGAGATCGAGGCCATGCTGTTCGGCGCCATCAGCCTGATCTCGGAGCCGGCCGGGTCGGCCTATGAAGAGTTCATGCGACGCGAGCATGAGCGCCGAGTGATGATGCTCGACCCCAACATCCGGCCAAACTTCATTCCCGACAAGGCCAAGCACCTCAGGCGCATCCGCGGCATGATGGCGATGGCCGACATCGTCAAATTGTCGGACGAGGATCTGAACTGGTTCGACGAAGCCGGCTCGCATGAGGACGTCGTGCGCAACTGGCTGGACCGCGGTCCGAAGCTGATCGTCGTCACCCACGGCAGCGAGGGCGCGGTCGGTTACAGCAGCCGGCACCGGGTCACGGTCGTGCCGGACAAGGTCGAGGTGGTCGATACGGTCGGCGCCGGCGACACATTCAATGCCGGCATCCTTGCCTCCTTGCACGAACAGGGCCTGTTGTCGAAGACGGCCATCGCCGGCCTGCCGGAAGAAGCCATCCATAAGGCGCTGACGCTCGGCGCGAAAGCCGCGGCTGTGACGGTCTCGCGGGCCGGCGCCAACCCGCCGTCGCGGCATGAAATTGCCTAACCGGCTGGCAACACGCTCAAGGACCTGCCTGCCGCGATCACTTTATGTTTCGTCGACCCGGCGGGACGGGCTGTGAGGTCCATATCGAGCCGGCCGAAGCCCGGATTTCCCCGCGTTTAAGAGGGCAGGTCGGAAGTCAGCGGTAACAGGCTGCGACATTTGAGCAATTCAGGGTTTTGCCCTGCGGCTTTCTCGGCCGTGCCAAGTCTGCTACCAGCGGCCGGTTATCTGACTAAACCGTTTGAGGCCGACATGCAGTTCATCGATCTTGGCGCGCAGCGCGAACGCATCCGCGACAGGCTGAAAGCGGCAATCGACCGGGTCGTCGACGAAGGCCGCTATATCCTCGGACCTCAGGTCACCGAATTCGAAAACAAGCTCGCCGCCTATATTGGCACCAAGCATGTGGTCGCTTGCGCCAACGGCACCGATGCGCTGCTGTTGCCGCTGTTTGCCGCCGGCATCGGCCCGGGCGACGCGGTGTTCGTGCCGAGCTTCACTTTTGCCGCCACGGCCGAAGTGGTGGCGCTGACCAAGGCCGAACCGGTGTTCGTCGATGTCGATGCCGACAGCTACAATATCGACACCGCCAGCCTCGAGGCGGCAATCGCCATGATCAAGGCGGAAGGCCGGCTGAGGCCGAAGGCAATCATTCCCGTCGACCTGTTCGGCCTCGCCGCCGATTACGAGGCGATCATGGCCATCGCCGATCGCGAAGGCCTGATGGTCATCGAGGATGCGGCGCAGGCGACCGGGGGCTCGGCCGACGGCAAGATGTGCGGCTCGTTCGGCACCGTCGGCTCGACCAGCTTCTATCCGGCAAAGCCGCTCGGCTGCTATGGCGACGGCGGTGCGATGTTCACCAATGACGATGCGCTGGCCGAACAGCTGCGCTCGTTCGCCTTTCACGGCAAAGGCGAAACGCAATACGACAATGTCCGCGTCGGCATCAATTCACGGCTCGACACGCTTCAGGCGGCGATCCTGATAGAGAAGCTGGCCATCCTCGAGGACGAGATGGTGGCGCGGCAAGCGGTCGCCAATCGCTATGCCGAAGGTCTCGGCGATATCGTCAAGGCGGCACGCAATCTGGGCGGCGGCCGCTCGGCCTGGGCGCAATACGCCATCGAAACGCCGAAACGCGACGGGCTCAAGGCACATCTCGGTGAAAAGGGCATTCCGTCGGTCATCTACTATGTGAAACCGCTGCACAGCCAGATTGCCTATCGCGATTATCCGCGCACCCCGACCGGCCTTGCCGTTTCGGAAGAGCTGCCGAAGCGCATCCTGTGCCTGCCGATGCATCCCTATCTGAGCGAGGCTGACCAGGACCGGATCATCGAAACGATCCGTAACTATATCGGCTCGAATTCGGCGCATGTAGCGGCGGCATAAATTCGAAAGCTTCGAAGCGTGGTCGCGGATTACATCGACGAGTTCATCATGTTCTGCGCCGGGTTGTGGATGGCTGGCGTCGGCTTCGGATTCTTCTCGGACCCCTCTCAAGCTCGCCCCGGCCAACGGCAGGCATGGTGGACGAACTTTGGAACCCATTTTAAATGGATGGGGCCGCTGTTGATCCTCATCGCGATAGTGCTCGCATTCGCGGCGCTTTCCTAGCGGACCCTATTCGGCGGGCTATTCACGAGTTCGGTGCGATCAGCTTGAGTGATGGAAAATAGGTGCGATAGCGACCAGCATCGCGCGTGAACAGCGGCAGCCCATTGACCGCGGCATGGGCGCGCCGATGAAGAAGTCAGGCAGCACGCCGGTGCTCAACCCGCTCGATCTCGCGTAGTATTGGGTAAAGACCTTTCCCGCGAGGAACAGTGCTGCCTATGGTATCGGAGCGATTTCGAGACAGCTTTGTCAAGAAACGCGTCGAGATCCTCGATGCGCCCCGTATCGGAAAGCCAACTCGGCATAGACAGCATCGTTGATCAACAGCGGTCCATTCAGGCTTTGCGCCTCAAGCTGGGCGATCGACCAATCCGCCCAGTTCGGATCATTGGTGACAAGATTGAGCAGAACGTTGGTGTCGACCAGCGTCACACCTCGCCACGCGTCCATTTTCGGGTAGCACATGTGCTTCTGCATTGCCAAAACTCGTCGCCTGCCCTCACTCCCAAATCGGCCGGAGCGGCTTTCAAGAGTGCCGTCAGGGCAACATTTTTGAAGTGCTTTGCTCCGCGTCGAAGCATAGTCTGCACTGTCTTCCCTCTAGGCTGGCTATTTCATGAAGAAGATTGGTTTCCTCTCGTTCGGGCACTGGACGCCCTCGCCGCAATCACAGACCCGGACGGCAGCCGACGCGCTTTTGCAGTCCGTCGAGCTGGCCGTCGCGGCCGAGGAGCTGGGTGCAGACGGCGCGTATTTCCGCGTGCATCACTTCGCGCGCCAGCTCGCCTTCGCCCTTCCCGCTGCTGGCAGCGGTTGGGGCGAAGACCAGCCGAATCGAGATCGGCACGGCGGTGATCGACATGCGTTACGAGAACCCGCTCTATATGGCGGAGGACGCCGGTGCCGCCGACCTAATCGCCGGAGGGCGTCTGCAACTGGGCATCAGCCGCGGCTCGCCGGAGCAGGTAATCGAGGGATGGCGCTACTTCGGCTACGCCCCGCAAGAGGGCGAGAGCGATGCCGACATGGCCCGCAGACACACCGGAGTGCTGCTCGAAGTGTTGCTGGGCAAAGGCTTTGCGCAGCCCAACCCGCGGCCGATGTTTCCCAACCCGCCTGGCTTGCTTCGCGTCGAGCCGCACTCGGAGGGCCTGCGCGAGCGCATCTGGTGGGGCGCCGCCACAAACGCCACCGCCGAATGGGCGGCGAAACTGGGGATGAACCTGCAGAGCTCCACGCTCAAATTCGACGAGGGCGGAAAGCCGTTTCACATCCAGCAGGCCGAACAGATCCGGGCTTTTCGTGAGGCCTGGAAGGCGGCCGGACACACGCGCGAGCCGCGGGTGTCGGTGAGCCGGAGCATTTTTGCGCTTGTCGACGATCGCGACCGGGCCTATTTCGGCGGCAACCAAAGCGGAGATCATTTCGGTTACATCGAGGCAGACAGGCTTGCCGTCTTCGGCCGCTCCTATGCCGCCGAACCGGACGTCCTGATCGAGCAGCTAAAGGGCGACGAAGCCATCGCCGAGGCCGATACGCTGCTGCTTACCGTCCCCAATCAGCTCGGCGTCGACTACAATGCCCACGTCATCGAGGCGATCCTGACCCATGTCGCTCCGGGCTTGGGCTGGCGCTGACGAGTTTGAGCAATCGACCGCAGGAGGCAGGAACCTCCCCTCCCGGCCCCGCTCAGGAACCGAACAGCCGCCTGTCCCAATACACGGGCTGATGCAGGCTGGCTGTGATCAAGGCAAACTCCGGATGGGCCGGATTGATCAACACGTTGTTGTCGAGGCGAGCCACGACGCTTGGTACGATTACGATCGCGCTGCGGCGCTCGATACACCAAGTCTCACCGAATTCCTTGCTCACCTTTGCCGGCATTACGTCCCAACCCGGCAGCGACGGCTGAGAAAAGGTCTCGTAGCTCAGCCCGCGCGGAACCATGATCTGGACGTAGTGCTGGTTGGGCGGCAGTCTGCCGCTGCCGTGCACTAGCTTTTCCAGCAAGGCAGTCGAATAATGCTCGCTGGCGTAGATCACCGGGCTGCCGGGCGTGTTCCAGCGGCCGGGCGCAATCGTCGAGCCCGTCGCGTCAAAGATCGGATAAGTGCCGGCAGGATCGCCGATCCTGAAGCACAGCAGCGTCCGATCGAGTATCTGCGCCGTCAAGCGGCGGTGCCGTACTTCAGGCCTGCAAGGATATCGATCACCAGCTCGGCGCCGATCTCGTTTTGGATGACCATTTCGATCGGGCGCCGGTCTTCCAGCATGGGATGAGGCCGAAATAGAAAGTCACGAGCCTCATCTTCGACCTTCCAGACGTCGAGGGCCAAGTCCCATACACGAGCAACTCGTGCCACCCGCATGCCCTCTTCCGAAGACAGTCGAAGAGCACCCCTCTTGCGACGTTCATAGGTTGCCTTTGGAACGAGGCGATATTTGAACTGGGCATCGGCCGGTGCCAGCAATTGTGAGACGCGTTCGAGCGCGCCGATGGGCAATCCGTCTTCAATTCGAGCCATCAGCCCGAATGGCGACCGTGCAGCCGTTTCCTTGGGCGGCAAGCCCAGCACGTCGGCGACATTTCCGAACGCCAGCATCATCACTGCCTCCTCATGTGAAGCATGATATACCTTCATGTGAGACTACGCGCAAGTGGGCTGCAGTCTCACGGCTGCTTTCCGTCGGCTCGTTTCAGCATCGTGAATGCGCGACTGATCCGTTGCAGCGCTGTGGCGTTGGCCAGCACTGCGTAAAGCGCGAACCCACCCGCCAGAATCCAGGGCGATGCCGCGCCCAGGGCGGCCGCGACTCCGTCGGCGGCGAGCAGCACGCAAATGAAAACCAGACGTTCCATCCGCTCGAAGAAATCCGGCCAACCATAGTTTTCCACAGGGATTTCCAGCGCCGTCCGCGCCTTGGCGTAACTTGTGAGTATCCCGCCGGCGAACGCGACCATTGCGATCGCCCACAGATCGGCGACCCAGCCGATAGCCGCAAAGACGGCCAATTCCTGATAGCGGTCGACGACAGCGTCGAAATAGCCACCGGCCTTGGTGATCATATTTGTTCGGCGGGCGACAGCACCGTCCAGCGCATCGAAGGTGAAGGCAAACGCCAGGCAAAGGCCAAAGGCAAGGCTTGAATGGTGATAGACGTAGGCCGCCGACGACAAAGCGACTAGCACGAGCCCACTGGCCGTAACCTGGTTCGGCGTCATGCCGATCCCGATCAGCGGAGAAGCGGCCTGCTCCCATAGCGGGTCGATGCGACTTTTCATGAGACCGGCGATCATGGCGGCTCCTCTGATGATGTCGTTTCACCGAGCTTTACCAGCAATTTGCGGGTTTGTTCCACCGTCGCTACCGTTCCAATTGGTCAAAGCGGGCCGAGACCGGGCTCAGCAACATTCCCAACTCGCCGCAACAGCGATTTCTTTCGGCGAATGCGGCCGGCGGATTAAGGCGCTCGCCAAGCCGACGGCGCAAATCGACCGGCGGTCTGGCGGCCGCGCCCGAACGATGTGACTATGACTGCTTGCCATCCGTCGGAAGCCGGCCGAAACTCGATGCATAGATTTTCACCCAAGTTTGCTTACCTGCTCGCGACCTCTCTTGGCGCGGGATTATCTCCAATATGGCCGGGCACGGCCGGCGCAATGGTTGGAGTGGCTGTTGCCGCAGCTCTGATACCGGCATCGCCTTGGCTGACTGTGCTTGCCTATGCGGCCCTGTTCGCCGTCGGCGTATGGGCGTCGTCGCATGTCATCTCCCGAACCGGGACGGAGGACCCGCAGATCGTCGTCATCGATGAGACCTTCGGCGCCGCCGCGACACTTTCCATGCTTCCGATCGACCCACTCTGGTGGGCAGCAGGCTTCCTTGCTTTCCGGTTTTTCGACGTCGTCAAGCCTTGGCCCATCCGTATCATGCACGACAAGGTAAGGGGTGGGGCCGGCATTATGCTGGACGATGCCGCCGCGGCTGTCGTCGCTGGGGCGTTGCTGCTCCTGCTGAACGGTTTGATTGACCATTTGCGGTAATGGCGACATTCGGTCTGCCAAGGCCACGGTGGCCCATCGGCGCGGCGGAACGCAGGAGGTATCCGCGCGCTCACCGACGGTGTTCGTGTGCCTGCGTGCGGAAACCAAACCCGTCAAGTGTTTCGATCAGCACCTGTACGGGATCAGGCACGCCGTGCGATGACCGCCACGCGACAAAGCCGTCCGGCCTGACCAAGACAGCACCGCCGCTTTCAACCCCGCGTGGGTCTGGTCAGTCGTCGGACAAGAGAAAGCCTGTGCTGCAGCCGGCCAGGACCGCGCCTGCAATCCGCACGCGCGGATCGGGGAAACTCAGGACGCAATGATGTTTCGGACCGCTCCCGATGGTATAGATCGTTCGTGGAATGCCGTGCCGCACGCTACTACGGTGACACGCAAGTTCGACATCGATCTCTAGGCTTTCGAAATCCAGTATGTGTCGGTCACCAACCAAGCGTTCTCGCTGCCATTTTTTGGTCGCCCTCGGTGATATTGCGCGAGACGGGTAACCTTGCCTCGCGCAGCCTTGAGGGCGGCCATCAAGGCCTTTTCTTCGTCACTGCGCCTGGCTCCGCTGCAGGGGTAAAACCCGCATGGCACAAGTGATCGTACGGGAAAGGTATCGCCAGCCCTTTCCAGAAGCATCATGAAGCCTCGTTGGTCTTCGCCCGTGAACGGCAGCGCCATCCGGCCAGCGTCGGACAAATTTGAAAGCCACCGTTCCGGCACGTGCGTCACTCCGGCAAAGGCGACAACGACATCGAGGTCCGGCAGATCAACTGCCTGCGTTGCATCACCGGATACCACTTCGACATGGGCATAATGAGCAAGATTGCTTTGCGCGCGCCGGGCGAGTTCTTCGTCGATCTCATAGGCAATCACGCGTCCTTCAGAACCCGTCAGTTCAGCGAGGATGGCGGTGAAATAGCCGACACCGGCGCCTACCTGAAGGACGGTCTGGCCGGGAGCGATGTTCACATGGTCGAAAACCAAGGCCCAAAGCGACGGCAAACCGCTGTTTAATCCGCGCTTTTCGTCAAGTGAGACCAGAACGTCGTGGTAAATCTCATGAAGTGCGGCTGAAGGGCTGGTATGGACCGCCCCGATCTGCAATCTCGAATGGATACGCCATGGTCCGTTGCCAAGGTAGTGTTCGCGCGGAACCTTTGCGAAGGCCTCGATGACCGCAGGGTTGTGCAAGACCGGTGACGAGACACGCAGGTCTTCGGCAAACCACCGGCGCGCTTCACTAGCATCGCTTCTTGTTGGCATGGACTATTGGCTCCCGAATTGCGCGTGTTCAATCATCATTTCAGAAGCCGAACGGCGGCAAAGGCTCGCTATCCTCGTATGGACGGTGCGATCGACCGCTGCTTCGCCCAGCGCCCACCGCGAAGCCTATAAGTCCTGGCGATATGGAAGAACACTTTGCCCGACGATCACATCCTCCGGCTGGCGAGCAGCCTTGTGAGCCAGTCCGGATCCATTTCCGGCACGGAGGACAAAAGCCGTTCGGTATAGGGTGCATGCGGCGGCGTGAGAATTTCGCTCTTTAATCCCTGCTCAACGACTTTACCCTGGTGCATGACCACAATTTCGTCGGCGATGGCTCGCACGGTGGCAATGTCATGGGTGATGAAAATGTAGCTCATGCCGAGGTCGCGCTGAAGCCGCATTAACAGCTTCAGAATTTCCTCTTGCACAATCTGGTCGAGCGCGGACGTGATTTCGTCGCAGATAATGAGTTCCGGGTCGGCGGCCAAGGCCCGAGCGATGCAAACGCGCTGCTTCTGACCCCCCGATAGTTCGGCCGGCAGACGGTCAAGGTAAGTTTCGCTCATCTCGACCATGTGCATGAGTTCGTCGATCCGCCGGTCCCTCTGCGCACCCTGGAGGCCAAGGTAGAACTCAAGCGGCCGAGCTATGACTTCTTCGACCGTCTGGCGCGGATTTAGTGCGTTGTCGGGCATTTGATAAATCATCTGTATGCGGCGCAGGATCTCTTTTGGGCGCGTCTTCAGGGTCTTGGAAAGGGTCTGGCCGGCAAAGGAAATCGACCCCGAAAGCGGTGGCAGCAGGCCGGTAACGACGCGGGCGAGCGTCGATTTCCCGGAACCGGATTCGCCGACCACGGCCACTGTTCTTCCACGTGGAACTTTGATGGAGACATCCTGAAGCACCTTGACCGCTCGGCCGTAGGCCGCCGTGACGTTGTCTATCGTAAGCAGATAGTCATCGGCCGGAACTTCGGGCTTTGCGAGCTTGCGCACGGCCCAGAGCGTTCTGGTATACTCCTGGCTGGGCGAGGCGAGCATCTGGCGCGTTTCTGCCTCCTCCACGGTAAGTCCATGGCGCAAAACCATGATGCGGTCCGCCATTTGCGCCACCACCGCCAGGTCATGCGTCACATAGATTGCAGCGGTGTTGAATTCCTCCACGATATTGCGAATGGAGGCGAGAACTTCGACCTGTGTCGTCACATCGAGCGCTGTCGTTGGTTCGTCGAAGACGATGAGGTCCGGATGGCAAGCCATTGCCATCGCGGTCATTGCCCGTTGCAACTGTCCGCCGGAAACCTGATGAGGATAGCGAAAGCCGATGGTCTCCGGATCTGGAAGCTGAAGACGGCGATAGAGATCGACCGCACTCCGGTTCGCTTTTTCTCGGCTGGCAATCCCATGAGCCACCACAGTTTCGACAGTCTGATCGAGGAGTCGGTGGGCTGGATTGAAAGAGGCCGCGGCGCTTTGCGCGACATAGGCGATGCGCGAGCCTCGGAGGCGGCGACGTCCTGTTTCGCTGATTGCCAGAAGATCGATACCGTCGAACAGGATCGAGCCCTTTGTGATCCGGCAGCCCGGCTTGGCGTAGCCCATCGCCGCAAGGCCAATGGTGGATTTGCCGGCGCCAGACTCGCCGATCAGGCCAAGAACCTCCCCCCGCTTCAGCGCCAGATCGACCCCGCGGACAATGGGATGCCACCGCTCGTCCGAGAAGCCTTCCACATGCAAATTGCGGATCTGAAGCAGATCCTTGCCTTTTTCGCGCAAGCCGGGGGCGCTATTTTTCATCCCGCAACCCACTTGTTGCGTGGAGGAACCAGTCGACGACGAAATTCACGGACACCGTGAGGAGGGCGATGGCGCCGGCCGGCAGCAGCGGCGTGACATCCCCGTAGGTGATCAGGGTTGCATTCTCGCGCACCATCGACCCCCAATCAGCGGTCGGTGGCTGAATACCGACGCCCAGGAAGGACAGTGCCGCGATCGTGAGGAATACGAAGCAAAATCGTAAGCCGAACTCCGCGACGAGCGGCGGCATGACGTTGGGGAGGATTTCCTTGGCGATGATCCACTTCGGGCCTTCGCCGCGCAATCGGGCCACCTCGACATATTCCATCACCGCCACGTTAAGCCCGACGGCGCGTGCGAGCCGAAAGACGCGGGTGGAATCGAGCAGCGCAATGATGATTATCAGGCTGGTGATCGACGAGCCGAAGATCGAGAGCAGTACCAGGGCGAAGATCAGGCTTGGGATCGACATCAACACGTCCACCGCACGCGACAGTATCTGGTCGAGCCATCCCCTGTACAATGCCGCGAGAAGGCCGAGCGAGACGCCGACTGCGAAGGAGAGCAATGTGGTCGCAACCGCGATACCGATGGTGTTGCGAGCTCCATAGATCAAGCGCGTGAGCATATCGCGGCCGAGCTGGTCGGTTCCCAGTTTGAACTGCTGGCTCCACGGTGCGAAGGCTTCGCTGAAGACCTGCGTTTCGCCATATGGGGCGATCCAGTGCGCGAACACCGCAACGATGACATAGCCGAGGATCACGAGGATGCCGAACCAGGCACTGAAGGGTGCTTTCTTCAGCGCCGTTTTGGCCCGGGTGGCGCGCGAGTGCCTCAGCCTGGGAACCTGAGCGATGGGTTCGTAGCTGGTCATCGTGGATGCAAGAGCCTTGGATTGGTGGCGATGGAAATGACATCGGCAGTCAGATTGAGGAGGATGTAGGTCGCCGCGAAAATCAGGGCGCAGGCCTGGACAACCGGAACATCCCTGGATTTGACCGCATCAACCATCAGCTGACCAATGCCGGGATAGACGAACACCACTTCGACCACGACCACTCCGACGACGAGATAAGCCAGATTGAACGCCACCACCGTGACGATCGGCGCCCATGCGTTGGGCAAGGCGTGCCTGAGTACGATAGCCATGGGCGACATTCCCTTGAGCCGCGCCATATCAATATAGGGACTTGCCAGCATGTTGATGATCGCCGCTCGTGTCATTCTCATCATGTGCGCCACGATGACGAGCGTAAGCGTGATCGCCGGCAAGGCTACTCTCCAAACATGCTCCCAGAACGGCGTCTGGTCGTTCACATTCGACAATGTCGGAAACTTGGGAACTGCATTGAGTATCCAGTTCAATGAGACCGCAAGCCAGTGTGGCAGTGATTGTGCGAACTCGGATCCGATGAACGTGTCGCGCGAGATGACGAGATAGGCAAGCATATAGGCGACGAAAAACTCCGGGAACGAAATCGTTGTCAGCGTCACTGCGTTCACCAGCCGGTCGAACCAGCCATTGCGGTAGAGCGCAGCGAGGATGCCCAGTCCCAGGGCTAGCGGAACTGCAATCAGCGCGGTCATCGATGCAAGGAACATCGTATTGTAGAGGCGTGGCGCGATGATGTCGGCGACGGTACGCCGGTACCCGGTGCGACTGGCGAATGAAGAGCCGAAATCACCGTGGAGCATCTGCCCGACCCAGACGAAGTAGCGCTCGACAGGCGGACGGTCGATGCCGATTTCTCGCTGGAAGGCGGCGACCGTTTCGGGTGTCGCCGATTGCCCGAGCATCGCCTTGGCGAAGTCGCCCGGCAGCATTGCAATGGCAGAGAAGATAATGATGGACACGATGAACAGCGTGACCAGGCCGAGGCCAAGGCGCTGCAGAACCGTTCTTGCGACGGGGTTCATGGGTACGCGTTTCTCGTTGCTGCCGCCGCCCTGCCACACCAGTCAGGGCACGCGGTTGCAAGCCGGAGCCTAATAACCATCGCGGGTCCGACCCGCACTTTCACGCAGTGGCAATCCACCAGCGTTCGGCCATCTTCAGTCCATCGTTCTCCCAGTTCGGCGCCACCTCGCCATGTGCTAGCTTGCTGGATTTGGCGCTGACGAAATTGTTGAACACCAGCACGATGCTGCCGCCATCATCATGGGTCAGTTGCTGCATCTCGGCATACATTGCCGCCCGCTTGGCCTCGTCCGTCTCGGCGCGCGCCTGGACAAGCAACTCGTTGAAGCGGGGATTTTTCCAGAACGACTCGTTCCAGCTGGAGTCTGCGGCGAAGGCTTGCGTGAACATCCAGTCGGCCGTCGCGCGACCGCTCCAATAGGAAGCGCACCAAGGTTTCTTGAGCCAGACATTGTCCCAATAGGCGTCCTCGGCCTCACGCACGACGTTTACATCGATTCCGCACTGGGCTGCCGTCTCGCGGATGAGCGCAGCCGCGTCCACCGCGCCTGCAAAGGCGGCATCGGCGACCGACAGGTCAACCTTCAGCTTTTCCATTCCGGCCTTTTTCAGATAGTGCTTGGCTTTTTCGGGATCAAAACTGTGTTGCGGCTGCGGATTCGTAGCGAATTTGATCGCCGGCGCGATCGGGTTGTCGTTGGCCACAGTGGCGTGGCCGAGAAATATCTTGTCGACGATCTCCTGACGGTTGATCGCCCATTTCAAAGCCATTCGGACGTCCGGATTGTCGAACGGCGCCATCGTGACATTCATCGGTAAGGTATAGTGGCCATAGCCGGTGACCTCGACGATCTCCACCTTGGGGTTGCGTTTCAGCATGCCGAGAGTCTTGAGGTCGGCGCGGCCAATATAGTCCACCTCCCCTGTCGATAGCGCGGCCATGCGGGCGGCGAGATCGGTGATGGCGATGAACTCCACCTCATCGAGGTAGGGTTTGCCGTTCTTGAAATAGTTCGGATTGCGCTTGAGTTTGGCCGAAACGCCGGGCTGGAAATTCTCGAGCACGAAAGCGCCGGTGCGAACGCCCGATCCCCAATCCGCCTTGCCGTCCTTGGCCGGCATGATGACCAGATGGTAGTCACTCATGATGTAGGGGAAATCGGCGTTGCCGCTCTTCAACGTGAAGACAACCGTCTCCGGGCCATCCGCCTTGATGCTTGCGACGGGCTCAAGCAGCGGCTTCGCCGCCGATTTGGTTTCGTCGCCCATATGATAGCGCAGCGAAGCCACGACGTCGTCCGCCGTGACATTCTTGCCATTGTGGAAGGTTGCGCCCTTGCGTAGCTTGAAGACCCAGGTTTTGGCCCCGTCCGACGATTCAAAGCTCTCGGCAAGGTCCGGTTGGACGTTGCCTTTCGCGTCGACCTCGGTGAGGCTGTTGGACATAGAGCCAGAGAACGCGGTCTGTGTGAACGTATCCAGGTAGCCGGCCGGATCGATCGAATCTGTCGTTGCGCCATGTGCCATGCCGAGCTTAGCGAAGCCGCCCTGCAGCGGTTCGGCCCGCGCCGTGCTGACGAAGAGCTTGTCCGCAGCGGTGAGCGTCAGCCCAGCGGCCAGCCCAAGATGAATGAAGTCGCGACGGGAAATCTTGCCGCGACCAATCAGGCTTTGAGCGATACCAAGCTTGTATTCAGATTCTGACATTTGACTCTCCCATTGCGGATTTTCCGCGTTATTGTTCGTCACGCACCCTGTGTAGAAATCTGCTTGTTAGCTGCGATCACCCTTTCTTCTGACTGCTCAAATCCGCACCTCAATCAGGCCGTCACATAGATGCTGCCCGCCTCGACAGTGACTGGAAATGTGCGCGCGCGAACGGACGGATCGACCAGGGCCGCGCCTGACTTGATGTCGAATTCCCAGCCATGCCAGGCGCAGCGCACGATCTCGTTTTCGCGGTGATAGATGAATTGCGCCTCTTCGACCGGTGCAGTTGTTCCGCATTGCGGTCCCTCGCAAAGCGGAGCTCCACGGTGCGGACAAACATTCAGCAGCGCGTGGAATGAATCTCCGATGCGAAAAACGCCGACCGAAAGGCTGCGGATCTTGGCGATGAAGGGAGATCCGGTTTCGATCTCGTCGACTCTGCAGATGTATGTCTTCTCGGGCATCGTGTGCTTCCTCAGGCGGCATTCGCCGCTTGCGCGCGAGGGATGCGCTTGTAGACCTCCAGCGCGTTCAGCCCCATGATTTTGCTCTTCCAGGCAGGAGGGATTTGCAGCGTGTTGGCATCGTCGTAGTCCCAATGCGGATAGTCGGAGGCAAACATCAGCGTGTTTTCACCGTCCATCGCCTCGAGAGTGGACCAGAGATGCTGAATATTTGCGGGCTGCTCCAGCGGCTGTGTGGAAAAGCGGATGTTGCGCCGGCAATATTCGGAAGGCAGCATCTTCAGCCATGGCGTCTCTTTTCGTAGGGCTTTGTAATCTGCGTCCAGGCGCCACAGCACCGACGGCACCCAGGCGACGCCGCATTCGATGACCACGAAGTAGAGGTCCGGCCATTTTTCGAAGACGCCATGCGCAATCATGCTTGCGACATGCGAAATTGCCGACATGTGCAGGATAGCATGGGTCTCCCAGAAGAATGTCGTTGGCGCAGGAGCAATCGCAGTCGAATTCACGCCGCCATGGCCGCCCAGATGTATGGCAAAGGGCAGCCCCACCTCGGCGCATGCTTCGTAGATCGGATGGTAAAACGGATCGCCATAGGGCTTGACGGAGCCTTGCGAGGCAAGAACCTGAACCATGCGCGGATGATTGCCCAGGCGGCGTATCTCGGCGGCCGCGAGCTTCGGATCCTGTGGCGCGATGATGATCGAGCCCATGAAGCGGTCGTCCTTCGGCAGCCATTGGTCGATCTGGTAGTCATTATAGGCGCTGACGAGGGCGCTGGCATAATAGGGATTGGCGAGAGTGGAAGCCTCGATCGGCTCATCGCCAGTCAGGATCGCCACATCGACCTTGTACTTGTCGAGGTGCTTCTCCTTCATGATGAGATAGTTGTCGGCTTCCGTCTTCGGACGGACGTCCTTGCGGGAGAAGTCCTGCGGATGAAACCAGGGACGATGGCCATGCGGGAAGGCGCCAACGGGACCTGTCTTCTCGCCTTCGACGAACATGTCCTTCCATAGGCCGGAAAGGTAAGGCTCCAACACGGTCGCGCTTGACCAGTAATTGTGACAATCGCAGTCGACTATGAACACGTTGCTCAGCTCCGTAGCTTCAGCCTGGTCGATCTGCCGGCCGATTTCACCGAGTGCAGCTTCGGCCTTGAGTATTGTTTGATCAAGCTTATGATCCTGCGCAATATGATCGACTTTTTCGATCGGAGGTCGCGTGCAGCTAGATCACATCGAAACCTTTCTCGACATCATCGAGTCGCGAAATTTCAATCGTACCGCCGATCGGCTGGGGTTGACCCAGTCGACGATCAGCACCCGGATCAAGAATCTGGAGAGCGCGATCGGGTCCGAGCTCTTCCAGCGCGGGCGCGCCGGTGCTGAGCCGACAGCCGCCGGACGGCGGTTCGAAGCCTACGCCAGGTCCTTGCTGTCGACCTGGTCGCAAGCTCGACACGACGTACGAGCGTTCAACCGTTTCGAGGGCACCTTGCGCATCGCCGCACAGGTGGGCATGACCCGCTCGGTCCTGCCCGGATGGGTCGAGACATTGTGCCAGGCGCTTCCAAAATCCTCGATCCATGTCGAGTCGGATTATTCGAACCAGATGGTCAGCGACCTAAGCATGGGAAATCTGGATATCGCCGTCCTTTATGCGCCTCGCTACCTGCCTGAGATCGCCTACGAACATTTGATGGTGGAGGAATATGTGATGGTTTCGACGGCTGCCAGAACGCTGTCCGACGTCGACCCTGAAACCTACATTCGCCCGGGCTACACCGCCGTGCTGGAAAAGACGCACGCAGAACTCCTGGCCCAACTGGCGATCTGCCGGCTTTCGACGGGATCGGAAACTCTCGCGGAGATCATGCTGCGGCGAACGGGCGGCACCTGCTACATGCGCAGCGATGATGCGCACAGGTTCACAGCTGAACTCCCATCGTTCCTCGTCGAGGGAGCGCCGACGCTGCACCAGCCAGTCCATACCGCGATACTCGCGCGCCGCAAACACGAACCCATTATTCGCAAAGGCATCCGAGCCCTCCAGGTGGCTGTCATGTCACTGGAAGTTTAATCGAAATCGCCGATCATAAAGGTAGGATTGCGCGGCTGTTCAGCGGATTTTGAAATGGCATCTTGGCTCGACTTCAAACCCGAGTTGAATGATGAACGCACACGCCGACTTTGGGCCTTCCGGCTTCGTCCCCACCAAGCGTCATCGGCAGTGGGCCCAGAGCACGCCGCAACTTGTGCTCTGCCGGCGCGTGATCGACGAAACGCACGATGTGAAAACATTCGTTCTCACACCCGCTTCAGATCGGATGTTCTGCTTCAGCGCTGGCCAGTATGTCCTGGTGCACCTGAGAATCGACGGTGCCGCGGCGACGCGCTCCTACTCTGTTTCGTCACCGCCAACGCGACCGCTCGACCTTCAGATTACCGTGAAACGGACGCCGGGCGGGCTCGTTTCGAATTGGCTCCATGACAATTTGAGGCCGGGCGATGGGATCGAGATCGAAGGGCCGCTCGGCTCGTTCAATCTCGACGATCTGCCGCATGGAAAGTCCCTCTTCCTTTCGGGTGGCAGCGGGATAACTCCCGTCATGTCGATGCTGCGGGCACTTACCGACCGCGCAGCCGACCAGGATATCCACTTCATTCACAGTGCGAGAACGCCGGACGACATCATTTTTCGGCTCGAACTGGACGCACTTGCCGCTCGCTTTCCCAATCTTCAAGTGACTTGCATTTGCAGTCAGGAAGACCCAGCCTGGACCGGTCCAACCGGACGCATTAACAGTCAGATGCTCCTGAACCTGGTTCGCGATCTCCACAGCCGCACCGTTTTTGCCTGTGGGCCGGAATCCTACATGAAGGCGGCACGCGGCTGCCTGGCCGCAATCGGCCTCGCCCCTTCACAGTATCATGAGGAGAGCTTCGGAGGCGGCAACAATTCGCGTTCGGTACTGGCTTCAGAGATTTCGTCTTCGGTCCGCTTCGCCCGCTCCGGCATTGCGCATCACTGCGCGCCTGGAGAGACCTTGCTCGAAGCGGCGCGCCAATGTGGCGTCTACGTCCCGACCGCCTGCCAGCAGGGAGTTTGCGGTACGTGCCGGATCGCCAAGCTGTCCGGCGAAGTCGTCATGGATGACGTAGGCGGGCTGACCTTGGAGGACAAATCGGCAGGCTACGTCCTGGCGTGCTGCAGCCGCCCACAAGGCGACGTTTTGCTTGATCTCTGATTGTACCGCATCGCGGGACGACATCGGGTCAGCCTTTGCATTCCACGACCAAGCCATACTAATGCGACCGCAAGTGATTAGCGTTTCGGAACCTGTTTTTCCGCCTACCACTTTCATCAGCGAGATCGTTTTGTACATGATCGCCAAGGGATGGGTGCCCAATTGGCTGCCTTTGCAACCAAGACAAAGGCAAGTGGTGGTCAGCCCAGCCGGATCCTTCGCAGCTACTCGGATGGGGTGGCGAACCCGGTGACTTACAGCATCAAACGATGTCTGCCCGACTCGTAAAGTTGTCCGAGCCGAAAGGTGACGCCCCGCCAAACTAGGAAGCCGATCTGACAACAGAAGGCAAGAGCTCCTGGATCATCCCTTGCCCGCGCGGTCCAACTGCGGCCACCCGATGCTTCGCAATTGAATAGCCGCTTCCCTCAACTCGCAGGGGACTCCCGGCGTCGGATTGAGGCAGGCCTAAGTGTTGGCAGCGGCCTTAGTATAGAGGCAATGACTACGCTCTCAAGTTGGAGCGCCCAAACAGAGCCACGGAAAAGCCGTTCATCGGAACCCGGATCTCATGAGATCCGGAGCGTCCACTCTCCGCCACCGCAATCGAAATCCGTTGTTTGTGAATATCCAAACCAACAAATCAGGTATCTTCCATGAGGCTCGTCTCCTATGCATGAGGCCCTGTGCCGGCCAGCCGGCTTAACTACTTGCCTTTTTTGAGGGTTCGGCGCCTCGATGTTCCGGCGTAGGCGGGGCGTTCGGCTCCCAGGTCTTTTGCTGACTTGTCGTCGCGCAAACCTTTGAACGCAGCCTGCCTAACATTGCCACCGCGTGTCCAGCCCGCCATTTCGATTTCTGCAACAAGTTCCGGTCTGGTCCAAAATACGGCCGGATCTTCTTTTGGGGCTCCATTGCCGGCGAAGGGCGACGTCTTAGCCTCGGCAGCCTTTAGACGTGGGAGAAGCTGCTTGACCTTCGCCTTACTGTAGCCCGTCCCTACCCGGCCAATGTAGGCGAAATGGTCACCGCGATTGACGCCAACCAACAACGACCGAAACTTGCCGTTGGTGGATGACCACCCCCCGATAATCACTTCATGGCCAGACCGACATTTTGATTTCGCCCAGCCATCGCTTCTGCCCGACACGTACACCGCATCGATCTTCTTCGAGATGATGCCCGCAACTCGCAGGGCCGCATGACCGCTATTTGCGAAGTGTTCCACATAACGGACGAGCTGACTGCCCTCCCCATGATGAACATTGCTTAGCATCTGTTTCAGGCGCTCCTTCCGGGCGCAGAGCGGCATTTGCCGCAACTCGCCAGCGTCATCGAACAATATGTCAAAGGCAAAGAAGACAAGGTCATTGGTTCTCCTCAGCGACAAAGCTGCCTGTAGGGCGGAAAAATCCGGCGCTCCGTTTTCGCCATGCGCCACGATCTCGCCATCGATGATGACATCGGGAAGGCTTGACGCCTCTTTTGCAATTGCCGCAAACTTGTAGGTCCAATCCAGGCCTTTGCGCGTCTTCAGCGTGACGGCGCCGGCTTGAACACGCAGCTGGATTCGATAGCCGTCGAGCTTAATCTCGTGGACCCACTCGCGCCCACCAGGGGGTCGGGACAGGGTCTCGCACATTTGAGGGGCGATGAACTCCGGCATTCTTGCCTCGGCAGTGCGCGAGGCAGCTTTCCGGTGGGGCTGGGACGGCTTTGCTTTTTTGGTAGCACGCTTGTCCCTGGGTGCGCCCGGGTTACTGTCCCACACGACGCCGCCACTGCCTGCTGCGAAGCCGCTCATCGCAAAAGGTTTTGTGCCTGCACGCTTTCCGGCGCCGATCGTCGCCACAGTTCGGCCGGAGGCCTCCGCCAAGACCGCTTCGCCATCACCGTCGCGAGCTTGTTGATCGCTATGCTTGATCAGTAGCCAGTTTGATCGTTTTGCTGCCATGGTGCGCCGAGCATGCGTCCTCGTGGCGGCAACGACGGCAAATGCGGTGAAGAAGAGAATGCCTGGATCGGCGCCGCCACCTGACACTGAGCCGGCAACTATGCTGGCGAGGGAAGCGTTTCTGACGCTCGTCACGACTGCATCGGTCTCCGGGTCCACCCATTTGCGTACCCGGCCCATTCCGCGGACGACGACACCGAGCATGATGGTCATCAGGAGCGATCCGAAGACGCCAAGCTGGGACAGAACTGCGATCGGCCAGCTCGATGCCCTCGAACTGCCGAAACCGACGCCAAGGCCACTGGTGTCCAGGAAGGATTGCAGGCTCTTGATGTTCCAGTAGGTGCGCTCCTCGCCGGAGGCAGAATCCGCCTTGTTGATAATGGTGGCGTTTATTAGCTTGACGAACGGTTCTAGGACCTCGGCATTGTAGAGGCTGATGCCTATTATGGCCACCACGCCTGTGGCCATTAGCGCGGTTATCAGTATCTCCTCGCGCTGAACCTTCCCCCTGAGGACCGAAAGCAACGTCGAGAAGGCGACCGGAATGCACAGGAGAATCAGACCAGCGTAGGCGGTCGATGATGTCGACAGAATGGTCAGGAAGAGCAGGACGCCTGCCAGCCACTGGGCAAGGCGTGATTTAGTCTTTCTCCAGTACGTGTAGCAGAATGCCAAGCAGGCGAGGGAAACGCCAGCGAAGGAAGAGGCCTCCGAAAAAGGTCCCGTGATCCGAACGAATCCTGCCTCGACCGCCTCCGTTATAAGGGCGTAGTTCGCGGTTCTGATCGGGGAGAGCAAATCTCCCGCCCCAGCGTTCTTGCCAATGAAATCGACCAGCCCCATGCCTGTGTGCAGACCGCACCACAGAAAGAAGCCGCGGCGGACCTGATCGATCCTGTTGGAGTGCAGCAGCAGCGCACAAAGCGCGATGGCGGTGAGCCCGCCAAGAATGAAGTAGCCCGTCTGGGAAACGTTGCCCGAAACCGGCGCGAGAGAAGCTTCGACGACGGCGCCGCGGGTTTTCGACTGTACGAAGACGGCGGTCTGTCCTGCGAAGAATCTTGGAAACAGCCATGCTCCGATGATTGCGTACGCTATGAGGCTCGTGAGAACCCAAACAGGGCGGATGCTTCCGAATACGCTGCCAAGGTCGAACCAGATGCGACGCCTTGCAGTAACCGCCATGACGAGCAGGGCCGCAAACATGGTGTAGATCAGTGGAGATGATCCACCTAAAAAGGTCAGGGTCATGAGGGCCGTCGCGCCGAACGCCTGGGAAGCTATCAGGCCTATGATCAGCATTCCCCTGGAATAGTAGGCAACGACCAAAATAGCCGCGCACACCAGCAAGCCCGGTAAAGAGACCTGCATTGTTGATCGGCCCTCCCGCTTGGTTTGGCCCTGGTGTGCGCACGCAGGACGCTGTCCGGCGGCTCATCTTTCGGCAGGTGGGTATTCCGGGCAAGAGAGCCAAAGGGCGTAGCCTAAGATCCCGCAACTGCAGGACGCGGCAGGCACTCCTCCTTACGGTGGATACTCGGAGGCTTAACCGCCCTTGCAGCACCCCTAGCTAGACGCAGTTTACCTCATTCAAACAGACGAGGACAGTGGGCCAGCCTGCCCCTAGGGTAAGAGGTCGTTCTGTCGAAATTATCCGGGAGATAATGGAGATTACATTGAAGGTGATGGGAAATAGAAGCAGCCTCGTGATACTCCATGCAAACATTATTGCAGTTCATAAGCTCTCATCCCATAGGGGGGACATTGTCAAAGAACGAGTGGGGGAACGACGATTTTCTCGGTGTTACCGCAAAAATCTACAAACCCCATTCGGTGATATGCCGCCAGGATGACGACAACAGCGAGATATTCATCGTAAAATCGGGTTGGGCCATCCTTTACCAGGGATTACTGGACGGAGAACGGCAGATCATCGACACTCCTCTTAGGGGGGACATTGTCGGTTTCCGTGGTGCGGACGGACCCCGTCTAGCGTCACTGGCGGCCATAACCGAACTAGCCGTTTATGAAATTTCCAGTAAGGAACTGGTAGAGGCGATCTTGTCGGACGGCCGCCTCGGCAAGAAGATCGCCTACTCCCTGGCCCGCCTGAACGCCATCCTTGCCGAACATCTTATGAATACCGGGCGGCGGAACGCGATGAGGCGCACGGCCCATTTCCTGCTCGAGTTGGAGGAGAGGCTCTCCATGGTTGGGCTGTCGGCCCATGGAAGATATGATTGTCCCCTTACCCAAAATGAACTGGCCGACATTCTTGGAATGACCACCGTTCACGTCAACCGAACATTAAGGGAACTTCGCAAGGCCGATCTCGTCTCTTTCAAGTCAGGCCATGTAGAGGTGATCAACCGCAAGAAGCTGGTTGAAACAGCCGGATTCGATAAAGAGTATCTCAGGTAACGGGTATCTCTGTTCGAGCGGCAGCGCATCGGCCATCAGTAAATTTTCCGCTGGGAGACACGACGTTTGCGGACAACTGGTCGTGCGCCGCATACCTGGCAGGGCCGCGTATGTCTCGACGGCGGCAGCCGCGACGGCAACACGGTCTGTCGCGAGGACCGGCGCACTGCCGAAATATCTGCAAGTGCCCACATAGTACAGGTAGACCAAGCGTTCTCGAGCTAAAGCGTTGGGCCGCTTGGCCATCGCCAGCAGGCAGTCGAACGTCGATCGCTAGTGCCTGCGGCGGTCCATGCCTGCGTCTTCAGCCAGATTGCAGTCCAGCTCGGCATGGGATTGTCTAAAAATTATGAAAAGACAACCTATGTTAGAGACTGCTTAATAATAAACCTTACACTTCCCAAGCTGGTCTCGCTGAGGGCGGAGAACTGCAAAAGGGTTTAGTGGGGTAATCGAGCCTCGACCTTTCACAAGGCGTGGTATCAAACCTTCAATGCTAGGGAATGAGGATACTATATCGGCCGCCGCAAGGCGGCTTGTTCGGGAAAGAGTGGGTATTGATATGGATTCCACAGCAGAACTGCATAACTACACTTCGGCCAATCGGTCAGGAGTTCCGTCCGACGGAACGGAAAGCGTCCGCGGGCAAGCAGGCAGGGAATGTCTCCTCATCCTGGACGGAAGAGCCTTAGACCGCGAGTGTCTCGCATCGGCTCTCGTGGACCACGATGTCGGCATGCAGGTCGTCGCCATGGGTTCGATCGGCGAATGGCGCGTGAAGAAGGGTTCGGCCCTTCCCCTTGCAGCCATACTCTTCAACCTTGGCGGCCGGAAGGTCACCGATCATGGCATCGCAGACGAGATCAGTCATATTTCGTCCGAGTTCAAATCAGTTCCTGTGGTCATCCTGGCCGACACCGAAGAGCTTGCACAGATACTGACCGCTCTCGAATGCGGCGCACGCGGCTACATTCCGACCTCAGTCGGTATCGACGTCTGTGTCGAGGCTATCAACCTTGCGGCAGCGGGCGGCATCTTCGTGCCAGCGAGCAGTGTCCTTTCCATGCGGCACCTGATAGATTCGGGCAGTCGCGACACGCAGCCTTTGACAGGCATGTTCACGCTCAGGCAGGCCGAGGTTGCCCAAGCGCTTCGGCGCGGCAAGGCGAACAAGATCATCGCCTACGAACTGAATCTGCGCGAAAGCACCGTGAAGGTCCACATCCGAAATATCATGAAGAAGCTGAAGGCGACCAACCGCACGGAAGTCGCCTACAAGGTCAACGATCTCCTCGCGGAAGGAACTCTGGCTCAAGAGTGACCCAGGCATAATGCTGCCTGCCTTGGGTCCCGGAAGTCGAAGGGCCTCCGTCATGGGTCTTCGGCACGATCGTCAGTTTGCCCAGTTGAGCGTAAGTCGGGTTAATTGCTGCCGCGGAATCGGCCGCTCAATCTGCAGTCTAAGCAGGCTCGGGATAGGTGTGTCTGCCAACCCATCGTATGGCCTCCTCGATCGTGTCGAAATTCTTGTGCTGCCCGCTCAGCAGCCCGAATCCCGTCTCGAGAAACCATTTGCCTTTCGTGGAGTAGACTTCCTCGTCGATCTGGGTAAGGACCGCCACCAGTTGGTCGCGTTTCCACACCAGAACTCCGGCTTCTCCGCCATCGACCGTTCCGATCCGGACTTCGCTGAACGACAATCCAGAAGCTATTTTTGCTTTGCCCATTTTGATGTGAACCCCTCAAATTCAAAATGGTAGTAAAAATTCGTTATATTTAATGTATGTATTCTTTTTCTTATCAACTCAGGCGGTGAATACAAGCTGTTTCACTCGATCAATTCGTGGATCCACCCTTATTCACAGGAGAATATGGGCCAACTGCTAAAGAATTTTGATCTTCCGGAGCGTGAAGGCCTCGGCGAAATGCTCTGGTGCTCGGCATTCCATTCCGCGCAACCTCGCAAGCCCGGCGAATGTCTCGCGGTCGAACCAGTCCTTGGAGCGCTGCGTCCCGAAATGTTCGTAGAGGAGCTCGATCTTGCGCTTCAGCACGTCGGCCGTGAGCGGCACGTAGGCATTGGGCTGGCAAAGGTCGCCATCCCATTTCGGGATCTCGTACTCGAGCACTAGATGATCGCGGAAGACGTTCCAGGTCAGTTGGTTAACCTCCCGGTGGTCCTGATGGGCGTCGAACCTGGCGTGGGTTAACACTACGTCGGGATCAACCCGTGATCTTACATCCGTCAGCCACTGCTTGATCGATCGGCTATGGGCAGGGAAGTAGCTGTCTTCGAAATCCGCAACGTCGACAGTGGACGAGCTCGATCCTTCGAGGAACGCTTCGGCCGAAGCCCTGGCTTCCGCGACCCGTCGACCGCCTGCGCTCAGCACGCACCAGCGGACGTCCAGTTTGACGCCCGACGCGATCAGGCCGAGTATCGTGCCTCCCGCACCGATTTCGATGTCGTCGGAATGGGCACCAAGGCAGAGGATCGAGAGTTCCTCCCCGCGACGTGCGAGGCCAAGCCCCCTCATGATACGGCCAGCAGCACATTGCGCCTGTTTTTCTCGGCGGTGACCTTCATATTCCAGGGCATGTCGCCCTTTTCGACCATGTCTTCGAGTGATTGCCAATCGCGCAGCGTGTCCATCGAACGCCAGAACCCTTCGTGCTTGTACGCCATCAGCTTGTTGTCAGCGATGAGTCGTCCGAAGGGTTCGAGAACGAGTTCCTCGCCGTCGCGTATGTAGTCGAAGATTTCGGGGCGGAATACGAAGTAGCCGCCATTGATCCAGATCTCCGACGTTTCCGTCGTGCGGAACTCGCGCACGCGGCCGTCTTCCGCGATGTCGGCCAAGTGGTATGTCAGCGGCGCGTGCACGGCAAGGAAGCAGCCGATCTTGCCGCTGGCCTCGAACTTCGCGATCATATCGTCGAGGTCGACATCGGTCAGGCCGTCGGAGTAGTTGGCCAGGAACATCCTCTCGTTCCTGACGTGATCCCGCGCGGCCCAGAGGCGCTCTCCGATGTTGCGCCAGATGCCTGTGTCGAGCAGGGTAATGCTCCAGTCCTTGACGATGTCGCCAAGCAGCTTCACGTCTTGGCCACCATGGGTGACCACGCAATCGGAAAAGGTCTGTGGCCGGGTGTTCAGAAAGAAATCCTTAATGACGGTTGCCTTGTAGCCCAGGCACAAGACGAATTCGTCGTGTCCGTAATCGCTGTACCACTGCATGACGTGGCGCAGGATCGGCTGCTGGCCGAGCGGAATCATCGGCTTCGGTATGCTTTCGGAATAGTCCCGGATCCGGGTCCCGCGGCCTCCGCAGAAAAGGATGACTTTCATCTTGGTAACTCCGATGAATCGATCACTGTCACGAAAGGAATTGGCACCACGAATTTCGCGCCCCAAGCGGCGACATGGTGCATCTGCTGGACGATCTCGTCCTTCAGGTTCCACGGAAGGATTAGGATGTAATCTGGCTTGGCCTGGTCGATCGCGTCGATGGGCTTGATTGGGATGTGCATGCCCGGCGTGAAGCGGCCGTGCTTATATGGATTGCGGTCCACCGTGAAATCGAGGAAGTCGGTGCCGATAGCGCAGTAGTTGAGCAGCGTGTTGCCCTTGCCAGGCGCGCCGTACCCGCAGATCCTCTTGCCTTCGTTTTTAGCCGAAATCAGGAACGCTAGGAGATCTCGCTTCGCGCGCTGCGCCTTGTAGCCGAAGGAGGTGTAGGTCGTCATTACAGTCAGCCCGTGCCTCTTTTCACGGTCGAGGAGTTCGCCGACATTGTGATCCACGGCCCAGCTGCTGCCCTCGTTGGCGAGATAAACACGCAGCGAGCCGCCATGGGTGGGCAGTTCCTCGACATCAATGAGCCGCAACCGGTGGCGGGCCGCCATCAGATCGATCGTCAGCAGCGAGAAATATGAAAAATGCTCGTGGTAGATGGTATCGAACTGGTTCTCGGCCATCAGCCGCTCGATGTGCGGGAACTCGAGAGTGATTACGCCCTCTGGTTTGAGAAGGATTTTCATTCCCGCGACGAAGTCGTTGAGGTTCGGCACCTGCGCCAGGACGTTGTTGCCAATGATGAGATCGGCGTGAAGCCCTTCGGCCGCCATTTCATTTGCCAGCCGCGCTCCAAAAAAGTCGACTCGGGTAGGCACGCCCTTCTCGACCGCAGCGCGCGCAACGTTGGCCGCCGGCTCGACGCCAAGCACGGGAACGCCGAGCGGCAGGAAGTGCTGCAGCAGGTAACCGTCGTTGCTTGCCAGTTCCACCGCAAAGCTGTGAGTTCCAAGCCCAAGCCGCTTCGTGATCGCCTCGCAATAGGCTTTCGAGTGGGCTACCCAACTTGTCGAGAAAGAAGAGAAGTAGGCATATTCGCTGAAGATGGTCTCGGGGCTCATGTACTCCTTGAGTTGCACCAGGTAGCAGCTGTCGCAGACCAGTACTTTGAGCGGGTAATAGAGTTCCATCTGGTCGAGCTGGTCCGGCCGCAGGAAGCCCTCGCAAGGAGGCGACATGCCTAGATCAACTAGTGTGTGGCACAGGCGCGATCCGCAAAGTCTGCAGCTGGCAGTCCGGCGTGCCCCGTTATGGTCGCGAACGATTTCGACAGCCTGAATGTTCATTCCGTGCTCCTGTCCCGCCGGTTTGAAAAGACGGAGACGCATTGGCCTGACCAAGAACCTTTGCCGCCGCACTCCGCAGGAGGTGCTTCTTTTATGGCAGCGGCAGCTTAGGACGGTGCGCGCGCGGGTTCGATTTGCCAATCCGTTGGGTTGCCTTAATCCTAATAGGCAAACCGTAGGGGCAGTGAAGCCGCCAAGACCCTCGATCGGGTAAGCGACCGGCCCGGCATACCGCTATCGGAGAAGCCACCTAAGACTTAGGTAGCTCTTCCAGCCCGAGCGGGCGATGCCAACAATTGGACTGCCGGCCCTTACCCGGCAACTGGGGCTAAGGTTGACATGCAGTTTACCGAAACGGAGCTGAAGGGTGTCTGGCTGATCGAGCCGACGCCGGTGATTGACGACCGCGGTTCCTTCACCCGCCTGTTCTGCGAAAAAGAAATGGCTGATTGCGGGCTGGTGACGCGCTTTGTCCAGCACAGCCGCGCTCATTCGGTCGAAAAGGGAACCCTCCGGGGGCTGCATTATCAAGAGGATCCGTATGCCGAGGTAAAGCTTGTCTCCTGTGTCCGCGGCGCGATTTTTGATGTCGTCGTGGACTTGCGCCTGAACTCGCCGACGCGGCACAGCTGGCTGAGCTTCGAGTTGACGCCCGAAAACATGAAACAGGTCTACATCCCTGCCGGGTTCGCCCACGGGCTCCAGACCCTGACGAAGGACGCCGAGGTCTCGTATCTCATATCGCAGTTCTATACACCCCACGCATCGAAAGGCGTCCGCTACAGCGACCCCGCCATTTCGATAAACTGGCCTTTGATGCCGACCGCGATGTCGGAGAAGGACAGGACGTGGCCGCTGGTCAAGAAGCCGGTCCCCTAATGAACCGAAAGACTGGAAGCGAAAGGTTCAACAGCGCTCATGCGGCCCCCTCGGCCAGGAGACCGTGATCTGACAGTAATCTCGCGGCGGCGGCCAATTCCCTGAATGGCAGACCCGAGCACTCCGCCATCGAAAGAAGCGAATGCTGTCCGTCGGCGAGATTGAGCACCCAAAGCAGGGACATCGAGGTTGCTCCCGAAGACTTCTGCCCTCCCAGGGCTGCGTAGAGGCCGCGTCTGCCGAGCTGTGGTTCGCCCTTGGGAAAAAGGTTCGAAGGCGTCCAGTCCCCTTCGACGATGTCGATCACATCCGTCAGAATCCGGAAGGAGTCTTCCAGGTGCTCCGGGCCGATGAAGTCGAGATTGTCGGCCGACGTGTGGTATTCGGGGAAGGTGCCGTGGACGCTTCGCTGAAACATGCCGACTGGAAGATTGAAGCCCGGCGAACAATATTGCCTCTCGTCATAGCCGTAAGGGGAGAAATCCATCAACTTTGCCCCTGCTTCCTGCCCGAGCACATGGGCCATGGCACGGTCGATGAAGGCGTCGCCTTGACGACTGCGCTTGTATGCCGGGCTAGCGGCATCGCCAACGCATGACAGCACCAAACCGTGGTCGATCAGATGTGTCCGGTCCTCGTTGAGCGACAGCCATGCAATGGAGCCGATCGTACCCGGAGCGAACAGGAAGCGGTAGCTGTATCTTGTTTTCCTTGCCTTCAGGCTTCTAGCAAGGGTTGCCAGCAGGGCCAGGCCTGAACAGTTGTCGTTGGCCAGTGACGGGTGGCAGATGTGTGCCGAAAGAAAGAATTCCCGCTCCGTCTGCCCGCAGTGCAGGTATTCGCCGTAAGTGAGACTGCCGTCCTTGAGTTCAGCATCGATCTCCACCCGATAGAGGCCGTCGGGCATCTTGGCGACACATTCGTAGGCCACGCAGAAGCCCCATGCCGGGGCGTAATAGCAGGTGCGGTATGGGATCACCTCTGGCTGTTCAGGCAGCGTATGGATGTGCGGCCGCAGTTCGTCGAGCGGCAGGACTCCCTTGAAGGGTACGCTGTAGTTGACGACGTGCAAGTTGGAGTCGGCGAAATCCACGACCGTTTTCCCGTCCGGGCCTGTGATGCTCGCCGAGCGGATGTTCCACTCCCTCGGAACAGTCCAGTCGAGCACCTGCGTCCCGGTGGGCACTTCGTGCCTTTCCAAATCAACGTGTCCCGATAGGATATCCAGCGTTTGTCGCACCCCATCTCCGGTGATGCTCCTGCAGATCGGAAAGAGACGTTCGACCAAGGCATAGATTTCCTGGCCGACGCCGATAGAAGACGGCCGCGGCCCGAGTCCGTAGGGGTTCAGGTGTTCCATTCCCATTACTCGGCTGCGACATCCAGCGTTGTCGAACGTTCAGCGACCCGCATGCGCCCGACTAAAAGTCCGTTGGCCAAAAGATACCGGATATGCCCGATGCGCTGGAAGCGGGGCCCCTCGAATTCCTCGAGAGTAACATTCGACTTGCGGTAAGCTTGGTAAAGCTGCTCGGCACCCTTACGCGCATCCCATTGCGGCTTGAAGGCAGGCAGGGTACGCGCGATTTTGTCGAAGCTGACGCGATAGGATCGTTTGTCGGGTCCAGCATCGGACGCGAATTCGAGTCGGCAGCCCGGCACGACCTCGGCGACGATCTTGGCTATATCGCGGATCCTGTAATTGTGATCCGTCCGACCCACATTGAAGGCTTCGTTGTGAATGATCTCGCGCGGTGCTTCCAGTCCGGCAATAAACGCCCTGGAAAAGTCCTCGATGTGGACGATCGGCCGCCACGGTGTCCCGTCGGATTTCAGGAGGATCACCCCTCTGGTAACGGCCCAGGCGACAAGATTGTTCAGCACAATGTCGAAGCGGAGCCGGGGCGACAGCCCGTAGGCCGTGGCGGGCCGGAAATAGGTCGGAGAGAAGCTGCTGTCGGCCAGTTCGGAAATATCCCGTTCGGAAAGCACCTTGGACCAGCCGTAGGGCGTAACCGGCTTGAGCTCGCCCGTTTCGTCGACCATTCCGTCGCCCGCCTGTCCGTAATTGCTGCACGATGACGCGAAGAGGAAGCGCGACACGCCCGCCTCCTTGGCCGCCTTCGCGAAGCGGACGCTACCCTTGTGATTGATCTCGTAGGTGATGTCTGGATCGAAGTCGGACAGCGGGTCGTTGGAAAGAGCCGCCAGGTGAATGACGGCGTCGAATCCTTCGAGGTCGCGCGCTTGCACGTCCCTGACGTCCTTTTGGATGGACGGGACGGAAGCCTGCTCTCCTCCCCAAGCAAAGGTGCAGCGCCGGTACAGGTCGCTATCGTAGCCTGTTACCGAATGCCCAGCACGGAGCAGCATCGTCACCATCACCGAGCCGATATAGCCTTGATGACCGGTTACTATGACTTTCATCGCACACCTCTTCTCGGGCGGATATGATCACGCAGAGGCTACGTGGGCTGAGAGGAGTGGGGGAGAACGCCAATGGGCGATCAGGATGCCCCGTTGGACGAAGCCTTACCGTCGGCTACCTCTTTCGGGCGGTGAGCCCCTAGTCCTTTCGACGGCTTTTCCGTCAAAGAATGGTCGAGAGCAGGAATTCGTGCTGGACTTCGAGGCTCTCCCTGAATTTTTCGACGCTGTTACGGACCCTGCGCGCATGTTCTTTCCCGATGCGCCACAAGCCACTGCCTGATCAAGATTTCGACATCGAAGCTTTCGACGCGCTGGCAAGATTCTGACGGAACCGCTCTGACCGGGCAATTGGTCGTTCTTCAGCGCATAGCCCAGTGATATCACGGGCTTTCCCGCCATCAGGGCGGCCACAATACTGGAAGCGGATCGCCACCACGAGATCGGTCAGGGCGAGTTGGCCGAAGACGTCGCGAAGGGAATGGACGGGTGGGCACGAAAGCCCTTGGGTATCAGTTTCGCCCAGGGCCGCCAGGACCGCCTCGACCGCGGGAGTATCACCTTCGTCGCCTGTGCGAGGGCGGACATTGTAGCCGCTGGCCAGGAGGTAGGTGACGAATATCGCTACTTTGGCAAATAAGATTCAGAGATGCCCAGCCCGCGCTCCTCGAAACCGCACCAGCCGCGGTAGTTCATTACGCCGACACCGACCGTGAGCGGGTGTGAAGGGTCGGCATTGGCAGATTGCGGAACGGGCAGCGTGAAAGCGAGATCGGGATCCATCGACTCCCGGCTGGTGTCGACGCCGACGCTTGCCATGAATTCCCTCGAGGCAGTGTCCCTGTAGCTCCGGTAGTCCGGCATGCGGGCCGCGCTTGTTATCAGCCATCGGCTGACGCGATGTCCCACCGGCCCGGCACCTACACTGACAAAAGCAATGCGCGTTCCGCGAGATGCGCTGCAAGGCACCATTTGAAGACGTCGAAGGGCATGCCCAACGGGCGGTCGCCGAAATAGTCAAGGATTCCCGTTCCAGGCACGACTATGACTTTCGCCTTGCGGATGTGCCGGACTGCACGGAGGAAATCCATCACCTTGCGGGGGATTTTCAGGAAAATGCAGTCGAGAAGGCCGGCGATCCCCTCTCCTCTCGCGATCCGCGCGTTGGGTCGCTTCTCCTTGAGGAACAGAGCATGGATTCGGGCGAGCCGTCATTGCCAAGGTTGCCGCAGCCGAACAGGCCCAAGATGGCGATGCCCGGTTCCCTGCCGCCGGCGGTTGCCGCTGCCTCGCCTTGCGGTCGTGGCAAGGCCGCGACCTCCCGTGGCTCACGTATGGCGCTCATTGGCTCTGCTCACTCAGGGTTCGGCACCGTGGAGGTTTCGCGGATGGCGGCGTGCCTGGATTTGAACTCCGCCGAAGTGATGATTCCGAAGGCCACGGCCTCACGCGTCATGGAACCCGCACGCAACTGGCGGGTGTAGCTTTCCAGTCCGTAACCGTCCGCGGGATGGTTCAGAAGCAGCAAATACAAAAAACCGACATAGTCGCGGTCCGTTAGGCCGATCGTGGCATATCTGGTTTCGTATTCGTCCGAGCGCATCATTTCCATGATCATGTCGGCGAGTTTGGTGTCTCCGCTTTCAAGTGCCGCCGACCATTGATTCACGCTGGCCGTGTCGCCCTTGTGGCCAAGGATGAGGCAGTAGACGAAACTTGCCTGCCGCACCTGCGTGGACTGGTCTGCAGCCATGGTCTCGGTGTCGCAGTCCCGATGCGGCTTGGTCAGCGGCAAAGGACCGCGGGTGAAGTCCCGTACCGTCTTGTAGGCAGGCTTCGGTTCACCGGTCACCCATTTGCCATCGGAGGGACCCACGAGCCTCACCAACCCCATATTGGCTTCGAAGCTCGGGGCCCAGTAGGTCTCATCGAGCAGTTCGTAGATGTGTGCGGCCTCGACCTTGTACTTCTCCTTGAGTTCGCGAAGCCGCGTCATTGCCTGCTTGATACCGTCGGCCTGCTGCCGCTCGCTGCGCTGACTTCCGGAAGGATTGTTGAATTCGGTGACCCAGATCGGCTTGCCATAACCAGAAATTTCGCGGAAAGCCCATTCTGGATCTTCGCCGTACATGTGCCAGACCGAGATATCCCAGGCGATCCCGTCGTGCTTCATCCGCGCGAACGCGCCGGTGTGGCCCCATCCGGCGGTGCCCAAAGCCTTCCTGATCCCCGGGTCGACCTCTGTCATGCCGTCGGACAGGCCTTTGAGGACGGCGCTCACCTTCACCCAGCGCGGGCCGAAGTAGTCGAGCGTTCCCATTCCTCCTGCCGGCCCCCATCCACATGGATATTGCGAGCCGTCGTCGCGTTTCTCACAGGGCTTGATGATGGCATAGTTCTCCATCTCGTTACCGAGTTCCCAAACCCGAATGTCGTTCTTGAACCTGGTGCCGAGGGTGACCGCCAGTCTCCGGGCATTCCCGTAGAGCTCGTCCGGGTTGTCCTTGTCCAGGTCGACTCCGGGCGTGATGAGGGGCAGGATCTCGATCCCTCTCGTCTTTCCCGCTTCGACAAGGTGGGCAAGGCTATCTACCTGGTCCTCTGCCGTGACGTTGACCCGGTACGATTTGAGGCCGAGATCCTTGATGAAATCGAGTTGCCTTTCGACCGGGATGCCCGGATAGGAAACTATTGGATGGCCATTGATGCCCCAGAGGAAATCGGCGGATGCAGGCGCAGCTGTTGCGAGCAGGCAGGCCGCAGCGATTGCAAGACGAAACGACACGGCACACGGGCCTCCCTACCCCACTTCGAAATTCGGGATAGTGGGGATTGCGTACGCTGGGCGCAATTTGCTCATACGGTTGAGTGGAAGCTCTCGTTACCGCTTTAGACGGTGTTCATTCTCTAGCCTATTTGGACGGCATGACCTTTAGACGGTGTTCATTCCCTAGCCTATTGGACGGCATGACCTTCACCCGGTTTGTCAGACTATCCGAGCGGGACGCAGAGGAAGTGAAAGATTCTCCGATTTCTGTCTGCCGGATCTCTTTAAAAGCGCGTTGCGCCTGGCAAGATTCACGCGGGGTACTTCAAGTCTCTGTTTTTGTGCAATGCTTGCGGTTGGCACTCTGGTCCGCTGCACTAATACTTGGTCCATACGAGGCGGCACGACCTCTCTTATCAGCCCGTTCAAATACCTCGGAGAATACCACTCGGATCCGAGAGAGAACATCCTTTCTCCTGAAAAGATGAGCAACGGGAGGGAGGACTGCCAAATGCGGCGACAGGCTGAAGGCGAACTTGAACAGACCAAAGGCCTCACGATACCTACCCCGGATCAGATGTGATACGGCCGACCAGTAGGCATCACAGGCCAAACTCACTCGCGCGAGCATAAGCAACTTGCCTGATTGGTTTTTGACCATGCTGTAGGACGATAAGAAGGTCTCGATGGCCATATACACGGAATCCAGTCTAAGCTTGAAGTCCTGCCAGTAAGCGCTCGAAATATTGCTCCTGTGCTCCCTTCGGATTCCCTGAATAGTATTTGTCTCAGCAACATCCCCGATACTGGCCAGCCGCATCAGCATCTCAAGGTCATTGGTGAACGGCAATTCCCTGATGTAATAGCCTGCACGTTTCTGCGCGACCGTTCGTACCAATATGAACCCGACCGGCCGTTGCAAGGGGCGGCGGCAGACATCCTCTATATATTCTGATCCAGAAATAATTGTCCAAGCCGGCGGCTCTGCAGCGGTCAACTCGGTCGGCAGAGCACCCTCGACATTAAGGATTTGTGCCCCCCCTTGCGCGACGGTTAGTGTAGGATGTTTCTCCATTATAGAGATGGCACGTGACAGACTGTCGGGCACAAGAATATCGTCGGAACAAAGTATCATAAAGTAATCCGCTCTCGCCTGGTCGATGCCTTCGTTCATGGAGGCCATAAGCCCGACATTGACCGGATGGGCGATAACTTGGATCCGCGGATCGGCGGCCGCTAAAGCACGGGCTACCTCGAGGCTGTTATCAGTCGACGCGTTGTCTATGACGAGCACGCGCAAATTCTCTACATCCTGCGACAGCACACTTTTGATACAGCCGGGCAGGAAGCGCCCGAACTGATAGTTCGGAATGACTACGTCGACGCTGGGCATGAGCACACTCCAGAAGATTATTGCACAGCGTCGGGAAACCGCTCCGCACTAGCGATCCGACATCTTCGCACCGAGCCGCTTTCGGTGGTCAGGAAACTTCTGCGTGGGCCCACGTTTGCATCGTAACAATAGGATAGCTACTGGTCCACTCAATCAAAAGTGGAGGGTAGCTACCGCTAATTCGGGGCCGGCTGTCAGAGTCTAGAGATGGTATGGTTTTGACACTAGGCAAATGACATTGTTCCGAAGCGCGCTGTGAACGGGGGTGCTGCATGTCACTGAGGGTCGGAGACTGGGTCGAGGTGCGGTCTAAGGAAGAAATCCTTCGTACACTCGACAAAAATGGTCGGCTTGAGAAGCTCCCTTTTATGCCACAAATGTTTCGATATTGTGGCCTCCGCTTTCGTGTTTACAAGCGCGCGCACAAGACGTGTGACACGATCAACTTTGCTGGCGGACGTAAGTTATCCGGCGTCATCCATCTTGAAAAACTGAGGTGCGACGGCAACGCGTTTGGAGGCTGTCAGGCGGCGTGCCTGGTTTTCTGGAAGGAGGCATGGCTTAAGCCTGTGGACTCGCCGTCCTCGAATGGGGCTGTCTCGCTTCCGACTAAGATGGCGGACGGAACGGGTTGCACAGAAAGCGATGTGCTGGCTGGTGCGCGCGCCAAGAATCAGCCTTTGTCGGGTGGTCCGAGATACTCATGCCAAGCCACAGAACTTCTGGAGGCGACTACCCCTCTTCCTTGGTGGGATGTTCGGCAATATGCGGAAGACTATGCATCGGGAAATGCCGGCGCATGGCGCCTCTTCGCCGGGTTCGTCTATGCAACGATATTCAGTTGCTATCATTACACGCGCCGTTTAGGCCTCACCAGGTTGTCCTTGGGTGTCAGCTGGGTTTATGACAAGGTGCAGCACCTCTATGGTGGCGTTCCTTTCCCGCGATATCGGGGATCAATCCCTACCGGCCAGCCGGTTCCGACTGTCAAGCTTGATCTCCAACCCGGCGAGTTGATCAGGGTTAGATCCTATGAAGAAATCCTCGCGACCTTGGATGCCGACAACAAGAGCCAGGGTCTTACTTTCGATGCGGAGATGGTTCCCTATTGCGGTCATATCTTCAAAGTCAGATCACGCGTGACAACGTTCGTTAATGAAAAGACCGGACTTCTTACCAATCTCAGAGGGCCGGCCGTTATCTTGGAGAAAGTCTGGTGCAACTCGCGGTATAGCGATTGCCGGATGCAGTGCCCAAGAGCCATCTATCCTTGGTGGCGAGAGATATGGCTCGAGAGGGCCTCTGGCGACATGACTGATCAGAGAAGGCACGCGCAGACCGCTCAAACGGAGCCAAGCGCACATGCAGCCAGTGATACATGACCGACAAGACCCCGACCGCGAAAGGCGAGCGCCGTAACCTTAAGAGCGAAGCCATTCAAAGTGGCGTTGCCAGGATGGTGAGCCAGGGCGCGAACCTGATGCTCAGGGTGGGCTACATTGCCACATTGGCACGCCTGCTCAGCCCTAACGATTTTGGTCTGGTCGCGATGGTGGTGGCACTCACAGGCATTTTGGATGTCTTCACCACCGCCGGGCTTTCCTCCGCGACAATCCAAAGGCATGAGATTTCGTTCGAGCAGGTCTCGGCCCTGTTCTGGATCAATGTACTGGTAGGGATCCTCCTCACACTGGTCTGCGCCGCAAGTGCCTACCTCATCTCCACCTTCTACCATGAGCCGCGCCTGCTCTGGATCACCATCGCGATCGCTCCAGGTTTCCTGCTTAACGCGGCCGGTGTGCAGCATGCCGCTCTGCTGGAGCGCAATCTGCGTTATGTCACCCTGAGCGGAATCGATACAGGCGCCCTGTGCCTGGGCATCATGGCCGGTGTGCTGCTGGCGTTCCGTGGCGATGGGTACTGGGCACTGATCGCCCCGACCCTTATCTCACCGGCGGTCAGCAGCCTGGGCTACTGGATCGCCACTGGGTGGATTCCTGGACTCCCTCGGCGCGGCGCCAATATCGGCTCGCTCTTGCATTTCGGTGGAATTGTCACGCTGAACGGCCTTGTCGTCTATATTGGCTACAATGCCGAGAAAGTCCTTCTCGGGCGGTTCTGGGGCGCCGGATCACTTGGATTATATGCCCGGGCCTTCCAGTTGATCGGCATTCCCACGGCGACCATCAACAGCGCCGTCGGTGCGGTACTGTTCTCGGCGTTATCGCGGATGCAGCATGATCCCGCGCGGTTACGGAACTTCTACCTCAAGGGATACTCGATCGTCATCGCGGTAACGGTTCCCATCACAATGTTCTCGTTCCTGTTCGCACACGAAATCATCACCGTGGTGCTAGGCTCGCAGTGGACGGAGGCGGCGACTATCTTCCGGCTGCTCACCCCTACCATCTTGGTGTTCGGGATCATCAACCCCACATATTGGCTGCTCATCTCGACCGGCAGGCAGAAGCGCAGCCTGTATCTGGCCTTTGCCATCGCCCCTCTCGTCATCGTTTCCTACTGCGTCGGGATTTCCTTCGGCCCCGAGGGAGTGGCTCTGAGCTACTCGACGGCGCTGCTGCTCTGGCTCTATCCCCACCTGGCGTGGAGCCTGCATCGTACGCCGGTTTCAGTCGGGGATCTGTTGCGGACGATCATGAGGCCGTGGATGTCCGGCATCGTGGCCTCGGCGGGTGCGCTGGCAGTCCAGCGCTATCTCGGCCCCGAGGTTCCTTCGCTTCTGCGGCTCGTGGCGGGAGGGGTGGTCCTGACCAGTATCTACGGATTCGTCTTGCTGTTCGTGTTGGGGCAGATCAAGCTGTTCCAGGATGTGCTGCTGAGCTTCCGAGGCGAGGCGCGGGCCGGCGCTTGAGGCAGTTGGCAATGGCGAGGCCTGGCGCGCAGGATGAATGTCTTGGCTGTGGAAACACGCCTTCGGATCGCCTGACGTTTTGGATAGATTGGCGCCGGGCGGCGAAACTCTTACTGCCCGAGAGAAGCCCCTAGGGGTAGGACATGGCTGCTATAGCAATCGTCCATAGCTATCCGTACGACGCTTTCTTCGGCGGGGACGGTGCCTATATTCAGGCCTTCGGCCAATATCTTTTGAAGTCCGGGCACGAGGTACACGGGTATGTATCCGACATAGCGCGCGGACGAAGGAGCCCAATCTGCAGGAGTGCATATGAAATAGAAGAATATTTTTCGTGGCAGGTTCGTAAAAGCATCAGGTTGGGCCGGAGGACATTTCTATCCACAGAACTGCTTGGCCTCAGAAATCTGGCCGGATCGTTCCTCGGACGGAGAGCCGCACCGGTTCCCCCAGGGACGGAATGTCCCGAGGGAGAAATTCAGTGGGTGCTGGAACGTATCGATGCACTGAGACCGGACGCAGTCATACTGTTCCATGAGGCGGTACATTTCGCTCCCTCTCTCTCTCGCAACGGTCACAGGATTTTCTCGCTCGTTGGCCATCTTCAGCACCGCAGTGGGGCGTCGCACTGGGAGGCTGGAGGAAACCATGGCGTGGGCAAAATCTTGGCTGAGGAGCAGAGACTGTCCCACTCGCTGAACGCGGCGGAGTGCGTCGGTTTCAACAGCAATGATGACGCTTCCTACGCCCGCGACCGACTCGGGGTAAGACACGTGATCCCTCTCGGCATGGGCTTCAGCAATCACGAAAAGCCGCCGGAAAGCAATGAGCCCGTCGCCCTCTTTGTTGGGAATGCCACAGACCCGAATCGTGCCGCGCTCTCGTGGTTCCTGTCGGAGATCTGGCCAGCGGTTCGAACCTTCTGCCCCACGGCAAGGTTTCGGATCGTCGGAACTATTGCCTCCACGCGTGAGGCTACGCCGGAGGCGGACGGCCTCGAGCGTGTGGGGCCGCTCCCGGACCTTGGTCCCGAATATCGACGCGCCCAGCTTGTCGTGGCTCCGCTCGTATCCGGTACTGCCGGCGTCAAGATCAAGGTGGCCGAAGCCATGTCTTACGGCCGCCCCCTCGTGACGACCTCAATAGGGGTGGACGCCGGTGACGCCCATCAACTCGATGAGGGAGCGATCGTCGCTAACGGCGCTGCAGACTTCGCGCAGGCGGTCATCGCGCTGTTGAGCAATACGGAACTCCGGCGTCAGAAATCCGAAGGTACTGCCCGTGTCTTCGCCAATCTCTTTTCTTACGATGCGTGCTATGGCCCGTTCCTGTCCTGGCTCGGCAAGGTAGGCCAGGTGGCTGAAAACAAGCCGCCTTCATAGATGGCGTAGGGAGGCAGGGCCTTCTCGAGCCTTAGTTGGATTGACGGAGCGATGTGACTCGGAGCGGGCAGGCAAAGAACACACGACTGATAGGGTGGCCGGCAGGCCCGCGGCGTCTGGTCCGTGCGGGTCGGTCCATTCGTTCATCGTGCTCTCCTGGAGATCAATCCGCGGACTGGCAGCCGCTTAACTGTCGAACTCCCCGAAATCGCCTTGGAGTGAAGAAGCGCAAGCATGCTTTCCGAGGCATGGCTTTTCGACAGCGTCTGCCTTGGCCAGCTCTCAAGCACGCAACCGCTATGTTGCCGGAGGGTGGCGGGCTGGTGCAAAACTCAATCATAATGTTGGTCCGCTACTCGGCTTCCCTGCCTTTCCTCACTCAATCCCCTTTCTGGCCATCTCGCGATCGGTGTCGTCGGCTACGCACTTGTCGTCGGATCGGGAAAAGCAGGTCCGCGTGTTGGGGGCATCGCGGCCTCCGGGGGAAATCGGCCGTCCACTCGACGACTGCAGATAGGGGGCTGCGTTTTGCACCGCTACTCCTTTAGACGGGGGCCTTCCCTAGCCTTTTAGACGGCATGACCTTCCAACCGGTGTGTCGGACTATCCGTGCCGCATCCAGGCGGCCGCGCCCGGCCTGTTGGGGAAGAAGGGCACGCATGCTTTCTGTAAAACGCGACTCCTTATGAGCACAGGTGAACGCTACGTCCTGCTCGTTACGAATTTTGTCACTGCAGCCGTAGTCTCGCGAATATTGACGCCCGAGGAGATCAGGTCTCGGTGATCGGCATGGCCATCCTGGCGATTGTCATGTCCATTTAGGGAGTTCTCCAGTTCGAACTTCCTCATCCAGCGCGACGAACTGAGCCGCGAGGATATCGGGGGCCTTCATGGTGATATTCATCCTTACGGGAATCATCGCCGCCGTTCTTGTCGCCGTTCCCCTGGCGTGGCGTCGCTTTACGGGGAGCCGAATCTTGTTTCCTACTTACGGGTCATCTCGATCTGCCTTTTCCTCGACGCCTCATTCATCCTGATCAACGCTCTCCTGCGGCGGGAAATCCTTCGGCAAGGTAGCGGCCATCAACATAACAGGGACCACGACGGGTTCCGCGGCAACAATCGCGCTGGCGTTGGCGGGCTTCACCTACATGAGCTTCGCCTGGGGCTGGTTGATCGGCAGCGGTCTTGCCGCAGGCGTCGCCCTCGCCTTGCGACCCCATTTCTGGATGTTCAAGCCGTCCCTGGTCAACTGGCGCGGAATGACCTCGTTCGGTGGATACAACGGCGTTGTCGCCATACTTTACGGCATCTTTGACGCCCTGCCCCTACTCCTGTTGGGGCGCCTCGTGTCACCGCATACGGCAGCCTTGTTCAGCAGAACCCTCTTGATCGGCCAGATACCCGACAAACTGGTCCTCGGAGGTGCCATGACGGTCGTGCTGCCCGCCTTCTCCGCCGAGGTTAGGCAAGGCAGGGATTTGAAGGGCCCGTATCTCGCCGCCCTTTCTCTTGTCACCGCACTCCGCTGGCCCGCTCTCCTCGTGCTTTCGGTTCTGGCTTACCCCGTCGTGGTCGTGCTCAGTCATCAATGGATCGAGGTCGCTCCGCTCGTGCAAGTCGTCGCAGTCGCGCTCCTCTTCTCCTTCAGTTTCGAACTCAATTACCCGGTGATGGTTGCGGTGGATGCGACTTGTTTATCCGCGCACTGATCGTCTTCCCGCTTTCCGGCATTCTCCTGTCCATAGCCGTGATCTTCGGCGGACTGCAGGCGGCCGCCTGGTGCATGCTGGTGACCTTCCTTTCCAGGCATACGTTGCCTTGAGCTTCGTTCGGCGCAGGCTGGGACTGAGACGCAGGGACATCGCTGCAGCGCTATGGAGAAGCGCTGTCGTGGCCATGGCGAGCGCGGCTGCTCCGCTGTCCGTGATCGCTTTGTCAGGCTCCGGCTTCGCCCTTTTGTTCGGGCAGGCATTCGGGGCGGGATTGTTTGCGTTGAGCGGATGGGCAACAGCATTGATTCTTACCCGACATCCGCTCTTTGACGAGATAATGAAGACCATCCCGGTATTCCGGCGAGCCAAGCTCCGCCCGGGTGAATGAGGCTTGCGCATAGGAGAATGTTCTGTCAGCAACTCCTTCGGAAACAAAAGGCTCTGCGATAGTCCTTATTTGTAACGAGAACTATTTGCTGCCGACCTTCTCGGCGGCTCTTTCGGCTGATCACCACACAGCGGCTGATGTGCCGGTCTATATATTCGTGGTCAATTCCGATCCCGGATGGGCCAGCCAGTTCGACCATGCGGTGGCGGGCACCAAGATCAGGATAGAGGCGGCTCATCTATCTCAGCTCGAGGAAGCAACCCGGTTCCACCGCGACAGATATCTGCCCGCGATCGCACTGGCTCGGCTCTGGTTCGACGGGTTGCTCGACCAGGAAATAGACAGATTCTTCTACATCGACGGAGACACGATGGTCGACGGAGAGTTGGACAGCCTCTTGGCTGTGCGGCCTTCCCCCGGAAGGATCATGGCGGCCCCGGATGTAATGCGCATGTTCATGGACGAGAAAAGCCGGGGCAAGAAGCACGAGCTCGCCTACCTGAACGGCTTGGACTGCGATGCAGACAGCTACTTCAATTCGGGTGTGATCTACACGTCGCGCGAGGCTTGGAACAGCATCGTTCCGGAGGCGCTGGAATTCCTATTCGAGCACCCTGAACGCTGCCGCTCGTCAGATCAGAGCGCGCTGAATCACGCCGCCTACGGCCGCGTTGATATGCTGCCGCTCACATACAACTACCAGAGCGAGCACATGATGGTCCTCGACCCGCGTAGGAACGGGTTCGCGCCGGCAATTTGGCACTTCACCGGCGGGCCAAAGCCTTGGGATAGGCCGGGATGGCCTTGGGACGAGTATTTTAACAGATTCCACCGGATGGCAGAGCTGCTGCTCGTAGACTGCGATGTGAAAACGCCGAAGCCGCCTGAGGCTCAGATGCGCGCGGGAATTTCGCATAGGCGGCGGACAAAAAACAGGCTCAACTGGATCTACCCATGGCGCAAGATCACGAGGAAGGCAAAAATCCTGCGACTCTTATCTGCCGGATCCCTTTAATTCCGACTTTTTCCGGAAGGGCCGCTGTTGCGCGTTTGAGCGCCTTCGCTCCGTGGCCGAGCGTGTCTGCTGCGAGAATGTCGTCGGCGCAAAGGTTCATGAAGTAGTCGGCCTCGGCCCTGTCGATGGGTTCGTTGAAGGAGACGTTGCGCCCAAGGTTTTTCTCGTGGCAAACGACTTCAACCCTCGGGTCCTGTGCCGCAAGACCTTGCCACCCCGATGCTATCGTCCGTCGAAGCGTTGTCGATGATGATCTCCCTGAGGCGTTCGACATCCTGGGACAGCACGCTGCCGACACACTCGGACAGAAAATGCTCGTAGTTGTAGCACGGTATAACGACGTCGAGGCTTGCCAATTGGCTCTCCCGCTAGCCCTTCACTGTTTTCGGCTTCCTGGCTCTGCTTGCCGCAGATTGCCAGCCGGTCAATTGCGGAACTCCCCAAAATCAGCGTCGACCTGTATCATGAGTTCGAGGTATTTCCACGCAATCCATCGCCAGGAATAACTGCTCGCCCTGGCGTATCCCTTGGTGATGAACCGCTCCCGCAACGCTGGGTCGAGCATCAGCAGGCGGACGGTTTCGGCCCACAAATGGACGTCGTCGGGATCGGCATAGAGAGCCGAATCCTCACAGATTTCGGGAAGACACGGCGAGGTCGAGGCCACGACCGGGCAGCCCGACGCCATCGCTTCGACGGCGGGTAGCCCGAAACCCTCGATCCGTGACGGGAACAGGAAGCACAGGGCGCCTTCGAGCGCCTTCTTAAAGTCGTCGTCCCCTATGCGGCCAAGGAGGACGATGTTCCCGGGCATTTCCGGGACGTACCGCAGGACCGTGTTCTCATTGACATCGCCGGGCATCCAGAGATCGAGACCCATCCCATCGAGGAGCGGGGCCAGCTTGGCGAGAAGCCCCATGTTCTTGTATTCTTGGTCCCGCCTTCCAAGACAGAGGACGTACGGCCTGCCGCGGTCCACGGTCAGTGACGATCTTGCTGCATTCCATCTCTTGGCATGGTCGCTGCCGTTGTAAGTGACGACGATGTTTTCCGCTGGCGCGATCCCGAATTTGACAAGATGGCTGCGCGAGAGTTGCGACACCGTCGTAATGCGGGCGGCTCGCCTGCCAAGTGCCGGCAAGATCAGTCGGTGCGCCCACCTGAAACCCCGCCCGTAGCTCGACGGCATGAGCCTAGTGTGCATATCATGGATGCACGCGATCTGGCGCTTCAGCACGATGGGAGCGAGGTTGCAAAAGCTTAGCAATCCTCCGGGCACGTGCCAGGGCAACTGCGCCTGCACCCACAATTGGGGAAGTCGCGGCAAGTTGAATTCGGGAACGACTCGGGTGGAGATGGCGTTGAGGCGGAAAGGTTCGGAAAGCGGACGCGGCACCACGAGATCGATCTCCAGATCGCGACCAAGCGGGTGCCCTTCCGAAATGAGGGCGTCGAGAGCCATGGTCACCTCGCTGGCGTAGCGAGCTATTCCGGTCGGTCTGAGCGTGGTGAAGTCGCCGTTTATCGTCCAACGCCGCCTCGCAGTTTCGCTGTCCGCCCACGTCCTGCCGGGATGCGCGACCAGATATTCGGGATCTTCGGCAAGCGATCTCGCCAGCACTGTGTCGGCGCTGTTTCTGTTCACCTGTTTGGGCCGTCTTGGTGGCCACTTTGTCGTATCGGTTTCGAGATTGCCCATGTCGCTCCCCCGCCCTTTCGGCGTCGCGAGCCAGACTAGCATTCTCGGGGGTGCAAGGGTCCTCAGACGTTTGAGGTAGGCACACTATCCCCCTCGCCTATCTGGATGATTCCCGGTCAGCCCCGATGACCCAATGGCCGTGATGACCGCCCGTCTTCGCGGCTGCACACTGAGGGTTAAAAAGGGGAACGCATGGCACGGCGTTGGACGATAAATGGGCGTTTTCTTTCCCAACCGACGACAGGCGTCCAGCGCTATGCGCGCGAGGTCGTCCGTTCGCTCGACGCTTTGATCGCGGAACAGGAGCCTCTCGCCCGCGGTCTCGAAGTCGGACTGCATTGTCCGCCGGGGTCGGGCGACATCCCCCTCGTTTCCATAGAACGCCGCGAGATCGGCAGCAAGAGGGGGCATGTCTGGGAGCAGGTGCAACTCCCGTCATCGCTAAACGGCAGCGGACTGCTCAGCCTCTGCAACACCGGACCGCTGCTTTCCCACAAGCACATCGTCTGCATTCATGACGCAAACGTCTGGAACGCTCCGCAGAGCTATTCCATCGCCTTTAGAGTAGTTTATAGGAATCTGTTGCCATGGCTCGGCAAGACGGCGTGGGGTATTTCGACGGTTTCCGATTACTCGTTGGGCGAACTGGTCCGCCGCGGCGTCATCCCGGCACAAGGGGCTTTCGTAGCGTCGAACGGCCATGAGCATGCCTTGCGGTGGAGGCCTGAACACTCGGTAGCGACACGCCTGGCGGCCTCGCGGGAAACCATCGTTATGATCGGCAGTGCCGCACCCCACAAGAATGTGGAGCTCATCCTGAACATGGCTGACCATCTTGGCGAGGCCGGACTCAGGATCGCGATTGTCGGGATGTCGGATTCTCGTGTTTTTAGATCACCATCAGCCCGGGCCGAAGCCCGAAACATCCACTGGCTCGGGCGCATTTCCGATGGCGAGTTGGCGGCCCTCCTGAGGGACTCGCTGTGTCTAGCTTTCCCCTCCCTTTCAGAGGGCTTCGGCCTCCCGGTCCTCGAGGCGATGGCGGTCGGCTGCCCTGTGGTGGTTTCCGACCGCGCCAGCCTGCCGGAAGTCTGCGGGAGCGCAGCCCTGTTTGCACCTCCCGACGACCCGGAAGCATGGTTCGAAAGCTTCGTGCAGCTTCACGGTTCTCAGGCCTTGCGACTCCAGTTGATAGGCAAGGGCAGGGCGAGAGCCTCGGCATACAGTTGGAGGGCTACCGCCTTACGCTATCTCGAGGTAATGGCTGCTGCTGACGGAATCGATACGGAAACGAAGGTCGTCAGAGCGCGCGAACTTACATGATCTCGTGAAGTGCCTGGACAGCCCCGAGCGATTCCAGGATCGCGCGGTCGAAGTTCTCTTCGGAGAAGCGTCCTGCATTCCTGGTGCAGGCGCTGGGCGTGATGGCATAGCTGTTCTCTTCGAACCATTCGACTGCCTCCTTGAGGTGATCGACAGTTTGAGCCTTGAACAGCACTCCTGTCGGTTCGAGGGATGATCCAAGGCGCTGCACGATGTCTGCCGCCCCGCCGCGGCCGAAGGCAATCAGTGGCGTTCCGCAGGCCTGCGCCTCGGCCAGCGCTATGCCGAAATCCTCGCAGCCCGCAAAGACCATGGCCTTTGCCCGCGCCAAGCTGTCCACATAGTCTTTCCGAGGCAGATAACCCGAGAAGGTGACGTTCGGGCCGGCAAGCGCTCGCAGAGTGGATGATTGCTGCCCTTCGCCAACGATGATTAGCCGCCGCGACGGCATTTCGTTGAAGGCCCGGATGACGAGGTCGGTGCGCTTGTAAGGGGCGAGGAAGGACGCCGAAACGTAGTAGTCGTCCTTGTCCTCCACACAGGGCAGTTCTCCCAGAGAGACAGGCGGGAAAACGACGCGTGCCTGGCGCCCATAAATGTGCTGGATTCGGGAGCGGACGTAGTTCGAATTCGCCAGCATCATATCCGGCCCGTGCGCGGTCCTGGTGTCCCACGTCCTCAGGCGGTGCAGCATGTACCGATAGAGCATTCCCTTGGGACCGAAACCAAGCCGCGCTTGCTGAAGATAAGAAAACTGCTCGTCCCAGGCGTAGCGGACGGGGCTGTGCACATAACAAAGGTGCGGTTGGTCCGGCCTGGTGATCACGCCGCGCGAAAATGCGGCCGACGACGAGATCACCGCGTCGTAACCTGTCACATCGAACTGTTCGATCAGGAAGGGACAAAAGAAGAAGAGAGACCTATAGAATTTGTGCACCATTGGTATGCGGTTGGCTGCGGACGTATGGAATTCTACGTCGCGGAAATATTTCTCCTTTACATCGGCTGGCAAGAAATCGAAAAGCGTGAAGACTTCGGCATTAGGAAACTGCTTGCAAATTTGCGCCAGAACCCGTTCACCTCCCCGGAAATTCGGGCACCAGTCATGAACGACCGCGATCTTCGCGTACCTGTCGACGTCGGGCCCCGGCGCGGCGGGCAACTCCTCGATCGGCACGTTGACCTTGGCCGCGATGGCCAAATCGGAAGAGCGTTCGTGGAGCATGGTTCGCCTAGCCTCAGCAGGCCAGCAGTTTCCATTCCGTGTTATGGCTCCGGCAAGTTGTCCGATCGGTTACAGGTTGATCCGGGTGCATGCCTGCCTAGTACATATGGCTGTGGGGCATTCACCGGCTGTACTCCGAAAGCCTGTGTCCCGAGGTAGGCCAAGCTCCTGCCGTCTCCTTTTATGCAGGCTGTCTCGGTCCTCTCGTCGGCTTACGGTCCGCGGGAACCGAAACGGGATCCAGCATGAGACTCGCCGTAATCATCCCGACTCTTGGCCGCAGCGGACAGGTCGCGCGCCTGCTCAGATATTTGGGTGGCCAGACGAGACTTCCCGACGAGGTCATAGTGTCGGCGCCCGACGCCGCGCATGTCGAGCTGCCGGAAAGCTGTCCTTTCCTTTTGTCGCTCGTTTTCGGGCCGATAGGATCGTCTGCCCAGCGGAACACGGCTCTTGTACCCTCCCTGGAGCGCTTCGATATCATCACATTCTTCGACGACGATTTCGTTCCGTCCGCCGAATACCTGGAGCAGGTCGAGAAGGCTTTCGTTGAAAATAGCGGCTGGGCGGTGGTGACGGGCGCGGTCGTCAGGGACGGGGCCAACAACGCGGGGCTCACCTGGGAAGACGCCGAAGCCGCCCTGCGGGAGGCCGAGGGTAAAAAACAAGACGGACCATCGGTGGTCGACCATCTCGGCGCATACGGATGTAACATGTCCTTCCGTTCCTCGTTTGTGGACGACTTGCGCTTCGACGAACGGCTCGTCCTCTATGGTTGGCAGGAAGACATCGACTTCACCAGCCAGATGAGGTCCCGGGGCCGAGTGGTCTGCGTGACTTCAATCACGGGCGTGCATCTCGGCATCAAGACAGGGCGTGTCAGCGGAGAGCGGTTCGGATACTCCCAGGTTGCGAATGCGATCTACCTGATCAAGAAGGGCACTGTTCCGGCCTCTTTCGCGCTTCCCCTGATGTTCAGGAACATAGCGGCCAACCTCGCAAAGAGCCTGTGGCCCGAGCCGTTTGTCGATCGGAGGGGCAGGCTCAGGGGCAACATGCTTGCGATCCTGCACGTGGCTACAGGACGGATCGAACCCGAATACATCCTGAAAATCTGATGTGAGGAAGACAATGCGAAAATGGCTGGTCAGGGTGGTGGCGGCTTCACACGTGGCCGCGGCCTGCCCCTTGCCGACGGTGGCTGCCGAGTATCTCCTGGGACCGCAGGATAAGGTCAGGCTCAAAATTTACGAGTGGCGCGCATCACGCGATGTGATCTTCGAATGGACGGCTCTCAACGACGATTTCGTTGTCGGCGCCGACGGCACGCTCTTCCTTCCATTTGCGGGCCAGATACGCGCGCAAGGCACCGCCCCCGGCGACCTCGCCCGCGCGATCAGCGACCGCCTGACGCAGCATATGGGCCTCGGCCGCCAGCCGGATGTCGCCGTCGAAATCGTCCAGTACAGACCGTTCTACATAGTCGGCCACGTCGCGCAGCCCGGCGAGTTTCCCTATAGGCCCGGACTGACGGTGCTGCAGGCGGTGGGGATCGCGGGCGGCCTGCGGACACGCGAGGAAGACGTCTTGAGACTCGAGCGTGAAGTGATCGCGGGCCAAGGTGACGTGGGATTGCTGGCGCTGACCAACGTCAGCTTGCTTGCCCGCAAGGCGCGACTGGAATCCGAACTGGCTGGCAGCAACGACATCTCTTTCCCTGCAGAACTGAAGAACAGGGCTTCGAATGGAACGGTCGGATTGACGATGGAGCAGGAGCGCAAGATCTTCGCTGTTCGCAAGGACGCGCTGACGACGCAACTCCGTGCACTTCACGAACTCAGGGAGTTCCTGGAAAACGAACTGGTCTCGCTCGAGAAGCAGCTGACCTTCCACGACAAACGGGTCGAACTCGTCCAGAAGGAGCTTGCGGGCGTTTCGACCCTTGTCGAGAAAGGGCTTGCGGTTGCTCCGCGGGAATTCTCTCTGGCGGGAATGGTCGCCCAGATGCAAAGCGACAGGTTGGCTGCCGAGACCTCGCTCTTGCGGGTCAGGCAGGAGATAAGCAAGACTGACATCGAGATCCTCGACCTCAGCAATCGCCATACCAGCGAGGTCGCCGAGACGTTGAGGGAGACGCAGCTACAGCTCAATGAAGTCGGCAGTAAAGTCGACACCGCAGTACAGTTGCTGCACGAAACCGAGGTCACGGCCCCTGCTCTGCTCGCCCTCAGGGAACGCTCCGAAAGGGCCAAGCCGATCTTCAAGATCGTGAGGACGTCCGACAGCGGCACGGAAGAACTCACGGTTGAGGAAACGACGCCGGTCGAGCCCGGCGATACCGTGAAGATCGAGATCCCACTGCCGCAGTCAGGCTTGGCTGCGCTGCCTGCAGGCGGCAGCTCTCAGGCGGAGCCGATAGCGGTTCTGGGCGCCAACTGATCAAGTTGTATGGTCCAGCGCGGCCTTCGCCTCGTTCGCTCGTTGATCGGTCACCCACAGAATTGACGCGTTGGCGTGAACCGGGGCAGTTGCCATGTACTTTGAGGCACCCTATCAGGGAGCCGCCAAACGTGACAGAAATCACACCCTGACTGAACCTTCCCTGCCGCAAAGAGCCAATTGGTCCCGCGGGATACCAGTGGAGATATCGTGCTCATAAGTGTAGTGGCCGTATCGGCGGTCGGCGTTATGTTGGGAGTGCGGTTCAAGGCTCCCGCCCTTATCGCGGCCACCGGCCTGCTACTGATCGGGAGTTTTGTCTGGAATTCCCTAGGGCTGCCGGGCTACGTGACCGTCGCCAAATTCCTGATCCTGGCATTCGCATTGGCCTGCGCTTATATCGTAGGTCTGTTCCTTTCCGTGCACCGGAGGCGGGACGAACGGTGATCCTTGCGGACTTCAGCAAGCTCTGTCGATGCGAATGACCGCGAACACGGTCCTGAACAGGATCACGACGTCGACCCAGACCGACCAGTTCCGCACGTACTGGCTGTCCAGCGCCACGCGGTTGGCGTAGTCCATGCTGCTTCTTCCGCTCACCTGCCACAGGCCAGTGAGTCCCGGCCGCGTCCGAAGGTATTCCCCCAGGTGGTCGCCGTACCGTTTGAGTTCGTCATTCACGATGGGCCTTGGACCCACACAGCTCATGTCGCCGCGGATGATGTTGAAGAGCTGGGGGAGTTCGTCCAGGCTTGACTTGCGAAGCATCCACCCAAGGAATGTGACGCGAGGATCGTCCCGGATCTTGTGGGTTTCCTCCCATTCCAAGACGACTCCCGGATTGGCTTTGAGATATGCTTTTAGAACTTCTTCCGAATTGGCAACCATCGAGCGGAACTTGTAACAATTGAACGGTTTCCCGCCGAAGCCAACTCGGCTGTGCGAAAACACTGCTGGGCCTCCCGCCGTCACCCTGATCAGCAGGGCGACGACGATCATCACTGGCGCGGCGATCACAAGTGCCATGACCGCTACGACCAGATCCATGATCCGCTTCAGGAGACCTCCCAAGGGAGGCTCCGTCGCTCGTGTACTGGTGGCGGGCGACAGGTCTGTCAACACTGTCCCGGCACTGTCCTGGTCGGGCGCGGGAATAACGGGCAGTGCTATCGTTCTGCTGTCGGTCGCCGACAGTCGAGGTGACTGAACCCAGATCGGGGTTCCCTGATGCGACGGCTTCTCGACGGCATTCGTTGTCATGGGAGGGTCGCTGTTTCGAATTGTTCTCCACACTTTTCCAAGGTCGGAGCTCGTCGGCAAGAAAGGCAAAGGAGGTAGCGTGGCGGTCCTGAACTATCCCCCTAATCCCACGCTAATCCCAAGGAATGATCCCCCACACGCTTTTGCGACTTTCGAAGGAGAATACCTCGCCATCCGTTCATGCTTTGCGGTGCTTGGCGCGCGCCTTCGTCAGAAGCACGCCAAGGACGGGCGTCCTGCTGGCCTGCAGCGTTCTGACTAGTCCCCGCAACGTTTCGACGTGTACCTTACCCCACTCGGCGAGGATGACCACGCCGTCCAGGACGGATCCGACCATCAGCATGTCGGCTCCCGAGGCAAGTGTCGGCAAGTCGAAGATGACAATGTCGTAGGGGGTAATGTCGCAGGCGGCAAGGTCCGAGAGAAACGCCTCCATATTACGTGGTGCCAGCAGGTTCTTGGCCTGGACGACCGAACTTGGAAGCAGGTCGAACGACCGCCCCGGAGCGCAGACGATGTTGAGCCGGACAGGATCTTGGAACGGTTTGTCCAGGGCGCCCGATGGGCCGAGTAGCCGCTTGGTCATAGCCGGCCGCCAGACGTCGGCGTCGATCACCAATGACTTCAGGCCGGACATCGCGTAAAGGGTGGCAAGATTGCTGGCAACGGAACTCTTCGAACTGTCATTGGATACAGCGGTTAACCCAAGGAATTTGATCGGGTGGTTGGTTTCCGCAAGGCTGATTTCGGTCCTCGCTTTCCTGAGGCTCTGGCTGTATCGGGAGTGCGGATATCTTGCCACTTCGTCGACGTGGCCTGATGCCCTCCTCCTGCTGATGGCCGGTAGTTCTCCGACGCATTCCACACCTAGATTCTCCCGGATGTGTCGGGGCGACCTTACGGTCCAGTCGAGCGTATGCCTTGCTAACGAAACGCCGATACCGAGAATGAACCCGGAAACCGCCGCGAAAGCCAGCATCAGCTTCGGCCTTGGAGCGCTCGGCTGGAGCGGCGCCGTCGCAGCTGTAATCACCCTTGCGTCTGCAACCGGGTACGACTGCTGGCTCACCGAGTTGGTGTATGCCTGCAGGAAGCTTTCATACATCTTCTGGTAGGTTTCGGCAGTTACCTCAAGCTCCTCAAGCGTCGGGACGGCGTTTGCCCCGTCCTCCGCTTCGCCTTCTTCGCCGACGCTGTAATCGTGCCGTGAACGGAACTCCTGCGCTTTCGCCATGGCCCTGTTCATCTGGGTGCGCAATTGGCGAAGGCGCTTCTCCAGCCATGCGCCGCCTTCCCTTGCTGCCTCGGCCTTGGTTTCGATCTGCTCACGCACGAAAGCATCGGCAGTGGCGTTCGCAATCCTGGCTGCGCCTTCGGGATCAAGTGAGGTGAAGGATATGTTGATGGCGTAGGAAACGCCAACTCTGCGGATGTCGAGGCCTTGGCGGAAAATCAACATGGTGCGCCGGGACTTCTGGTAATCGGTCAGCATCACAGGCGTGTCAGGCACGTCCAAGCCAGAAAACTCCCAAAGCGAGGTGAGCCAAGCGCTTTTCTGGAGCTCGAAAGCTTCAACCAGGATCGCTTTTATTTTCCTGATTCTCTCCACCAAAATCGGAACCTGTGGACGGTTGAACTTGGGATCGTCAACGAGTTTCAACCGATCGAGGACCATGACCGCAATCTTTTCCGACTGCATGACTGCGATCTGGCTTTCCACTTGGGCAGTGTCCAATGACAGATTGACTTCGCCCCCCTCCTGCAGGTGTTGCGGCAGTTTCGGCTCGATCAGGATTTGCGTGCTGGCAGTGAAAGCTGGGTCGGTGGTCAAATTGTGAAACCAGGCCACCAAGACAGCTGCGGCCACACAGGCAATGATCGTTCCGAAATAGCGCCTCAGAAATCCGGCTATATCGGCGAGGCTGATAAACTCCTGACTAGCGGAAGGCTGCAAGTCAGTTGTCGAGGCCCATTGGTGGGGGGATATGCGATCCAATCACGTTCTCCAGCACGCGTGCGGAAAAATCCTGCGCGCACGCCGTCTCGACGCAAGCGGTCCATGGCATTCGGCCGATGTTTTCATGAAAGCGAAGGCCCGGCGTTCCCAGAGTGCCGCAAAAGGCTACCCCTGCGCCAGGAAAGGTAAACGCCGCCAATGGGCGTATGGGCCTACGCCCTATGGGAGGAGAGAATGCGCGGCAGGCCTCGTTCTCGATCTGTCGACAAATGATATTGCGGTTCCAACGAGACTCGCCGTCCGCGGTTGATCGCTACATTCCGCGTGAGGTATCGATCTTCGCGCACATACGTTCGGGGTCTCGCCGTTTTCGATCGCCTCCAGTGCGAACGGCGCACAGTCCGTCATCCTTCTTCGCACGGGGGGCGGAGTTCCGCGGATGCCGTTGGATTTCCTTGAATGCCTTCGAGAAGGCGAGCCAAGCGTCAGAAACACCTTTCGCCGACATTCTCGCGGACAAGGAACCCGCGGGCCGCGGCATCTTGCAACGCATCCTTGTCGTCGGCGCCCGAGCAGAGTGCAGCTTCAGGAATACACTACCACGCCTGGACGCGTCATCATTTCGGCCATCGGCATGGATGCTCCCATTGGATGAGGGGGCGCGAACCAGCGTGTTAGGACTACTCGAATTCATGAGGGGGCCTGCGCCCGGCAGCGTGCTAGGGCTGTTCCGCGCCAGGGCGGAGCAAGATGGTGCTGGTCTCCGGCGCGACGTCGCGAGATGTTCGGGGCTCTCGATGCCGAGCGGCGCCGCAATCCAGAGGTCGGAGCCTACAACCAGACATTCTGAGAGGGACTGGACCATGCCGGAGCGGATCGTAAGTTTTGTCATGAGCGGGGGCGTCGGCTCACGGCTGTGGCCGCTCTCGCGCGAAGACAATCCCAAGCAATTCCACGACCTTTCGGGCGACGGCTCCATGCTTGCGAAGACTGTCCGGCGCCTCAAGGCGCGGAAGGACGGCGAGACGCCGATCTACCTGATAGCTTCCGAGCGGCATGCCGACCGTGTTATCTCGGACATCGGTCCGCTTGGCCTAAATGGCGGCAGACCGATTTTCGAACCCGTCGGCCGCAATACCGCCGCGGCGGTGGCCATAGCCACTTTGCACACGATCTCCGGATATGGCGGTGACGCGCTTGTGCTCGTGGTCCCCTCCGACCATCAGATATCGACCGAAACGCAATTCTGGGAAACCGTCGAGGCGGGCATACCCGCCGCCGATTCAGGAAGCATTGTCATTTTCGGCATCAGGCCGACGCATCCCGAAACCGGGTACGGCTACATCGAGGTTACGGCAAATAGTGACGGCGGGGCCGCCGTTTCCGTTTTGCACTTTGTCGAAAAGCCCAATGCCGAGACGGCCCGCAAATATGTGTCTTCGGGAAGATTCTACTGGAACGCCGGCATCTTCCTGTTTCGTGCCGACACGATGCGGAAGGCATTTCTCGACTTCCGGCCGGACATCTGGGACACCGCGGAACGGGCCTATAAAACTGCACGGACCGACGTCTCGGGCATCTACCTGCCCCAGGGCTTCTATTCGGCTGTCCCATCGACGTCGATCGACTACGCAGTCATGGAGCATGCACGCGGTATTGCGATGGTCACGGCTTCCTTCCGCTGGAACGACCTTGGATCGTGGCAATCGCTGCTGGAAGCCAGCCCGACGGACCGCGACGGCAATGTCGTAATCGGCGACGTTGTCGCCCTGGATTGCGGCAACTCCTATCTCCGGAGCCAGGGCAGACTGCTGACAGTCATCGGAATGAAAAATGTGGCGGTGGTGACAACACCGGACGCGGTTTTCGTCGCTCCTGTCAGCCACAGCCAGAATGTCAAGAAAGTCGTCGAACAACTCGAGAAGAGCGGACGACTCGAGACGAAGTTCACGGCGTCGGAAGACCGGGTCATCATCAGCGGGTCATGGCGCAAGCGCGTCGAGCACTGGCTCTTCAACGAAACCCTGCCGCTGTGGTCCACTGCAGGTGTCGACGATGTGTATGGCGGCTTCCACGAGGCTCTCGGTTTCGATGCAAGGCCGCTGGGGAAACGCAAGCGCATGCGCACGATGGCTCGCCAGATTTACGCGTTCGCGGTGGCCAAAGAACGCGGCTGGGTCGGTCCGGCCGACAAGCTCATCGACCACGGCATCGACTTCATCGCGAGACACGGCCGCACCGATCGCGGTGGCTGGGTGCGCACCCTTAATTCCGACGGTAGCGTGGCTGACCCGGCGGAGGACGCCTACGATCATTCCTGCGTTCTCCTGGCGCTTGCCCATGCTCATCGATGCGGCCATCAGGACGCCCTACGGCTGGCACAAGAGACGTTCCATTTCATCGACACCCATCTCGAGGACGATAACCTCAACGGCTTTCTCGAACCCTCCGGCCGGGACGGGGTGCGGTTCTCGAACCCGCATATGCACATGCTGGAATCCTTCCTTGCTTGGCATGGGGTCACCGGCGACCGTGCATATCTCCGTCGGGCGGCACGCATCGTCGATCTCTTTCGGTGCCATTTCTTCGACCAGGAGAGCTGGACGCTTGGGGAACATTTCGATGTCGAGTGGCTACCGTTGCCGGGAGACGAGGGACAGTGGACCGAACCAGGGCACCATTTCGAATGGGCCTCGCTCCTCGTCGATTTCGCGCGGGCGAGCGGGCAGAGAGACTTGGCAGCGTACGCAAGGAAGCTCTATTCGTCGGCGATCGCCAGCGGATTGAACCGGGCCACGGGGCTGGCTTATGCAGCCGTGTCGCGGCAGGGAATGCCCTTCGACCGGCTCTCCCGCAGCTGGCCGCAATGCGAAGCCATCAAGGCGTCCATCGCCCTGGACGGAATTGGCGGGCCCGATCTGAAACCAGAGATCGAAGCTCGTGTCGCCCGCCTCTTCAAATGGCATATCGATCCCGCACCGCTTGGCTTGTGGGTCGACAGGATTGACGAGCGCGGAAGGTCACTGGCGACTGAGGTCCCCGCGAGCATTTTCTACCATCTCGTGACGGCCTTGATGCAGTATCTGGACAAGACCGGAGGACAAGTCGAACCATTCCCGCTACCAGCTTTGGATATGAGCAAGGCCGTTCCGAAGCAGGTTTACGGCTGACCCAACTGTCCGCCATGTGCGAAAACTAGATACCGCGCATGGCGGCGCGACTGGGGTCAGGGAAAACCGCGCCCGACTTCGGCCCAAGGACTGTTAGCCGTCGATTCGGCATGCCGCGGCAAGCGTATACCGGCTTCGTACCGACCGCTCGGACAACCGTCGATGAACGTTTGGAAACAGCCCGTCACGGACTCAGACATGCCTAACAAACGGTTAACCGTCCTCATCGCTGAGCCGGTTGGTAGAGACGAAACCCGCTAGCCGCCCTGAGGTCCCTTCATGGCCCCCCACTGGTTCAACCCTCCGGTCCCCGTCAAGACCGAGCGTCCCGGGATCATCCGCAACGTCAACAATGCCGAGGCAGCCGGCGAGGAGCTGATGAAGTGGACCATCCGTGGCCCTTGGTGGGACCTCGCGGTGCGCGTTTGCATCGCAGTGATTTTCGACGAGATGGAACCTGAGGAGGCCCGCAAGGCATTCCTGGCTGCTGCAAAAGAGGAGGGGACGTTACTCCCCCCAAGGACAACTAGCTAAATTGGATTGCGGTATGAGGTTCTATGTGTCTCTGACCAACACCGCCTTCGCGAAAGGAGCCCGCCGCGGTGAGGGAGAGGCGACGGACCCCCCACAGCGGCTGCACATCCACGAAGAATCGACCGCTGCGAGCTCTAAACCCGCGAGGGCCTACATCGTTCCCTCATCCGCGCCTACGCGAGTTGCGGCTGACTGGGAAGGGACGCCCCGAACATGACAAAGAGAAACAAAGAAGATTATCAGTCCGTCTCCAAAGCAGTTCGGAAACTGATCCGTTCTGAAGACAATCGTCGTCACATGCACAAGCTGTTAAGGCTAGAAGTCGAACCAGAACTGCCGCCGACCCTAGCGTCATTACTCGCGGCTATTGATCGGGCCAAACAGGGGCCGACCGAAGAAGGTAGCGGGCTGGCTAAGCGTTAAACAGAGGCTCGCTCCGTGCTGGTTTCTCTGATCCCCTCTTAGAAAATTCCTACAAACATTCCCCTTGATTTTTCCCGACAGAGGATCATCAATGTTCCCTTGGGTATCGCTGAGGTGGAGGCCTTGGATGAACGTTCGGACGAACTGCCGACCCAACAAAGTGACTGCCAATGAGCTTGTTGAAGAGCTGATTTTAGAAGACCGGCGCGGCCAAATCATTTCCGTCAAAGAGACTATCGCAGCGGTGCGTCGAGACGGGCCACATCTGGCGGAAACTGACTGCGATCTGGTGGGGCTTATTGTCGATTTTGCCCCAGCCTTTGGCCTGTTCGTCGCGTTCGACCTTCGCGAATAGCGGCATGGCGCTCTCCATTGGTTCAACCCTCCGGTGTACGTCGGGACGACCGACCCAGGTTGTGGGACGAAAGGCGGATCGAGGAGCGCTCTATAGGGTCGAGAGGGGCATGGGAGGTCCTCGCGCGAGCCAATATATCCGATCACCGGCTCAGAAACTCTAGCCAAACATTCCTGACAGTTGCGGCCCAGCACCGTACCAATGTACGATTCATACATGGCATTGATGTCGGTCAGGGAGGGAGTAGAGTCCCCTTCGGCGTGTCCCTGGGGAGGGTTGGCCCATCCGCGCAGCATCCGGTTCAGCCGCTTCCGGCCGGTAAGTCTCCTGCCTGAGTGCAAGCGCCAGTTCACCGAGCCACCGTTCGACCCCATAGGCTTCGATGTCCGCAAAGTCCCGACCATCTGCGCCCGGCGCGCCCTTGTTGGAGCGGCACTGGGCATAGGCGTACGCCAGAATATCCTCGCGGCTGATCTTGTTGTACAGGGCATAGAAACGATAACCGGCTTCTGCCTTCGCTTTCGCATGTAACGCCGTCTGAAAGTTCCTGAACACTTTTCGGAGTTGATAGGTTGCCCAATCGCCAGGTCCCTCTCCGCTTATTGCGTTCGTCTTGAACTGAGGTGCCTTCCCTCCACCGGCGTTACCCGGCTTCAGCGGTACTACGAACCTCTCCGCCACCCCAGGGCGCCCGGCCTGTCCCTCGCGGGCATCCGGTTGGTCATCCCTGACCACGTCCTGGGGCTTCCCGTGTTGCGTGCACTTTCCTTGTGTACATGCTGCCGCCACTACCCCGGTGCAGCAGATGGGCTCAAACGTCGCTCAAATTCACCCATCCGTATCAGCCTTCCCCGAAAGGGCTGTCGGGTCGGCCTGCACATCGACCTTTTCGAGGCTTGCTCAGCGTTCACTCACGTTGCGGCCTGCACACTCGCGCGGTCACCAATTCGTGACCCGCTAATCGACGGCTTCAGCCATTTCGTCACCTCCATGACTGCTCCGATTGCTTCCGGCTGGAGCGGTTGCCGGGTGGGGCTTGCACCCACTGGAAAGTGCCGCCTTGTCACGGCGCACACCCCTAATGGTCATTCCGGAGGCGAGATTGCAGGTCCGAATCGGATTGAGAAAACGGACGTTCGGCCATCCATCTGCGCCGACCGTCGCGCCACCCCGCTGGCGAGACGCCCGTGAGCCTCTTGAAACTCCGACTGAAGGCCGCCTCCGCCGGCCTACAAGCCTACGGTGAAGGCCGCCTTGTCGCCTTGGGACGAACATTGCAAGTCCGGGGAATAATCCTGGGAGGAGTCCTATGACGATTCCGCGCGTGGAAGTGATCACCTTGGTGCAGCGCCGGCGGCGCTGGTCGCGGGCGGTGAAGGAGCGGCTGGTTGCGGCGCGTTCGAGCCAGGCGTCACGGTATCGGAGGATACGCAGTATCGTGTGCCGGCTACGTCAACCGATTTGCGACATCTCCCAAATTTCTCATGAAATGTTGGGGATAACCGTACTGGCCGCATTGCGACGGAATGGGTGTCCACTACACGATTAGGCCTTGGTGGGGTTAACCGCAAGAATGTTGAGAGAACGAGGTGCCCATCAATGGCTGCGACGGATCTTCCTGGCGATTGGACCGGACAGTACAAGGGATCGAAACTGAACCTCTCGGGGTTCAAGCTCTCCTTTTCTGACGAGTTCAACACGCTTGATGTCGTGCCGAACAACGGCACCGGCAAGTGGTTCGCGCCGGTACACTCCCCCTACGGGGCCGCCACGTTCATGTCGCCGGTGGGGGCAACGAATCCGTTCTCTGTCTCTGACGGGAAGCTGACCATTACCATGAAGCAGGCGGGCGGCGTCTGGCAGTCGGGAACGATGCAAACGGTTAACAGCGCCGGCCAGGGTTTCGCGCAAGTGAACGGGTATTTCGAGATGCGCGCCGCCTTTCACGGCGGGGCGGGAGCCTGGCCGGCCTTCTGGATGCTGCCGCAGGATACCTCCGTACCGCGTCCTGAGGTCGATATCGTTGAAGCGTATGGCGGCGATCCTGATGGTCATCACCGGGCGGTGCACTTGCGCACTTCGGAAAGTTACGCTCGGGGCGACTATACGCGCCTGGCCGATTCGATGTTCGACGGGGCGTTTCACACCTATGGCGCGAGGATCACGACGGACTGGATCACCGTCTACTATGACGGCCAAGAGTTGAGCCGCTTTCCAATGAGCGAGTTCTTCCGCACGCCACTTTATATGGTGGTCTCGCTGGCCATGAATCCCAAAGAGGTCGAGCAGGCGTCCGGCACGTACAAGATGGTGGTCGACTACGTCCGCGCCTATGCCGCGCCGAACGTGATGGAGCAGCACCTGACCGGGACGGGTGCGGCGGATATCCTGAAGGGCGGCAATTTTGATGACGTTCTGAACGGCAGAGGTGGTGCTGACAGAATGTCCGGCGGTCTGGGCAACGATACCTACCGCGTCGATAACGCATTCGACGTAGTCATTGAGGCTGAGGGCGCCGGAATCGATCTGGTCTCCAGCCTGATATCGTATTCGCTGTCCGGCCGGCAAATAGAGCAGCTCACGCTCACCGGCGTTGCCGACATCGACGCGATGGGTAACGAACTCGACAACACGCTGGTCGGCAACGCCGGCAGGAACCTGCTATCCGGCGGGGTCGGAATCGACAAGATGGAGGGCGGCGCAGGCAACGATACCTACTATGTTGACAATGCGCTCGACCGCGTGGTCGAGGGCGACGCGGCGGGCAACGACCGGGTATTCAGCTCGATCACCTATTCACTGCCCAGCCATGTCGAAAATATGACTCTCACGGGCGTCGCCAACATCAACGCCCAAGGCAATTCTTCCGACAACGAGCTGACCGGGAACAATGGGAACAACCGGTTATCTAGCTATGATGGCGCGGACCGGCTCGATGGCGGGACCGGGGCCGACCTGTTGAATGGCGGTGCCGGCAACGATACCTATTATGTGGACAATGTACTGGACAACGTCATCGACGAAGCGGGCCTCGACCAGATTTTCAGCTTGGTCACGTACTCACTGGCGGTCGATCGCCGGCTGGTAGAAAATCTGCATCTGACCGGAAACGCCAACGTCGGAGCCACGGGAAATTCCCTCGACAACGTGCTCGACGGCAACGACAGCGACAACAACCTGGACGGCGGCCGAGGCAATGATTCCGTGCTTGGGCGGGGTGGCAACGATGCACTAACGGGCGGTCTGGGCATTGACCAGCTTACTGGTGGCGGCGGCAACGATTCCTTCGTTTTCAGCGCGCCGCTCTCAGTGGCAAACCGCGACATCATCACTGATTTCAACCATACGGCCGATACATTCAGGCTCCAGAATGCGGTAATGCAGGAGCTGGGAGCCACCGGAGCCCTCGAGCCAAGGTATTTCTTCGCTGGAACTAGCGCGCACGACGCCGACGACCACATCGTCTATGACAAGGCTACGGGTGCGTTGTTTTACGATTCCAACGGAAACGTCGCAGGCGGCGTGACACAGCTCGCGACGCTGACGAACAGGCCGACGCTGCTGGCCGACGATTTTTTCGTGATCTGATCCGGCGCCTACAGCGGTGCGCGTGAAAACGAGATCTCACGGTACACGACAGTCAGGGTGAGAACGGGATGATGTGTTTGGATTGAAGATTCCTCAGCAAAAGGATCTTCGCCCATGCCACTGATTCATTCCGCTCTCATCGAGACGTTAGGTTGGCACTTTGCATTGAGCAAGAGCCGGCTTGTGACGCTTGCAGTGCTGATCGCCGGGCTTGCCCAGTCGCGCAGCGTCAACCTTTCGCATCTGGCCGTGCATCTGTGCGGCCCGGTGTGCCATGCCTCGAAATATCGGCGGCTACAGCGGTTCTTCCAGTTCGTCCGGCTCGACCAAGCCGTGGCGGCGCGGCTCGTAGTGTACATGCTCAACCTGGAGCGACGAAAGTATCTGGCGCTTGATCGCAACCAACTGGAAGCTCGGATCGCGCGACATCAACATCCTGATGCTGGCGATCGTCACAAGGCGCTTCCGGGTGCCGCTGCTGTTTGCCTTACTACCGCATCAGGGCAACTCCGACACGGGTCACCGCATCGCACTGATGCGCCGTTATCTTAGCCTGTTTCCTGCTGCCTCCATCCGCTGCCTGCTCGCCGATCGTGAGTTCATCGGCGCCGAATGGATGGATTTCCCCAACGAAAACAATATCCCCTTTGCCATCCGGGTGAAGGTCGACATGACCGTCACCCTCGAGGACGGTCGCTCATGGTCGCTCGCCACGCTCTTGCGGCGCAGGCGGGCCTGATGCGCAACCCTCGTCGGGTACATCAACGGCACAGTAGGCGCCACGCGCGAGCCTCTTCGTCTTGCCGCCAAACGCCTTGGCAACGGCGAATGGCTGATCGTGGCCACCAATCGCCCGATCCGAAGCAGGCCCTCAACGACTACCGAAAGCGGTGGGGTATCGAATGCCTGTTCGGTGATACCAAGACACGAGGCCTCAATCTCGAGGACACCCACATCACCAATCCCGAGAAGTTCGCAAGCCTCATCGTCGTCGTCGTCGTCATGCTCGCCATCACATGGGCCTATCGATGCGCCACCCAGACCCATGGGCATAAAGGCCATACCGCGCAAAAGCCACGGTAGACGGGAGAAGTCGTGGTTCCGTATCGGTCTCGACGCGCTGAGGAACTGGATACTCAACAGCCCCAAAGCAGCTGCCCATGCATGGCTCGCAAAAGCACCCCGACGATCGATTACGGTCTCAAAACACGCCTGAGTCGTGTACCGTGAACGAGATCACCGCGCACCGCTGTAGCTTCTTGTTTGCGCATCGCTTTGTTCGAAAAACCGGTGACCACTTTTTCGAGCGCTGCTCTAGTTCTACTGCGTCATAAACTGTGTTGGATGTCTTTGGCAGCAGGGATATCGTGTGATGTTATTCCTACAACGTCGCTCCGACTGATCCAGTGCCCGTTCGTGACAGCTAGCGAGAACAGCGCCCATAAGCTCCGGCAAGGCCGCTGGTGGCTTTTCCCGTGGTGGGCGAAGGAGATGCCGAACGCCTGATTTCAGGCGTTCGCGATCGACTTCCAGCGCGCCAGCCGCTCTGCGATCAACTCCGCGCGCTGGCGATCGTCGTTTCCGTCCAGGATGGCCAATCCGCCGGATCGGCGCCCAGGTAGACACCGGATGTCCGCGCGTTCACGCCCTCGGGGCCGTCCGAACGGGTCGTAAAATACCCGGCGGCGCGATCGACGCACTCCAGCAGGATCTCTCCCCTACCGCACAATTGCGGTGCGCTAGGGTCGCGGGGCCGTTCTCGGTTCCAGTAGTAGAATACGCCGGCAGGCTCCTTCCTCTCCTTCAGGGCTTCGCTCCAGTATCTGGCGGACAGAGTGCCGTCCTCCAGCCATGAGCGGCCACGCAGCTCCAGCGTACTGTCGAGGGCTCGCGAGATGCGCAGGAGGCCTACGGCGGAAGGCTCCCGCGGGCCCGCGCGCCGAGAGGGAGAATTGCCACCACAGGCTCTCAATGCGTGCGACGCGGCCCTCGCTCTCGATCGCCTTTCGAAGCTTCTGGTTGATGGTCCTCATCTCGGCAGCCTTTGTCGCTTCGCCGTATCGTACGCACGTCAATCCGAGGAGATCGGTCGGAAGCTTCGAACCCCTCGCATGCAGTATGAAGGTTCGGCGCGAGCCGAGGACGCTGCTGAAAGACCGGCTTCGAAGACGACATGGTCGCGCGGAGAAGCCTGGCCGGAACCAGCGGAAGGGGAAGCGTGCAGGCTGGCCGTCGTCCAGTCGTCGCGGGCGAACACGAACGCCGCGAAGTCCACTTCACGCGTAAGCTCGAGGAGACGGGTCAGCGTGGTCGTGCCTGGATTGAAGGATGTCGTCCAGGGATCGACATGCGCGACGTCTTCGAGGCCGCGCGTAAGCGCCTGCACCAGCTTCATCTGCGCTCCCGACGAGCCAAGGAAAATGCGGGGCTTGTTCATCTATTCCCTCACTACAGCAGGTCGTACCACCGCCGTCCCCGCTGCCACCGTGTCTTAACCACGCTGAATGCGCAAGACACGCACGGAAACGATCCCCGCCCGCGGCCGAATCTGTAGGGTACTTGTGGAGAGCAGCCACCGAGAGAACTGCACTTGCGTGCGCGTTCCGCGTTAGGCTGTCGCGACCTGAAATGACCTGCCGAGGTGGAAGGAGCCCCGCTAGGGTCAGGACTCATTGATCCAGAGGATGAAGGCTGCAGCGAAGGCGATCGCCGACAGGAAGGTGTGAGCACATCGGTCGTATCTGGTGTGGATGCGTCGCCAGTCTTTGAGGCGTGCGAACATGTTCTCGATCCTGTGGCGTTGTCGGTATAGGACAGGATCGTAGCTGTGCTGAACACGATGCTTGGCATGGGGTGGGATGCATGGCGTGATACCGCGCTCGACGAGCGCCTGGCGGAAGGCCGCTGAACTGTAGGCCCGATCGGCGAGCAGGGATTTGGCGGCGGGCAAATCCTCGATCACTGCCGCAGCAGTCTTGTGATCATTGGCCTGCCCTTCGCTCAGATGCAGCAGCCGCGGACGTCCCTTGCCGTCACAGACCACTTGCAGCTTGGTGGTCAGTCCGCCTCGGCTGCGTCCGATACATCGGGATAGAGCCCCTTTTTAAGGAGGCGGGCGGCAGTGCGAGGCGCTTTGAGATGGGTGGCATCGATCATCAGATTGTCCGTTTCGCCGCCCTGCGCGGCCAGTTCCGCCAGGATGCGGTTGAACACACCCAGCCGACTCCAGCGGATGAAGCGGTTGTAGATAGTCTTGTGCGGACCGTAGTCGGAAGGGACATCTCGCCAGCGAAGACCATTGCGGATCACGAACAGGATGCCGCTCAGCACCCGGCGGTCATCTACACGCGGCACACCATGCGACAAAGGAAAATAGGGCTCGATCCGGCGCATCTGCTCCGGCGTCAACATCAGCAAATCACTCAAGGCGGCACCTCCTGCCACCTTGAATCACCCAACAGAGATCAACTCAACAAATTAATGGGTCCTGACCCTAGTTGGCGACGGCTCGCAAGGGCTAGTCCCGATTTGAACCGCTGAGGACCTTTGCCACCTATGCGCCACCGATCTTCGTCGAGGGCGCATTCATCGCCGCCTCTGGCGGCTTCATCTCCATCGCCGTGGCGATCGGCATCTCGGTCTGGCGGGCGCGCGAGGCGAAGAACGTCGAGACATACGGATCGGCGCGCTGGGCGAAACCGAATGAGGTCAAGTCCGCCGGTCTGCTCGGGCTGACGGCGTGGTACTCGGCATGTTCGATCGCGATTATCTCCGTCACGACGGGCCGGAACATGTTCTGTGCTTCGCGCCGACGAGAAGCGGCAAAGGCGTCGGCCTCGTCGTGCCATCGCTTCTCACCAGGTCGGGCTCGGCCATCGTGCACGATATCAAGGGTGAGAACTGGCAGCTCGCTGCAGGCTTTCGCGCCAGGCACGCCAGGCACGGGCGGGTGCTGCTGTTCGATCCCACGAACAGGAAGTCCTCCGCCTACAACCCGCTTCTCGAAGTGCGCCGCGGCGAGTGGGAGGTGCGTGACGTCCAGAATGTCGCCGACGTGCTGGTCGATCCCGAAGGCTCGCTCGAAAAGCGCAATCACCGGGAGAAGACCAGCCACTCACTGCTCGTCGGGGCGATCCTGCACGTACTCTACTCCGAGCCCGACAAGACGCTGGCCGGCGTCGCGGGATTCCTGTCAGACCCAAAGCGGCCGATCGAGACCACTCTGGCAGCGATGATGACGACGCCGCATCTCGGAGAGATCGGCCCGCATCCCGTCGTCGCCTCAACGGCGCGCGAGCTCTTGAACAAATCCGACAACGAGCGGTCTGGCATTCTCTCCACCGCGATGTCGCTCACGCCGTGCTGCTGCTGGACCGAGCCGGATGGCACACCACCGGCAATCTCGTCTGGCCAAAAAACATCACGCCGATCCTGCTGCCATCGCGCTCTCCGGAGCTCAATCTGGTCGAGCAGGTCTGGCAATATCTGCGCGCCAACTTCCTCTCCAACCGCGTCTTCGACACATATGGCGACATCATCGACGCTGCCTGCGACGCATGGAAAAGGCTTGCCGCAAAGCCCGACGCAATCACCTCAATCGGAATGCGGAAGTGGGCACATTCAGGTCATTTATGAGGGCCGTTGGTATAAGTTAGCGTAGCGCCCTGCCCTCCCCTAGGCCTGCAAAGCCCTCACCCTAGATTCGGCGGCGGCATCTTGAAAAGACATGCACACGGCGGGATTACGCCTGTACGAACATTGGCCCTGCACCGGAAAGCAGACACGCGCAATGCGATTGCGAGCAGACGGGTTCGCGAATGTCGCGATCAACCGTGAGGCTGGTGCACATTCATCTCGACCTATCTTGATCACGCAGGATTACCCCTGCGTACCCGTCTGGCGGCCCCACTTGGAACTACATGCCGGAAAACGGTAGCCATCCATAAAGAAGGGGAACGCTTTCGTCGTAAAGCTGAGCAAGAGGACCATCAAACGTGCTGCCTGATAGTTATCGGCTCTTGGCCGGCGCAGGTTCAAATCAGGGACGCGCAACCACCGATACCGACATTCACTGATCGTAGTGATCTGAAAAAACTGAGCCGCATCTTGTTACCGGTAGTCTTAAGGCCCGCTCCCCTCATCACGACGCTTGGAAGCAGACGACGCACGCCCAAGACTGGCTCGCGCGCAGCGCCGACGGCCGATGGTCGCCAGCCACGTCTCGCCGAACGGCCCCATGTTCACGGCCGTTGGCCGCGTCGAAACCTCGTGATCGAGCGGCAAAAGCGGCAGCACCAGTTCGCCGAAGCGATAGGCTTCCTCCAGATGCGGATAGTCGGGCAGGATGAAGGTATCGATCCCAATGCGCGGTATTCGTCGATCCGCTCCGCCATTGTCGCCGCGTCGCCGACCAGGGCGGTGCCGGCGCCACCGCGCTAGGCCGACGGCCGGCCCTCAGGGTTCGGGCTGATTTCGAGTTTGTCGCGACGGCCCCCGTGCAGCCGGCCCATGCGCGACTGGCCGACGGAATCCATGCGCGAAAACCTTCTGCGCCTTTGAAAGGCTCCGATGACTCAGAAACCCTGCGCTCTCAATTAACCCAATTCTGTCTCATTGGCGCTGACGCCGGTGAGAAGGCGCATATGTCCGGTGCGGCGACTTACGACGCCGACGAGAAGGACTTTACCGAGGGATGCGAGGACGACCGGCACCACTTCCGGTTTCATTGTCTCCCCGGAGCATGCCACGGAGATGCTCGAGCACGTGGGATATGCATCATTGAACGATCAAAGGCGATCTCGCCAAGAGCAACAGACTCTAACGCGGCGCGATTGAGGATCGTCAGCGAGCCGTGGTCGTATCGGGTCATATACCGCCGTTCCCATTCTCTCAGGCAACGATTCACTTTCGCTCGAGAAGCCGGGACCATTGCCGCGAGGTCGGTCTGCGAAATGTGGATACTCAGAGCTCTATCCACGGTAGTCGTGCTGTGCGGCCTCTCTGTCAATCGCAAGAGCGTGCTCGCCAATCGAGTGGATAGGGCACTGGCCGCACTTTGGATCACTCGCTCCTGCGCGTCGTGGGTTGCTTCGCACAAGTACGGGATCACCTTTAATGCGAGATCGGGGTGTTTGTCGAAGACCCTAACCATGAAAGCTACTTCGATTTGCAGCAAGTCGCTGTCCGCAACTGACTCAGCATTCATGTTACTTCTTCGCGTGATGAACAACCTAGTCAGGTCGAAAGTGTCACCGGGACCAAGATCTGCAAAGATGAATTCACGTCCATCCGAGATGGGAGCACTAAGCCGAATTTTTCCTTGAATTATGTAGTAAATATAAATTGGCACGTCGCCAAGGCGAGTTAAGACTTTATTCTTCGGAACCCTTCGTAGAATGGCCACTTTCGCCAGTTCACTAAGAATACTTGGGTCAAATTGCTGAAATAAGCGTATTTTATCGAGCTGTTTGACCCGGACCTCAGCGCCGCAATCTGCCATGGCTCCTGCCCCCCTGATAGGGTAAAGCGCCCCGGTCCCCAAAAGCGTTGCCTTGACTACCTCTTAGAACGAGCCCGATTTCGGGCCGTTCTCGCGCAAGAGCGCTCAGACAGAAGTGTTACCATATTAGGATAGCATAAAATAGGCACTCCTATGTGCCCGGGGTAACAGCGACCCTGTCTCTGAGAGAGTTTAAATCAAATGTGATCGACTGAAAGCCGTTGGGATAACCCCCTTCTATGGGACGGCGTGTGCCATGCCCCAAGAAGGAGAAGGGATACAACAGGATTCGGGGGCTTGTCTCCATGCGGCATGCACCAACCCAGGCGTCGCGTGCGTTCTTGAAGCGGAGCGTAGAACCGCTACGGCTTCCTGTGGGAGCAGTTTGCGTGTTTCTTGCAACTGCTGATTTCCTCCTTGGAGAGACGATACTTCTTGCGTCAAATGACGTCTATCATAGGTACGTCGGCGTGAGCCCGCCAGATATTTGGGAGACGATTTATCTAAGTGTTACCGCCGGCCTATTGCTTGTCGCATTCATGGGGGCCAGAGGCGCCTACACGATCAGTGGCATCCTGGACGATCACCGCGTGATCAAAACACTCTTCACCGGGTGGTTATTCGTTTTCTTTTCAATTCTCTGGCTCGCCTTTCTCACGAAGACGACGTCGACGTTCTCCCGCGGTTCCTTGACGCTGGCGTTTGCGGTCGGATTCCCAACCCTGCTGCCTGGCCACGTGGTTCTAGCGCGTGTGCTGAAACGGCTTCTGGCCGCCGAGAAGCTCGTCCTGCGCACAGTTTATCTGTTTTACGCTGGCGGTCCTGGAATGGAAAAGGGGATAATCGGCAAGCTCGGGCAACAGGGCATCGCGGTTTGCGGTGTTTCGAACATCGAGAACCATGATGGCACGATCGCAGCACGACCGGTGCAAGCCGCCGTCGCAGCTGCGCAGGCTGCGTTCCGTAGTGACCCGTATGGGGCAGTTTATCTCTTTTGCTCTTGGGATCAGCGGAAGTTGATCGCAGGCATCCTGGACGAAATGTCCCGCCTCCCGCTGCCGATCTATCTTTTCGCCGATGCCTACATAGACAAGATTCTGGCCGGATGCTCGCTGCACACCGGCTGGCAGCGAGCCTTCGAAGTCCAGCGCGCGCCTTTGAGGCCTGCCGAACGCCTGCTGAAGCGGTTATTCGACATTGCCTTTGCATCACTGCTACTGCTCTTCCTGTTTCCGTTGATGGCCGTAGTCGCGTGTGCCATCGCGCTCGAGAGCGGTCGCCCAGTGCTGTTTCGGCAGACGCGGCGGGGTTTTTGTGGTAAGCCATTCAATATTTACAAGTTCCGATCAATGACCGTGCAGGAGAACGGTGCGGAAATTCGCCAGGCTCAGCGTAATGATGCGCGGGTTACCCGACTTGGCCGAATATTGCGCCAGTCAAATATCGACGAGCTGCCGCAGTTATTTAATGTGCTTCGGGGGGAAATGTCCCTCGTGGGGCCGCGACCCCACGCCGTCGCTCATGACGATACCTATAGTGCGATTATTGCGAGCTATGCTTATCGCCATCGTGTAAAACCCGGTTTGACAGGCTGGGCTCAGATCAATGGCTTTCGAGGGGAAACGAAGGAGCTGTGGAGGATGGAAAAACGCGTAGAGCATGACCTCTGGTACATACAGTCCTGGAGCGTGCAGCTCGATCTCAAGATAATTTGGACAACCGCTGTACTGGTGCTTTCGGATCGTAATGTCTATTGATGTATAGCAGCTTCTCAGAGACCGTTTTGAAAATCGGCTGACTATGGGTTCCGTCTGGGGCTGGGTTATGATTCAAGCTTTGGATGCGGACAGAGCCGTGGCCGGATGGCCCAGATCCGCCAAGAAGACCTTGCGCTACCCGTCTGATTTGACGGATGAGGAGTGGGAGCAGTTCGCGCCGCTGATGCCCAAGCCTGGGCGGCGTGGCCGTCCGCGCGAGGTTGATTTTCGCGAGGTGATCAATGCGGTGCGCTACCTGGTCCGTTCGGGTTGCGGCTGGCGGATGCTGCCGATCCACTTTGGACCCTGGCAGACGGTCTATGGCTGGTTTCGAGAGCTGGCGCGGCGGTTTCTGTTCCAGACCGTCCACGATGTGGCGCTGATCCTGGATCGTGAGCGGGCCGGACGCGAGGCGAGCCCGTCGGCGGTGATCGACAGCCAGTCTGTCAAGGCTCCGCAAGCTGGAACAAGGGTTACGACGCCGGCAAGAAGATTGTCGGCCGCAAGCGACACGTTGCCGTCGATACGGATGGGCGGCTCTTGATGGTCA
>NZ_JAMYMW010000010.1:0-232530 GCF_040318745.1 Mesorhizobium sp. M1027 | reverse complement strand
GGCCTCCACTCCAGCCAGCATCTTGAATCACAGAACCGACTGATCGGGAATCCCCTTCGATTCCGTCAAATCAGGAACCGCTCTAGAATGGCCATTACCGGTCAGCCAAAACAAAAAACCCGGCGCGAGGCCGGGTTTTTCTGAATTCGAAGGCGAAAAGGCTCAGGCAGCTTCTTCCTGCTCGGCTTCCTCGTTGTCGGCCTTGGCGCCGCGCTTGGGCCCCTTGTTGAGGTTCACCTCGATGAGGCGCACCGCTTCGGTCTCCGACATGCGGTTGACGGCCGCGATCTCGCGGGCCATGCGGTCGAGGGCCGCCTCGTAGAGCTGGCGCTCGGAATAGGACTGCTCCGGCTGGTTGTCGGCGCGATAGAGGTCGCGCACCACTTCCGAGATCGAGATCAGATCGCCGGAGTTGATCTTGGCATCATATTCCTGGGCGCGGCGCGACCACATGGTGCGCTTGACGCGGGCGCGGCCCTGCACGACCTTCAGCGCGCGCTCGACATAATCCTCTTCCGACAGCTTGCGCATGCCGATCGAGGTCGCCTTGGCGACCGGCACCTTGAGGCGCATCTTGTCCTTCTGGAAGTCGATGACGAACAGCTCCAGCTTGTGGCCCGCGACTTCCTGCTCATCGATCGAGACGATCTGGCCGACACCATGCGCCGGATAGACGATGTACTCGCCGGTCTTGAAACCGTGGCGCGCTGCGGTGGACTTCTTCTGCGGGGTGATCGTTGCCATTACGCCCTGAACTCCTTGTTGTGGTACCGGCATCGTGCCGGCCCGAACTCGTGCGACCGGGGTGACCGGTCCTTAGCCACACAACGATGAACTCACCGGAAAGGCCAGGACCGGCAAATCGCAACATTGCGACCGCCTGCCCCAGATCGCTCTGGTCCGGATTGAGAAATTCACCTTTCAGTGATTTGGGGCGTTTGCGCCATAAATCGACGTTGTGTCACCGGCATGTTTGGCTGATATAACACAAAAAGTCGGAAGAATCAAGGTTTTGCTGCACGCGCGAAGGCCACGCGCCGTCGCCGCCTGTCAAGGCAGTTAATGTATCACGTCTGTTAAGCGGCGTCAGGCCGCCGCAGCTGGCCGGCTCGTCAGTCGCCTTCGCCGGGCTCAGGGGAGAAATATTTCTCGAACTTGCCAGTTTCGCCATCGAAAGTTTTAGCGTCGGCCGGCGGCTCCTTCTTGGCGGTGATGTTGGGCCATTTCTCGGCATATTCGGTGTTGATCTGCAGCCATTTGTCGAGGCCCGGTTCGGTATCGGGCTTGATCGCGTCGGCCGGGCATTCCGGTTCGCAGACGCCGCAATCGATGCACTCGTCCGGGTGGATGACGAGCATGTTCTCACCTTCGTAGAAGCAGTCGACCGGACAGACCTCGATGCAGTCCATGTATTTGCATTTTATGCAATTGTCGGTCACGACATAGGTCATTGGTCGGCTCCGGGACGTCCCATTTTGTTGGGCTTTTTTGGTGAGGTAACGCCTTTGTCCGCTGGTGGCAAGGGCGGCCCCTGCCAGCGGTGCCGCGGTTTCCGGAATGGAATTCCGGAAGGCCGGCAAAGCGGGCGTTCGACCTTGCTCAATCGTCGCCGAGCAGGTGGTCGGTCCGGCGGCGTTCCTTCTTCGTCGGGCGACCGCTGCCGGCCTCGCGCAACGGCGGCACCGCATCCGGAAGCCCCTCGCCCTTGGGCGCGGCGGGCGGCGACATGTCCTCGTAGAGCAGGCGGGCCTCTTCTGCCGGGCCACGCCGTACGCCGGTGCCAAGGACTTTCCAGACGAAGATCCGCCGCTCCAGCGTGATGGTCAAAACGTCGCCCGGCCGGACCGTATCGGAGGCCTGCGCTGCTTTGTCGCGATTGATGCGGACGCGTCCGGCGACGACCAGCCTGGCTGCCAGCGTGCGCGATTTTACCGCGCGCGAGAAGAACAGCCACTTGTCGATGCGCTGGCGGGCATCAGTGACCATTGGACGAGCAGCTTACTTCTTCAGCTGGTCGCGCAAGGCGGCGAGCTTGGCGAAGGGCGAGTCCGGGTCGAAGCGGACCGGGCGTTCCTCACGCGGTTTCGGCTGGAAGGCGGGCTTTGCGCCTTGGGCGCTGCCTTTGCCGTCCTGCCGGCCAGCCTTCCAGTCGGGCCGGTTTTCGCGCCGGTCGGGGCGGTCGCCTTGTGGCTTGCCGGCGCGCTGCTCTCCAGCCTCGCCTTGCGGTTTAGGCTTGAACTTGCTGCGATCGAAGCGCGGTTTGCCGGCGCCGTCACGCGGGTCGTGGCGCCCCTGACGGGCGGCCCGGTCGCCTGGTGTCGGTTGCCCGCCCGCATCTACCGGCGCATCGCTGCGACTGTCCGGCGCAGCTTGACCATTGCGCGCGCGATTGCCCCGTTGATTGTCCCGGGGGCGGTTGTCATGCTGGCGATGACGCGGGCGCTGGTCGAATCGACCCTGCCGCCACAACAGGATAGGTTTTGGCTCCTCCGCCTCCGGGGCAGCGTCGTCGGCGACTGCTTCCGCCGTCGCTGCAGGTTCGGCCGGCGATGCTTCCGTCGTTTCGAAGATCGGCGGCTCTGCCGGTGCCATAGCCTCAGTTTCCGCCCCAAGTTCCGCCGCCCTTGGCTCGGCCGCTGGTTCTGCAACCGCTTCGGCGGTGGGCAGGATCTCTTGCGTGACTTCTGCCGCAGCTTCAGGGGCTGGAGCTTCCGCGACAGGCTCTGCCGTCGCTTCGGTTACAGCTTCGGCCGCCGCCTCCGCAACGGGAGCCGCATTCGACACGGGTTCCAAAGCCTCCGCCGGCAGCTCTGCCGCGGCAGATGCTTCCGCCATCCTCGCCTGCTCGACTCGTGTTGCGTCTTCAGCCGCCTGCTTTGCAGCGGCCGCTTCGCGCGCGGCATTGTCCTGTGCTTCGAGCCGCGCCTTGACCTCGGCCGCCGGTTTGGCATCAGCGCGATAGCCGAGCCCCTTCAGGATTTCTTCCATGTCGTCGGCGGTCGCGCCGAGGATCGACATCATCGGCGGCGTCACCATGAAGGACTGGCCGTCATAGGCGCCGTCGGGGCGAGGCCCGAGGCCCGGCTTCCAGTTGGTCGCCGGCCGGATCAGGTCGGCCAGCCGCTCGAGAATATCGACGCGTACAGCACGCCGGCCAAGATTGCGGTAGCCGGCAAGCTTGTAGAAGGTCTTGTCGAAGGTCGGATCGATGACCACCGACGTGCGGCCGGAGGCCAGTGCGTGAACGACATCGCCGAAGCCGGGCTTGTCCTTGCCGTCGTTTCTCAGCGCCCACAGCAGCGTGATTAACCCGGCCGGCGCCGGCTTGATCAGCGCCGGCACAAAGACATGGTAGGCGCCGAAGCGCACGCCGAGGCGGCGAAGCGCCGCGCGGCCTTCCTGGTCGAGCGACTTCATCTCGTCGGCGATGTCGCGACGGTTGATGAGGCCGAAATGCTCGACAAGCTGAAAAGCGATGCCGCGGCCGATGCCGGTGATCTGCTCGGCATTCTTAAGGTCGACCAGAGGCTTCAGCAGGGATTCGATCTGGAAATTGACGAAGCGCTCGGCGCGCGCCGCAACCTTGTCGCGGGCCGGACCGGTGAGCTGCTCGTCGGCCAGCAGGACAAGACGCGGCTTCAAAGCGTCTTCGCCGGCGACCAGCGTGCCGATCGGCGCGCCGATCCAGCGCAGCGTGCCATCCGAACCCAGGGCGATGTCGCCATTGGCAGAGGCGCCGAAGCGCTCGGCCCGCGCCTCGAACTCGGCGGCAAGCGCCTTCTGCGCCGCCGCCCGCACCGCCTTGGCGTCCTCGCCGCCGGCGCTCTGGTCGGCGGTAAAGCGGAAACCCTGCAGCTCGCCGACATGATGGCCTTCGACGAGGACGGTTCCGGTTGGGCTGATTTCGGCTTCAGGCATCGTGTTTTCTCTAAGGCGCCGCATGAGGACGGAAGTCCTGCGGTCTACAAAACGTTTCGTCAACCGCTCATGCAGCGCATCCGACAATCTGTCTTCGATTTCGCGCGTCTTTTCCTGCCAGTGTGCCCGATCGGCCAGCCAGCCGGGTCGGTTGGAAACGAAGGTCCATGTGCGGATCTGGGCAATCCTGTGCGACAGCGTGTCGATGTCGCCTTCGGTGGTGTCGGCACGGCGGACCTGCTCGGCCATGTAGTTCTCGTCGACATGGCCATGCCTGGCAAGGTCCATGTAGATGGAGGCGATCAAGTCGGCGTGCTGGGCCGGCGCGATCTTCCTGTAGTCGGGCAGCGCGCAGGCTTCCCATAGCAGCGCCACGCGTCTGGCATCGGTGGTGAGTGCCCGGACGTCCTCGTCGCGCGACAGATGCTCGAGCGCCTGCGCGTCCACGGCCGGCAGTGCGCGCGTCAGGCCTTCGACCGGGGCGTTGGTCTCGATCGAGCGTTTCAGCGCATCGAGGTTGGCGAAATCGAAATGCGCGGTGCGCCACTGCAGCACTTTCACCGGATCGAAATCATGCGCCTCGATCTTCTTGACCAGTTCCTCATCCAGCGGATCGACCTGGCCGGTGACGCCGAAGGTGCCGTCGCGCAGGTGCCGGCCGGCGCGGCCGGCAATCTGGCCGAGTTCGGCCGCCGTTAGGTTGCGGTACTGGTAGCCGTCGAATTTGCGGTTCTGGGCGAAGGCGACGTGGTCGAGGTCGAGGTTGAGGCCCATGCCGATGGCGTCGGTGGCGACGAGGTAGTCGACGTCACCCGACTGGAACAGCGCCACCTGGGCGTTGCGGGTGCGCGGGCTGAGTGCGCCGAGCACGACGGCGGCACCGCCTTGCTGGCGGCGGATCAGCTCGGCAATGGCATAGACCTCGTCGGCCGAGAAGGCGACGATCGCGGTGCGCCGCGGCAGGCGGGTCAGCTTCTTCGAGCCGGCATAAGCAAGATGCGATAGCCGTGGCCGGGTCACCACCGACACGCCCCGCAGCAAGCGCTGCAGGATGCCGTGCATGGTGGCCGCGCCCAGCAGCAGCGTCTCCTGGCGGCCGCGCAGATGCAGAATGCGATCGGTAAAGATGTGGCCGCGTTCGAGATCGCCGGCGAGCTGGACCTCGTCGATGGCAACGAAGGCGGCGTCGGTCTCGCGCGGCATCGCTTCCACGGTGCAGACCGAGTATTTCGCGCCAGCCGGCTGGATCTTTTCCTCGCCGGTGATGAGCGCAACCTTGTGGGCGCCGACCTTCTCGCAGACGCGCGCATAGACCTCGCGGGCAAGCAGCCTGAGCGGCAGGCCGATGACGCCGCTTTCATGAGCCACCATGCGTTCGATGGCGAGATGGGTCTTGCCGGTGTTGGTCGGGCCGAGCACGGCCGTCACGTCTCGGCCGGTCAGGATCAGCGGTTCAGTGTGTTTCGGATGGATGTTCATCGGCCTGGAAATAAGGCTCTCCGCCTCGCATTGTCGGGAGCGCGCCCATATTGGCCGCGTATGACAGGCGACACATAGGGATTTCGGGCGCGAAGCGAAAGCGGAATGTGCCGAGGGCAGGCCGATTGGTCGCTTCAAAGCCAGAAAATCTGTTCCCGATTAACAGTTGGAACGAGTCTGGAACGAATCAGCGACGAATCACTGACTCTCGCCGATTCAGGTTTTGTTCACGGCTACATCTGGGTTTTCTGCCGGCGTACCTCACCACATGCTGAATCACGGGAACTGGCCCGATTCATGCAAGCGGCATCCAGGCGAGCACCATGGTTAACCTTTGCCGGTGAATGGTCGTGGGTGGCCAATCTGCTTCGCACAACATTATGAAATTATTGATGTTTCCTAACGCGCTTTAATCATTTCGAGGGCGTTTTCAGCTCTCGTCGTTAACGTTCCGCTCAAAGCCGGAACGAATCGGCGACGAATCAGAGATAGCCGAAGTTTCTTGGTTTGTTCACCGCAACATGTTGTGTTGTGAACAGCTTCTCCACCGAGAATCCACAGGCTGCGGGACGGATTGTGCACAGGCTGCGCAGCGGCCATTAACCTTTGCGTGCTGGTTCGGCACACACCGGCGTCATGGCCATCGGTCGGCGCACTTGCCGCATGAGGCTCAGACTCGGCCCCACGCTGAACGGCTTGTTCAAGGCACATCCTCTCCGACGGCATAGCGCTGCAATGTAGGGCCGACGGTCTGGATGATTTCTTCGTGAGACAGGGCGACGACCGGTGGTAGGCGCAGCAGGTAACGGCACATCGCCAAACCCAGCAGCTGGCTGGAAATGAGCCCGGCCCGCCGGCCCGCATCGGCGGGATCAGCGACCGCCGCAACCAGTGGCCTCACCTGGTTGGCAAATACATCGCGCAACTTTTCGGCGGCGAATTCGTTCGACGTCGCCGACCGCAGCAGAATTGCCATGCCGGTACCGTTGGCCGGATCTTCCCAGATTTCGAGAAATCGCCTGATCAGTGTCTTGCCGATGGCGGTTCGATCGATCACCCGCAGTGCCGGCAATCTCAGGTCGACGACCGCCGCTCTGGCGAATAGCTCGTCCTTGCTGCGGAAATAGCGGATCACCATGGCCGGATCGATCGAGGCGTGGGCCGCGACGTCGCGGATGGAGGCGCCGTCATAGCCGTGCCTGGCGAACAGCAGCCTCGCGGCTTCGAGGATCTGGGCGCGGGTGCGGTCCGACTTGCTGGTTTTCTTCTGCTGATTCTCGCTCATGAAATCCCTATGCCAACGGTTGTTGACAAATGCAATGGCTTCGACTAGAAAGTCAACATGTGTTGATAAATGGAGAGAGAAAATGTTGCCAGATACAACGGAAGTCCTGATTATCGGCGCCGGCCCGACCGGCTTGGCGCTGTCCATCGTGCTGCACCAGGCCGGGGTCGACCATGTTCTGATCGACAGGCTTGGGGAGGGCCTTCAGACCTCGCGGGCCGGCGTCATCCACGCTCAGACGCTGGAAGCGCTGGAGCCTCTGGGCGTCACGCAGCGGCTGAGCGAACTTGCCCTGAAGCTGCAGAATTTCGCCATCCGAGATCGCAGCCGGGCACTGCTCAAGCTCGATTTCGGAAAGCTTCCGTCGAGGCATCCCTATCTGATGATGCTGCCTCAGAATCTCACCGAGCAGGTGTTTGCCGAGCGGATTACGGCCCTGGGCGGCGTGATCCACCGCATGGTCGAGGCCAAAGCGGTGCTTCAGGACACTGACGGTGCGCGCGTGACGGTGGTCGAAAACGGCCGCGAGAAGATCATATCGACACGTTACGTCGTTGGCGGCGACGGCATGCACAGCCTGGTGCGCAACTCGGCCAGCATAGAGTTCGACGGCGCGGCCTATGAGGCGTCGTTCGTTCTCGCCGACGTTCGTCTCGACTGGCCGGTTGGGCCAACCGAAGTGTCGCTGTTCTTTGCGCCAGCCGGACTGGTGGTGGTGGCGCCGCTCCCAGACGGATCGTACCGCGTCGTCGCGACAATGGACGATGCACCGGAAAAACCCGCAGTCGCAGACATACAGGTGCTGCTCGACAGCCGTGGGCCGACCAAAGAAAGAACCCGCGTGCTCGACCTGTCGTGGAGCTCGCGGTTTCGCGTGCATCACCGCCTGGTCCGGTCATACCGCAAGGGCCGGTTGTTCCTGATGGGCGATGCCGCGCACGTGCACAGTCCGGCGGGAGGGCAAGGCATGAATACCGGCATCGTCGACGCGGTCGTGCTTGGCCAATTGCTTGGCGACGTGGTGAACGGCGTGCGCCCCGAAGCGGAGCTCGAACTCTATGAAACGCTGCGACGCCCGGCAGCCCAAGAGGTGCTTGACCTGGCTGGCATGATGACCGGCATGGCGCTTGCCCGCAGTCCGGTGAAGCGGTTCGTTCGCAACCTCGTGCTGTCGGTGCTGAACCTCACACCATTCCTGAAGCGCCGCATCGCATTGAAGCTGTCGGGCCTCAGTCGGGCGCCGCTTGCCCGTCTGCCGGCACCCGCGTGCAAGGCAGGTTCAATTACCCGAACCCAGCCTGAAGCCAGCCCAGCGCTGAAGCTTGCCGCGTGACAGCCCGGTTATCTGCCCGTACCTGCCGTCGGGCCGGTACGGGGGCATCCGCGACATCCCAAGCCTCAGCTAATGTACTGGCCGCCATTGGCTGAAATGGTCGAGCCGGTGATGAAACCGGCGTCGTCAGATGCGAGGAAGACGACGCAGCGCGCGATCTCCTCCGGCTCGCCGAGACGGCCGACCGGGATGTGCGGGATGACACGCTCGTTGAGCACCTTCTCGTCCATCGCCTTGACCATCTCGGTGGCGATATAGCCGGGGCAGATGACGTTGACGGTGATGCCGGCGCGCGCGCCTTCCTGGGCCAGTGCCTTGGTGAAGCCGATATCGCCGGCCTTCGAAGCCGAATAATTGACCTGGCCGACCTGGCCTTTCTGGCCGTTGATCGAGGAGATGGTGATGATGCGGCCGAACTTGCGGTCGCGCATTCCACCCCACAACGGATGCGTCATGTTGAAGACGCCGGAAAGATTGGTGTCGAGGACCTCTTTCCATTGCTCGCGCGTCATCTTGTGGAACATCGCGTCGCGGGTGATGCCGGCATTGTTGACCAGCACCGAGACGGGACCGAGATCGGCCTCTATCTGTTTGATGCCGGCAGTGCAGGCTTCATAGTCGGCGACCGACCATTTATAGACCGGGATGCCGGTCGCTGCCTTGAACTTTGCCGCCGCATCCTCGTTGCCCGCGTAGTTTGCGGCCACCGAATAGCCGGCGCTCTTCAAGGCGACCGATATCGCCGCGCCGATGCCGCGCGACCCGCCTGTGACGATTGCAACCTTTGTCATGTGTCCTCCCGGGAAATGCAGATGGCTGCGCGTTGAAGCGGTGGGGTTTGCCCTCTATTCCCTACTCGCTTTGCACCAGCATCCTACTCGTATCGCCTATCTCATCACAATGCTTCCACGCACATGGCAACGCCCATACCGCCGCCGATGCACAGCGTGGCAAGACCTTTCTTGGCACTTCTGCGGCGCATCTCGTAGACCAGCGTGTTGAAGATGCGGGCGCCCGAGGCACCGACCGGATGGCCGATGGCGATGGCGCCGCCATTGACGTTGACGATCGCCGGGTCCCAGCCCATGTCCTTGTTGACGGCGCAGGCCTGCGCGGCGAAGGCCTCGTTGGCTTCGACCAGATCGAGGTCGCCGACCGACCAGCCGGCCTTGGCCAGCGCCTTGCGCGAAGAGGGGATCGGTCCCGTCCCCATGATCTGCGGGTCGACGCCGGCGGTCGCCCAGGAAACGATACGCACCAGAGGTGTGATGCCGCGCCTTGCGGCTTCCGCTTCGGTCATCAGCACCACAGCTGCGGCGCCGTCGTTGATGCCGGAGGCATTAGCTGCCGTCACCGTGCCTTCCTTGTCGAAGGCCGGCTTGAGCTTGGTCATGGCATCGATTGTCGCGCCGTGGCGGATGTATTCATCCTGGTCGACTACGGTGTCGCCCTTCCTGCCCTTGACTGTGAAGGCAACTATCTCGTCCTTGAATTTTCCGGCTTTCTGCGCGGCCTCGGCCTTGTTCTGGGAAGCCAGTGCGAACTGGTCCTGGTCGTCGCGGGTGATCTGGAACTGGCGAGCGACGTTCTCCGCGGTGTTGCCCATATGATAGCCGTAGAACGCATCGGTCAGGCCGTCCTTGATCATGGTGTCGATCAGCTTGAAGTCGCCCATCTTGACGCCACCGCGCAGATGTTGCGCATGCGGAGCCATCGACATCGATTCCTGGCCGCCGGCAACGATGATCCTCGCGTCGCCCTGGGCGATCTGCTGCATGCCGAGCGCGATGGCGCGCAAGCCCGAGCCGCAGAGCTGGTTCAGGCCCCAGGAGGTAGCCTCCTGCGGCACGCCGGCGGCCATAGCCGCCTGCCGCGCCGGGTTCTGCCCTTGGGCCGCGGTCAGGATCTGGCCGAGAATGACCTCGTCCACCTCCTTGCCCTCGACGCCGGCACGGACAAGCGCTTCCCTGACGGCGACCGCACCCAATTCATGGGCTGGCGTGTTGGCGAAGGCGCCGTTGAAGGAGCCGACAGGCGTGCGCGCTGCACTGGCGACAACGATGGCGTTGGAAGCGGACATGTTCTTCTCCAGGCTTTCGGGGAACGATTTCGGGTGCCGTCGGGGACTTTTCTTGCCCTTTCCACAACCCGAGTCAAACCCGAAATGGGCATGGCGTCCGACTGCCGCAAGCATGCAGCACGTCGCTGCAACGGCGGCCCGTCCGTGCTGCGCAGCATAAAATGTTCCCGCACTGCACAAACTGCTTGGATTCATGACGCTTTTGCGCATATCCTTTAAAAAGGCGCAATCGTTACCGGCGGCTTACTTAAGCTGCCCGGTGTCCGGGGAGGATGCAGATGGCCGCAAAAGACGAACCTATTGTTATCAAGAAATATGCCAATCGCCGTCTCTACAATACGGGCACCAGCACCTATGTGACGCTTGAGGATCTCGCTGAAATGGTCAAAAAAGGCGAGGACTTTACTGTCCAGGACGCCAAGACCGGTGACGACATCACGCATCCGGTGCTGACCCAGATCATCTTCGAGCTGGAGAACAAGGACGGGCAGAACATGCTGCCGATCCCGTTCCTGCGTCAGCTCATCGCCTATTACGGCGACCAGATGCAGATGATCGTGCCGAGCTTTCTCGAGCAGTCAATGCTGGCGTTCTCTAAGGAGCAGGAACGCTTTCGCGAGCAGATGAAAGATGCGCTCGGCAAGTCGCCGATGGACATGATGAAGATCGCCACGCCGATCAAGGTGCTGGAGGAGCAGACGCGGCGCAACATGGAAATGTTCCAGAACGCCATGCGGCTGTTCACACCGTTCCCGCCTGCGGGCTCTGCGCCGGCAGCAGCCCCAGCCGAACCGGCCAGGAAGGAAACACCGGAAAAACCCGACGACCTTCAGGAACTGAAGGAGCAGATCGCCGCGATGCAGCGCAAGCTCGACACGATGTCCTGACTGCCGGCTGGCGAAGTGCCGGCCGAAACTTCCTTCAGCAGACCGTGTGATAAACATCTTCGTCTCGAAAGGCGGAGATGTCATCCATGCTATGCATCGTGGCATGCTCTATTTCGTGGTCACCGTCACCAGAGCGGTAACAGGTTTGCCGTCTACTAGAATGGGCCGGTGATGATCATCGGCAAGAAGCACGCCGATTACGTGTCTGCCGGCGGCATTCGGGCAATGGCCGAAACGGGCCTTGATAAGGTCACCGCCAAAGTCGCTGTTCATGCTGTTGTACGGCTTGCCGGGGATGTTGCAGGTGTCTCCGTCGGGATCGATCTTCATATGCACGTGGCCGCATTGGCTGATTTCCCCGCACTCACCCGCAGCGAGCAGCCTGAAGTTGCTCCTGACGACGACGCCTATCGCCTTCTCAGGAGCATTGCCCAGTTCGACAACTGAACCTGCGGTCGGCCAGGCGATTTCCAGGGTGGGCCGATCCTCGGCCTCGGCAGACACGAGCGACAATAAGGAAAAAGCGAGGGCAGTCGTTGCGATGATGCGAAACATGATAACCTCCGTTGCGATGTAAACACTGATTACATATGCAGTGCTCGAACACAAGGGAAATAATCAGCGATTACATTCCGCTCTCGTGCTATTTGGCTGAGATGACCAAGACTACTGATTCCGACGAAGCCGGACATGCCAAGCGATACCATCACGGCAATCTTGTCGAGGCCTTGATCACGGCAACCGTGGAGATCATCGAGGAACGGGGAGCCGAGCATGTCTCCGTACGCGAAGCCGCAAAACGTGCCGGCGTTTCACCCGGCGCACCATTCCGGCATTTTCGATCGAAAACAGCGTTGCTAACCGCGGTCGCCGAACAGGCCATGGATCGGCTGACAGAGGCTGTTGCCAAGGCGCAGTCGAAAATCGGCAGCGCAGATCCCATTGAGGCTTTCGAAGCAATCGGACAAGGCTATCTGGAATGGGCAATTACCAACCCCACGCATTTCCAGATCATCAGTTCCAGAACCCTAATTGATTTTGAAGCGTCGGACAGCCTTCGTCATCAGAATGAGGCTATTCGGCGGAGGATGATCGACTTGCTGACGCAAGCGCAACAACACGGTCGGCTTGCTCCCGACACCGACTTTGATCATCTTGTGCTTGCCGCGCGTGCACTCGTGTATGGGTTGGCACGTATGGCGCTCGATGGTCATTTCCGGGAATGGCATCCGTCCGAGCCGCCAGCCCTGGCCGCGCAGCGGGCTCTCCGACTTTTCATGAACCGTATGACCATTCCATCTAAAGCTTAAATCCGCCAGCACCCAAAAAAGGGACCGGGATTGCGCCACCAGCTAATGGAACTCCGGCAGCGGTCCCTGGTAGCGGGCGCGTGGCCGGATCAGGCCGTTGCTTGTCACCTGTTCCACCGCGTGCGCGGCCCAGCCGACGCTGCGGCCGAGCGCAAACAGACGGAACGGCGCATCGGACGGCAAGCGGAGGCTGCGCGTCAGCGCAGCCAAGGCGAAATCGACGTTCGGGCGCATGCCCGTTGCCGCAAAGGCCGCATCGCAAAGCCGCAGCAGGCCATCATCGACATCGATAACGGCCAGCAAAGGTTCGGCGCGCGGATCGCCTTCGGGATAAAGCGGATGGCCAAATCCGGGCAGTGGCATGTCGTGACCGAGCCAGCGTCCGACGGCCGCATCCGGCCCCAATCTCTGCGCATCCTCGCCCAGTAGCATGACGGCCTCCGCGGCGGCGCCATGGCGCGGACCGGAGAGCGTGGCGAGGCCGGCAAGCAGGCAGGCCGAAACAGGTGCGCCGGTGGACGCGGCGACCCGCGCGGCGAAGGTCGATGCGTTCAATTCGTGATCGGCCAACAGTACGAGCGAGCGGCGGATCAAGTCTGCGCCGGCCGCATCGAGCGACCATCCCCGCGCCAGCCTTTCGTGCACGGCACCGGTTCCGGGAATCGCGCCGAGCGCCTGGGCCAGGGCGGCGATGGCGCCGGCCGCATCGTGGTTGAGCGAAGCTGATCGGCGGCCGAGCGAAGGCCGGCCGGTGGCCGCCAACGCGGCCAATTCCGCGAAGGCGGCCGGCCGGCCAGTTGCGCCGTTGCCATGGCGGCTCGCCGACACGAACGACACTGGTGCGTCAGACGCCCAAAGCAGGTTTGCCGTCTGCTCCAGCGTGGCAGCCTCGCAGAGTGCAACCGCATCCTGGCCGCGATAGACGAGGCGGCCGTGCAAAACGGTCGAGATCGTGGTGGCTATCGCCGGCTCACCCCAGGCAATTGCACTTTCGGCGATGGCCTGGGGATTTCGGCCGCGCGCCCGGCGGCTCGCCAGCGCCGCGATGTCGTCGGCGCGATACTGGCTACGGCGTGGATCCGCCCCATCCGGCCGCATGCCGATGCGCCCGCGGCTGACATAGGCATAGAGCGTCTGGGCGCGCACCTTGAGACGCTCCAGGGCTTCGTCCCGCGTCAGCCACTCCGTCATGTCAGTCCTGTCATGTTGATTCTGTTGATCAAGATTGATGATCGAGTCGCCAACCCTTATCTACCGCGCGGAAAGGGTCAAGGAGAAAACCAATGGCGAATGGGCTCGATGATGTGGTGGCGGCGGAAACGGTGCTCTCCGATGTTGACGGTCTTGGCGGCCGCCTGACCATCCGGGGCCATTCGTTGCCCGAACTGGCAGGCCGCTGGAAATACGCCGAGGTGGTCCATCTGCTGTTCGACGGCTTTTTCGACGATTTTCCCGACGACAAGGAGCTGGCGAACGCGATCGGTCGGGCGCGCAGCGAAGTGTTCGGGCAGATCGAACCCTTGCTGCCGTTTCTCGCATCCCTCGATATCTACAGCGCGATGCGCGCCGGCATTGCGCTGCTGCCGGACGGCGGCAAATTGCCGGACGCGCTGCGGCTGGTTGCAGCACCTGCCGTGCTGACGCCGGCCTTGCTGCGCTTGCAGCGCGGCGAAAGCCCGATTGCGCCCGATAGCAAGGCCGATCATGCCGCCGACATGCTGCGGATGCTGACCGGCATTGCGGCCTCGCCGAAGTTGGCGAAGGCACTCGATGCCTATCTCGTGACGGTTTGCGACCATGGCCTCAACGCATCGACCTTCGCCACGCGCGTGGTCGCTTCGACGCAGGCCGGGCTTACTTCGGCGGTGCTGGCCGGGCTCGGAGCGCTCAAGGGGCCGCTGCATGGCGGCGCCCCAGGTCCGGTGATCGAGATGCTGGATGCGATCGAGGCGCATGGCGACGCCGCCGGCTGGCTGCGTGACGAGATCGGGCGCGGCCGCCGCATCATGGGCTTCGGGCATCGCATCTACCGCGTGCGCGATCCGCGTGCCGACGTGCTGAAAGCGGTGGTGCGGCAACTCGGCGCCAAGGGCGTAGCCGCCCACCGGCTGGGGTTTGCCGAAAGCGTCGAGCAAGCGGCGCTCGAAGTGCTTCGCATCGCCAAGCCGTCGCGCTCGCTCCAGACCAATGTCGAGTTCTTCACAGCACTTCTGCTGGAAGCGGCGGGCTTTCCGAAAGAGGCGTTCACCAATGTCTTTGCTGCCGGGCGCGTCGCCGGCTGGATTGCCCATGCGCGCGAGCAGCAGACGAGCGGACGGCTGATCCGGCCGCAGTCGCGCTATATCGGGCCGGTCCCAGACCTCGTCGCCTGAGGATTTTTCCCTCGCATACTTGCGGAAACCGGTCGCAATAGCCGGTGCCGGACACCTCTCTCGTCGAGATAAGAGAGGTCCTCATGACAAAAATTTCATGTCATTGCTCCACACATCCGCTGTTCTTGGATGGCAGAGAACCTATATGCTGCAGTGCAACATGGTTCCGCGGGAACCCACTTCAAAGGAATAGCCAGCCTTGACTACCAGAAAAACCGCCATAGTCACGGGTTCTACCTCGGGCATCGGCCTGGCTATTGCCCACGCGCTCGCGGCCGAAGGCTGCAACCTCGTCGTCAATTCCTTTTCCGATACCGCAGACGACCACGCCATCGCAGACGCGATCGCGAAGCACCACAAGGTGAAGACCGCCTATGTCAAAGCCGACATGTCAAAGGCGGCCGAGTGCCGGGCTTTGGTGGCGAAGGCAGCCGAGGCATTCGGCTCGGTCGACATCCTGATCAACAATGCCGGCATCCAGCATGTCGCGCCGGTGGAAAGCTTCCCGATCGAGAAGTGGGATGCGATCCTCGCCATCAACCTGTCATCGGCCTTCCACACCATCGCCGCCGCCATCCCGTTGATGAAACAGGCCGGTGGCGGCCGGATCGTCAACGTCGCCTCGGCCCACGGCCTTGTCGCCTCGCCGTTCAAGTCGGCCTATGTCTCGGCCAAGCATGGCATTATGGGCTTGACTAAGACTGTCGCTCTGGAGCTGGCGCGCGACAAGATCACCTGCAATGCCATTTGTCCGGGCTATGTGCTGACGCCGCTGGTCGAGGCGCAGATCCCCGATCAGATGAAGGCCAACAAGATGGACCGCGAGACGGTGGTCCGCGAGGTCATGCTCGAAAAGCAGCCGACCAAGGAGTTCGTTACCGTCGAGCAGGTTGCGGCGGCGGCAGTGTTCCTATGCTCGGATGCGGCGGCGCAGATCAACGGCACGCACATCTCTGTCGATGGCGGCTGGACCGCTCAGTGAGCCATCCACGTGTCAAGGGCCACGCCATGCCGAAGAACGGCAAGGTGGAAGAGCCAAAGAAGATCAACATCGCGCTGCAAGGCGGCGGCTCGCACGGGGCGTTTTCCTGGGGCGTGCTCGATCGGCTGCTGGAGGACGGGCGCCTCGATATAACGGCGGTTTCGGGCACCAGCGCCGGCGCCATGAATGCCGTGGCGCTGGCCGACGGCTTTGTCCGCGGCGGCGTCGAGGGTGCGCGGCGGAAGCTCGACGATTTCTGGCGTGCGGTGGCGGCAAAGGGCCGCTTCAGCCCGGTGCAGCGCATGCCTTGGGACGTCGCCTGGGGCAATTGGTCGATCGAGAACACACCCGGCTATTTCCTGTTCGATACGATGTCTCGGGTATTTTCGCCCTATGTCGCCAATCCGCTCGCCATCAATCCGCTTCGCGACGTGGTCGAACGTGAGATCGATTTCGACAATGTGCGCGCCTGCAAGTGGATTGAACTGTTCATATCCGCTACCAATGTCGAGACCGGCCAGTTGCGGGTCTTCTCGGACGGCGAGATCGACCTCGACACGGTCATGGCGTCGGCCTGCTTGCCGCAATTGTTCCGTGCCGTCGAGATCAAGGGCGTGCCCTATTGGGATGGCGGTTATGGCGGCAACCCGGCACTGTTCCCGTTCTTCAAGACGGCGGCCACCGAGGACGTGCTTTTGGTTCAGATCAATCCGGTGGTCCGCGAGGGGACGCCGAAGAGCGCCAATGAGATTCAAAACCGCATCGACGAGATCACCTTCAATGCCGGGCTGTTGCGCGAATTCCGCTCGATCGCCTTCGTCAAGGAATTGATCGCCGCCGGCCGACTGCCGCACGGCGAATATCGCGACATACGCATGCACCGCATCGATGCCGACGAAGCGTTCAAGGATTTGTCGGCATCGTCCAAGGTCAATGCCGAATGGGCGTTCCTTGCCTATCTGCGCGACCTCGGCCGCACCGCGGCCAGTGACTGGCTGGAAGAAAATTACGACGCCGTCGGCAAGCGGCCGACGATCGATCTGTCCGGCGAGCTCAATGACGGCCTGAAGCCGGTACGCGGGCCCGCGCCGGGCCGCCGGGTCAAGGAGTTTCTTGCGGCGCGCAAGCAGCCCGAGGCCGCCCGCCGTCCGGCCTAGAACGGTCAATCCTTTCGGAAACGCCGAACCGCTCTATCTTTTTGTTTTTGTTTGACGCAATTCCGGACGGAAACCGTTCACACTTTTCCTGGAATTGCTCTTGCTCCTCCGCAAAGCAGATGACATCGCAATCTGTCCGATTATCCTGACACTTGCTGCCATACCGCTGTTTTGGCGATCAACAGCCGATGCTGCAGCCGCATCTTTGCGAACAAAGCAACAATCCATCTACTTTTCTGACTATATTGCGCCGCAACTTTGAGGTAGAAGCGCGCTTCGCCGATCACGGCAATTTGAATACGGCCTCGCGCGCACCCATATCGGCGACGCGCCCCAAGTAGAAGATGCGGCCTGGCCGAACCCCGCGCACTGGAAAAATAACGATGCCGAAATTCAGGTTTCACAAGCTTGCAGCCATTGTTGTGCTCATCGGTTTCGCCGGCTGGATGGCGACAGGCGAGTTCTCGTCCGTCGGCAGCGCGTCCGCCGACAACAAGCCCAAGGCAGGAGAGGTCGAGCAGCCCAAGACAGCCGACGGAGGCAAGCCCCAAACTGGCGAACAGGGGGCTGCCAAGCCGGGGACTTCCGAGGCGGAACAGCCCAAGGCGCCGTTACGTACGGTCGCGGTCATAACCCCGCCGCGGCGCACCTATGCACGCGCTATCCGCATTTCCGGACTGACCGAAGCCGACAAGCGCGCCGTCCTGGCGACACGCGTCGCCGGCGTCATCGACAAGCTGCCGGTCAAGCAGGGTCAGCACGTCAAGACCGGCGACCTGATCCTGATGCTTGCCGCCGAGGAAAAAATCTCGGCGGTCGACAATGCCAAGCAGCTTGTCGTGCAGCGTGAGGCAGAGCTGGCTGCTGCCCTGCGGCTGATGAAAACCGGCAATCTGCCCAAGTTGCAGCTCGATACAGCCCGCTCCAACCTGACGCTGGCCAAGTCGCAACTGGACGCAGCGCAAGCCGAACTCGACCGCAACGAGGTGAAGGCGCCCTTCGACGGCGTTATCGACCGGGTGCCGGTGGAGCTTGGCAGTTCCGTGATGCAGGGCGGCGAGGTGGCTACTATTCTCAGCCTCGACCCGGTGATTGCGCGCGGCGAGGTCAGCGAACGCGATCTCGGCTATCTGAAGATCGGTGACAAGGCGAATGTGCGTCTGGTCAGCGGCCAGAACGTCGAGGGTATCGTGCGCTACATCAGCCGGGATGCATCATCGGCAACCCGTACCTTCCGGGTCGAAGTGGCCATCCCGAATGCAGATGGTTCCGTACCGGCCGGCATGACGGCCGAAATCGTGCTCAGCGCCCAGCCGACCGACGCCGTCATGCTGCCGCGCTCGGTGGTGACGCTCGGCGACAAGGGCGACCTCGGCATCCGCGCCGTCGACAAGGACGACAAGGTCGTGTTCTTCCCGATCGACCTGGTCGACGACACGCCGACCGGCCTGGTGCTCGGCGGCATTCCGGCCGACGCCCGCATCATCGTCGCCGGCCAGGAGCTGGTGAAGGAAGGCGAAGTGGTCAAGCCGGTCGAAGCGGACCAGGCGACCATCCAAAAGCTGTTGGGCGAAGCGACGGCCGGGACGCAGTAATCATGGATATCGTCAAACTTGCAATCAGCAATGCCCGGCTGACCATTTCGGTCCTGGTCTTTCTCATCCTTGCCGGTGCGGTCGCTTACCAGTCGACGCCGAAGGAAGCGGAACCGGACGTTCCGATTCCGATGATGTATGTCAGCCTGATCTACCAGGGCATCTCGCCGGAAGATTCCGAGCGCCTCCTGCTGCGGCCGATGGAAGCCAAGCTGAAGAGCCTGAAGGGCCTCAAGGAGATGCGCTCGGCCGCCTTCCAGGGCGGCGGTTATGTGCTGGTCGAATTCCAGCCACAGACGGATCTCGCCACCGCGCTGCAGGACACGCGCAGCAAGGTGCAGGACGGCAAGGCCGACCTGCCGCAAGCGGCCGAGGAGCCCGTGGTCTCAGAGGTCAACATCTCCGAGTTCCCCGTCCTGGTCGTGACGCTGTCGGGCGAGGTGCCCGAGCGCGTGCTGACGGCGGCGGCGCGCGAGTTGCGCGACCGCATCGAGGAAGTGCCTGGCGTGCTCGAGGGCTCGCTGCAGGGTGCGCGCGACGACCTCGTCGAAGTGGTCATCGATCCGATGAAGCTGTCTTCCTACGGGCTGCAGCTCGACCAGTTGATCGGTGCGGTCGGCGCTTCCAACAGTCTTGTCGCCGCCGGCAATATCGAAGGGTCCGAGGGCAAATACGCAGTCAAGGTCCCTTCGCTTATCGAGACGCCAGAGGATGTGGCGGCGCTTCCGGTCGTCGCCGGCCCCAATGCCGTGGTGCAGGCCAAGGATATCGCCACCATCCGCTCGACCTTCAAGGACGCCGAGACGGTTACCCGCCTCGACGGCAAGCCGGCGATTGCCATCGAGGTGAAGAAGCGCATCGGCTCCAACCTGATCGATACGATTGGCAAGGTCAGGGAGGTGTCCGACGCATTCATCAAGACGATGCCGGAGGGCATGCACGTCACCTACACGCAAGACAAGTCCGTTTTCGTGAACCAGTTGCTCGGCGACCTGCAGAACCACGTGATGATCGCCGTCATCCTGGTGTTCATCGTTATCCTCTACGCGCTGTCCGGCCGTGCCTCGCTGCTGATCGGATTGGCCATCCCCTCATCCTTCCTGATCGGTATCCTGTTGCTGGCAATGATGGGCTACACGATCAACATGATCGTGCTGTTCAGCCTCATCCTGGCGGTCGGCATGCTGGTCGACGACGCCATCATCGTCACAGAATTCGCCGAGCGTCGCATGAGCGAGGGCATGCCGAAGCAAGAGGCGTTCGCGCTTGCCGCCAAGCGCATGGCCGGCCCGGTCATCGCGGCGACGATGACGCGCATTGCCGCCTTCTCGCCACTGTTATTCTGGCCGGGCATCATCGGCGACTTCATGAAATATATGCCGATCACGCTGATCGTGACGCTCTCGGCCTCGATGCTCTATGCGCTGGTCTTCGCGCCGACGCTGGGCGCGATATTTGCCAAGGCGCCGGCCCATCACCCCGACGACAATCGCGACGGCTGGTACATGGCCGTGGTCAAGCAGGCGGTGCACTATCCCATCACCGTGCTTGTCCTCACCGTGGCGCTGTTGTTCGGCGTCGGCTACGCCTATTCGAAATTCGGCGCCGGCGTCGAATTCTTCCCGAATGTCGAGCCTGACTACGGCCTGCTCTATGTCCACGCCCGCGGCAATCTTTCGCTTGCCGAAATGGACGCGGCCACCAAGACGGCGGAAAATCGGCTGCTCGGTTGGCCGGGCGTGAAGTCCGTCTATACGCGTGTCGGCAAGACGCAGGGCGGCGGCCAGGACGTTCCGGAAGACGTGGTCGGCGTGATCCAGTACGAATTCGTCGACTGGCGCGAGCGCAAATCGGCGAACTCAATCCTGGACGAACTGCGCGGCGTGATGGCCGGCATTCCCGGTGTCGACGTCGAGGTTCGCGTGCCGGAAGCCGGCCCGCCCACCGGCAAGCCGATCCAGATCAGGCTTTCGGCCGTCGATCCGAAGGGCCTTGACGACAAGGCCCGCGCCGTCGCCGCGCGCATTGCCAAGGTGCCCGGCGTCATCGATATTTCCGACGGTCTGCCGCCGCCCGGCGTCGACTGGGCGCTTGAAGTCGATCGCGCCAAGGCGGCGCAGTACGGCATCAGTCCGACCGCGGTCGGGACGGTCGTGCAATTGGTGACCAACGGGCTGAAGCTCAGCGAGTACCGGCCCGCCGGCGCCGACGATGCGGTGGACATCAGGCTGCGCCTGCCCGAGGATCGGCGCACGCTGTCGACGCTCGACGAACTCAGGGTGCAGACCGCGCAAGGCTCGGTGCCGATCTCGAACTTCGTCGTGCGCAAGCCGGAGCCGACGGTCGGTATCCTCAACCGCATCGACGGCGCGCGAACGGTGGTCGTCCAGGCCAACGTCGCTGCCGGCGCGCAGGTGGCTGCCGTCCAGCAGGAGGTCACCAAAGCTGTCGCCGACATGAACCTCGGCAGCGGCATTCGCTGGAAGCTTGCCGGTTCGAATGAGGACAGCGCAGAGGCCGGGGCCTTCCTCAGCAAAGCCTTCGGTGCGGCGATCTTCCTGATCTTCATCGTGCTTCTGGCGCAGTTCAACAAGTTCACCAGCGTCTGGCTGGTGCTGTCCTGCGTGGTCATGGCGACGATCGGCGTGTTCCTGGGGCTGCTGCTGACGGGAGAGGCATTTGGCATCGTCATGTCGGGCATCGGTGTCATTGCGCTGGCCGGCGTGGTGGTGAACAACAACATCGTGCTGATCGACACCTATGACCGGTTGCGCGAAGAGGGCTGGGACAAATACGAAGCCGTTCTGCAGACCTGCCGCGAACGTGCCCGCCCGGTGGTGCTGACGGCAGTGTCGGCGATCCTCGGCGTGCTGCCGATCGCTTTCGGCCTCGGCCTCGAAATCTTCCACCACGAGACGACGATCAACGCGCCGTCGACGCAATGGTGGATTTCGCTGTCTTCGGCTATCGTCTTCGGGCTGTCCTTCGCCACCGTGCTGACGCTGGTGGTGACGCCGTCGATGCTGATGGTGTTCACGCGCGCCAAGGTCAAACCCGGTGCGCGCGGTGGCTGGTTCAGTAGCCTGTTGGGGCGTCGCAAGGCCGACATCCCGTCGAAAAGCTTGGACGCCGATCTGGGCGCCGAGCCGGCGATCGCCTTCCCGAAGGCCGCCGAATAGAGTCCGATTGCTGCCCTGATCAAGCAAAGGCCGCCCGGGAACAATGGGCGGCCTTCTGCATTGTTTCGTCATTGCAACCTCAAAGCGAGGATTTTCTGATGACGATCAGCACCATTCTCATCATTATTCTTATTCTTATCCTGATCGGCGCGGTTCCGGCGTGGCCGCATTCTCGGTCCTGGGGTTACGGCCCATCCGGCATCGTCGGCGTCATCCTGATCGTTGTCCTGGTGCTGCTGTTGATGGGCCGGATCTGAGCGCAATCATTGGTCCGGACAAGCGGCGGATGACCGTCAGACCATCCGTCTTTTTCAACTTCCTTATTGGGCAGCTTGCTGCACCGGCTTGGTTGTGGCGACGCCGATATCCTCAAGCGCTTCCGATACTGCATCTTCCAGCGGCGTGTGCGGGATCGTACCGATAATGCCTTCCAGCCGGGCTGAAGCCAGCCGGTGCGGCTCGAAGCGGAGATAGGACATCGAAACGATCTCGCGCCACATCGCCACGAACGGGCTGCCGGCGCGCAGCACCCACCACGGCATCTTCGTCAGCTTCAGCGCGTGCCCGAGCGCCTTCTCCGCGGCCGCCTTGATGTCCAGATCGGTCACCGCATGGCCAGGAAAATTCAGCGCCTCGTATGAGCCGAGCTTGTCGAGATTGTCAGCCAGCCCGACGAAGGTCTTGGCCAGGTCGGGCAGATAGGCCCATTCATGCACGAGATCGACCGGTCCCGGTGCCGTATAGATACCCTTGGTCATCTTGGCGGCGACAACCAGATCGAACCACGATCCGCTGCCGGTGCCGCCGAAGAAATCACCGGCGCGCAGCAGGATCGTGCGCACCCGACCCGCGTCCGCCTCGCGGCGAAACAGATCTTCCATGGCGACGCGGATGCGGCCCTTTTCCGTCGTCGGGCGAAACGGCGTGTCTTCGGCGATCACCGCCGGCATCGGCGAGCCGTAATTGTAGACGGTGCCCGGGAAGAGATGCAGTGCGCCGTTCGCCCGGCAGGCAGCCATGACGTTCTCCGCCATCGGCAGACACTTGCCCCAGTCGGTGTAGAGCGGGTTGAGGCCGTTGAAGATGATGTCGACGCCTTCGGTGGCGCGGATCAGCGCTTTGCGGTCGAGCGCGTCGCCGGCGATTGCCGTGGCGCCTTTGAGCTCGGCCGGCACCTCGCCGCCGCGGGTGACGGCGCGGACATCGTAGCCGGCATCGAGGAAGGCCTTGGCCACCGTGCGGCCGAGCCGGCCGTTGGCGCCGAGAATTGCGATCTTGGTCATTGTTCGTCTCCGTGTTTGTGTTGAGACCCTGTTGTGGTCTCTTCGCAAGCGAATGAAAATTGACTAAAGATGGCAATCTGATATTCAATTTTGAATGGATATCGATTGGAACCTGATCAAGAGTTTCGTCACCGTGGCGGAGACCGGCAGCCTGTCGGCCGCCGCGCGAAAACTTGCAGCAAGCCAGCCGACGCTCGGCCGCCACATCGCCGAGCTGGAACAGGCGCTCGGCGTCACCCTGTTCCGGCGCGGGCGGCGTGGCTATGCGCTCACGGAAGCAGGCAGCACGCTCTTTGAACAGGGTCGCGCGGTGAGCGAGCAGGCAAGCGCCTTTTCGCTGCTGGCGCTGGGATCGGTCGAGGCGATAGAGGGTACGGTGCGCATTGCCGCCAGCGAAGTGGTGGCCGCCTATGTACTGCCGGAAATGATGGCGAGGCTTGGTTTCGAGGAGCCGGGCATCGAGGTCGAGATCGTCGCCTCGAACCAGGTCGAGAATCTGCTGCGTCGCGATGCCGATATCGCCATTCGCATGGTCAAGCCGGCGCAGAATGAACTGGTCGCGCGCAAGGTGACCGACATTCCGCTCCGCGCCTGCGCGGCAAAATCCTATCTCGACCGGCGTGGCCGTCCGCGCGAGGCCCGCGATCTCGCCGGCCATGATCTGGTCGGCTTCGACCGCAGCGATGAGATCATTCGCGGCTTTGCCCAGTTCGGCGTCCCGCTCGCCCGCAATGCCTTCCGCTTCAGGACCGATAATCAGATCGTGCTGTGGGAAGCAGTGCGGGCGGGAAACGGCATCGGCTTTGGCCAGGAGCCGCTCGCCGACCGTGATCCGCTGGTCGAGACAGTGCTGCCGGGTCTCCCGCTGCCGACGCTGCCGGTGTGGCTCGCCATGCACCGCGACGTGCGTACAAGCGTCCGCATCCGCCGCGTCGCGGATTTCCTCTACGAAGAGTTCAAGCGCTATTCAGCCGGTGCTGCCTCGGCTGCGAATTCAGCGCGGTGAGCGAGCCCGGCCATCAACAGCACGACGATCAGCAGCCCGGAAAGAGCGACGAAGATGGGGCCGAAGCTCGAGTGTTCGGCGATGAAGCCGATCGCCGACGGCGCCACCAGAATGCCTGAGTAACCCATTGTGGTGACGACGCTCATGCCGGTGCCGGACGCCATGCCCTCCTGGTTGCCGCCGGCCGAAAAGATGATCGGCACCATGTTGGCAATGCCGAGGCCGCAAAAGGCAAAGGCGGCAATGGCGAGCCACGGCGAGGGAGCCAGCCCGGCCACCAGCATGCCGGCAGCAGCGGCAAGGGCCGAGGCGCGCAACGTCGTAACGGCACCGAAACGGTTGCGGACGCCATCGCCAAGGAAGCGCATGACGGCCATGACACCGGAAAAGGCGGCGTAGGCCAGGCCTGCGATGGCAAGATCGGCGCCGAGCTCCTGCCTGAGATACAGCGCCGCCCAGTCGAGCACCGCACCTTCGGAGATCATCGTCAGCAGTGCCATCAGCCCAACCAGATAGACCAGCGGGTTTGCCGGCAGCGCGAATTTGTGGTGCTCGGCGACTGGGTGCTTGTCCTCGGCGATCAGGTAGCGGATCGCTACGGCGATGACGGCAAAGGCAAGAGCCGTCACCACTGTCGCATGGGCGAGGTGACCGTAGTTCTGGATGGCGAAACCGCCCAAAGCGCCGCCAGCGAAACCGCCAAGGCTCCAGAAGCCGTGCGAGGACGACATGATGGCACGGGACAGCCGCCGTTCGACTGCCACTGCGTTGGCATTCATGGCGACGTCCATGCCGCCGATCGAACCGCCGAAGATGAACATGGCGACGGCCGCGAGGGGCACGTTGGGGGCCAGAGCCACGACCAACAGGCCGAAGCTGCCGGCAAGTCCGAACCAGCGCAGCACAGTGCGCGAGCCATGCTTCGAGATCAGATGGCCGCACCAGGTCATGGCGGTTACGGCCCCGGCCCCGAACAACAGAATCAACAGGCCGAGCGTGAATTTGCTGATGTCCAGCCGGGTGAGGAACACCGGGATCTGCGGCGCCCAGCTGCCGGTCAGGAAGCCATTGGCGAGGAAGATGCCGGCCACTGCCCAGCGTCCACGAATCGCGGTCTGCGTCATTTTCTGCGCGTCCATCGGGTAGAATCCGGTCCGGAAATGGCTTCGCGCGGCAAATTAGATCGATTCAATTCACAGTCAAGCGCTCTTTGCCGAAAGTGCTTGGACCAGACGCTACGTCCTCTCGCGTCGGCCAACCATCTCGGCGGTCCACTCCGAAATCCTTACGGCTCGGGATAAGGCGCGCCATCCTTGTGCACAAACCGGCCATCAGCGTTGGTGCTCATCATGTCGATGTCGGAGCAGGTGGCGACGTCATCGGGCCAGCGCGAACCGACTTCGAGATAGATCGCCATCGCGCCCGATTTATTGATCATGTGATGGCCGTTGCCTGATCCTTTCGGAAAGGCCGCGCAGTCACCAGCGCGCAGCACCGTCTCGCCGGCATCTTCGACGAGCGTCAGCTCGCCTTCAAGCACGTAGACGAATTCCTCTTCGTGCGAATGCCAGTGGCGCTGGCTCGACCAGTTGCCCGGCGGCAGGCGCATGAGATTGATGCCGAAGTCGGTGAGCCCGCCTGCGTTGCCCAGCTGCTGCCGCACGCGTTCGGCACAGGGTGCATCGAACGGCGGTGGATAGGATGAGCCCTTGCGTCCGGGCACGTCGGCAACGTCAATTTTAGGCACGGCTTCCTCCCCTAGTGATCCCTGGGGCGCCTTGCCTCGAACTCGGCCTTCTTGGCATCGGAGGCTTCGATCTGGTTCAGTGCCTGCCACTCGGCATAGGGCATGCCGTAGATGATCTCGCGCGACTGTTCCTTGCTGAGTTCGACACCCTCGGCCTGCGCCGCATCGCGGTACCAGTTGGACAGGCAGTTGCGGCAGAAGCCGGCGAGGTTCATCAGGTCGATGTTCTGCACGTCGGAACGCTCGCGCAGATGCGCGACCAGCCGGCGGAAGGCAGCGGCTTCGAAATCGCGCTTTTGTTCGTCGCTGAGTTCGGTCATGTCTTTGGCGTCCCTTGGGCCTTCCGTCACACCGGTCCGGTGCGCGAGCCGAATATTTTCACCGCATGTATATCGGCACGTCGATCGATCGCGTCAACGATCGGCGCCAGCCGTTCGGCCCAGTCGAGGGCACCCTTAAGGTCGGCGATCAGGTCCTGGCGGATCTCGAGCAGCGCATGGGCAAATCCGTTGACGATGGCGTGCCTGAACATGGTGTCGCCGCGCAGTGCGCCGTCATAGGGTTCGTTGTCGCCGACGATGAGGCTCTTGTCCTTGGCGAGCATGTCGATCAGCGGCCGCGCAACGCGATCGTCGAGATCCCATAATATGCCGACGTGCCACGGCCGCACGAAGCCCTGCATGGTCGGCGTGAAGGAATGCACCGAAAAGATGAAAGGTGCCTGCGCGGACGCTTGCGCCACCGAGGCGATCATGGCGCCGACGGCATCATGATAGGGGCGGTAAAAGCGGTCCAGACGTCTTTCGCGTTCCTCCGGCGCCATGGGATAATTTCCCGGGATGATGGTGCCGTCATAGAGCTGGCGAATCAGCGTTGGATCGTCCTCGCCGCGATTGGGATCGATCAGCAGCCGTGAAAAATTGGCAAGCACCGCCGGAACGCCGAGCAGACTTGCGAGTTCGCGGGTTACAGTCTCGACGCCGATGTCGTAGGCGATGTGGCGGTCGAACTCCGCCGCTGGCAGGCCAAGGCTGCCATACTCCTCCGGCAGGTCGCGGCGAGCGTGATCGGCCAAAAGCACCATGCCGCGCTTGCGGTCGCCTTCGACGATGTCGAAAGGCGCGAAAACTGTGGATCGGGTCATCGGCGGGAAAGGTCTGTTCGCGGGCTTCCTGGGAGGGTGGTATCGTCATTCCACGAAGAGAACGCTTGCGCAATGCCGTTGTTTGGCCACGGTTTCTGCCAAAAAACTGAGCAGGGGCGACCGCAAGCGCGCCGGAGCCTTCTAAATCGATTGGAATTGGACAGATCGGCGCGTTGACATGCGTACGGACTTTTCCGAAAAGGGGCGTTGAGAGATGCAAATGTGGTTCTTGAGGGGTTTCAGGATGGGTTTCGCCGGCAGGCTGCGTGTGCGCCATGCCTTGGCCATGCCGCTCCTGATACCGGCAATGGGCCTTTTCGCGGTGATCACGGCCTCGCCGGCACGGGCCGATTTCCGGGTCTGCAACGCCACGCAGAACCTGGTAGGCGTCGGCATCGGCTATCGCGCCAAGGCCGGCTGGATCACCGAAGGCTGGTGGCACATCGAAGGATCGAGCTGCAAGACGCTGATCGAGGGACCGTTGTCATCAAGGTTTTACTATCTTTATGCAGAAGACGCCGAGCGCGGCGGACGCTGGGATGGCCCGATCAACATGTGCGTGGCCGAAAAAGAGTTTAAGATTGCCGGCGTTACCGACTGCGTCGCCCGGGGCTTTCAGCGCGCCGGATTTCAGGAATATGACACGGGCGAGCAGGCAAGCTGGATGGTCCAGCTGACTGACGAGCCCGCAACGGATGGCGCTGCAGCCGCCCCGGGAACAAACAGTCAATGAGACGCAGCCGCAAGGTCAAGATCCTCGCCACCATCGGTCCGGCCTCCTCGTCCGAGGAGATGCTGAAGAAGCTGTTCGAAGCCGGCGCCGACGTGTTCCGGATCAATATGAGCCACACCGACCATGAATTGATGCGGACGCTTGTCGGCCGCATTCGTGCCGTCGAGGAGGCGGTCGGCCGGCCGATCGGCGTTCTCGCCGACCTGCAAGGGCCAAAGCTGCGCGTCGGTAAGTTCGCCAACGGCAAAGAAGTGCTGACCGTCGGCCAGACCTTCACGCTCGACGACAATCCCGAGCCCGGCAATTCGAAGAGGGTCTACCTGCCGCATCCCGAAATCCTGCGTTCGGTCGAGGCCGGTCATCGCCTGCTGATCGACGACGGCAAGCTCGAGCTCAAGGCGGTCAGCAGCAACGGCAAGGCGATCGTCTGCACCGTCGTCGCCGGCACCACCATTTCCGACAAGAAGGGCGTCAGCCTGCCCGACACCGACCTGCCGGTCGGCGCGCTGACGGAAAAGGACCGCCGGGATCTTGACGCGGTTCTGGCGACCGGCGTCGACTGGGTGGCGCTGTCCTTCGTGCAGCGGCCCGAGGACCTGGCCGAAGCGCGCAAGATCGCGCGCGGCCGGGCGCTGATCATGGCCAAGATCGAAAAGCCGCAGGCCGTCGCCCGGCTGGCCGAGATCATCGAGCTTTCGGATGCGCTGATGGTCGCCCGCGGCGATCTCGGCGTCGAGATGCCGCTCGAAGCCGTGCCTGGTATTCAGAAGCAGATCACCCGCGCCGCCCGCCGCGCCGGCAAGCCTGTGGTGGTTGCCACGCAGATGCTGGAATCGATGATCACCGCGCCGGTGCCGACCCGCGCCGAAGTCTCGGACGTCTCGATCGCCGTGTTTGAAGGCGCCGACGCGATCATGCTTTCGGCGGAGTCCGCCGCCGGCGCCTACCCGGTCGAGGCGGTGGCGATGATGAACCGGATCGCCACCAAGGTCGAAACCGACCCGACCTACGCCGGCATCATCAACGCGCAGCGCTCGGAACCGGAAGCGACCGGCGCCGACGCCATTTCGCTTGCTGCCCGCGAGATCGCCGAGACGCTGAAGCTGTCGGCCATCATCACCTACACGGCCTCGGGTACAACCGGCCTGCGCGCCGCGCGCGAGCGGCCGCAAGTGCCGATCGTGGCGCTGTCGCCGATCCTCAACACGGCGCGGCGACTGTCGCTGTTGTGGGGCACGCATTGCGTCGTTTCTCCCGATGCCATCGACCTCGACGACATGGTCGATCGCGCCTGCCGCATCGCTTTGGACGAAGGATTCGGCAAGCCCGGCGACCGCGTCATCATCACGGCCGGCGTTCCGCTGAGGACGCCCGGCTCGACCAACATGCTGCGCATCGCCTATGTCGGATCGGAAGTCGGCCGCTAATGTCGGCGGCGGCTGCCGGATGGGCCGGCTGCATGGCGCGTCGTAAACGCGGCGCCAGCCCGGCGCATCGACGGCAGGTAGATCAGGGTCGACGCCGAACTCCCGCCCGCGTGCATCAGCCTGTGGCCGGCCGCGAGCCGGTTCGGAGGCCCCATCCGACTTGAGCTGGAGGTCAGTTAGGGTAAAATCTCTCCTGGGAGAAAGAGGAGGGTGATCCAATGTGGATGCGCACTGATCTTCTGGAACTCCTCGGCATTGAGCACCCGATAATCCAGGCGCCGATGAGCGGCATCACCACGCCGGAACTGGCGGCGGCAGTCAGCAATGCCGGGGCGCTTGGCTCGCTCGGATGCGGCATTCTGCCTGCGGCGGCTATCCGCGAGCAACTCACGGCGACGCAGCACGCCACCAATTGTCCGATCAACGTCAACTTCTTTGCGCACCCGCCGCCGGCACGCGATGATGCGGCAGCCCAAAGCATGCGAGACCGCCTTCGCGGCTGCTATGAGGAGGTCGGCCTCGGACCGGTGCCCGAGCCGGGCGAGCCCTTCCCCACCTTCGATCGTGAGCGTCTCGAAATTGTGCTCGAGCTGCGCCCGAAGGTGGTCAGCTTCCACTTCGGCCTACCCGACACCGCAATTGTGCAGCAGTTGAAAGCGGCCGGCTGTACTGTCTTGTGTTCGGCTACCACCGTCTCGGAAGCGCGCCAGCTTGAGGCAGGAGGGGTGGACGCCATTATCGCCCAGGGATACGAGGCCGGTGGGCATCGCGGCACATTCACTGGCGACCCTGCTATCGGCACAGCCGGCACCATGGCCCTCGTACCGCAGATTGTTGATGCCGTGCGGGTGCCTGTAATTGCCGCCGGCGGTATCTTCGACGGTCGCGGCATTGCCGCCAGCTTTGCACTTGGTGCATCTGGTGTGCAGATCGGCACGGCTTTCCTGGCCTGTCCTGAAGCCAATGTGCAGCCAGTCTATCGCGCAGCATTGCGCTCGGCCAACGACGAGAGCACGTCGGTGACTCGCTGCTTCACTGGCCGCCCAGCGCGCGTGGTGCGCAACCGGTTTGTGATGGAAATGGCTGGTGAGGAAGATGCTGCGCTGGCGTTTCCGCTACAGGCGAGTCTGGTCATGCCGCTTTCGATGGCGAAGGATGAAAGCAAGCGGGCTGACTTCTTGCCCATTTGGGCCGGGCAGGGCGTTGCGAAGCTGCGGCAGATGCCGGCCGCCGCGCTTGTGGAGAAACTCGTCACGGAAGCAAGCGGCGTAGATCGGGCCTATAGGGGAGTAGGGGAGTAGGGGAGTAGGGGAGTAGGGGAGTAGGGGAGTAGGGGAGTAGGGGAGTAGGGGGCATGCGTTCCGCAGTGCAATCTACACCTCACATACTGCCTTACTCCCCTATTGCCCTACTGGCTTCAAATGCCTTCGCCGGCAAGCTCCTCGGAAAGTGCGGCGACCTGGTCCTGGGCGCTGCGCATCATCGGGTAGATGCCGAGAACGCGCTGCCAGGCTTCAAGTGCCGACTGCTTGTGGCCGGTTTCGGCCATGATCTGAGCCAGGCCCGAAAGCGCGCCGAAATGGCGTGGTTCGAGCTGCAGGGTGCGGTCGATGTCCGCCATCGACTTCCCGTAGTTCTTCATCATGAAATGAACAGTGGCGCGCCGGTTCCAGCCTTCCGCATAGGTCGGCTGCAAAGTCACCGCCTGATCGAGAAAATCGAGCGCGACATCGAATTTCTGATTTTCGATTGCCTTCTGCGACCATTGCATCATCAGGTCGATAGAGGCGCTGCCCGACTGGGACCACTCGCTGCCGATCCGTCCGGCGATGCGCTCGGCCGCCTTTTCATTGCGTTCGCGCTTGAGATCGGCAAACAGCTGATCGAGCCGCGCCTGTTTCGTCTTGACGACCGGAGGTGCTGTCGGCGGAGTTGTGGTCGGATCTTCAGCCCACGCCGGCAGCGAGACAGCGCCGGAAACGAGGAAAGCCGTGAAAAATGCAAAAAGAATCCGCATCGCGGGAATCTAGCCCCCGACGCCGGATCGTCAAACTGAATTTAGCGTGAGTGTCGTATCATGCGAACGGAGGCGCGCAGCCTCCGTCGAAAACTCAACCCTGGCGCGCCTTGTAGCGCGGCGCGGTCTTGTTGATGATGTAGATGCGGCCCTTGCGACGAACCAGCTGGTTGTCGCGGTGACGCGCCTTCAACGCCTTGAGCGAATTCTTGATTTTCATGGTCTTGCCCGTCGGTCTGGGCCCGGTCACGGGCCGAATTATTAAGGCGCGCCCACAGACGCGCCTTTGAACTGTGCGTGGCTCATAGACGAGGAGCGTTGCCCGTGTCAACCGCAAGCGCGTTGCCTAAACGATACGGACCGTTTCGTATCATCAAATATCCGCCACTGGCGCCTTGCGGCATTGCGCAGGCTTGCGACGGCTGGAATGATGCGGTTGCGAATTGGAGATCGTCATGCGCCGAATTCTTGTGTCCGCCTGTCTTGTCGTCCTCGCGGCAGGCTCTGTTGCCCATGCGCAGGAATGCGACCGCAACGACGACAGCCAGCAGATGATGAACATCTGCGCCGACGCGGACTACAAATCCGCCGACGCCAAGCTCAACAAGGCCTACCAGGATCTCATCGGCGGAAGTGACGCAAAAGCCAGGAAGCTGTTGCAGACGGCGCAGCGCGCCTGGATCGCTTTTCGCGACGCGGAATGCAGCTATTCCGCCGCGGACAGCGAAGGCGGCTCGATCTATCCGATGCTGATATCGGAATGCCTGACGCGGCTGACCGACGATCGCACTAAGCAGCTCACCGCCGATTCGACCTGCGCAGAAGGCGATGTGAGCTGCGCCAGCCCCGACGAGGACGAGAGCGGCGACATCCAGTAAGCGTAGGTTCTAACTTTGTGTTTGAGCATGATCTTTTCCGAAACCGGATTCCACTTTTCGCTAGCGCGGACCTTCGGTTCGGGATCATGCTCTAGCTGCGGCGGCTCACGCGCGTAAAATGGCCCATCTTGCGGCCGGGCCGCGCCTCGGCCTTGCCATAGAGGTGCAGCATCAGATCGGGCTCGGCGAGCAGCTCAGGAACGCGCCGGATGTCGTCGCCGATCAGGTTTTCCATGACGCAGTCGAACTGCCGGGCGGGACTTCCCAGCGGCAGGCCGGCGACGGCGCGGATGTGCTGCTCGAATTGCGAGATGGTGCAGGCGGCCTCCGTCCAGTGACCGGAATTGTGGACGCGCGGCGCTATCTCGTTGACCAACAGCGAACCGTCGGCAAGGACAAAGAATTCGACGCCGATGACGCCGACATAGTCGAGCGCTGCAAGGATCTCCGCCGCCGCCGTTTGAGCCGCAGCCGCCGTCTCGGATTCTACTCCGGCCGGCAGCGTCGAGCTGTGCAGAATACCGTTGCGATGGACATTCCACGCTGGATCGTAGGCGGCGAGCGAGCCGTCGCTGCCGCGCGCGGCGATCACCGAAACCTCGCGCTCGAAGGTGACGAAGGATTCCAGGATCAACGGCACGTTGCCCATCGCCTCGCAAGTGCCGGCAAAGCCGCCTGTTTCCATGTTGCGGAAGACACGCTGGCCCTTGCCGTCATAGCCCATGCGGCGCGTCTTCAATATGCCGCTGCCGTTGAACTGTTTCAGCGCAGCCGTCAGTTCCTCGTCATTGTCGACGGGACTGAAATCCGCGGTCGGTATGCCGATACCATTGAGGAATTTCTTTTCCGCCAGCCGGTCCTGCGCCACTTCCAGTGCGCGTGCCGGCGGATAGACCGGCACCGTAGAGGCAAGTGCCGCGGCAGCCGCGACCGGAACGTTCTCGAATTCATAAGTAACGACGGCACTGGCCGCAGCCAGCTCGCCAAGCGCGGCCGCGTCGTCGTAGGCGGCGACGATCTGCCGGTTGGCGACCTGTGCCGCCGGGCAATCCGGCTGCGGCTCCAGCACGACGATGCGATAGCCGAGGCGGGCCGCGGCCATCGCCAGCATGCGGCCCAGCTGGCCGCCGCCGATGATGCCGATGCTCGATCCCGCCGGCAGGCTCACGGCGCGTCCGTGGGCTCGGCGGCCACCTTGGCGGTCTGCGCGGCGCGCCAGCTATCCAGCCGGGCGGCGAGCTTTTCGTCGCTCAGCGCCAGCACCGCGGCGGCGAGAAGGGCAGCGTTGGCAGCGCCGGCCTTGCCGATGGCCAAAGTGCCGACCGGAATGCCGGCCGGCATCTGCACGATTGATAGCAGCGAATCCTGGCCCGACAGCGTCTTTGATTCCACCGGCACGCCGAGCACCGGCAGCGGCGTCATCGCCGCCGTCATGCCGGGCAGATGCGCCGCACCCCCGGCACCGGCGATGATCACCTTGTAGCCGGCCGCCTTGGCGCCCTTGGCGAACTCATAGAGCCGGTCGGGCGTGCGGTGGGCCGAGACAATCAGCCGCTTGTGCGAAATGCCAAGCGCCTCAAGCGTTTCGGCGGCGTGGCGCATCGTCGCCCAGTCGGACTGGCTGCCCATGATGATGGCGACGTCGGCGCGGTGATCGTCCAAGCTTCTGCTCTCCGGCGGCAAAGGCGCGCATTAGCGGAAATCGAGGGGAGCCGCAAGGATGGCCGGAAACGGCAAAGCCGCTTGTGCCGTCTGCGTGGCTACGCACATGGACTTGGGCGGTCTGTCATCGGGCGGCCGCTGCTCGGAAGCGGTTGACGAAGTCGTCAAGTTCAGGCCGTTCGGTATCGGAAATCGCCCAGTAGGAAAAGGCGCTGTCGCTCCAGTGGACCAGCGAGAAGCCACCAGCAGAAAGATCGACCGGTCCGGCTGTCGAGCCGGTTTCCTCGGGCGCGGCGACGAGAGTGATCAGGTGCTCGCGGTGCCTGTAGACCAGTGCCGGCACTGGCTGGTCGGCGATCACCTCGACTCGGCCGCCGAGCAACGCGAAGCCGTCACTGGCAAGGTCAGGTGCCGGCGGCGACAGGCCGACCCTGCCATCCAGCCAGGGTTTGACCGTGTGCCGGTCCGACGAGACGACGTCCACCGGGCTGGCTGACAGCAGGCTGCGGCGGTGGCCGTTGGCGACCGCGGCGGCAAAGCTGTCGGGCGCCCTGCTCAGCATCATCCACTGCGTCGCGCCGCTGGCCAGCACGGCGGTAACGACGATCGACGCCGCCAGCGCGCGCCAGTCGAACGCGCCAAATCGGTGCACGGCTCTGTGTGCCGGCGGCACTCGAGCGGCGGGCGCCGGCGCCGGCAGCACTTTCTCCGTACCGGCTGTCCCGATTGCAGCGATGCGAGCCTTGAAATCCTCACGGACATCGAGCCTCGGCAGCCCGCTGACGACCGTCTGCAGCGCAACGATGCGGGCATGCTCGGCGGCGAGCGCCGGGTCGGCGGCGATGCGTCGCTCGACAGCCAATGCTGCTGCTGCGTCGAGCTCGCCATCGACCAAGGCGTGGATCATCAGCGCCACGCCCGCCGGGTCATCGGGCAGTCCATCGTTGTGCGCGCTCATGGCGCCCTCCCAAGTTGGGATATCAGCAGACCGCGCGCCCTCGCCAGCCGCGACATCACCGTGCCTAGCGGCACGCCAAGCAGCGTCGCGATCTCGCGATAGCTGAGGCCGTTGACGTCGCGCAGCACCACAGTCTCGCGAAATTGGTGCGGCAGCGCGGCGATCGCCGCCTCGAGTGCGGCCGTGTCGGCCTTGGCGATCAGGCTTGCCTCAGGATTATCCGTATCCGGCAGGCCGGCGCCATATGCAGCCGTCATGTCATCGAGGTCGCTCAGGTCGCCGACGGCGACGATACTGCGCGGCCGGTTGCGCGCCAGCCAGGAGTAAGAGGCGTTGCGCACGATCGCCAGCAGCCAAGCGCGCGCATTGCCGCCGGCATAGCCGGCGATGCCCGCATGCGCCTTCAAACAGGCCTCCTGCACCACATCCTCCGCATCGGCTGCGTTGCCCGTCAGCCAGCGGGCAAGCGCAAGCGCATCCGCGAGATGGGGCAGAACCACCTCGCGAAAGCGCTCGGTCGCGGCCTCTTGGTTCAACACCGTCGCATCGCCCGGCATCCCGGGCAGAACCTTCCGAAAATCCTCACGGAGCGACGGTGATCCTGCCCTGCATGTGCGGGTGAAGCCCGCAGAAATAGGCATAGTCGCCCACTTTGGTGAAGGTGAAGGCATATGTGTCACCGGTGTCAAGCGCCTTGGAGCGAAACGAGGCATCGTTGGCGACCACCAGATGCGGGATGTCGTCGTCATTCTCGAAGGTCACGGTAGTGCCCTGCTTTATCGTCAGCACCGCCGGTGTGAAGGCAAAGTTCTCGATCTTGACCATTGGCTGGTCTGCTGCGTTCAGTGGCATGGCAACCATTATCAGGATCGCCGCCAAACCGAACGTGACAGGGGATACGACCAAGACGCGGGATGGGAAGCGGATCATCGCATTTCTCCTCAAGCCAGCGTGCTGTCGATGATGGCGAGGTCCTGCCCGCCTTGCTTGACCGTCACGCTGCTCGTGCCGAGCAGGCTGCGCAACTGGCCGGCAGGCACCGTCATCGGCCCGGGTGAGGCTGCGGTGCCCGGCGCCGGTTGCGGGAAAGCGGTCGAGCGCGCGGTATGGAAGGTAACGTTGCCTTCGACCTTCTGCATGATCTGGTGGATATGGCCGTTGAGTACGGTGACAGAGCCGAAGCGCTTGAGCAGGGCCAAGGCCTGCGCCGCGTCGTCGGTGCCCCAGCCCCATTCGGGATAAACAGCCCATAGCGGGATGTGGGCAAAGACGACGATTGGCGTCGAGGCGGTGACCGCCTTCAGATCATCGGCCAACCATGCCAACTGGTCGGCGCCGAGATTGCCCAGCCCTCCAGCCTTCAGGTTGACGACGTTGACCAGCCCGATGAAATGGACGCCGTTCTGGTCGAACGAATACCAGCCAGCGCCCTTGGTGCCTTTGCCGTAGCGGTCGAGATAGGCCTGGCCATTGCCGTCATCGATCAGGTCGTGCTCACCGGGCACATAATGTACGTCGAAGCCTGCGCCGCCGATGATCTGGGCAGCGTTGTCGAACTGCGCGACTTTCGACAAATGGGTGATGTCGCCGGTGTGGATCATGAAAGCGGGCTTTTGCGGCAACGCCTGGATCTTGCCGATGGCCTCCTTCAGCGTGTCGATGGCGTGCGGGTTGGCAGCCTTGTCGAAGCCGATGTGGCTGTCGGAGATCTGGAGGAAAGTGAAGCCGGTGGCCAAGGCTTCTGCGGCTTGCGCCGCGCCGAGCAGGCTGAGCGAAACCGGCACGCCGGCCGAAATCGTCCATAGCACTCCCGTGCCGGCCCAGATCATGCATTCCAGTGCATGACGGCGGCTGATGCCGTCAGCTTCATTGTCGTGGTGGTGGGTCATACCGGTCTCCTGCAACGCCGGAAATGGCGTCTGCTTGGGAGACCAATGGGCGGGGTGGTTTATTCCGCCCGACGACCAAAAAGTCATTCACAGTGCCGTGATGGCGCAATGGCCCGATGCCAAGCCGGCGCTGGAAGGCACTGGCTCGACCACGTTATGGCGATGTCTAGTCCGGCCAGCGCAAGGCCCCGGCGGACTGCTTGCGAGCGGGTTTCATCGCATCCGCAGGACGCTCCTTCGCGGTCAGCACGGCGCGAAGCTGCTCGGCGACGATTTCTGCCTCGCCGGGGTGCAGGTTGCACGGATCAAGGAAGAAGTGACCGCGCTCGACCTCGTGGTTGCGCACGATGATGGGGGGCGAGCCCGCCGCCAGCGCCGAGGCAAGGCCGGCGGCGGTGAACCTGCTTTCAGGCGTAACAAACACCTGCAGGCGGTCGAGCGGATTGGCGGTCGGATCGGGAATGATATGCGCGGCGATACCGGGCAGTCCTTGCAATGCGTCTTTCCACAGATGCAGGGCGGCTTCCTCCCGCTGACGGATGCCGGCATGGTCGCGCCGCTCCCAGGCTTCCAGGGCCGCCATGGTGCCGGCAATGCTTTCCTTGCCCACCTTCATCGCCCGCGCAACGCCACGATTCTGGAGATAGGCGGCCCGCACCAGATCCTTGCGCCCCGTCACGATGCCGCTTGTCGGTCCGCTGAGGAACTTGTGCCCGCTATAGACGACGATGTCGGCGCCGCGTGCGAGAAAGCCGCGCAGGTCGTATTCGGAGGCGGCGTCGACGATCACCGGCACGCCCTTGGCGTGGCAGATCTCGCAGAACTCCTCGAGCGAAAGCATGCCGTATTGCACCGTGTGATGCGCAACTACGTAGAGGCCGGCCGCGGTGCGGTCGCGGATCGCGTCGCGCACATGATAATCCTGCGTCACGCTGACCGTGCCGGCGGGTATTGTCTTCGCCCCGGCCAACCGGATCGACTGGTCGATCGGCGCGCCGTAATTGACGATGTGACCGAGCTGGACGATGACCTCCGACTTGAGGCCCTCAATGTCGTCCGGCAGCCGCTCGATCGCAAGAAGGCTGGTTCCGGTCATCGCGCCGGCAATCGCCATGGTTATGCCGCTGGCGCAGCACGCGGTGATGAAGCCGGCCTCGCCGCCGGTCAGGCGTGCAATCACAATACTTGCGGCGCGCTGCAGATCGTCCATCTCGACCCATTGCGAGGCGATTTCCGACATTGCGGCAATCGCTTCTGGCACGATGATCGAAGCGCCGAGCGCCGTCATCGTACCGGAAACGTTGATGATCGGGCGAAGGCCAAGCCGTTCGCGGATTGTCGTGTTGGAACGGTCAGCGGCATAGGTCGTCATCTCTGCAGATCCTGTTTCGAACGATTTCAGGCGATCTCGACGACCGCCTCGATTTCGACTGTGATGTTGCCCGGCAGCGAGCCGACACCGATTGCCGAGCGGGCATGTCCGCCGATCCTATCAAAGACGGCGGCGAAAAGATCGGAACAGCCATTCACCACCTTGGGGTGCTCGCTGAATGTCGGCGTCGCATTGACAAAGCCAAGCAGCTTGACGACGCGAACGACGCGGCCGAGGTCGCCGGCCGCCGCATGCATGACGGCGAGCAGGTTCAGGCCGGTCAGACGGGCATGATCATAGGCCTCTTCAACGCTGACGTCGTCGCCGACCTTGCCGGTGTAGAGCGCGCCGGCGGCGCGCAACGGCCCCTGGCCGGAGAGGAAGATCAGCCGTCCGCTCTCGGCATAGGTGACGAAGTTGGCGATGGGCTTCGGCGGCTCGGGCAGTGTCAGGCCCAATTCCGCGAGCCGGATGTAAGGCGTCATAAAAGCTCCTTGCGACAGCTTTCGCCGTCCGATGTCAAAAATGCGAGGCGCGAAACCGCGCCAGGAAGCTGCGAAGACGTTCATTGTCGAACCCCGCCGCCAGAATCTCGGCGGGTGGTCCGACGGCGCTGACGCCGCCGTCCGCCATGAAAACGATGCGGCTCGATGCATCGCGTGCAAAAGCCATCTCATGCGTGACCATCAGCATCGTCATGCCGTCTTCGGCAAGGCTGCGAACGACCTCGAGCACCTCGCCAACCAGTTCGGGGTCGAGCGCCGAAGTTATCTCGTCGAGAAGCAGTATCTTCGGCTCCATCGCCACGGCGCGGGCGATGCCGACGCGCTGCTGCTGGCCGCCGGACAGCTCGGCCGGCAGGCTGTCGGCCTTATGGGCGAGGCCGACCCGGCCGAGCCAGTGCTCGGCAATGGTGCGGGCCTCGGCATTGCTCTTGCCGCGCACCTTGCGCAGGCCAAGCATGATGTTGCCGGCGGCAGTCAAATGCGGAAACAGATTGAAGCTCTGGAACACCATTCCGGTCTCGGCTCGCATCGCCGCCAGGTCGCGCTCGCTGCGTCGCTGGCGTGTTCCCGTCTCGCGATAGCCGACCTCCTTGCCATCGATACGGATCGAGCCGCTGTCGTAGCTCTCCAGGAAGTTGACGCAGCGCAGCAGCGTGGTCTTGCCGCTGCCGGAAGGGCCGATGACAGTCACCACCTCGCCGCGTGTCACCTTGAGACTGACCGAGCGCAGGACCTCGACGGATCCAAAGGCTTTGGAAACCTCGGAGACATCGAGAAGTGCCGGATTCTGGTGCGAGGCATTGGACATCTTGCTATTCCCGGATGAATGAGAAACGCTGCTCCAGCCGCCGGCTGGCCAAGGAGAGGGCGTAGTTGACGGCGAAGTAGACGAGCGCACCGAGAATGTAGAGCGGCATCGCCTCATAGGTGCGGCCGATGACCTGGTTGATCGCCTGCATCAGGTCGGTGATGCCGAGCAGCGAGACCAGCGCGCTGCCCTTCACCGCGTCGGTCACGCCGTTGATCCAGGGTGGCAGGAAGCGCCTGAACGCCTGCGGAAAAATGACGTAGGCCAGCCGCTGGCGAAAGGTCAGTCCGATCGCCATCGCCGCCTCGGACTGACCCTTGGGAATCGAGCCGACGGCGCCCCTCAGATATTCGACCACTTGTGCGGTCTTGAAGAGGGTGAGGGCGAGTACGGCCGCCCAAAAGGATTCCAGATGCAGCCCCACCGCGGGCAGGCCGTAATAGACGAAGAAGATCAGCACCAGGATCGGAATGCCGCGTATGGTGTCGCTGAAGATGCGCACTGCCCAGCGCAGCGGAGCCGGACCGTAGACAAGGCCGACGCCCATCAGCACGCCGGCGATGAGCGATAACACCACGACCAGCAGCGACACCCACAAGGTCACGGCAAAGCCTTCGGCGAGGAACGGCAAGGCGTAAATGATCTGGCTCAGCATCTCAGCGCGCCGCCTTGAACCGGCGCTCGACCAGCCGCAACGCGAAAAGCAGTGCATAGCCGGTCAACAGGTACATCGCCGTCACCACCAGATAGACCTCGACAATGCGGAACGTGTTGAAGTTGATCCACTGGGCGCCGTAGGTGAGCTCGGGTACCGAGATGACCGATGCCACGGACGTGTCCTTGAAGAGCGATATGAATGTGTTGGAAAGCGCCGGCAGGGTTATACGCAGCATCGTCGGCAGGCGCACGTGGAGCAGCCTTTGCCATGGCGTCAGGCCGATTGCCTTGCCGGCGTCGAGCTGTCCGCGCGGCACCGCCTCGAGCCCCGAGCGAAACACCTCGACCAGGTAGGCGCCGCTGTAGAGCGATAGCGTGGCAATAAATGAGGTTTGCGCACTGTAGGCAATGTCGACCACCGTCGGCAGGCCGTAGAAGACCAGATAGACGAGCAGGATCAGCGGCACGTTGCGGATGAACTCGACATAGGCCGCGATGATGGTCCGCACCGCACGTCCGGCCGATACGTACCAGACCGCCAGAACGAGCCCGATGACGATGCCGATAGCGATCGAGATGACGGCCAGTTCGAGGCTTAACAGCAGTCCGCCCCAGAGCTTGTCGAAATGCCGCCAGATCAGGTTGAAGTTGAGGGTATAACCCATGCATCCCCGTCATAGAGGGCTGTGATGAGAGGGGGGCGGAAGGACGTTTGTCCTTCCGCCTGCTTGCATCAGATGACCGGGAAACCGGGATGGCGGGCCGGCGGCTCCTGTCCGAAATAATCCTTGAACGCAGCGTCGTAGAGTGCCGTTTCATGGCCGAACATGGCGATGGTGAAGGTCTGGTTGACGAAGGTCAGCCAGTCGAGGTCGCCCTGCCGCAGTGCGGCGCCATAAAGCATCGAGAACCAGCTCTTGCCGGCATCGAAGTATTTGTCCGGATTGCGCGAGGCGAGCCAGCGGACCGTTGACAGATCAACCGCGGCAGCGTCGACGCGCTTGGATTCCAGGGCCTGCAGCACGTTGGCCTGCGTGTCTATCTGCATCACCTGCGACTCCGGCAGCACGATATGCACATTTGCCTCGGCATCAACGTTTTGCAGGATGGAAATCCGGGTCGCCGAACCGGCGGCAAGCAGCTTGTCGAAGGTCTTGTTCTCGGCGTTCGGAAGGGTCAGCAAGGCGATGCCTTCGACGTAGTAGGGCCTGGAGAAGTGGATCAGCTGCGAGCGCTGGGCGGTCATGGTCATGAACTGGATGGTGATGTCGACCTTGTTGGTGGTCACGTTCGGAATGCGCTGAGCCGGATCCTGCATGACGAATTCGACTTTGGTCGGGTCGTCGAAGAGCCCCTTGGCGAGAATGCGACCCATGGTGATGTCCATGCCCACCAGTTCGCCGGCGTCGTTCTCGAAATGCCAGGGCGCATTGGTGCTGCCGGTGCCGACGATCACCTTGCCGCGCTCGAGGACGGTGCGCAGCAGGCTGTCCGGCGCTGCCTGGGCCGCCGCTTTCTGAACGTCGACCGCAGTAGCGGCGCTCATCACTCCGGCCGTTGCAAGCCCGGCCATTCCCAGTTTCAGAAATTCGCGCCTTTTGGATGTGTCGTTCACGGCGACCTCCTTTCGTGTTGTGTTCCCCTTTGGACCAGCGATACAGGCGTCGGTTGCAACTGATGTAATTGTCTCTTACAAGAGACGCCTGTACTCTGTACAAGACAGATTAACATCAGGGATCGATAATGCAAGATGGCAATGCCTTGGCCGCTCGACCGGACGTCGGACTGGACGAAGACAAGATCTCGGGGTCTCGGGAGAAGGGTCTCAACCGGGTTCTCCAGATTTTGGAGTTTCTCCACACGACCCAGCGCGCGATCGGCGTTGGCGACCTTGCCAAGGGAGTGAACGCGCCGCGTTCGACGACTTATACGCTGGTGCGCTCGCTGGTCGACGCAGGCCTGCTTGAGATGGCCGGAGACGGCAATCGGGTCTATTTCGGAAAGAAGCTTTATCTCTACGGAATGGACTATGTGCGGGGCAACGACCTGCTCAGGCGAGGGCGCCAGGAAGTCGACCATCTGTCGCGCGAGACCGGCGAGACCTCGGAGCTGTGCATGCTGCAAAGCGGCCGCTACACTATCGTCCATTCAAGCCCGGGAACGAGGCCATTCAGGATCAGTTCGGCGACGGGTCTGCAAATACCGCTTCCCTGGACAGCTTCCGGGCGGCTGCTCCTCGCCGGGTTCGACAGGGCGGCGATCGAGGATATGGTCTCGGAAGACGATCTCGTGCTGCCGGACGGTCGCAGGTTGCGGCTCGACGATTTCATAGCCGACATCGCCGTCGCCAAGTCGGCCGGCTATTGCGTCACCTCGGGCCTTGTCGATGCCTATACGAAATGCCTGGCCGCGCCGGTCTTTTCAGCGCCGGGCAGGGTCGAGGCGACGATGTGCCTGGTGGTTCCGATCGATACTTCGAGCGAAAAGACCGACGATCTGATAGCGTTGTTGCGCGAGCGCGCCGCACGGCTTTCGATCGCGGCATAGCGCTTTACCAGCAGGCCGGCGCCGGCGTTCGTTCAAGCAATAATGTCTGGAATGATCTTGTCTTCCAGCGCCATCAGCCTGTCCTTCAGGAAAAGCTTCTTTTTCTTCATGCGCTGGATCTGCAGCGGGTCGCAATTCATGGCGATCATCGCATTGATGGCCGCGTCGAAATCGGCGTGTTCCTGCTTCAGCCGGGAATATTCGAGGCGGATATCCGCCTGTTCCTGATCGGACATTTTTACCGTCTGCACGTCTGCGGCGCCCAAACACTGGGCCTGATTGGGCGGGACCGGGGCCTTCTTGCACCGGCGCGCAGCCCATACCACATTTCACATTGTCGTGGAATGCTACCACGCAGCATTCGACATCGGTGCTCGATGGTGGCACACTGTCATTATGCCGTCACAGAAGCGAGCCTGCGGTGGACGTGCCTTGGCGGCTGCAATCGAGGAAACCATGAAAGGGAGAACCAATCATGTCTCTTGCATCCCATCTTGATGAGCTGCAGCGGAAACACGGCGACATCGAACGGGAAATCGACGATGCGATGGCCCATCCATCGGTAGACGACCTCGAAATCGTGAATCTCAAGCGGCGCAAGCTGGCGCTCAAGGACGAGATTGAAAAACTGAAGGCGAAACCGACGACGCATTGAAGTCCTTCCAAGACTAGAAGCGCGCGCCGCCCGGCGCGCGTCTCTTTCCGGTGGCGTATTGCTGCGCTGCCGGAAATGCCTGTGGATTTGCGGCAAGCTGCCGTCTTGTGATTTCCGATTTGCTAGGCCTGCGCGCCAGTCGCCATTGACAAGCCATCTTTGCTCCTCCACCTCATGCCCGGACCTTCAAGATTAAAGGCAGCCGGCATGACCGGATATTTTTCCTCACCCTTCCCACGCCGCAGGTCGGTCGGTGTCGATGTCGGCGGCGTGATTGTCGGCGGCGGCGCGCCGGTCGTCGTCCAGTCAATGACCAACACCGACACGGCCGATGTCGATCAGACGGTCGCACAGGTGGCGGCGCTGCATCGCGCCGGCTCCGAGATCGTGCGCATAACCGTCGATCGCGACGAAAGCGCTGCCGCCGTGCCGGCCATCCGCGAGCGGCTGGAACGACTCGGCATCGATGTGCCGCTGGTCGGCGATTTCCATTATATCGGCCACAAGCTCCTGGCCGACCACCCGGCCTGCGCCGAGGCACTGGCTAAATACCGCATCAATCCCGGCAATGTCGGCTTCAAGGACAAGAAAGACCGGCAGTTCGCTGCGATCGTCGAGATGGCGATCCGATACGACAAACCGGTGCGCATCGGCGTCAATTGGGGTTCGCTCGACCAGGAGCTGCTGACCCGGCTGATGGACGACAACCAGGCCCAGGGCTTTCCGCTGACCGCCCAGGAAGTGACGCGCGAGGCAATCGTGCAGTCGGCAATCCTGTCGGCCGAAATGGCTGAAGAGATCGGCCTTGCCCGCGAGAAAATCATCCTGTCGGCCAAGGTCAGCGGCGTGCAGGATCTGATCGCCGTCAACACCGAGCTTGCCACCCGTTCCGACCATGCGCTGCACCTCGGCCTGACGGAGGCGGGCATGGGCTCGAAAGGCATCGTCGCCTCGTCCGCGGCCATGGGCATCCTGCTTCAGCAGGGCATTGGCGACACCATCCGCATCTCGCTGACGCCAGAGCCAAACGGCGACCGCACGCGCGAGGTGCAGGTGTCGCAGGAGCTGTTGCAGACCATGGGCTTCCGGCAGTTCGTGCCGATCGTCGCCGCCTGCCCGGGCTGCGGGCGCACAACCTCGACCGTGTTCCAGGAGCTTGCTCAGAACATCCAGGCCGACCTGCGCAAGAACATGCCGGTGTGGCGCGAACAATATCCCGGCGTCGAGAACCTCAAGGTCGCGGTGATGGGTTGCATCGTCAACGGTCCGGGCGAATCCAAACACGCCGATATCGGCATTTCGCTGCCCGGCACCGGTGAGACGCCGACCGCCCCGGTGTTCGTCGACGGCAAGAAGGCGGCGACCCTGCGCGGCCCGTCGATCGCCGCGGATTTCGAGAAAATGGTTTCCGACTATATCGAACGGCGGTTTGGGCAACACGGCAAAGCCGCGGCGGAGTAGTTCGATGCGGCGTTTGCTTGGGGCGACGCTGGTTGTCATTTCCGGGCTGGGCTGGGCGGCGGCCGTCCAGGCCGATCCGCCGCGGCCCGCCAAGCAGAAGCTGATCGATCGAGTTTGCGATCTTATCGAGACGCATGCCGACCAGAACGGTCTGCCCCGGGATTTCTTTGCCCGGCTGATCTGGAAGGAGAGTCGTTTCGATCCCAACGCGGTCAGCCCCGTCGGCGCGGAGGGTATCGCCCAATTCATGCCGGGTACCGCCAAGATGCGCGGGCTCGCCAATTCGTTCGATATCGAGCAGGCTATCCCGGCCGCGGCAAAATATCTCGCCGAAATGAAGACCGGCTTTGGCAATCTGGGCCTCGCCGCAGCTGCATACAATGCCGGCGAGAGCCGGGTGACGCGCTGGCTGAATTCCGGCGGATTCCTCCCGATGGAGACCGAAAGCTACGTCCTGGACGTCATGGGCGAGCCGGCCGACAGGTTCACCGATGCCGCCTACGCCGGCGTCATCCGGCCGCTCGACAAGAAGGCGAGTTTCGCTGCCGCTTGCCGCGAGCTGCCGGTGATCATGTCCAGAACCGTGCCGATGTCGTCGATCAACATCAAGCCGTGGGGCGTGCAGGTGGCCGGCAATTTCCGCCGCGCCGCGGCGCTCAACCAGTGGCTGAGAGTGAAAAGCCGGTTCCCGGCACTGCTTGCCGGCCACGATCCGGTGGTCAGCCGGGTCCGCACACCGATCGGCAGGCGCGGCATCTATGCCGTGCGGATCGGCGCCGATAGCAGAGCCAAGGCCGACACAATCTGCGACAAGCTGCAAAGCGTCGGCGGCGCCTGCATCGTGGTGCGCAACCGGTAAAGCCATATGTCGGTGCGTTTTGCGCCATTGCTGCCCATCTCGCTCCCCGTGGGCACTTCGTCCTCGATACGTGAATCATATTTTCGGTGAACCGTTAGGCAGGTCTTGCATCGTCGTCGATGCGGGGTAAGGTCCCCGCGATTTTTCGCGAAAGGGATCAGCATGGCCGGCTTCAAGACACTGGACGACATCGGCAATATCAGCGGCAAGCGTGTGCTGGTCCGTGTCGACCTCAACGTTCCCGTCACCGAGGGCAAGGTCACCGACGCCACCCGCATCGAGCGCATTGCGCCGACCATCGCCGAGCTCTCCGGCAAGGGCGCCAAGGTCATCCTGCTTGCCCATTTCGGCCGGCCCAAGGATGGACCGGCGGCGGAATTCTCGCTCGAGCCGATCGCCAAGGCGACGGCGGACGTGCTCGGCCGTCCGGTTGGCTTTGCCTCCGACTGCATCGGTGACAAGGCGGCAAATGCCGTTGCTGCCATGAATAACGGCGACGTGCTGCTGCTCGAGAACACCCGCTTCTACAAAGCTGAGGAGAAGAACGACCCGACCTTCACCGAAAAGCTCGCCGCCAACGGCGACATCTTCGTCAACGACGCCTTCTCGGCTGCGCACCGCGCCCATTCGTCCACGGAAGGCCTGGCGAATGTGCTGCCGGCGTTCGCCGGGCGCACCATGCAGGCCGAGCTCGATGCGCTGGAAAAGGGTCTCGGCAATCCTGTCCGTCCGGTTGTCGCCATCGTCGGCGGGGCCAAGGTCTCGACCAAGATCGACCTGTTGATGAACCTGGTGAAGAAGGTCGATGCGCTGGTCATCGGCGGCGGCATGGCCAACACGTTTCTCGCGGCACGCGGCACCGACGTCGGGAAATCCTTGTGCGAGCATGATCTCGCGACCACCGCCAAGCAGATCATGATCGAGGCGGCCGAGGCCGGCTGCGCCATCATCCTGCCCGCCGACGGCGTTGTCGCCAGGGAGTTCAGGGCCGGCGCCGTCAGCGAGACCGTCGCCATAGCAGACGTGCCGGCCGACGGCATGATCCTCGACGTCGGCGCAAAGACCGTGAAAACCATTGCCGAATGGATCGACCGTGCCGCGACGCTGGTCTGGAACGGGCCGCTCGGCGCCTTCGAGATCGAGCCATTCGACCACGCAACGGTGGCGACGGCCAGGCACGCGGCAGCGCGCACCAGGGCCGGCAGACTGATCTCGGTCGCCGGCGGCGGCGATACGGTGGCGGCGCTCAACCATGCCGGCGTCAGCGATGATTTCACTTATGTCTCGACGGCCGGCGGCGCTTTCCTCGAATGGATGGAAGGCAAGCCCTTGCCCGGCGTCGACGTTTTGAAGCGCTGAGCGCGGCCGCAAGAGCAGCGCGAAGGAGTGCGCCCGCGACTTTCAATCGATTCGCGCTTGTTTGACGAAATGGTTCGACTTGAACCTGCGTTGCTCTGGTGGTCTGCTGGGCGCGGATCAATTCTTTCAGGAGAAGCAAAAATGAGCGAACGTCTCGAGGACATTGCCGCCGCGATGGTGGCCGATGGCAAGGGGCTGCTGGCCGCCGACGAAAGCTCCGGCACCATCAAGAAGCGCTTCGATGTCATCGGCGTCGAGTCGACCGCCGACAGCCGCCGCGACTATCGCGAGATGATGTTCCGCGCCAGCGATGCAATGACCAAGTACATTTCCGGCGTCATCCTCTACGACGAGACCATTCACCAGAAGGCCGCCGACGGCACACCGCTGGTCGACATCATCAAGGCATCAGGCGCTATCCCCGGCATCAAGGTCGACGCCGGCGCCAAGCCGCTGGCCGGCTTTCCCGGCGACACCATCACCGAGGGCCTGGACGGCCTGCGCGAACGCCTTGCCGACTATTACAAGCTCGGCGCCCGCTTTGCCAAATGGCGCGCGGTGATCGACATCGATGTTGCCAAGGGCGTGCCTTCCGCTACCTCGATCGGCTCGAACGCCCATGCGCTCGCCCGTTACGCCGCGCTTTGCCAGGAGGCCGGCATCGTGCCGATCGTCGAGCCGGAGGTGCTGATGGACGGCGCCCACGACATCGACACGTGCTACGAGATCAGCAAGGCGACACTGACAAAGTTGTACACCGAGCTCTATGCGGCCCGCGTCGCGCTCGAAGGCACCATCCTGAAACCGAACATGGTCCTCGCCGGCAAGAAATCGGGCAAGGTCAGCAGCCCCGAGGAAGTTGCCGAAAGGACCATAAAACTGTTCCGCGAGACGGTGCCGGCCGCGATTGGAGGCATCGCCTTCCTTTCGGGCGGACAATCGGACGAGGAGGCGACCGCCAACCTCAATGCCATCAACGCCATCGGCCCGCATCCGTGGAAGCTGACCTTCTCCTATGGCCGCGCCTTGCAGGCCGCTCCGCAGAAGGCCTGGGGCGGCAAGGCAGCGAACGTCGCCGCCGCGCAGGCCGCCTTCGCCCATCGCGCCCACATGAATCATCTGGCAGCGCTTGGACAATGGCAGCCGACGCTTGAGCAAGCCGCCTGACCGAAGACATCTTGCGTTTCTCCCGACCCGGGCCACGTGCCCGGGTTTTTGTTTGAAAGCAGCAAGGGCTGCAATTTTCCTGCAACTGAAATGCAGCCCGGTGTCGGTATTGCTCGCTGCCGAACGTCCTCCGTGAAAAGAGGAGCAGACCTATGCCAAACAACAAGACCGTTTCGCAGGAAGACTGGTTTCAGGCGCACAAGGCGCATCTGGCGCGCGAAAAGGAATTGACCCGCTTTCGCGATCGTGTCGCCGCCGAACGCCGCGAACTGCCGTGGTTGAAGATCCGCAAGGACTACGTCTTCGAAACCGAGCAAGGGCCAAAGAAACTGCCCGACCTGTTTGGCGGCAACAGCCAGCTGATCGTCTACCATTTCATGTTCGGGCCGGGCGCCGATTATCGCTGCGAGGGCTGCTCATTCCTTGCCGATCATATCGACGGCGCCAACCAGCATCTCAGGCACCACGATGTCTCACTTGTCGTGGTAGCGCGGGCGCCATTGGCCGAATTGCTGCCCTACAAGCAGCGTATGGGCTGGAAATTCGACTGGGTGTCGTCCTACGCCTCGGACTTCAACTTCGATATGCAGGTGTCATTCACGGACAAGCAGATCGCGGCCGGCGATACGACCTACAATTTCGAGCGGCGTGCGCGAAACTCGAAAGACCTTCCCGGCGCCAGCGTGTTCTATCGCGACGAGAAGGGCGACATCTTCCTGACCTTCGTCTTGCGCTCCCGAGGCGGCGATCCGCTGATCGGCGCCTATCATTATCTCGACCTGACGCCGAAGGGTCGCAACGAAACCGGCCCGCATCATAGCCTCGTCGACTGGGTACGGCTGCATGACGAGTACGAAGATCAATCCGGGACACATGACTGCTGCCATTGAGGCGACAAGGGTGTCACTGCAAGGTCGTTCACCTCCAATGCAACATGCGCTAAGTGCTGTTCGCTATGCCCTAAAAGGGACTTGCCATGCGGCGCTTTCCGACCCTTCTCACCTGGTTCGCCTTTCCGGTCTATGTCTGGCAAGGACTTGGCGTGCGTCGCCGCACCACCCGCATGCTGCCGGCACAAGGTCCGGTCATGCACGAGATATCTGGCCTGACGCCAGCAATCTCGGTTCTGGTGCTTGGCGATTCCTCCGCCGCCTCGGTAGGCATCGGCAATTCCGAAAACGGATTGGCCGCGCAACTGGCCGTTCTGATTGCGCAACGCACCGGCCGCATCGTGCGCTGGCGGGCAGCCGGCTTCAACTCGGCAACCTCCGGCCAGATCCGCGATCATGTGCTGCCCAATCTATCGGCCGATCCGTGGACGCATATCGTGCTGGCCATCGGCACCAACGACACCAAGAATTTTCATTCGGTACCGCGGTTCAAGCGCGAGTTTGGCGGCCTGCTTTACGCGCTGCGCGCCAAATGGCCGGAGGCGCGCGTCGTGTGGTCGCCGGTGCTGGAGTTCACCCGGGCGCCGGCAATGCCGCCGCTGCTCGGCAAGATTCTCGAAATCCGTGCCGTCGAAATGAACCGGATGGGCGCGCGCCTTTGCCTCGAGCGCGGCGCCATACCGGCGCCCCGCCTGCCGATCACCGATGCCGAGGCCGGCTTTGCGTCGGATGGATTTCATGCTTCGGAAGCCGGCTACCGAGCCTGGGCGGAACATCTGGTCAGCCTGGTGCTCGCCAACGAACCGGGCGTCGCGTAGCGGGCCGCCGGCACCAAAGCGCGTCGCGTTCGACTGGCCTCATCCGACGTGCTTCAGATCCTGTTTCCATGCATGTCGTTGTCGCAAAACCGCTGCACACTTTGCGCGACATGCATCACGTCCAGTGCCCGAGCACCGCCGTAATCGAAATCGCCGCCATCGCCAGCAGCGCCAGCTTCCAGAAATCGCTGCGCCGCTTCAGTCCGGGCCAGCCGAGCGGCTTGATGAGCTGGATGACCATCATGGCGATGATGACGAGCGCGAGAAGTTTCGACATGCCGCCTTTGATCAGCATCGCGGCTGGCTGTCAAAGCGGCTCCGAGATCGTCGTCTTTCCAGTGCGGCAGGCCTCTTTTCAGCACTGCCTGATCACGTCGGTCGACAAATCGAAACGCCGGTCAGGAGAGACGCACCCTCCTGACAGACTGCTGTCAGCAGGGGTGTGCGATAGTGCCTGCATCGAAAGAGAGGAGACCAGCCATGAACGGTTTTACCATTCTGCGAAGCGTGCAGCACTATGTCGGCAAGATCCGGACGATGCGCAATGAGATCCGCACCCAGCGGTTCATGAATACCCTGCCGGCGGACATCCGCAAGGATATTGGTTGGCCGGACATGTATGGCGACCGCCGCAATGGCGGCAATTGACGCAAGCTTTCTGGGTGGCGTTTTGGATGCAACCTGGCGACGAGCTGAAATGGGCATGCTGAAACCTCCTGACAGTATGGTGTCAGGAGGCTCGTGCCATAGTGCGATGGCCGCCGGAGACGGATGGCTGAGAGGACGATCGATGAATAGCTGGAGCGACGGGCTGAACACGCCTGGCATCAACGGCATAAAACCGTCGCCACGCACCCTCGGCGACGTCGTCGAAGGGCAGTCGATGCCGGTTCCTACAGCTCGCCAGGTCGATGCATTCATCCGCTCCATCCCCGAAGGCATGGATATCCGCGCTTTGCGCACCGTTCTCGCCATCGAGCACGGTGCCGAGGTGACATGTCCGGTCACCATCGGCTATCATCTGCGCACTGTCGCCGAGGCCGCCAACAAGGATCTTGAGCGTGGCATGGCGCTGAGCGACATTGCGCCGTTCTGGCGGGTGCTCGACGCAAGCATGCCGACAACTAGGAAACTGTCCTTCGGCGTGGCCTTCGTCGCCGCGCAGCGCAAGCGCGAAGGGCTGGAACGATAGACGCCGAGGGTCCATACGATGCGCCGCGCCGACAGGCTCTTTCAGATCGTGCAGCATCTGCGTGGTGGCCGTCTGGTCACTGCCCAGAAGCTGGGCACGTGGCTCGAGGTTTCCGAGCGGACGATCTATCGCGACATCGCCGACCTGCAGTCGACCGGCGTGCCGATCGACGGCGAGGCCGGTGTCGGCTACATGATGAGGGAGGGTTTCGACCTTCCGCCGCTGATGTTCACGCGTGACGAGATCGTCGCGCTGGTCGCCGGCGCCCGCATGGTGCGCGCCTTTGGCGGCGCGGCCATGGCACGAGCCGCCGACGAGGCGCTGGTTAAGATAGGCGCCGTGTTGCCCGACGCCGAAAAGGACCGCATCGCCCGTACCGAGATCCACACGCCGATGTGGGTGGTAAGCGATGCCGCCCGCGAAGCCATCGACCTGATCGAGCGGTCCATCGAGAAACGTCAGGTGCTGACCATCGACTATTCGGATGAGGCCGGCCGCAGCACCGCGCGCGACATCCGCCCGCTCGGCCTGTGGTTCTGGGGCAAGGTGTGGACCTTGGTCGCCTGGTGCGAGATGCGCAGCGATTTCCGCGCTTTCCGCATTGACCGCATCGCCTCGGTGGTCATCGCCGGCCGCACCTTCAAGCCGGAGCGCGGCAAGCAGCTCGCCGATTTCTATCGCGCGGTGGAGCGCAGCGAGGATTACGGCATGGCGCCGGACCGGGCGGCGCGGAGCTGACACGGAAGATCACAAAAAAGCCCGCTTGAAAGCGGTCTCAGACCGCTGACAAACCCCGCCGATTCGGCCGGCTTGAAAGCGGGCGTTTTGTTTTGGATGCGAGATGCCTACTCCTCTTCGTCGGCATCCTTGTCCTTCGACTTTAGCGCCGAAAGCTTGGCGAAGACGGCGTTGGCGTCGAGTTCCTGGTCCTCGTCTTTCGGCTTTTCCGGCGCCGGCACCAGTCGTTCGGTCAAGGCGGCCGGCAGCAGCGTATCGCCGACCGGCTGCGCCTGCTCACGGCCGCGCGAGGCGCGGTTGATTTCCATATCGAGGTCGATCTGCGACGTCAGGCCGAGTGTCACTGGATCCATCGGCTGGAGATTGGCGGAGTTCCAGTGCTTTCTGTCGCGGATCTGGTCGATCGTCGACTTCGTCGTGCCGACAAGGCGGGCAATCTGCGCATCCTTGAGCTCGGGATGGTTGCGCACCAGCCAGAGGATGGCGTTGGGCCGGTCCTGGCGCTTCGACAGCGGCGTGTAGCGCGGACCCTTGCGCTTGGACTCCGGCACACGCACCTTGGGATCGGAGAGCTTCAGTCGGTGGTTCGGGTCCTTCTCGGCGCGCGCGATCTCGTCGCGAGTTAGCTGGCCGGTCATGATCGGGTCCATGCCCTTGATGCCTTGCGCCGACTCGCCGTCGGCGATCGCCTTGACCTCAAGCGGATGCAGTCCGCAGAACTGCGCGATCTGCTCGAAGGAGAGCGCTGTGTTGTCAACCAGCCAGACGGCGGTCGCCTTTGGCATCAGCAGCGTATTGGCCATCACAAAATCCTTCTCGTTCGCCCGCGTTCCCGCGCGGGCGGTGGTTTAGAGCCACCAAAATGGGAAAATCGCGGTCTATATAACCGCTCGCTCGCCGTTTCGCAATGTTTTTGGGAGGCGCGTGTCAAGGACGGCCGGCAGACCGCGACGGGATCGGCAGATGACGCCATGCAGTCGAAAGCTTCAAAAAGACAAAGCCCGCCAGACCAAGGTCGGGCGGGCTCGGAACCGGCGACGGAAATCCGTCTGCTGCGGCTCTGGCTTCTAAGGCTCGATCCCGAACCGCGGCTCGGCGTTGCGGAAAAGCAACGCCCGGTCTTCGGGCGGGATCGTGCTCGAGATCAAAGCCCTTGGCGGGCGATTCTCTCGATGTCGCCGCGGTTGATGCCGAGGTCGTTGAGCTGACGAGCGTTCAGCCGGTTCAGTTCGCGCACGGTTTCGTTGTACATGCGCCAGTTACGGAAAGCGCGGATCGGGTTCATGGTAGTCCTCCATCGTTTCGATGCCGCGTAAGTAGGCATCGGCGATGAAAAATTGAACAGACGCTTTTGCATGGCCGCAATGCGTTTGTTGCATTGCACCATTAAGCTTTCGTTCAGTCTGTTTGCCGGTCGTCAGGCGACATCGAGCACAATCTTGCCGATGTGCTCACCCTCCTCCATCCGCTCATGCGCCCGCCAGGCTTCCTTGAGCGGGAAGATCGTGTCCATCACCGGCGCAACCTTGCGCGTGCCGAGCAGCGGCCAAACCTGCGCCTCCAGTGCCGCCGCGACTGCCGCCTTGAACTCCACGGTGCGTGGCCTGAGCAGCGATCCCGTGTGCACGAGCCGCTTTGCCATGATCTTGAAGAAATCGGCGCTCGCCACCGCTCCGCCCTGCGTCGCGATCTGGACGATGCGGCCTTCCATGGCTGCAGCCTCATAGTTCCGCGCCACATAGTCGCCGCCGACCATGTCGAGGATGACATTGGCGCCCTTGCCGCCGGTTGCCTCCTTGACTGCGGCGACGAAGTCCTCCTCGCGGTAGTTGATCGCCCGGTCGGCGCCGAGCTTGAGGCAGGCGTCGCATTTCTCCTTGCTGCCGGCGGTGGTGACGACATAGGCGCCGAAAGCGGCAGCAAGCTGGATCGCCGTGGTGCCGATACCCGACGAGCCGCCATGCACGAGCAGGGTCTCGCCGCTCTTCAGGCCGCCGCGCTCGAAGACATTGTGCCAAACAGTGAAGTAGTTCTCCGGCAACGCCGCCGCTTCGGTGTAGGTAAAGCCGGCGGGCAGCGGCAGCACGCTGCCGGCGTGCACTCTGACATATTCGGCATAGCCGCCGCCCGCCGTCAGAGCACAGACCCGATCGCCGACGCGCCAGCGCGATATCTCATCACCAAGGGCAGCGACTTCGCCTGCTGCTTCCAGGCCCGGCAGATCCGACGCTCCCGGCGGTGGCGGATAGGCGCCCTTGCGCTGTTGCACGTCCGGCCGGTTGACGCCGGCGGCCCGCACCCGGATCAGGATCTCGCCGGGACCGGGATCCGGTACGTCGCGGGTTTCCGCTTTCAGCACCCGCGGCCCGCCCGGTTCCGATATGGCGATCGCCATCATCTTCGCCGGAATTTTCTGTGCGTTCGCCATGAATTTTCCCGTCGTGCTCCGCCGGTTTCTCGTGCCAGCTCTTGCCCGCCATTTGCATCCATACCCTTGCCCTATGTATGCTCATTGGCAAATCAGGCAAATGGGCAATCACGGAGGAGCGACGATGGCGATCTTCGACGACGAACCCAAGAAGAAAGCGCGCCCGCACGAGATCGGGCAGGATCTGTCGCTGCTTTCTGTCGATGAATTGTCCGAACGGATCGGCATCCTGCGCGACGAGATCGCCCGGCTGGAAGCCGAGCTCAAGACCAAGGGCTCGACCAAGTCGGCGGCAGAGGCGCTGTTTCGCCGTGGGTAGTTACTGCGGGTAATTCCAAAAGCTCGGGCACGCCGCCGAAAAGCCCGAATGCCGCTGTCTCCAGACTTGTGCCCTAAACCCCAGCCGGATTGAAAAATGTTCGCAAGCTACAGACCGATCCTCTCGCTGCTGCGCGGCACCGCGTTCCTGTTGGCGGCATCCGGACTGCACGGTCTGCTGTTGCCGCTGCGCGGCCAGGTGGAGGGCTTCTCGACGGCATCGCTCGGCCTGATGGGCACGGCTTGGGCCGGCGGCTTCGTCACCGGCTGCTTCTTTGCGCCACGCATCGTGCGCCGCGCCGGTCATGTCAGGGCTTTCGGCGCCTTTGCCGCATCGGGAGCGATCGTCGCACTGCTCACCGGCCTGATCATCGACGAATATACCTGGATCCTGCTGCGCGCCTTCACCGGCTTCACCATGGCCGGCGCCTTCATGGTCATCGAAAGCTGGCTCAACGAGAAGGCCACCAACGAAAACCGCGGCACCGTCTTCGGCCTCTACATGATGGTCACCTATGCCTCGATCATGGGCGGTCAGATGATCGTTGCCGGCGGCGATGTGAGATCGGCGTCGCTGTTCATGATCACCGGCATTCTGTTCTGCCTGTCGCTGATCCCGACGGCGGTCTCGACGGCGTCTCACCCCAAGCCGCTGCAGGACGTGTCGCTTGACGTCAAGGGGCTCTACGTCAATTCGCCGGTGTCGGCGATCGCTTGCGTGCTGATCGGCATCGCCAACGGCGCCTGGGGTACACTTGGTGCCGTCTATGGAGCGCGCATCGGCATCTCGACAGCCGAGATCGCGCTGATGATGAGCCTCGTGGTCATCGCCGGCGCTGCCATGCAGCTTCCGGCCGGGCGGCTCTCCGACACGACGGACCGTCGTTTCGTGCTGGCGGGCGCGGCCTTCGGCGCTGCGCTGTTTGCCATCGCCATCTTCCTGTTCGAACCGCGCTCCGGCGTCTTCGTCATCGTCTGCACCGCCGCCTACGGCGCCTTCGCCTACACGCTCTATTCGATCGCGGTGGCGCATGCCAATGACCATGCGCGATCGGAGGACTTCGTCAAAGTGTCGGGCGGCCTGCTGCTGCTTTATGGCTTCGGCACGATGATCGGTCCGCTGGTGGCCGCCGGCCTGATGGGCTGGATGCGCCCTGAGGGGCTGTTCCTGGCCACTGCGCTCGCGCATCTCAGCCTGGCTGGCTATACGCTGCTGCGCATCAGCCGTCGCGCGCCGGTGCCGATCGAAGGCCGCGATGCCTTCAAGACCCAGCCCGCCGATCGCTCGGTGACGCCGGAAGCGTTGCGGCTCGACCCGCGTAGAAAAGCTGAAGCCGACAGTTGAGATTCGAGGCGCTTTGCCCCACAAATAAGGCATGATGCTTTCCGACGCCTTCATGGCGATTGCCGATCCCAACCGGCGCCATCTCTTGGAAGAGCTCCGGCGCGGACCGAAGACCGTCAACGAATTGGCATCCGGCTTGCCGGTGTCCCGCCCGGCCGTTTCGCAGCACCTGAAGGTGCTGCTTGATGCGGGGTTGGTCAACGCCAAGCCGGAAGGCACCAGGCGCGTCTATACGGTCAGCAATGCCGGCTTCCTGAAGCTCAACATCTGGCTTGACCAGTTCTGGGATGCGGAGCAGCTCGGTTCACCCGGAAGCTGAGAGGCATCGTCAGCGCGTCGAGCAACTATGCAGCATCGGGCCTAGAGCAATTCCAGGAAAAGTGTGAAACGGTTTTCCGTGCGGAATTGCGCAAAAACAAAGAGACAGAGCGGTTCGGCGTTTCCGTGAACGATGAACTACTCTAGCCATTGTTGTAGGGGAAGAGCTTGAAATACGGCTGCGCTTCCTCGATCACACGGGCAACCGAGGGGCGTTGCAGCAACCGGTCGTGATAGCGCCTGACCGCAGGATATTCGTCTCCGAACGGCTCGACCTTGTTGGCGTAGAACAGCGCGGGGGCGGCAGCGCAGTCGGCCATGGTGAAGCTCGCACCCACCGCCCATGTCGTCGACTGCATGTCCTGTTCAATGATGGCGTAGGAGCTGCGCAGCTGGGCGCGGGCCTGCTCGACGCCGAACGGATCGGTCTTGCCCTCCGGCCGCAGCCGGTCACCAACGATCTTCTGCATCGGTTCCTGGACATAGAAGTCATAGAAGCGGTCGGCGAGCCGGGTCTGGCGAGCGAGATCGAGATCGGCGGGGATCAGTTCGACCGGCCCAGGATAATACGCGTTGAGATATTCGATGACGATCGTCGATTCCGGCACGGTCCGGTCCAGCGCTTCATCGCGCAGCACCGGCATCTTGCCGAGCGGCCACAATTTCAGAAACGCGGCGCGCGACTGTTCATTGCCGAGATCGACAACGACGGATGTGAATGGCGTGCCGTTCTCATAGAGCGCGATCAGCGGTTTCCAGCAGAAGGAGGCCAGTGGATGAAGGTGCATAATCAGGGACATTGTTTTTCGTTCCTTGGGTGGTCTGTCTCGCGGTGTCGGGGTCGGATAACTATCTGGCCTGGCTGTGGGCGACGATGGCATCGATGATCGCAGCCCAGTCGTCGGGATGCAGTTCGTGGCCACCGCCCTCGATCCGGAGCAGCCTTGCACCGGCGACCGCGTCGGCAAGAGCGGCGCCATGCTCGACTGGAAAGATGGGATCGTCGGTGCCGTGGATAACAAGGAGTGGGATTTTCATGTCGCGCAGCCGACCGGTCCAGTCCTCGCCGTTCCCATCTTCGCCACTTTTGAGCATGAAATGATTGGTCGCACTTAGAAAACCGCCGGACCGGTCATAATCCTGTTCGACGAAAGCCCGTGTTCGCTGCTCGTCGAAAGAGTGCGCCGCACCGGTGAGCGCATGCGCGTCCTTAACGATGAAATCGACCACTTGGCCCCGGTCCGACCAGTCGACCTTCGCGCCTTCGGCCGAATGTCTCCTATAGGCCTCGGTGGTTCCGCGCAGATGCGACGTATCGATGCCCAAGGGCGAGCTGCTGATCACCGTCAGCGAAGTGACACGCGACGGGTATTTCAACGCAACGAGCTGCGCGATCATGCCGCCCATCGACATGCCGACCATATGCGCCTTTCGGATTCCATGGTCGTCAAGGACGCGGATAGCATCGTCCGCCATGTCGTCGAATGTATAAGGCGGCTCGCCCGGCGCGTATTTGGTCGAACGGCCGGTATCGCGATTGTCATAGCGGATCACGAAGCAACCCTCGCCGGCCAGCTTCCGGCAAAACGCTTCGGGCCACCAAAGCATGGAAGCCATCGCGCCCATGATCAACAACACCGCCGGATGGGCCGGGTCGCCGAAGGTCTGCGATACGATTTCGGGGTGTCCGGCGCTTTTCATGGTTTTCCTCCGTGGGCTTCCGATCCGATTGCAAATTGCAATCAGTTGCACGATATTAAAACCGATACAATAATGCAACCGGTTTTGGAGATTCGCATGAACATCGATCGTCGGTCCGGATGCCCCATCAACCTGTCGCTCGAAGTGTTCGGCGACCGGTGGAGCCTGATCATCCTTCGCGACATCATCTTCGGCGGCAGACGCCACTTTCGCGAACTGCTCAACGGCTCGATGGAGGGCATCGCCTCCAACATCCTCGCCGACCGGCTGAAGCGGCTGATGGAGCTCGGCATGCTGACCAAGACGGGCGATCCCTCCCACAAGCAAAAGGCGATCTACAGCCTGACCGAAATGGCGATTACGCTGGTGCCGATCCTGGCCCATCTCGGCGCCTGGGGCCGCGTCTGGCTGCCGGTCAGCGACGAGCTCTCGATCCGTGCCGAGCTTCTGGAAAAAGGCGGCCCGCCGATGTGGGAGCAGTTCATGAACGAGTTACGCTACGAGCATCTGGGCACATCTCCCGCGCCAACTGGACCCGCTGTCCGCGCGATCTTGCAGGCCGGATACGATGCGGTGGTCGCCCGCAACGCGGAGCGAGTCGGCTGCGATCCGGCGCCATCACCAACTTATTTTCCCAATTGCGGGCTGGCTCTGCTATCAAGGGACTGAAGATAATTTACGGGATTGGATAACGCTCTTGGTCGAGAACTCTAAGGACACTGCCCGTGCGCGGGCCGATTTGCGTTTCAAGAAACAGGAAGAGGCAGCCACGGTGCGCCAGAAGGCGATGGCGGAATATGTCGCCGAGAGCGACGCGCGCCAAGCCAAAACCAACAAGCTGCGGGCGCTGCGCCTCGCCAAGGAAGCGGAAGACCTGGCCAATGCGCCTCCGGCGCCGGTGAAGAAGCCTCGCGCCAAGAAGAAATAAGCCGGCGCTCCCTGGATCCCACTGCTTCCTTTCGTACGCGAAACAGTTTCACCGCGATCTGTTCTGCCGGTTGATAACTGGCGTTTAGGAGACGGCCATGACCGCACTGACGCTCGACAAAGCCCTTGAAATCATCGCCGCCGCCTTTGCCATGGGTGCCGAGCTCAAGCTCAGGCCGCTTGGCGTCTCGGTGCTCGACGCCGGCGCCCATCTGGTCGCGTTCCAGCGTCAGGACGGCGCGTCGTTCCTGCGTCCGCAAATGTCGGCCGGCAAGGCCTATGGCGCGCTCGCTATCGGCATGGGCTCGCGCCGGGTGGAAGCCTTCGCCAAGGAGCGCCCGCATCTGATCGCCGGCGTCTCCGACGTGTCGGGCGGGCGCGTCCTGCCGGTCGTCGGCGGCGTGCTGATCCGCGACGAGGCCGGCACGATCATCGGCGCCGTCGGCATTTCCGGCGACACGTCCGACAATGACGAAACGGCAGCCATCGCCGGCATCGAGGCGGCTGGCTTTGGCGCCGACCCGGGCTGAGCCGGGATCCTTAATTCATATTGATGTCGCGGCTGGCCGACCGCATCGACACCGAAAAGCCGGCCAGCACGTCGATCAGCGCTATGACCATCAGTGTGAAGAAAACAGAATGGGCGGCGCCCTTCACCAGCAGGAACTCGACCAGATAGGCCACAAAGACGAAGGTCGACAAAAGGTGGTCCATGATCGAGGCATTTGTCGTACGCGTCGACTTCACTACTTCGACGAACAAGAAGATCAGTGCGATCAGCACGATGAGATCGCCCAGGGTCATCGAGAACACGCCACCCGACATCATCCGGACCGAAAACATTTCGGTCGCCCACGGATCGTCGCCGCTACCGAATATTCCTAGAAGCCCGAGATTGTAGAGGATGAAAGGCACGATCAGCAGCGGGATGGCACCGAACATGTGGCGGCTCCGGTTGGACTGATCTTTGTAGAGTGCGCCCGGCGTTCGCCGTCAAGAATTTTCGTGCGACCGATAAACACGGACAAAGACGGCTTGAAACAACAATGTCAGGCCCGGCTGATACGATCAGTTGTCACAAACGCAAAAAGACCGGCCAATGGCCGGTCGCTTCGCAACCTGTAAACCGTCGAAAGCTCTCTCAGCTTTCCTTCGGCTCCAGAACCTGGCGACCGCGATACATGCCGGTCTTCAGGTCGATATGGTGCGGACGGCGCATCTCGCCGGAGTTCTTGTCCTCGACATAGGTCGGGGCCTTCAGTGCGTCGGCGGAACGGCGCATGCCGCGCTTCGACGGAGAGGTTTTTCGTTTCGGAACGGCCATGGATATGCTCCACTACATGGTCAAAACGCCCCGGCGGCCCTCGTGAAAGGGCCACATCAGGGGCCGGAATCTGAGAAAGTCGGCTGCCTATACACGCCCGATGGCGTTTTGGCCAGCGTCGCCGTGTTTTTTTTTGACACTATCGCAGGCAACCGACATAGGCGCCGGCGCGGCCCGCGCGCCGCTCGATCAACGCGGCAAGCCGCCTCAGTCCTGGCCCGGGCTTCGCTGGATTGCGCACGATCGGGTTCGGCAAGGTGACGGCAAGCAGCGCTGCCTGCCGGCGCGACAGCTGTTTTGCCGAGACGCCGAAATGATGCTGGGCGGCGGCCTCGATGCCGTAGACGCCCGGTCCCCATTCGGCGATGTTGAGGTAGATCTCCATGATCCGCCGTTTCGACAGCACCGCATCGAAATAGACGGCCAGCGGCAGTTCGACGACCTTACGGACCGAGCCCAACGGCCGCGACCATAGATAAAGGTTCTTTACCGTCTGCATGGTGATGGTCGAGGCGCCACGTGTCATCTCGCCGGCGAGCGCATCGTCGACAACGCCGCGCAACTCGCCCAGATCGACGCCGCGATGGAAACAGAACTGCCCGTCCTCCGACATGATGACCGAATATGCCAGCACCGGCGCGACCTCGTCGATGGAAACCCAGCGCCGATCGTAGCCGGAAAACGTCGCCAGGTCCTTCAGCATCAATGTCGACACCGGATGCACGAATGACGGCAGGTACAGGAAGGTCAGCAGCACCGGCACCAGCGCCAGCACGACGGCGACGGCGATGCCGCGCCGGACCCAGCGTTGAAGACCGATGCGGCTGCCGCGTCTCGGTCTCGCCATGTCCAACCCTTCGGTTTCGTGATCGACGATCGGTTCCGCCAAGCCACCCAGTCCGCGCTACTCCCTGCCCCCGGCATAATGGCGCTTGGCTTCTTGCGCAACGTCTGAGTGTCGGCTACCGCTCCCGACCATGACGAAAGACGACCAAATGGCGTTCGAAGCTGCACTTATTGCCCGGGCAGTTCCGCTCGAGGCGCTGCTGAGGCGGTTGCTCGACGGACGCACGCTTTCAGGCGAGGTCGCGCGGCCCGAACGCCTGATGGCGGCAATGCGACATGGCGTGCTGAACGGCGGCAAACGACTGCGTCCCTTCCTGGTTATGGAAAGTGCTGCACTGTTTTCAGCCGACGGCGAGGCGGCGCTGCGCGTGGCGGCGGCGCTCGAATGCGTGCACTGCTATTCGCTCATCCATGACGATCTGCCGGCCATGGACGACGACGATTTGCGCCGCGGCCAGCCGACCGTGCACAGGGCTTTCGATGAGGCGACCGCCATTCTTGCCGGCGACGCCTTGCTGACACTTGCCTTCGACATCCTTGCCGACGAGGCGACAATGCTGCCGGCCGAGCGCAGGGCAGCGCTGGTGCTGGCACTGGCCCGTGCCGCCGGGGCGGGAAGCATGGTCGGCGGCCAGATGCTCGATCTCGAGGCCGAACAAAGCCGGCCGGACGAGGCCGGCATCATCCGGCTTCAGGCGATGAAAACCGGTGCGCTGATCCGCTTTGCCTGCGAAGCGGGAGCCATGCTTGCCGGCGCGCCGTCGGGCGACCGCGAAAGGCTGGCCGAATTTGGTTCGGCGATCGGGCTTGCCTTTCAACTTGCCGACGATCTGCTCGACCTGACCGCCGACGCGCATCAGATGGGCAAGGCCACGGGCAAGGACGCCGCGGCCGGCAAGGCGACGCTGGTCGCGCTGCACGGACCGGGCTGGGCGCGGGACCAGCTCCAGGGCCTCGTCGACCAGGCTCATGCGCTGCTCGAGCCTTTTGGCGCACAAGCCGCGCTTCTGAAACAAGCGGCGCAGTTCGTAGCAGCCCGCAACAATTAAAAGCGCTCCCATGGCGCCGTACAGTCACGGAGAATTGCCGACTGTTCGGCCAGATGCCTTGGAGCAGCCGATCGGGACTCCGGCGATGTCGGACCATATGGCTCGCCACGCCAGTTGCCGAGCCATTCTTCAACCCTCGGCGGCAGGGTTCCGCGGCTAGCGTCGACAGCGGTCAGCCTTCGCCAGTTGCCTTTTCCGCCACGGGCTGCGGAACCGGTACCAGCTCGGCCTCCGCCTCGACCGCCTGCGCTTCGGCCGGCTTGCGCCGGTTGCGGATGAAGGCGGCGATGCGGTCGCGGATTTCGCCGGCGCTGAGGAACACCGGAACGCGCGCCACCGGCGCGGTCGGCTCGAAGGACAGGCCAAGGCCGGTGATCCTGCCCTTGTCGTCGACGTCGCGCACGATCAGCTCGATCGGACCGAGCAGCACGCGGTCGGCGTATTCGGCGTGGCCGCCGAGCCGCGTCGTGACCAGGTCGCCGATGCTGAGCTTGCGTTCCGCTTCGGTCAGGCCCGGCGCATAGGCGGTCTCCAGTTCCTCGGCGGAGCGTGACGGATCGACAGCGAAGGCGCCGAAGAAGTCGGCATCCTCGGGATCGACCACGGCACGGCTGGCGAACAGCTTGTCGAGCAGGCGCGGATAGCGGTCCGGCACGAAGATGTAGACGTGGTCACCGGCCGCCAGCCGGCCCATATCCTGGAAGCGCATCGAGCGTCCGTCGCGCAACACAAGCGATGGCCGCGCCCAGCGCGGAATGCGTTCGCCGCGCGCCACCGGGCTGCCGGGTGCCACGCGGTAGGCGAGAAGCTCATGATGGGCGGAGCCCGGCAGTTCCAATTCGACCTTGTCGAGCGGTCCCAGGCGGGCCGGCACGATAAGGCCGAGGCGGCGCGCCAGCGGCCCGACGGTCCATCCCTGGATGATCAGCGAGACCAGCACGATGATGAAGGCGGTGTTGAAGATGAGGCGGCCGTTCTCAAGGCCGCCGAGCAGCGGCGTGATGGCAAGCAGTATCGACACGGCGCCACGCAGGCCAACCCATGAGACAAAGGCGACTTCCGGGCGTGGCAGCCGGAACGGCACTAGGCACAGCCAGACCGCGATTGGCCGTGCCACAAATATCAGGAACAGGCCGAGCAGCACTGCCGGCATCAGGATCGCCGGAAATTGCGAAGGCGTCGCGAACAGGCCGAGGATCAGGAACATGATGATCTGCGCCAGCCACGACATGCCGTCCTGGAAGCGCTTGAGGATGGTGACGGCCCGGATATCGGAATTGCCGGCAATCAGGCCTGCGAGATAGACCGCCAGGAAGCCGGAGCCGCCGACGGCCCCGGCGGCAGCAAACACCATCAGCGACAGCGTCAGCACGAAGATCGGCAACAGGCCGTGATCGAGATTGAGGCGATCGACAAGACGCACAATGGCCATGCCGCCGAGAATGCCGATGACCGCACCGAGGCCCATGTTGACCAGGAAACCGACGGCAAGATCGGTAACCAACACCTTTGCCTCGGGGTGGATGTTGGCGGCGATGACCTCGACCAGCGTGATGGTCAGGAAGATGGCGATCGGGTCATTGGTGCCGGATTCCACCTCGAGCGTGGACCGCACGCGCTCGCGCAAATTGATCTCGCCGGCGCGCAGCAGGAAGAACACCGCCGCGGCGTCGGTCGAGGCGACGGCGGCACCGAGCAGGAAGGATTCCAGCCAGGTCAGGTCGAGCAGATAATAGGCGGCGGCGCCGAACAGGCCGGTGGTCAAAAGGACGCCGAATGTCGCCAGCGACAGCGCCGGCCCGGCCGCCTGCCGCAAGGCGTTGATCGGCGTACCGAAGCCGGAATCGAAAAGGATGACCGCCAGCGCCAATGAGCCGGCAAAATAAGCAACTCGGGCGTTGTCGAAGTGGATGCCGAGACCGTCGGTTCCGGTAGCGAGGCCGATGCAGAGAAACAGCAGCAGGAGAGGGGCGCCGAAACGGAAGGCGATCAAGCTCGAAAACGCGGCGGCAACGACAAGTGCTGCTCCAACAAGCGTCACCAGATAGATACCATGCTCCATTCGTTGGTCGCCCCTAGTCGATATGCTCCGGCATCACGGGAGAGTGGGGCGAAGACATGGCCGCTGCAAGGCAGCAGCGTGGCTTTTTGCCCCACGCTGCCGATCGTCGAAAGTTTTGGCATTCCCAAGCAGCAGAGCGTGCGTCAGCGGTTCGTGCTGCAACGAAAAACGCCCGGACTGAGCCGGGCGTTTTCCAGGTCGAGAAGATGATTCTGCGATCAGGCGATGGTCTTGCCGAAGGCGACGGCGGTATCGCCCATGCGATTCGAGAAGCCCCACTCATTGTCGTACCACGACAGCACCGAAACGAAGTTGCCGTCCATGACCTTGGTCTGGTCGAGCGCCACGATCGAAGAATGCGGATCGTGGTTGAAGTCGATCGAAACATTGGGGTGACGGGTAACGGCGAGGATGCCCTTCAGCTTGCCATTTGAGGCAGCGATCACCGCGTCATTGATCTCCTGGACGGTGGTCGGCCGCTTGGCGATAAACTTGAAATCGACGAGCGAAACGTTCGGCGTCGGCACGCGGATGGAGATGCCGTCGAGCTTGCCCTTGAGCTCGGGCAGTACCAAGCCGATGGCCTTGGCGGCACCGGTCGAGGTCGGAATCTGCGACAGCGCGGCGGCACGGGCGCGGTAGAGGTCCTTGTGCATAGTGTCCAGCGTCGGCTGGTCGCCGGTGTAGGAATGGATCGTCGTCATCATGCCCTTTTCGATGCCGACCGCCTCATTCAGCACGGCCGCCAGCGGCGCCAGGCAGTTGGTGGTGCAGGAGGCGTTCGAGATGACGATGTGGTCCTTGGTCAGCTTGTCATGGTTGATGCCATAGACGACGGTGAGGTCGGCGCCCTCTGCCGGAGCGGAGACGAGAACGCGCTTGGCACCGGCGGTCAGATGGGCGACGGCCTTGTCGCGGGCGGTGAAGATGCCGGTGCATTCGAGCGCGATGTCGATGCCGAGCTCCTTCCAGGGCAGTTGCGTCGGATCCTTGATCGCGGTGACCTTGAATTTTTCCTTGCCGACGATGATCTGGTCGCCGTCAACCGTCACCTCATGCGGAAAGCGTCCATGCACGCTGTCGAAGCGCAGCAGATGTGCGTTGGTCTCGACCGGGCCGAGATCGTTGACCGCGACGACATCGATATCCTTGCGGCCGGATTCATGGATGGCGCGCAGAATGTTTCGGCCGATGCGGCCGAATCCGTTGATGGCAACTCTGACGGTCATTGTTCTCTCCCTGGGAGTTGGAGGCCGAAGATCAAGTCCGCAGCTTCATAACGGCGGACGGGCAAAGAATCCAGCCGCCGAGGCTTGGATTTAAATCGATTAATGCTCCACCGCCCGGCAAAACCGCTATGCCAGCCTTTGCCGGTCGGGGCTCACCTTCATTTGCGGTGCAGACGGGCTTCCGCCGCCTTCACCGTTGCTTCGGCGGTGATGCCGAAATGCGGGTAGAGCTGTTCGATAGTGCCGGAGGCGCCGAAGCCGGTCATGCCGATGAAGATGCCGTCGGTGCCGATGAAGTGATCCCAGCCCTGGCGGATGCCGGCTTCGATGGCAATCTTGACCGGCGCATTGCCGATCGTCCTGCTGCGATAGTCGGCGCTCTGCTTATCGAACAATTCGAAGCACGGCACCGAGACGACGCGGGTCGCATGGCCGTGCTTTTCCAACGCCTCGCGGGCGGCCAGCGCGATCTCGACCTCGGAGCCCGAAGCGAAGATCGTCACCGCGGCTTCACCGCTCGCGGCGGCAAGTTCATAGGCGCCGCGGCTGCTGAGGTTTTCCGCAACGAAGTCGTTGCGTACCGTCGGCAGGTTCTGCCGGGTCAGCGCCAATGTCGAAGGCGTCTTTTCCGACTCAATGGCCAACTGCCAGCATTCCGCGGTTTCGACCGCGTCGGCCGGGCGGAAGACATTGTGGTTCGGGATGGCGCGAAGTGCTGCCAGATGCTCGACCGGCTGATGGGTCGGGCCGTCTTCGCCAAGGCCGATCGAATCATGGGTCATGACGAAGATCGAGCGAATGCCCATCAACGAGGCAAGCCGCATCGCCGGACGGGCATAATCGGAAAAGCACATGAAAGTGCCGCCATAGGCGATAATGCCGCCATGCAGCGTCAGCCCGTTGAGCGCGGCCGCCATGCCGTGCTCACGAATGCCGTAGTGGACATAGCGCTGGCCATAATCCTCGGCGGTGATGTTCTTGGTCTGGCTGGTCTTGGTGTTGTTGGAGCCGGTCAAATCGGCCGAGCCGCCGATGGTTTCGGGCACGGCGCCGTTGATGACCTCCAGCGCCATTTCCGATGACTTACGGGTGGCGACCTTCGGCTTGTCGGCGGCGAGCTTCTTCTTGTAATCGCCAATGACGGCGTCGAAGTTGGCCGGCAGCGTGCCACTGATGCGGCGTTCGAACTCTGCGCGCAATTTGGCGTCGGCCTTGGCAAGCCGGCTTTCCCAGTCGGTGCGCGCCTTGACGCCGGTCCGCCCGGCGGTACGCCATGCGTCGAGGATATCGGCCGGAACCTCGAAGGGCGGATAATCCCAGCCGAAGAATTTTCTGGCGCCAGCGATTTCCTCGGCGCCGAGCGGCGAGCCATGCGCCTTGTTGGTGCCGGCCTTGGTCGGCGCGCCGAAGCCGATCGTCGTCTTGCAGGCGATCATCGTCGGCTTGTCGGAGTGGCGGGCCGCTTCGATGGCATAGGCGATCGCTTCCGGGTCCTGGCCGTCGATATGGCTGGCATTCCAGCCGGACGCCTGGAAGCGGGCGACCTGATCAGTGTTATCGGCGAGCGACACCGGGCCATCGATCGAGATGTTGTTGTTGTCCCAGAAGACGATCAGCTTGTTCAGCTTCAGATGCCCGGCAAGCGCGATGGCTTCCTGGGATACGCCTTCCATCAGGCAGCCGTCGCCGGCCAGCACATAGGTGTAGTGGTCGACGAGATCTTTGCCGAAAGCGGCATTCATGATGCGCTCGCCGAGCGCGAAGCCGACCGAATTGGCAAGGCCCTGGCCGAGTGGGCCGGTCGTCGTCTCGATGCCGGCTGCATGGCCGTATTCCGGGTGGCCCGCCGTCCTCGACCCCAATTGGCGGAACTGCTTGATCTGGTCGATGGTGATGTCTTCGTAGCCGGTTAGATAGAGCAGCGAGTAAAGCAGCATCGAGCCGTGGCCGGCCGACAGGATAAAGCGGTCGCGGTCCGGCCAATGCGGGTTTTTCGGATCGTATTTGAGAAAGCGGGTGAACAGCACCGTGGCGATGTCGGCGCAGCCCATGGGCAGCCCGGGGTGGCCGGAGTTTGCCTTCTCGACGGCGTCCATGGCGAGAAAACGGATCGCATTGGCCATCCGGTCATGTTGTTCGCGCGAGGTCATGCTTCCTCCAAAATGGGGGTTTGGGCCTTGGGAAAGCCCTTGAAAAGGGTGCGCGACACATAGCAGGCGCGGCCTTTTAGTCAACAAATCGGTGTACTTTTGCCGGTCTTGTGATGGCCATGCGCGACTTACATTAGCGTTAGCAGGGGACAGTCGCGACAGCTTTATTGACGTGCGGTTCACACGACGGGTAATGTTTCAGGGATAACGCGTTCTGAACGTGGATGATTCGGTGATGGGCAGGGCGCAGGACGAAAGCCATGACCGGGGAAACGACCCTCAAGGAAGTCATTGCCAGGCTGGGTAAGGCCATCGAAGGGCTGGAAAACGCCGTCGCGGCCAAGCTCGAGCACGAGCGGGACTATTCGGAAGCCGAGGCCGAAGTGCAGCGGATGAACGCCGACCGCTCGCGGCTGGCGCAGGAGCTCGACAATTCCGAAGCTCGCGCCGAACGGCTGGAAGATGCCAACAAAGAAGTGTCGCGAAGGCTGGTGACAGCCATGGAGACCATCCGCGCGGTACTGGACAGGTAGGCTAATGGCACAAGTCACGGTTTCCATCGACGGCAAGCAATATCGGATGGCCTGCGACGAGGGCCAGGAAGAGCATCTGATCGATCTTGCCGAGCGCTTCGACCGCTATGTCTCGCATCTGAAGGATTCTTTTGGCGAGATCGGCGACCAGCGGCTGACCGTGATGGCCGGCATCATGGTCATGGACGAGCTTTCGGAACTGCAAAAGCGCGTCAAGGGCATGGAAAGCGAAGTGCTGACGCTGCGCAAGACGCGCGACGATGCACTGACCAAGGCCGATAAGAACGATTCCGTGCTGACCGGGGCGCTCGGCGCGCTGGCCCAGCGCATGGAAGACCTGGCGACGACGCTGGCAGTGAGCAAGGCCTGAGCCAGCGCAGCGAAAATTCCTGCGGCATTTGCCGAGAAGCAATGAAAATATTTCGCCGCCGGCCTTGATGCCGGCGCAACAGGCATTTGAAGGATGACGCCGGAGTGATAGAAAGGCAAAAGCAGCGCCGGTCAACGCCGGCTGCGATCTGCACTCACAGGGTAGGGACACGCCATGAGCCTTCGTATCAACGATATCGCACCGGACTTCACCGCTGAGACCACGCAAGGACCGATCAGCTTCCATGAATGGATCGGCGACGGCTGGGCAGTATTGTTCAGCCATCCGAAGAACTTTACGCCGGTTTGCACGACCGAACTCGGCACGATGGCCGGGCTCGAAGGCGAGTTCAGGAAGCGCAACGTCAAGATCATCGGCATCTCGGTCGATCCCGTCCAAAGCCATGAAAAGTGGCAGAACGACATCAAGACCGCGACCGGTCATTCGGTGAACTACCCGCTGATCGGCGACAAGGATCTCAAGGTCGCCAAACTTTACGAGATGCTGCCGGCGGGTGCCGGCGAGAGCTCGGAAGGCCGCACGCCCGCCGACAATGCCACGGTGCGTTCGGTCTACGTCATCGGGCCCGACAAGAAGATCAAGCTGGTTCTCACCTATCCGATGACGACGGGCCGCAACTTCGACGAAATCCTGCGCGCCATCGATTCCATGCAGCTGACCGCCAAACACCAGGTGGCGACGCCGGCGAACTGGAAGCAGGGCGAGGACGTCATCATCACCGCTGCCGTCTCCAATGAGGATGCCATCAAGCGCTTCGGTGCCTACGAGACGATCCTGCCATATCTCAGGAAGACCAAGCAGCCTTCCGCCTGAGCAGGCAGGGGCGGCACGGAGAATTTTCGGTTTTCCTGACCCTATGAGCATGAGGTGCTTGACGGCGCTTGGTTGACGGACAACCATGCCTTTCATTTGCCGTGGCAGAGAAAATCCTTCCTGCCGTGGTGAGGGGCGAAGGAGGCTGGGATTGGACGCATTATCGGCCAGGTCGCAGGTCACCGGCTTCTATGACGAGCCGAGCGGGTCCGTCCAGTATGTGGTCGCCGACATGGCGACCCGCAAATGCGCCATCATCGATCCGGTGCTCGACTTCGACGAAAGGTCCGGTGCAACGGCAACGAAGAACGCCGACGCCCTGCTCGACTTCGTCAGGGAAAGCGGGCTGGAGGTCGAGTGGATCCTCGACACGCATCCGCATGCCGATCATTTCTCCGCCGCCCATTATTTGAGGGGGAGAACCGGAGCGCCGACGGCAATCGGCGAAAAGGTCATCGACGTCCAGAAATTGTGGAAGGTGATCTACAACTGGTCGGAATTCTCCGCCGACGGTTCGCAATGGGATAGGCTATTCGCCGACGGCGCAACTTTTTCGGTCGGCGGCCTTCCGGCGAGAGTGCTGTTCTCGCCGGGCCACACACTGGCCTCGATCACTTACGTCATTGGCGACGCCGCCTTCATCCACGACACGTTGTTCATGCCGGATAGCGGCACCGCCAGGACAGACTTTCCGGGCGGCAGTGCCGAGCGGCTCTGGCGTTCGATCGAGGACATCCTGGCGCTGCCGGACGAGACACGTCTGTTCGTCGGTCACGACTACCAGCCGGGCGGTCGCGAAGCGCGGTGGGAAAGCACGGTCGCGGAGCAGAAAGCCAGCAACATCCATGTTGCCGGCGGCAAGACGGAAGCCGACTTCGTCGCGCTCCGCCAAGCCCGCGACAGGACGTTGCCGATGCCGCGGCTGATCCTGCACGCGCTGCAGGTGAACATGAACGGCGGACGCCTGCCGGAACCGGAATCCAACGGACGGCGCTATCTGAAGTTTCCGCTCGATTGCCTGTGAGGAGATGGGTCGCTGGCACTACAGTGCCATCCAAACTGGGGCCGCCTCATCGTTCTGCGACGGTCATCCAAGTTATTGATCGTTATTGATCCTGATTCGATTTTTGCGATGTTTGAATCCGATAGGTCCAGACGGGAAGACGGTGGCGGCAGCCGGATGAGGAGCGGCGCAGAACGCCAGCTAGGTGTTTACTCTGCGTCAGGGTTTTGTTCGGCGGGCTAAATGTTCATACGTGATTTGCCAAGGGTCGCTCTCGGAAGATCTTTCCTCGCCGATCCAATGGAAGTTGTTGGCAGTGATCTCTGTGAAACGCCAACGAGTTTTCAGACCGCGCGAGTCATCGCCGAGCTGGACAATGTCCTTACCCTCGGCTCGGCCGATCTGGCGCGAGTGATCCCGGTTGAGCGGGTCGTTCCATATGATGTGCCAGCCATCGATCCCAGGGTCGAAGATGCGCAGGGTAGTGCCGTACATCGTGGACGGCGCAGGGCGCTTGGGCCTGATCCAAACGTCCTGAATCGCGCGGCCTTCGAGCACCCAGCCAAAATGGCATTCGCCATCCCATTTCTGGATTGTGCCGTCGTCGAGATAGCGGACCGAGTCCATTTCCCAGCTTCCAATTAGCCATCCATAGAGGGCCATGTCTTTTGCACGATCGGCTGGGGGACCTTCGGATCCAAGAGCGGTCAGAAACGGGGAAATCGTCATCGTCATACTGCCTTTCGTTTTCAATAGACGAGCTCAACTGCCCGGCGCAGCCCCGGCGGCTCGTTGTCGCGCCGCCTGCCGCGAGCGCCGGGTTGTGGAATGCCGCGGTCGGCGCCGCAACATTGCCGCCACAGCTTGCAGTCTTGCGGTTTTCAGGGCTTGGGGAAAATTGCGGTAATGCCGCTATCGATGCGATCGTCTGGAGACGCCATGGCAAGGCTACTGAGCAGTTATGGCGGCGGATCGGACATCCGCGAAGGCGCCGCGGAACCGGCAACCCGCTAATGCATGTCGCGCAAAAGTGTGCAGCGGTTTTGCGATAACGACATGCATAAAAACAAGAATCTAAAGCGCGTCGCACAAGGCCGGCCGAACGCGACGCGCTTTAGAAAAAACGGCGGCGCCAGTTACCTGACGCCGCCGTTATTTGTTTCTACCGGAAGGTCTTACGCCGCCGGCTGCGCCTCGATGGTGCGCAGCGCCTGCGTCTGGCGCTTGGCCGCGGCCTTGACCGCGTCCTGCACCTTCTCGAAGGCGCGCACCTCGATCTGGCGCACGCGCTCGCGGCTGATATCGAACTCGGCCGACAGCTCTTCAAGCGTCAACGGCTCATCGGCGAGGCGGCGCGCCTCGAAGATGCGGCGTTCGCGGTCGTTGAGCACGGCAAGAGCGCCCGACAGCATGCCGCGCCGGTTTTCCAGCTCGTCCTGCTCGATCAGCATCTCTTCCTGGCTTTCGTGGTCGTCGACCAGCCAGTCCTGCCATTCGCCGGACTCGCCTTCACTGGCCCGGATGGGCGCATTGAGCGAGGCGTCGCCCGACAGACGGCGGTTCATCGACACGACTTCCGCTTCCGAGACGTTCAGCCGGGTGGCAATCTCGGTGATCTGGTCGGGCTTCAAATCGCCTTCGTCGAGCGCCTGGATCTTGCCCTTCACCTTGCGCAGGTTGAAGAACAGGCGCTTCTGGTTGGCGGTGGTGCCCATCTTGACCAGGCTCCACGAGCGCAGGATGTATTCCTGGATAGAGGCCTTGATCCACCACATCGCATAGGTGGCGAGACGGAAACCGCGCTCCGGTTCGAATTTCTTGACGGCCTGCATCAGGCCGACATTGCCTTCCGAGATCACCTCACCGATCGGCAGGCCATAGCCGCGATAGCCCATGGCGATCTTGGCGACGAGCCGAAGGTGGCTGGTGACGAGCTTGTGCGCAGCCGTGGTGTCCTCATGCTCGGCATAGCGCTTGGCGAGCATGTACTCTTCCTGCGGCTGAAGCATCGGAAAGCGGCGGATTTCTTCCAGGTAGCGGCTGAGACCGCCTTCGCCGGAAACGATACTGGGTAATGACTGGGCCATGATAGCGCCCCCTCTCTATTGGAGTGATGCCCCCGAAACGCGGCGGGCATGTGGCGCGAATGCCAAAGGCACATTCGCGCCAACCGACATATATAGGAACAAAACCAGAAAGACAGGCATTTGTTCAACACGAAACAGTGTGTCACGTTGAAGTGAACAGCGCCGGTCAGGTTTTCAGGTGGTTGGTTCAGAGCTTGCGGAAGCCGTCGACAAGTTCCTCCATGTCCCACGGTATCGGTGCTTCGAACCTCATCGTTAGATGGGTATCCGGATGCCGAAATGCAAGGAGGCGGGCGTGCAAAGCTTGTCGCGGAAACGCTTTTACCTTGCTTCTTAGCGGCTCGGGCAACCGATTGGCCTTGGTGCGGAAAGCCTGGCCGTATTCGGGGTCGCCAATCACCGGATGGCCGATATGGGCCATGTGGACGCGTATCTGGTGAGTGCGACCGGTTTCCAGCCGGCATTCGACCAGGCTCGCCGTGGCGAATTCCTGCTGCTGCTCGCCAAAGCGCTCGACAACGGTGAAATGCGTGACGGCGTGGCGGGCATCGTCGCGGCCTTGCGGCACCACGGCGCGGCGTACCCGGTCGGCGGCGCGGCCGAGCGGCGCGTCGACCGTCCCGGTCGGCCTTGCCGGTATGCCCCAGACCAACGCCAGATACGCGCGCTCGAGATCGCCGGTCAGGCCGTGGTCGGCAAAGGCCTCCGACAACGCCTTGTGGGCGCGATCGGTCTTGGCGACGACCATGACGCCACTGGTCTCCTTGTCGAGGCGGTGGACGATGCCCGGCCGTCTCACCCCGCCGATGCCCGACAGGCTATCACCGCAATGATGGATCAGCGCGTTGACCAGCGTGCCGGTCCAGTTGCCGGCGCCGGGATGCACGACCAGCCCGGCCGGCTTGTTGATGACGATCAGCTCGCTGTCCTCGTAGAGGACGTCCAGCGCAATATCTTCGCCTTGCGGCTCCGCCGGTTCCGGCTCCGGCATGTCGACCGACACGCTGTCACCTTGTGCCATCTTGCGCTTCGTTTCGTCGACCTGCCTGCCGCCGATCCTGACGGCGCCCTGCTTTATCAGCATCTGTACCCGGCTGCGCGACATGTCGGGGCCGAGCCTGGCCGCCAGCCATTGGTCGAGCCGCTGGCCGGCCGCATCAGCGCCCGCCTCCAGGACGATCGGTCCGGCCCCTATTAATTGTCTGACCTCTTCGTTATGAGCGCTCATCGAAAACAGTTCCGGAATCTGCTGCCATGGCCCGGCCGCTTGCCGACGAAGACGAGGAAAAGCCGCTCGACCCCGAGGTCGAAAAGGTGCGGAGGAAGCTCGTCCGCTTCGTCGCCATCAATCTCGGCCTGCTGTTCCTCGCCCTTATGGTGGTGATCGCAGCACTTGTCTACAAAGCGCGCAACGCGCCGCCTACCGCCCCTCCGCTAAGCAGCGACATCCAGGTGCCGATCGGCGAAACGGTCAACGGCGACATCGTGCTGCCGGTCGGCGCCAGGGTGATCAGCCAATCGCTCTCCGGCAATCACCTGTCGATCGACGCCGAGCTGCCCGACGGCAGCCGCGCCATCTTCGTCTATGACATCACCGAGCGCCGCATCGTCGGGCGTTTTTCGATCAGGAACAAATGACCGGTTTTGCCGAACACCGCAGCATTGCCACGGTCGCGCTTGTCGTCGCAAATTATGACGAGGCGATCTCGTGGTATGTCGACCAACTGGGTTTTGTCCTCACCGAAGATGTCGATCTCGGCGGCGGCAAACGCTGGGTCACGATCACGCCGCGCAAAGGGCAGGGCGCGCGGCTGCTTCTCGCCGAAGCATCCGGCGATGCGCAAAGGCACGCCGTCGGCAACCAGACCGGCGGGCGGGTCTTTTTGTTCCTCGAAACCGACGATTTTGCCCGCGACCATGCGCTGATGCTCGAAAAAGGCGTCGAGTTCCGCGAAGCGCCACGCCATGAGGCTTATGGCACGGTCGCGGTCTTCGCCGACCTTTATGGAAATCTCTGGGACCTGATCGAGCCAAAACGATAGGCTTGCAGCGGATTTTTCGTCTGTGCGAGCAGTGGCCCTGAGCCTAGTTGCTTTTTCCCAGCCGTCAGCCTATATCGCCGGTTCTTGAACGCGCCCATCGTCTAGCGGTCAGGACACCGCCCTCTCACGGCGGGAACAGGGGTTCGATTCCCCTTGGGCGTACCAAGTCTCTCCAAGCTCTCGGCAAACCATCAATCCGATCCATCGCCTTAGGTCGCGGCGGATTTGGCTCATTGCCGCTTCTGACGCAGCGGAGCCGATTGCATTAGTATTGCATCATGGGTCTTGCGGCACAGAATTAGCGGCGCGCAGAACGTCGCGCTGAACAGGGCAGTCGATGCCACGCGGGGAGGAGCCAGATATAGAAACTACAATCGCCAGGCGTCCATCACGCTGGTCGGCACTGCCTGGAGCCGACCTGAGCTACAGCGGCCGGCGGCGGATCGTTTTGGCGAGCTCGGCGAAGGCGCCTCTCCCTTGAAGGGTGGATGCCGGGAATACTCGGCCCTTAGCACCGGCCAGCGAAGCTGCGCGCGACGCGCATGGCTGGGCTCTAAACGCGCCATACTCCAGTTGCAGTATCGTAGTTTCTTTGCCGTTCGAACTTCTCTCATGGTTTCGCACGATACCAAGATGTGCTGCGAACGACACATCCACGGCGCGCTCAACCATTCGATCTATTCCGGCAAGCCGAAAAGTGTTTGCGCGCCTGCTATTCCTCCGAGCGGATGACTGCCCATGGCGATCATCGGCTCGGTAGTTTCTGCCTCGAACACTGTCGACGCGAGCACCGTCCGTCCCAACGGCTTGCACAGCCCTTCGATGCGGCTGACAAGATTTACAGCCTTGCCGATCGCGGTGAAGTCCAACCTGCCGGCAGTGCCGATATTCCCCCAGAGTATCTCGCCGACATGCAGGCCAATGCCATATCCGAGCTCGGGGCCGCCATTGCGGCGCCGAGTTTGGTTGAGATGATCTATCCCGGCGCGCGTGGCCTTCACGGCGCGTATCGCAGCGTCACATGCGGCATTTGCATCGCGCTCGCCAATCGGGAAAATCGCGAGGACGCCATCACCTATAAACTTGAGAACCTCACCACCAAATGCGTGCACCGCGCCGGCGACGCAATCGAACCAGGCATCAAGTACCAATACGATCTCGTCTGCATCATGAACCTCGGATAGATCGGTGAAACCTCGAAGGTCCGCGCACAGAAGCGCAGCCCGTATCGTCTCTCCCTTTACTCGACGCGAATGACCGTTGAGCACATGTGCTGCACTGCGCTTTCCCAAATATGCTTCGAGCAATGCGCGTTTCGCGGACCGTTCTGCGAGTGCGGTCATCGGAGCCGCAGCAAACCGGGAGATTTGCCGCAGCAGCTCTGACTGCGCCTCATCCGGAGTATGATCGAAGGCCCACACCAAAGTCGGTGCGACACCGCCCGCTCGCTCGTCGAACATGATCGCCCGCGTCGTGCCAAGCCACTCCCGCAGCACGAGCCGGGGATCGGCATTCTGACGGTCGGCGCCTATTCCCAAAGCCTCGACCACTTCACCCCCAGGCGCTCGCCAGAGCCAGATACGGCGTGAAATGATTGGGTCGGGAGCATCCTGCGCCAGCGCGCCGGCGATGATCGGCAAGCCGTCTTCCATCAAATGCGTTGAGAGCTGCAATAGAAGTCGCCCACCGTCGCCAATATGCGCGGCGTCGTCCAGAAGGAATGAAAGCGACTTTGCGAGAAGCATCGGTAGAAGGTCACTCGGCACCGGCTTATGCTTACGCCTCGAACATCTTCTTGCAACTCCCCATATTCGCTTAAATAGCACGGTATTCGATGCGGATGTGACCTGGAGTGAGCTATGGCGGAATCGGTTTACACAGAGATTGAGGTCGCCGCGCCACAAGCGACCGTGTTCGCGCTTTTGACGGATCCGGACCAGATCGTGCGATGGATCGGGACCGAAGCGAATTTGGATGCAACGCCGGGCGGTCTGTTCCTCGTCAATGTCGGTGGTCGCCATATGGCGCGCGGTGAGTTCACCGAGGTGATCCCGGTCCACCGTCTTGCCTACAGTTTTGGCTGGGAAGACAACGAGACCGTGCCGCCCGGCTCCAGTCATGTCGAGATCGACCTGATCGCGAGGGATGCGGGGACACTGATCCGCTTCACGCACAGCGGACTGCCGAACGCAAAGGAGCGTGACAGCCACCGAAGGGGATGGGAGCACTACCTCTCAAGGCTGAAGATCACTGCCGATGGGGGACATGTCGGCCCCGACGTGCCGATGAAGAATATGTGATTTCATCTAAGGGCCGCGGATGCCCGTAATCCGAACCAGGCGCGGCATGCGTCAACGAGGCCCCTTTGACCTGCAGTCGCCAAACCGGCCGCTCGGGAAACCCAGCGACCTGCGGGCCGCCGCACCATTACAGCTGCCGGCGACGGATCGTTTCAGCGAGCTCGGCGAAGGCGTCCGCGATCCCGGTGCTGCTCTTGGCGCCTGCGTGGAGTTCTTAAAACTCAGCGCTTCTGGCGCAACGCCTCGGATTGAATTAGCATCCGTTCATCAAAGCTCCGGCCGAACTCCTGCAGGATGCGGAATGCGGAGCGCAGGCGCGCGAGGCCGGGCGCGGTCACATGCCGGGCGCCGATCCAAGCGCGACTGGGCATCCGAACTTCCGTTCGGCGGCAAGACGGCGTGGCCGGGAGGAGTCAGATGCAGAAGCTGCAGTCACAAGGCGTTCATCACATCACGCTGGTCGGCGCCGGGCGTCAGACCTCGATCGATTTCTGGGAGGGCGTGCTCGGCATGCCTTTCATCTTCGAGCAGCCCAACCTCGACAAAGCCACCGAAAGCCATCTCTATTTCGATCCGGGCGATGGCCGGCTGATCACCGTCTTCACCGACGAGAGCCGCACGCCGGAGAAACGGCGCACGCCGACCGATACGGGCTGCGTGCATCACATCGCGTTTGCGGTGTCGCGCGTCACCTTCCTGCAGGCGGTCGCCCGGCTCGACGAGCGCGGCATCAAGCACAGTGGCGTCAAGGATCGCGGCTTCATGGACTCGATCTATTTCGAGGATCCGCTCGGCCTGCTGATCGAGCTCGCCTCCTACCGCTTCGAGCCGCCGGCCGGCTTCAGCCATGCCGACGTGCTGATGCAGGCGCACAAGCTGCGTGTCGCGCGCGGCGACTACAACATCGCCGAAGTGCACCTTGCCGATGCGATCCAGGCGCTGGTCGAGCGTTCGCGCACGACCTTGTCGGAGGATCGCGCACCGAAAAATCCGTACTGACGGCACGCCGAACAAAGGGAGGATATAATGGCAAAGACAGCAACCATGAGTGCAAAGAAGCCCGCGGCCAAGGCAGCCAGGCCAGGAGCGAAGCCGGCGGCCAAAGCCGCCGCCAAGTCAGCGGCGAAAGTGGCAAAGCCGGCGACGAAAGTCTCCACCAAAAAGACCGCGAAGGCCAAGGCGAAACCGGCGAAAAAGCCGGCGCTCACGCTCAGCATGCTGAAGCCGAGCGTCAACAATATGAGCGTTCGGGTGTTTGCACGCGCCGCCGGGCTCGACCATTCCGAGACCGACGTATGGGGCCTCACGCGCTCGCCCGAATACATGGCGCGAAACCCGGCCCATTTGACGCCGATGATCGAGGACAAGGGCCTGCCGAGAGGTGTCTTGTGGGAAAGCTGCGCCATCATGCAGTACCTCGCCAACAAGCACGGCCTGGAGAAACTATATCCCAAGGCGCCGGCCAAGCGGGCAATGATCGACAGTGCCATGTTCTACCTGATCGGGACGCTCTACCCCTATGTGGCGCGCGCCACCTATCCTGCACTGAATTTCCCGCAATATGCCGGCGAGGTCGGGCACAGCGACGCTCATCCCGACAAGAAGTCGGAAGCCCAGAAGGCCGCTATAGAAGCGATAGCCGAGCCGCTGGAGGTGTTTCACTCCTTCTTCAGGAACGGCAAGCCGTTCATCGGCGGCAAGGACCCGTCGATCGCCGACATCCGTCTGGCGGCGACGCTCGAGTTCCTCGCCGTCATCGACTATGCGTTGCCCCAATGGGCAAAAGACTATATGGCGGCGATCGAGAAGAAGCTCGGCAAGGCCTATGCCGAGCCGGCCGGCGACGTGCGCGGCTATATCGCCTATGTGAGGTCGCAGGCCAACGCCTGAGGCACATGCCAATAGCGGTCGTCCGCACGTCTGCAGGAGCCGGTAATGAATTGGGGATTTTTTTAATCTCCCCTGTTTGCACGATGTGGGGAGCTTAAGGTTTCGTTAACCTAAACCCTTTCTACTGAATCCACCTCCAGCCCGCGACCACGGATGTACTGGCGCGGATGGGAAGCAAAGGTCGGCTGCGCGCCGGCCTTTTGCTTATTTCAGCCCCTGCCGAAGTTGCGCCAGACGGCGTTTCACGACGCCTGCATGGCTGATGAAACGCGTCGCCGCCATCTTGTCATCGCCGCCGTCGGCCCTACCATCGAAGTTCGTCCCGTCCTCGAGGGCGGTTCAAGGACAGAGGCCCTGCCATGAAAAGCATTGCTGGAATGATCGTGATTGCAGGCGCCATGCTGGTGGGCGCAACCGGTCAATCGAATGCAGCGACGCTCAACACCATGCCCGAGGTCGGGGCTGCCATCCAGGCGTGCTGGACCCCTCCGGCGAATGCCGGGAATTCCACCGTCACCCTGAGCTTCAGCTTCAGGCGCGATGGCACGCTGATCGGCCGGCCCAAGCCGACCGCCATCCGCGTCGCCGGCGAGGAGAAGGCGCGCCAAGCTTTTGTCGACGCGGCGGTCGCGGCCGTGGACCATTGCCTGCCGTTGAGCTTTTCACCGGCGCTGGCTCAAGGCATCCCGGGCAAGGTGTTCACTCTGCAATTCAACTCGCCCAAACAAGAACAGGCTGCACCGCGAGTGAAGGCTTCGCCTTGATCTTTTCCAAAAACCGGATTCCACTTTTCGGGATCTAGTGGCGGCTTCGTCTGGCCTCGACATGTCGCGCCAGTTCCGGCATCTCGAAGACATAGTCGCTCCAGGCCGATTCCGGAATCTGGCCGGCGAGATAGCACTCCAGCAAAAGCCTCTGCTCGTGATCGAGTGGCCTTGGTGCGCGTTCATGGTCCAGCCCAAGTGAATGGAACAGATTCCTGGTCAGCCCCGCGACAGTGAAGTGGATCGACATCTTCGGTCTCCTCCTTTGGCCGCTCAACGCCGAACCTGGGGCTAAGGTTTCAGCAACGGCCGGCCGGCAACGCCGGATTGATCGCGGTGCGGAACCAGCCGCGCGCTTCAAATTTCGCCGTGGCGGGCGTCGTTGCTGCCGGTTCGTCTCAATCTTGAAATAAAAATGTAATATTGAATTCACGCGAGTGGATTTACTACACTAGAACTGAAGTCTCCGATGGTGTTGTGGTCTACTTCAATTAGGTATAACTGATTTAGCCAGCACTTATCCATAGTCGACAAAGAAATCCTGTTCTCGGTGCAACAAGGACAATGGTCGTTCCAATGACACGCTTCTGGTTCCTCACGATTCTGATGCTGGTGTCGGCAATAGCCATTGCGCTCGGGACATCCTTCTCCTACGCGGATAGCTGCGGTGCTATCAGGAGCCAATTGTTTTCGGCGGGGCGCAGCGGCGGGACCAGCCCCGAGCTTGCCCGACTGCGCCGGCAACTCGCCGCGCTTCAAAAGCTGGAGAGACAACGCCGATGCACGGCAAAAACGGCCGGCTTCTTCTTCAACCCCTGCGCCGACCTGGTCGCCAGCAAGGCGGAGGTGCAACGCCAGATCGCCAGACTGTCGAATTCGGGCAGGGACACGTCCGGATTGAAGGCCAGGTTTGTCGCGCTGGGCTGCGCCGCCCCCGCTGCCAAGAAACAGCCGGCGCAGCAGCGCACAGCACCCAAACCCCAATTCGCAGGCGCAACAATGGGCGGCAATCGGATGCTGTTTTGCGTTCGCTTGTCGGACGGATATTTCTTCCCCGCGCCAAGATCGCAGTTCGCCAAGAGCGACGATCTGAAGGAAACGGTCGATCAGTGCCGCTATATCTGCGACGATGCCGGCGTCGACCTCTACACGCTGAGCGACGCCACTCGCGAGACTGAAGAGATGGTCGCGCTCCAGTCGGGAAAACCCTATGTGGAGCTACCTGCCGCGTTCCGGTACCGCGACGACGCGAACTTCAAGGCCTGCGACGTCAAGCGCTATTATCGGCGCGTCGCCGAACTCAGGGCACGAACCGTGACACCGGCCAACATGACCAACGCCATCATTCCTTTGCCGACGGCAAAGCCGGATTTTGGCATCGTCGCGGAAATTCCTGAATCCGGGATCGAAACCGCCGGTGCCGTTCCTGCAGAGGCAAAAACGCCGGTTGCCGAGGTGCAAGGCGCTGCCCAGCATCAGTCGATCGAAAGGGCGATCGGCGCGCGGCCGGTGAGAGTGGTCGGGCCGGCCTTTTTCCCGGCGAACTGACCTAGGCGGGCGATGTTCCGAGACGGCGAACTTTTGACCGGATAGCCGCTTCGAGGCGTAGGGCCGTCGACCGACGTCGGCTGGTTATTCGCAGACCATGCGGGCACGTTTGCCGGGCTCGCTGACGTTCCTGCAAGTTAGCGCCTTCGTCGGCTCCGGCGACAGCACGGGTGGGTTGTTGGTGGCCCTCCTCCGTGGCGCTGCAACGGAAGCTGCATTCCTGCGCATCGCCGGCCTTTTCGTCGTTTGCGGCGCCACTGGAAAGACGTCGGTCTCCAGTTGCGACTGTTCGGCTTGCGCCTGCGGCGAAGGACGGTCCCAGAACCGGCGAACATCGAGCGGCTTGGGAATGATCACGGTGCCGTCATAGCTGCGAGCGCAGCCGCTTCCCAGAGGCAGCGCCAGGCACAGGAAGACAGGCAGAATCCGTCGAGACATCAGCAATACCCCTGCAAGCTTATAACGCCGCTTCGGCCTAACCGACAACCGGCGGAATAGGGCGAAGGGAGTAGATACCGTGAAGTAGAAGTCGTCGCGCTTCCCGTCGAAGGCCTTGCTCGAAGATCGAGCGCCGAGTCGGGCGCGAATGGGGATCCAGCGCGAGTTAGAAACTTGCGATTCGTCAACGCTTCCAGCGTAAGGCCATGGTGCGATCGCACCATACCAAAGCCGCGCTCAGTGGCGACAATGGGATGTTCGAAGTTCCGCTCCTCCAGTTACGGGCGGGAGCAGCGACCGCCGGCAAGAAACAGGGTCAGATTTACCCCAACGGACCTGTTTCGGCGATGGCGCGGCCATGACACGTTCTGGCTGCATGCAACGCGCTCCCGTCCGGTTTTTTTCTTTTAAAGCCGGTGGCTGCGATCGCCGAGCCGACGATGCCGGCCGGAAATCACGCAAGCTGCTGATTCCAGCGGCAAACCGCGGCCCATGCCGACAAAGCCCGCGGCCGCTCCTTCTTAACCCGGCTGGACGACGTTACCGGAGCGACATGAAACTGTCATGCGACTGTAATAATCGGGGGCTATTGGCCTCAGCGGGCGCCGGAGGAATGGCGCCGAGAGACCATATTCCGAACAGGAGCAGGCCACATGAGACATTTCATCCGCTCGGCGGCCGTTGCGATTGCAATGGCGGCGACGACCACCCTCACTCTGTCCGCCGCGCTCGCCGCGGACATCTCCGGCGCCGGCGCCACCTTCCCCTACCCGATCTATGCGAAGTGGGCCGACACCTACAAGAAAGACACCGGCGTTGGCCTCAACTACCAGTCGATCGGTTCCGGCGGCGGTATCAAGCAGATCAAGGCCAAGACCGTTACCTTCGGCGCTTCGGATGCGCCGCTCAAGGGCGACGAGCTTGAAGCGTCCGGACTGGCTCAGTTCCCGATGGTGATGGGCGGCATCGTTCCGGTCGTCAATCTCGAAGGCATCAAGCCGGGCGAGTTGGTTCTCGACGGCCCGACGCTGGCCGACATCTTCCTCGGCAAGATCACGAGCTGGGATGACGAGGCGATCAAGAAGCTCAATCCCGACGTCAAGCTGCCTTCGCAAGCGATCGCGGTCGTTCACCGTTCCGATGGTTCGGGCACGACGTTCAACTTCACCTATTACCTCGGCGACGTCAGCGCGGACTGGAAAGAAAAGGTTGGCGTCGACAAGGCCGTGGAATGGCCGGTCGGCATCGGCGCCAAAGGCAATGAGGGCGTTGCCAACAACGTCTCCCAGACCGGCGGCGCGATCGGTTATGTCGAATACGCCTACGCCAAGCAGAACAAGCTCACCCACACCGACATGATCAACAAGGACGGCAAGAAGGTCGAGCCCACCGCAGCCGCGTTCTCGGCGGCAGCGGCCAATGCCGACTGGAGCTCGCAGCCGGGCTATGGGGTGATCCTCGCCAATGAGCCGGGCGCCGAGTCCTGGCCGATGACGGCGGCGACGTGGATCCTCCTGTATAAGAAGCCGGACGACGCCGCGACCACCGGCGAAGCGCTCAAATTCTTCGCCTGGGCGTATGACAAGGGCGACGAGATGGCCGGCGAGCTGGACTACGTTCCGATGCCCGACAAGGTGGTTGAGAGCGTCAAGGCCATGTGGGCCAAGGAAGTCGTCGGCGACGATGGCAAGCCGCTCTACTCGGCTATGTAATCTCCTCCAGGGAGGGCGTCGACGGCGCCCTCCCTGTTGCCTTTAATCGCGAGGACCCAATGACCATCGCTTCCGATGCCATGCCATCATCTGCAGCAGCCCGGGCCAGGGACGCTACGGTGCGGCGCTTCGCGCTCACAGATGCCATATTTCGCGGACTCACCCGCGCTTCCGCAATCCTTGTGCTGGTCATCCTCGGCGGTGTCGCGATCTCGCTGTTTGCCGGCTCATGGCAGGCGCTGTCGTCCTTCGGCTTTTCTTTCCTGACGACTGAGAGCTGGAATCCGGTCACGGAAAAATTTGGCGCACTGGCGCCGATCTACGGCACCCTGGTAACGGCGGCCATCGCCATCCTGATCGCGGTTCCGATCGGCATCGGCATTGCGATCTTTCTCACCGAGCTCTGCCCGCGCCCGCTCAGGCGCCCGATCGGCATAGCGGTCGAGCTATTGGCCGGCATTCCCTCGATCATCTATGGTATCTGGGGCCTGTTCGTGTTCGCGCCATTCCTGCAGACGACGATACAGCCCTTCATCATCAACATCTTCCACGGCGTGCCGGGACTATCCAGCCTTTTCGCCGGCCCTCCTTACGGCATCGGCCTTCTGACCTCGGCGCTGATCCTCGCCATAATGGTGTTGCCCTTCATCACCTCGATCACCAAGGATGTCTTCGATACGGTGCCGGCGGTGCTGAAGGAATCGGCCTACGGCATCGGTTGCACGACCTGGGAAGTGACCCGGCGCGTGGTCATTCCCTATACCCGCATCGGCATCATGGGCGGCGTCATGCTTGGCCTCGGCCGGGCACTCGGCGAAACCATGGCGGTGACTTTCGTCATCGGCAACGCGCATCGCATCAGTGCCTCCCTGTTCGCACCGGGCACGACGATTTCGGCGACCATCGCCAATGAATTTACCGAGGCCGACGGCGACCTCTACACCTCCTCGCTGGTCGCGCTCGGCCTGATCCTGTTCGTCATCACCTTCCTGATCCTTGCCGCCGCCCGCTATATGCTGATGCGGATCGACGCCCGTACGGGAGCCTGACCGATGTCGACATCCTCATCGCTCCACAGCCGCCGCAAAGCCAGGAATTCGGTGATGATGGCGCTTTGCGTCGTCGCCGCCGGCATCGGGCTTGCCTGGCTGGCGCTCATCCTCGGTGCGTTGGTCTATAAGGGCACAGCCGGGCTTTCGTTCGCGGTCTTCACCGAGATGACGCCACCACCGGGCGAGGCCGGCGGCCTGCTCAATGCCATCGCGGGCAGCCTGCTGATGACGATCATCGCCGTTGTCGTCGGCACGCCGATCGGCGTGCTGGCGGGAACCTACATGGCCGAGTATGGACGCTTTTCGCGCATCACCACCGTCGTCCGCTTCATCAACGACATCCTGTTGTCGGCGCCGTCGATCATCATCGGCTTGTTCGTCTATGAATTGATGGTGCGGCCAATGGGACATTTCTCGGCCATTGCCGGCGCCGTGGCGCTTGCCATCCTGGTCATTCCGGTGGTCGTGCGCACCACTGAAGACATGCTCAACCTGGTGCCGAACGCGTTGCGTGAAGCCGGTGCCGCGATCGGCGCGCCGCGCTGGGTGGTGATCCGTTCGGTCGCCTACCGCGCCGCATTGTCCGGCATCGTCACCGGCATATTGCTGGCGATAGCACGCATTTCCGGCGAGACGGCGCCGCTGCTCTTCACCGCGCTCAACAACCAGTTCTGGAGCAGCAATATCAACGCGCCGATGGCCAGCCTGCCGGTGACCATCTTCCAGTTCGCTCTCAGCCCTTACGAGGAATGGCAGCAACTGGCGTGGACCGGCGCACTCATAATCACCCTGACGGTTCTGGGCTTGAGCATCCTCGCCCGCAGCCTTACCGGACGCAGAGAGGACAGATGACACAGATGTTGTCTCCGGACATGACGATGACCGAAACGGTCACCGAGAAGACGAAGATCGAGGTCAAGAACCTCAACTTCTACTACGGCCAGAGCAAGGCGCTGAAGGACATCAGCCTGTCGCTGCCCGAGCGCAGCGTCACGGCCTTCATCGGCCCTTCGGGTTGCGGGAAATCGACGCTGCTGCGCGTCTTCAACCGCATCTACGAGCTCTACCCGAAACAGACCGCCGAGGGCCAGGTGCTGCTCGACGGCAAGAACATTCTCGACCGGTCGCAGGATCTCAACCTCCTCAGGACAAAGATCGGCATGGTATTCCAGAAGCCGACGCCGTTCCCGATGTCGATCTACGAGAACATAGCCTTCGGCGTCAGGCTCTACGAGAATCTCGGCAAGTCCGAGATGGACGGCCGCGTCGAGCAAGCGTTGAAGCGGGCCGCGCTGTGGAGCGAGGTCAAGGACAAGCTAAACGCCAGCGGCTTGAGCCTGTCCGGCGGCCAGCAGCAGCGGCTCTGCATTGCCCGCACCGTGGCAGTGAAGCCGGAAGTCATTCTGCTCGACGAACCGGCTTCGGCCCTCGACCCGCTGTCGACGGCCAAGATCGAGGAACTGATCGACGAGCTGCAAGCCGACTACACGATCGTCATCGTCACCCACAACATGCAGCAAGCGGCGCGCGTGTCGCGCCAGACCGCCTTCATGTATCTGGGTGAACTGGTCGAGTTCGACCGGACCGAGAAGATATTCACGTCGCCCCGCGAGAAGCGCACGCAGGACTACATCACTGGCCGCTTCGGCTGAGCCGTTCCGATCATGCATATGAGGACAGGACCATGGGCGAACACACAGTCGCTTCTTTCGACGAGGATCTCGAGCAGATCAGCAAGCTGATCCGCGACATGGCCGACCTCGCCGGTTCGATGGTCGGCGGGGCGACCAAGGCCCTGTTGAATTCCGACAACGTGCTGGCGCAACGCGTCGTCTCTGACGACGCCATCATGGACGCGCGTCAACGCGAACTGGACGACCGCGCCATCACCCTGATCGCCAAGCGCCAGCCAATGGCTCACGATCTGCGCCATGTCGTCGGAGCGATCCGCATGGCGGGCGACCTCGAACGCATCGGCGACCTTGCCAAGAATATCGCCAAGCGTGTGAGCGCGGTCGGCCTCAGCGTCACGCCGCGCGACCTATCGCATTCCATCGATGCGATGGCGCAGCTGGTGCTCATCCAGGTGCAGGGCGTCATCGAGGAGTATGCTGCAGGCGATGCGGCCGCGTTGGCCAAGCTGCGTGCCGCCGACGAGCGCATCGACGTCAAATACACGTCGGTGTTCCGCGAGCTGTTGACCTACATGATGGAGGATCCGCGCAACATCACCGCTTGCACGCATCTGCTGTTCTGCGCCAAGAATCTGGAGCGGATCGGCGACCATGTCACCAACATCGCCGAAAATGCGTATTATGTGCTGACCGGCGAGCAATTGCCGGTCAACCGTCCGAAGCAGGACGAAACGACAATGTCCGCGCCGGTGACATGATGGGGGTGCCCAGCCGATGATCGCACCACGCATAATGGTGGTGGAGGACGAGGAGCCGTTGGGCGTGCTGCTCCGCTACAATCTCGAATCCGAAGGCTACCAGGTCGAGGTGGTGACACGCGGCGACGAAGCCGAGATCCGTTTGCAGGAGAATGTGCCCGACCTTCTGGTGCTCGACTGGATGATACCGGCGGTTTCCGGCATCGAGCTCTGCCGCCGGTTGCGCGTGCGCCCCGAAACCGAGCGGCTGCCGATCATCATGCTGACCGCGCGCGGCGAGGAGAGCGACCGGGTGCGCGGTCTTTCGACCGGCGCCGACGACTATCTTGTCAAACCGTTTTCGACACCGGAATTCATGGCCAGGGTCAAGGCGCTGCTGCGGCGCGCCAAGCCGGAAGTGCTGTCCAGCGTGCTGAAGGTCGGCGACATCGTGCTCGATCGCGAATCGCACAGGGTCTATCGCAAGAAGAGCGAGATCCGGCTCGGGCCGACCGAATTCCGGTTGCTCGAGTTCATGATGCGGCATCCGGGCCGCGTCTTCTCGCGTAGCCAGTTGCTCGATAATGTCTGGGGCGAGACGATCTATATCGACGAACGCACCGTCGACGTGCATGTCGGGCGGCTGCGCAAAGCCGTCAATAACGGCCGCATGCCGGATGTCATCCGCACCATCCGCGGTGCCGGCTATGCGATCAGGGAAGATTGACCCGCCTGGTCAGGCGACGTTCTTTCTGACGCCGGGCCTCATTTGCGCGCCCGGCGCGAAAATCTCCTGGTCGACGAAGCTTAACGCCCGCATCGCGCAGCCTTCGCGGATCAGCGGCAATTCGTTCGGCTCGGTATCGAAGGAGATCGAGCCCGAGTGCTGGCCGCCGGCGGTCTGGGCGATGGCCTTGCGCAAGGCCGGCTCGATCAGATCGAAGGCGGCGGCACTGGCGCCGACCATCGCGACCGGTGCCGGATCGATCAGCGCGAACAGCGAGCCGAGACCGAAACCCAGCGCTTCGCCGGCCTTGCGGTAGGCCTCGCGTTCCGGCCCATCCTTCTCGCGCGCGCGGGCGGCCAGCGCGCGCATGTCGGCGTCGCCGACGTCGGCGACCGGTTCGCTGTCTTCGCTCATCTGCCTGGCGTTGCGCCAGATGGCATAGTTGCCGGCATAGGCTTCGATGCAGCCGCGCCGCCCGCAACGGCAGAGCGCTCCGCCCGGACGATGGATCATGTGGCCAAATTCGCCGCCCGAGGAATGCGTCCCGGTGAACAGTTCGCCCTTCAGCACAAGCCCCATACCGATGCCATGCGAAAGCAGGATGGCGATGAAGTCGTCGCGATAGCGATCCGGATTGCGCCAGCGCAAAGCCACCGCCATCATATTGCAGTCGTTCTCCACCGTGGCCGGGATGCCGAATTCGTCCTCCAGCATGTCGGCAAAGGCGATGTCGGTCTGCGGCGTGATCGGCGACCACAGCATGGCGCGTGCAGGGGAGTCGGTAATGCCCTGAATCGCCAGGGCGATGCGGGCGACACTGCGGACGTCAAGGTCTGGGTCCTCAAGCCGGCGCCGGACGATGGCCATGCATTCGCGGATCAGCTCGTCGCGCGGCATGGTCAGCGTGTCCAGCCGGCGCTGTTCCTCGGCGACCACCTGTCCCGCATAGTCGATAATGGCGGCCGACAGGAAATTCAGCGACAACACCACAGTCAGCACCGCCGCCGCTTCCGGGTTGAGGGCGAGGCCGACCTGTGGACGACCGCGTTTCAACGAAACGGGCTCACTTGCCTTGCTCTCGGCGAGGATGCCTTCCCGTATCAGGTCGGAGGAGATCGCCGATATGGTTGAATGACTGAGGCCGGTGGTGGCTGCGATCTCCGTACGCGATGGCTGGCCGGCCCGGCGCACCGCCGAGATCACCATCGCCCGGTTGCGCCGGCGCAAATCGTCATGGCGGATTCCGACCGACATCGTTTTGCTTTCCTCCCGGTTGCCGCGGCCGCTCATGAACCGGAAGCCGTCGGTAATGTCCGACAAATAGTGTCGGATGCGGCAAATAGTGTCAGATGCAGGTGGCGCTGTCATCGTTTATTCCGACGCTCGAAAAAACTCGCACAGTCATCAAAATCCATCAGAATCGATGTTGACAGCAGCCGGAGATCGGGCCAGTATTTTTTCGAGGCTCGAAAAAATTAGAGCTTCTAAGCTGGTCGTTGAGCAATTGGTCACGCCGTACGCGGCGCAGGGAGGATATGATGAAGAAATTCACGGCCGCCATTCTGGCGGGTGTCGCCATGACGCTGGCGCTGGCGTCGGTGGCGCAGGCGAAAGACAAGCTCATCGGCGTTTCCTGGTCGAACTTCCAGGAAGAGCGCTGGAAGACCGACGAGGCCGCAATGAAGGCGGCCATCGAGGCCGCCGGCGACAAGTATATTTCCGCCGACGCACAGTCCAACCCCGGCAAGCAACTCACCGACGTCGAGAGCCTGATCTCGCAGGGTGCCAATGCGCTGATCATCCTCGCACAGGATGCCTCGGCCATCGGGCCGGCCGTGCAGAAGGCACTGGACGAAGGCATCCCGGTCGTCGGCTATGACCGGCTGATCGAGAACAAGGACGTGTTCTATCTGACCTTCGACAACAAGGAGGTCGGCCGCATGCAGGCCCGCGAAGTCTTCAAGGTGAAGCCGGAAGGCAACTACGTCTTCATCAAGGGTTCGGGTTCCGATCCGAATGCCGATTTCCTGTTTGCCGGTTCGATGGAGGTGCTGAAGGAGGCCATCGACAGCGGCAAGATCAAGAATGTCGGCGAGGCCTATACGGACGGCTGGCTGCCGGCCAACGCTCAGAAGAACATGGAACAGTTCCTGACCGCCAACGACAACAAGGTCGATGCCGTGGTCGCGGCCAATGACGGCACCGCCGGTGGCGTCGTCGCCGCGCTGACAGCACAAGGGTTGGCCGGATCGGTTCCGGTCTCGGGCCAGGACGGCGACCACGCCGCGCTGAACCGCATCGCGCTTGGCACACAGACCGTGTCGGTGTGGAAGGACGCGCGCGAGCTCGGCAAGAACGCCGCCGAGATCGCCTCGCAGCTTGCCGACGGCAAGCAGATGACCGACATTGCCGGCGTGAAGGATTTCACCACGCCCGGCGGCAACACGGTCAAGTCGCTGTTCCTGACTCCGGTCGCCATCACCAAGGATAACCTCAACGTCGTCATCGACGCCGGCTGGATCAAGAAAGAAGAGGTCTGCGCCGGCGTGGCGGCTGGCACTGTTGCGGTCTGCAACTGATCCGTCGTTTCCAAGCGTAGAGAACGCCGCGGCTGTAATGCCGCGGCGTTTTTTTCAAAAAGAATTGTTTTTCCGCTTCCGGCGGATAATTTCTAGGCTGCTTCCGGCATCCGCGGCAGACGGCAACCCGGCGGGAGAAACATGATGACCGACACGACTTCCAACACGCCGGTCGACAGCACGGCGGACCGGGCGCGGGAATCCGAGCTCGGCATCGTTGCCCGGTTTCTCAAGGCAACCGAGATCGACACCCGCATGCTCGGCATGGTCGGCGCGCTGTTGGTCATCTGGATCGGGCTGCATGTCGTTTCCAGCGTACGGCTCGGCGTCAATCCGTTCGACTTCGACAGCCGGACCTTCCTGACGCCACGCAATCTCTGGAACCTCTCGGTGCAGACTTCCGCCGTGGCCATAATGGCCGCCGGAATGGTGCTGGTTATCGTCATGCGCAATATCGACCTGTCGGTCGGTTCCGCCGAAGGCCTGATCGGCGTGGTCATGGGCTTTGCGCAGGTGCATTTCTTGGTGCGAATGATCGGTCTGCAACTCGGCAACCCCTGGATCTGGATCCTGGCGCTGGCCATTGGCCTGGCGCTCGGTCTTCTTATCGGAGCGTTCCAGGGATATATCATCGCTTATCTCGAGGTGCCGGCCTTCATCGTGACGCTGGGCGGCCTTCTGGTCTGGCGGGGTGCCGCATGGTGGGTCGCCAGCGGTCAGACGATTGCGCCGCTTGATGCCACGTTCCAGCTGATGGGCGGTGGGCCGGCGGGTTCGATCGGCGCGCGATGGAGCTGGATCGTCGGAATTATCGCGTGCCTGGCGGTTGTGTTCATGCTGCTCAACGGACGGGTGCAGCGCAAGCGGTTCCGCTTTCCGTTGCGCCCGATCTGGGCCGAGACGTTCCTCGGTGTCCTCACCTGCGCTGTCATCATGGGCGCCATATGGCTCGCCAATTCCTATCCTTGGCCGGTCGGCATCGTGAACAGATACGCGGCGGCCAACAATATAACAGTTCCCGAAGGCGGGCTGTTCATCGCCCATGGCATCGCCATACCCGTGCTGATGGCTGTGGCCGTCGGGCTGATCATGACCTTCATCACCAAGCGTACCCGTTTCGGCCGCTATGTCTTCGCCATCGGCGGCAATCCGGAAGCCGCCAACCTTGCCGGTATCAACACGCGTTGGGTGACCATGAAGGTGTTCATGATCATGGGCGTGCTGGCGACGATCGCCGCGGCGATCTCGTCAGCCAGGCAGAACTCGTCGACCAATGCGCTGGGCACGCTAGACGAACTGCTGGTCATCGCCGCCGCGGTCATCGGCGGCACGTCACTTGCAGGCGGCTCCGGCACGGTGCTCGGCGCCATGCTCGGCGCACTTTTGATGCAGTCGCTGCAATCCGGCATGGTGCTGCTCGGCATCGATTCACCGCTGCAGAGCATCGTCGTCGGCGCCGTGCTGGTGCTCGCGGTCTGGCTCGATACCGTCTATCGCAAACGCGTTTAGGGAGGAGGAACGATCATGGCCGACAAGACCGCTCCCACGGGCACGCCGCTGATCGACATGCGCAACATCTCGATCGCCTTCGGCGGCATTCGCGCCGTCGACGATGCCTCGGTCGATCTTTTCCCGGGCGAGGTGATGGCTTTGCTCGGCCACAACGGTGCCGGCAAATCGACGTTGATAAAAATCCTGTCCGGCGCCTATAAGCGCGATGCGGGCCAGATTTTCGTCAACGGCGAGGAGGCTTCGATCTCCAACCCCCGCGACGCCAAGAAGTACGGCATCGAGACGATCTATCAGACGCTTGCGCTGGCCGACAATGTCGATGCGGCCGCCAACCTTTTTCTCGGCCGCGAGCTGATGACCGGCTGGGGTACGCTCGACGACGTCGCCATGGAGGCCGAGGCGCGCAAGGTGATGGGCAGGCTCAATCCGCGTTTCCAACGCTTCAAGGAGCCGGTGGTAAAGCTGTCGGGCGGCCAGCGGCAGTCGGTGGCGATCGCCCGCGCCATCCTGTTCAATGCTCGCATCCTGATCATGGACGAGCCGACGGCGGCACTTGGGCCGCAAGAGACGGCGCAGGTCGGCGAACTGGTCAAGCAGCTCAAGGCCGACGGCATCGGCATCTTCCTGATCAGCCATGATATTCACGACGTGTTCGAGCTTGCCGACCGTGTCTGCGTCATGAAGAACGGTCGGGTTGTCGGCACGGCGCGCACAACCGACGTCACCCAGGACGAAGTGCTCGGTATGATCATCCTCGGCAAGTGCCCACCCGGCGCCATTCCGGGGCCGGGCGCGCTGAAGATCGCCGCATGAACGAGAATTAGCCGGCTAATCACAAGCCGCCAAAATGTGCCAGTCGTCACCATGCTTTGGCCTGGGCATTGTGTTGGCGTCGGGACTTGCCCATAAAGATGCCGAACCGTCCACGGGACGTATCTGCAATTGAAGAAGCTGTTTCCGACCGTCGCTTTTATCGCCGTCGCGCTGATCAGCCTGACGATGGCGGGCTTTGCCTATTTTGCCACCCAGGAGGCGGCCCGCATTAAATTCGAGGCGACGGCGGACGACGCGCTTAACCGGATCGAAAGCCGCATCGACCTGGACCTGTCGCTGCTGCGCGCAACGCGAGCGCTGTTCGACGCGCGCAATGGCGGTATCTCGCAAGGCGAGTTCAAGGCTTTCTTCAACGCGCTCGACATCGACAATAATTTCGCCGGTCTGCGCGGCATCGGTTTCCTCCGCCTGGCGAAAACTGGCAACGAGGCGGCGGTCGAGCGCGACATCCTGCACGATCACGGCGCAAGCCACCCGATCTACCCCGACACGAACTTACCGTGGCGTACGCCCATCGTGCTGTTCGAACCGCTGGATCCGTCCAACAAATCCAGCATCGGCTACGACATGTTCACCGGGCCGGCGCGGCGCGAGGCGATCGAAAAGGCGATGGCCGACGACCAGCAGCACGCCAGCGGGCTCGTGCAGCTCGGCAAGGATACGGGTGCCGCGCAGACCTTTACCGGGTTCCTCGTCTTCGTCCGGCTCAATGTCGAAACCGCGCCGGACGCCGTGAACGCGACGAGATCCTCGACTGCCGGCCTCCTTTATGCGGCCTTCCGCGCCCGTGACCTGTTCCAGGCTGCGCTCAGTCGGGCACCATTGCTGCCGGTTAACACCGAGATCTATGACGGCACGGTGGACAGCGACAACCTGCTGTTCCAATCGGAAACGCCGCCTGTTTCGAGCCTCGGCGACAGGCTGCTGGTCACCCGCAAGATCACCGTCGCCGGCCGGCCGTGGGTCGTCCTGTTCAGGCCGACAAGTGCTTTCTCGCAACCTTCCTCGCGCGCCATCCCGGTGATGCTCGGATTGTTCGGACTGCTGCTTGCGGGCGCCATCGCGCTGGTGGCCCGCTATCAGGAGCGGGCCTATGAGGCGGTCTCGCTGCTTCACGAAACGACCGAAAAGAGCCTGCTGGAAAAAGACCTGATGCTGCAGGAGATGAAGCATCGCATCAAGAACTCGATCACGCGGGTGCTGGCAATCGCGCGCCAGACAGCATCGCACACCACCGACGTCCAGGAATTCTCGGCTTCTTTCTCGGCCCGGCTGCAGGCGATGGCGGCTTCCCAGGACATGCTGACGCGCTCACGCTGGCAGAAAGCCGATCTCGGCGACCTGCTGCGCATCGAGCTAGGCCAGGTGTTCGGCAGTGAGCTTCCTGAAGGGCTGCTGTCGGGACCGCAGGTTCTTCTCGATGAAAAGACGACGCAGGCACTCGGCCTCGTCTTTCACGAACTGGCGACTAACGCGCTGAAACATGGCGAAGCCGGCAATTCAGTCGGTGCGCTGAAGGTCGACTGGTCGCTCGAAGGAGGTAGCGGCGCCCGGACATTGGCTCTCAACTGGCGCGAGGCCGGTCAGAAGAAGCCCGCGACACCGGCAAAGAGCGGTTTTGGCACCAGACTGATCGATCTCAACATCACACGTGAATTGCGTGGCACAATCAGGCGCGATTTTCGCGAAGATGGCTTGAACGTGGAAATCAAGGTTCCGCTGCCGGCCTGAAACGCCATCTTGTGGGCTGCGTCGCAACAGCGCTTTGAAAGGGCAAACGCGGAGACAGGTGGCCTGCCTCCGCGTTTGCTGTTCGCCTGGAGCTCGAAACTAGTTGCAGCGAGCTGTGTAAATCCGGCCGTGACGATCTCTGTATTGGCAGTAGCCATTTTGCAGACGGCGAACCAGCAGACCGCCAATCGCACCAGCGCCGGCGCCGATCAAAGCGCCCTTGCCGCCGCCGACAGCGCCACCAATGAGCGCGCCGCCCACAGTGCCGATACCCACGTTCTCTTCCGTGGTGGTGCAGCCGCTGACCGCAACCACGGCAACCATGGCAATAATCATCTTCCGCATGAAGTCATCCTCACTTTTGTCCTCACTTTAATAAGCTCCAGCCGCCATTTAGCATGAAAGTACGGCCTTTGCCCGCACGATTTCATTGTTGATTAAGATAGTCTTTTTCGGGGCGTGCGCCGTTCGATGCTACCACGAACCCGGAAATCTCCAAGGACGCATCGAGCGTGCCGCTGGGACGCACGTTCCAGACGATCCTGTCACAGTCGTCCCTCGAGCTCCGGATCGACGGCAAGGCATCTGGCGACGAGATGTTGGGCCTGGCCCTGCAGGTCGGTGACCGCGAACGGGCACGGCCGAGTACTCGGGCAGTGGTTTCAAAGCGATCAAGCAGAGGCGAACTCGATCAGATCAACTGGGACGCTGCGGTCAGGACGATCGCGGCCATAAGCGCGACGGCGGCGAAGCGGAGGGGCGAAGCACGAGGCGCGGGCGCTGCGGACGCTTCGGGATCCTGAAAACCGCCCATCGAGACACGAGCGGCCTGTTCCAGTCTGTTCAAGTCGGCAGCCGTCAAGGCCCATTCCTTTCATTTTGTGCCAAACTCAATCGATGGATCGACACGTGGGACAGGATCGGACTTTATGGTGAACAGTCGGTTAAAGTTGGCGATGCGCAGAAGCCTTCTCGCGGCGGCGGCCGCTCGTTCAATCCGTCTCGAAATTGCCGTGAGGAACGACAAGGCGGTATTCGAGGCGGTTCCCGGTGATCTCAAGTGTCGCCGTTCCGTTCAACGATGTGGGTACGACGCGTTCAAGCGCGACGCTGCCAAAACGCTTCTCGCTACGCTGATTGTCATTGGCTCCGATCGCTTCTGCCCATGTCAGCGACAGCGCAGGCTCGCCAGCGGAAGCTGCCGTCAGATCCGCCGTCACCTCGACGAAACCGTCGCTGCGCGACAGCGCGCCATAGCTGACCGAATTGAGGGCGAGCTCATGCATGGCCAAGCCGATGTGCAAGGCGGCATTGGGGTTGAGATATGGATTTGCGCCGCGGAAACGCAGGCTGTGTACGGGGTCCGCGCCGTACCTGCCGACCTGACCGGAAACCAGCTCGCGCAGCGCTGCGCCCCGCCAGTTGGATGACGTGACCAGGTCCTGCGAGGAGGCCAGCGACTGCAATCGGCCCCGGAAACGCGTCAGGAAATCGTCAATGCTGCCGGAATAACGGCCTGTCTGGGTGGCGATGCTCTGGATGATGGCCAAAAGGTTCTTGGAGCGATGACTGACTTCACGCAGCAGCGCCTTCAGCGTCTGCTCCCGGCGTTTCTGCTCGGTTGTTTCGACCATGGTGGTCACGACGCCCTGCACCGCGCCGGTGTCGCTGCGGTCGGCGTCGATCCACACCTGAAACCAGCGGGCGCCATCATCGGCCGGCACGCTGAGTTCGAGATGTTGAGGATTGCCGGAGACGATGACGTCGTGCTTGGCGGCGCCGATACGCTCTGCCTGCGCCGGTGGCAAGATGCCGTTGTTGTCGGAGGCATCGGAAGTCCATGGTGCGCGCATGTTGCGCGCCCACACAGTTTTCATCTCGCGATCCTGGTATAGAACGGAAATCCCGGTATTGTGCAGTGCATGGAGAAGGGCCCGGCCAAGCTGCATTCCGGGATGCAAAGCGATGATCTCATCACTCCGGCCGCGGTCTTTCATTTTTCCGACTCTGGAACGCATCGGTCAATTTTGCTCAACCCACGTCAGGCTGAACGGCTCACGGAAAAATGGGTTCCAAAAGGAGGAGCTGCGGATCAAGCCCTAAAAGCGGTCCGCCGAGCGGCATCCCGTTGGAGGACACTGCCCGGCGGTGGCTGGAAACCGTTTGAGGGGTGCGGCTTCCAGTGTTCGCTTGAATGGCCGCTGGCATTCACGCCCGTCTGATCAGGCCGGCAATTAGCGATATGATCAGGAAGGCGAGAAAGATGAAGAACAATATCTGCGCTATGCCGGCCGAAGTGCCAGCGATGCCGCCGAAACCAAGCGCACCGGCGATGATCGCCACGACTAGAAATACGAGCGCCCAGTAAAGCATGATCCATCTCCTTCCAATGCTGCGGTGAAAACGTGATTCGCCTCCGTTTGTTCCACCATTTCCCGAAAAAGACGATGCTGAAAATCGTTACGGCCCGAATTGCTGCGATGTGTGCGAAAAGGTCCTCGTCAGGTTCGGCAGCAGTTGGCTGCGTATGTTAAGCCGGCGTCACGCCCCATCGGGTCCAAGAAGAGTGGCTATCCCACACCCTGGCGGCGGCAACTCGGCCGCCCGCTGTTCATGCCGCGGCTTTCGCGTGCCGGTCAAAGAACAGGGCCTGGCTGATAAGAGCCTTGACCATATCCGGGTTGAACGGCTTGGTGACGAGGAAAGCCGGTTCCGGCCGCTCGCCGGTGAGCAGGCGCTCGGGAAAGGCGGTGATGAAGATCACCGGCACCGAGGTGGACGACAGGATCTCATTGACGGCCGCGATGCCCGAACTGCCGTCGGCAAGCTGAATATCGGCAAGCACCATCTTTGGCCGCGTCTTGCCGAACATCGCCACCGCCTCGGCGTGGGTGCGCGCCGTTCCGACGACGCGGTGGCCGAGGCTTTCGACCATTTCCTCGATATCCATGGCGATCAGCGGCTCATCCTCGATGATCAGCACATCGGTTGCCACCTGGCGGGAGATCTCGTTGCTCGCCTGCGCGAGAAGTTCGGAGAATTCCTGTTCGTCGACGTCGAGAATCTCCGCCGCCTCGTCTTCGCTGAAGCCTTCAACCGCGACCAGCAGAAAGGCTTGGCGGGGACGAGGCGCAATTGCATTCAGATTGGCCGCGGCACGCTGTTCCCATGCCGACTGGGCATGCTCCTGCGGAACGCGAATGGCCACTGAGGTGAAGAGCTTGGCAAAGACCTTGTAGAGCGCGATGCGGTCGTTCGATGCGTTCGGAAAGATGTCGACATCGGCAATGATGGCCTCGAGCATTGCGGCGACCAGCGCGTCGCCGCTCTCCTGCGATCCGGATACAGCGCGCGAGAAGCGACGCAGGAACGGCAGGTGCGGAGCGATGGTTGCTGATAGGCTCATATTGGACGTCTCCCTCATATGACGTGATGCATGTTACAGCTAAAACGGTTCGCAGGGCCCAAGGGTGAAAACGCAGGTTCTGCGAAAAAGTTCCGATCATGCGGAACTAAGTATATGGGCTGGCGTTTAACGGCGGGTTGGGCAACCAGACGAGGCTGCCGCTTGCCTTGCGTTATGTGTTGAAGGGCGGCTTAAGGCTGGGACAAAAGGGCGAATGAAGAACATGACGAAAGCTACCATGGGTGGCGTTGGCAACGGGCGCCGGGCTGCTTCCCGCGACCCGCTTGGGCCGAACTCGGAAATCGGCCGCAAACTCAAACAATACTACGACGAGCTGGTCTCCGACAATGTGCCGGATCGCTTCGCCCAACTGCTCAGCCAGTTGGAAAAGGCCGAACCTGTACAAAAGAAGGACTGAGGCATGGCGGCCGTCTCCCAGGGCTTCAAGACCGACTTGCTCGGCTCGATCCCGAGCCTGCGGGCTTTTGCCGTGTCGCTGACGCAAAACGCCGACAAGGCCGACGACCTGGTGCAGGAAACATTGGTCAAGGCCTGGGACAAGCATGAAAGCTTCCAGCCCGGCACCAATCTGAAGGCATGGCTGTTCACGATCTTGCGCAACGAATTCTATTCGCAGATGCGCAAGCGCGGCCGCGAGGTGCAGGACAGCGATGGCGTCATGACGGCCAGGCTTGCCGTTCACCCGGCCCAGCACGGCCAGCTTGACCTCGAGGACTTTCGCGGCGCGCTCGAATTGCTGCCAGAAGACCAGCGCGAAGCCATTATCCTCATCGGCGCGTCCGGCTTCTCCTACGAGGAAGCGGCCGAGATCTGCGGCTGCGCCGTCGGAACGATCAAGAGCCGCGTCAGCCGCGCCCGCACACGGCTGCAGGAAATCCTGAAGATCTCCGGTGAAGACGAGTATGGCCCGGACGCAATTTCGGCTCAGGTAACCGGGTCGACGGCTGCGTGAGGCGCGGCGTGTTCGAACCGCTCCGCGCCTCAGCGGAGAGGCGTTCGCCTGCAGGCCGCCGCCACTGCCTCGAGGAGATCGTCTCCCGAATAGGGCTTGGTGACCAGCCTGACGCCGGGAAAGGATTTCTTGATCTCATCGGTATCCGAATAGCCCGAGGCGAAGACGAACGGGATGCCCGCTTCACGCAGCCGCGAAGCAAATTGGAGCGTCGAAACGCCGCTCAGCATGAGGTCGACGATGGCGACATCGAACTGCGCGGCAACGTCTTGCTGTTCGATCTCAGTCAGATCACGGGCGATGACCACATTGAGCGCGCCGTAGTCGCGGCAAAGCTGCTCGATATCCATGGCAATCAGGAACTCATCTTCCAGGATAAGAATCCGCAAACCGTCAAGTGATGCGCGCACGCCGCAATATCTCCTTAAATGCGTATCGTGAAACGAGGGAAGTCATGATCGTTATTTGGCATGCTGTCATTTAAAAAAGACGTGCCGGCGCGGATGCGTCGGCCTCGGCCCATGCAAGGCATTTGCAACGCGCGCTGCCGGAGATAGGGTTAGAAGAGGTTCGCGCCGGAACCTTGGGGTCTGTCGGGCGTTTCGACCGAGCAAAATCATGGAGAGTGAAGCAATGGCGACTGCCGCAGGTAAGGCCGGGAACGAAGCCCGCACGAATTCCGATATTGAGGCCGACATCGCACAATTGAAGGCCGACATCGATCAACTTACCAAGCTGTTGGCCAAAACTGGCGAACATGGCTACGGGGCAGCGCGGCGAGCCGCCGCCGAAGGCGTCGAGCAGTTGCGAACCCAAGGCGAGGCAGCTTTCGATAGCTTGCGCACCAACGCCAGGGACATCGAGGCGCAGATGATAGCGCATATGCGCGAAAAACCGGTGACTTCGCTGGCGATCGCCGCAGGCGTCGGATTCCTCTTCGCGCTTCTCGCGCGCCGCTAATTCTGCACGCATGGGAATGCTTGCATCGCTGATCTCGGGCCTTGCCTCGGGCGAAACCATTGCGGCGGTGCAACGCGTGCGCGTCGCTGCGATTGTCTATTCGGTCGCAGCGCTGGCGGCGCTGTGCGGCCTCGGCTTCCTCGTCGGGGCGGCCTATATCTGGGCGGCGGCCCGCTATGGGCCGATGGCAGCTTGCCTGAGCTTCGGGATCGGCTTTCTGGCAATCGCCGGTCTCATCCTGCTCGCCTACCGCATGTCGGCCGGCTCGCGCGCCAGGCGCCGGGCGAAGCGACGCAACGCCGACATGAAGGCTATCGGCATCACTGCGGCACTCGCCGTGCTGCCGGCGCTGCTCAAGGGCAAAGGTGGCCTGGCGAAGGGCGGGTTGGGCGCCATTCTCGGCCCGGCGATAGCACTCGCTGCCTACGCCATCTACCGCGAGAACGTGAAGCGCGGCTCGGATGATCCGGATACCGGCAAACGCGAATAGTTCGGAGGGGATAGTTCGGGGCAAACGATTCTGGCGCCGGTCGCAAAATGCCGGCGTCACAAATCTTCGAGCGGAATCGATATTTCGGCGACAACGCCATCCGGCCGGAATTCATGGGTCACCTCGCTGGAAATGACCTTGGCCAGGCTGCGGCGGATCAGGATCGAGCCGAAGCCATGGCGTTCGGGCGGCGCAACCCGCGGTCCGCCGCTTTCGCGCCAGGCCAGCAACAGACGCCGCGCACCCTTCCTGCCTTGTACCTTCCAATCGAGATCGACCTTTCCGGAAGAAACCGAGAGCGACCCGTATTGCAGTGCGTTGCTTGCCAGTTCATGCAGGATCAGCCCGAGTCCGACTGCCTGGTCGGGTGACAGCAAGACGTCGGCGCCGGAGATCGCCATCCGCGATTGTCCGGCGGCTTGGAACGGCTTTACCTCGATCTGCACCAGCTCGCGGATGCCGATGCCGCGCCACTCGCGGTCCGACAGCAGGCTGTGCGCAACGCCCAGTGCCTGCAGCCTGGCGCTGAAGGCGCCGAGGAATTCGCTTGGCTGGCGGGCATGGCGAACGGTCTGCGTGGCCAGCGCCTGTACAGTTGCCAACGTGTTCTTGACGCGATGATTGAGCTCGCGCAGCAACAGCCGTTGGCGTTCGTCGCCTAGCTTGCGTTCAGTGATGTCGTAATTGACGCCGAAGATCAGCGTCGGCTTGCCCTCGCCGTCGCGCTCTATGACGCGGCCGCGCGTTGCGACCCATCGTGGCGGATCGAGGCCTCTGACACGGTATTCGCCAAAATAGTCATCGCTGCCGGTCAGCGCGTCGCGAAAGCGTGTTTCGGTCTGGTGAACGTCGCGCGGGTCGATGGCGGTCAGGATGTCGCGCGCCCTCAGCCTGTTCGACTTCGGCAGGTTGAACAATTCGGGCAAAAGGACGTCGCAGTCGATCATGTCGCTGCGGATATCCCATGCCCAGCTGGCAAGCGAAGCCGCGTCGAGCGCGATAGCGCGCCGCTTTTCCTCTCGAACCAACGCGGCCTTGGCGATCGCCGCGCTGCGGGTTGCATCCTTCAGCGTGAACAGGCTGGCGGCGAGTCCAGCCAGCGCCGACAACTGGTCGAGCTGGACAGAGGAGGGATGTGCGTGCGGCTTCCGGTCGAGCACGCAAAGCGTGCCGATCAGCGCGCCGTCGATCATGATCGGCACGCCTGCGTAAAAGCGGATATGATGCTCGCCGGTGACCAGCGGATTGGCTTTGAACCGCGGATCGGCCGCCGCGTCGGCCACCACCATCGGCACGTTACCGGCTGCGATGGCATAGGCACAGAACGATGTCTCGGTTGCGGTTTCGGTCTGGTCGAGGCCGATACAGGACTTGAACCACTGCCGCTCGGCGTCGAGCAGCGTGATCAGTGCGACAGGCGTTTGCATCGCCGAAGCGGCAAGACCGCCGATGCGATCGAAATCAGGGTCGGCAGCCCTGTCCAGCGCGTCGAGGCCGTGCAGCACGGCAAGACGGTCCGCGGCGCCCACCACACGGCGAATATCGGCCGGCAGGCCCGGCGTGTTCTGGCTATTGTCGTCCACTATGCCCCCAGTGGCCGGCTCTGATTGATCAGGCCAACCGGCCCGTTTGCCGCCTTGCAGAGCCGGAACTTTCGCTGCGGGGGACCGTTACCAGCCAACGCCCCGCCAGTTACGCCTGCCGGCGCCAAATATGGAGCCAGACAATGCCAAAAACCATTCCTGAAAACAAAGCCCGTCAAGGGCGGCGGGGTCAGCATGTCCTTCGTATCCTGATCGCCGCGCTGTTGCTGGCTTTTATCGCCTGGGGCGTCGCCGAAATCTACGGCTGGATGATCGAGACGCCGAAGACCGAACAGAGCAACACGCCCAGCGGCTAGGTTCTCCCCATCGCTCGTGCCAGCTCGCATCACACAACCCCACATCACGGTACCCCACGTCAGGCAACCTTTGCCTCGGCGGCGCGCGCCGGGACGAGAACATTCAACGCGCGCGGATGGATTTCGACGGTCGTCTCGCGATCGAGCTTTACCAGTTCACCGTCCATGACGGCCTGAACTTTCCTGTTCGTCGAATGGATTTTCAAAACGGCGCGGTTTGCCTGATGGATTTCGACATGCTCGTTGCCGCGCCATTTCCCACGGGCGACGTCAAAGAGGAACCTGATCAATTCGCCGCGCCGCCGTGCCACGGTGACATAGATGCCCAGCACGCCGCCTGCCGGATCATCGGCATAGGGCAGGTGGCCCTCGCCAAACAGATTGTTGGTGATGCCGATACCGGTGATCCGGGTTTTGATCTCGGCCTCGCCGATCGTCAGCGTTACGTTCATCGCCGGCGGGTTGTTGATCGTTGCCCAAGCGGCTCGCACCGAGGCACGCATCTTCCCCAGCCGCGAGCCGAATTCCATCTTCTGGCGCAGTTGCACCATCCTGGCATGCATGCCGATCGAGAATTGATGCACGAAAGGCCGGCCGTTGGCTGTTGCAATGTCAATCGCCATCACCTCGCCGTCGGCAAACGATTTCAGCGCCGCATCGAGGGTCTGCGGAATACCGAGGCCGCGCGCAAAAAGGTTCATTGTGCCAGCCGGCAGAATTGCCAGTGCCTTCTCCCCATTCATCAAACGGGCTGCCGCGGCCGAAATGGTGCCGTCGCCGCCGCCGGCCAGCACGGCGTCGATGCCGCGCCTGGAAGCTACGCCGTCCAGTGTGGCGACGATATCCTTGCCGGCAACGATTTCGATATCGATCGAGTGGCCGGCAGTCTCAAGCGTGCTGCGCATCCGACTGGCGAAGGCCTCAACATCGATGGTGCGCAGGGTGCCGCCGTCCTTGTTCAGCACCGCTGCAAACCGCATGGCCGTTCCATTTTTTCCAGCACCTATCCGGCCGGGACGGGGTCCCAGCCGGGAGTGGAACGGCGCGGCCGAGAAAATGTTCCTTTCGACCAGCGCAGTGAATCCGAGAACCATTGACATCGTACCGGGTGCACCACGGCTTTTTTCGGAACAACAGTGTGGTCACAACGTTGTGAACATGCAGAAGACGCTGCGCCCGCAGTGACGCCAAGCGGGCAGGGCGTGCACGAAATCACCGACGAGGAGACACTAAGATGATCCGCACCCTTTTAACCACGACAGCAGTCGCAACATTGATTGCGACGGGTGCCTTTGCGCAGTCGGCGACGACCCCGGCGCCGGCGCAACCACCCGCAGTAGAGAACCCCGCTCCAGCCGCTCCGGTGCAACGGGCCGAGGGCAGCCTTGCTACCAACATCATCGGCGAATCCGTCTATAACGGCACCGGCGCCGATGCCCAGAATATCGGCAACGTCAGCGACATCGTCTTCGACGAGCGCGGCGAGGTAAAATCCGTCGTCATCGGCGTCGGCGGATTCCTGGGCATCGGAACCAAGAATGTCGCCTTCGACTACGGCAAGATGCAATGGGCAGAAAAGAACGGCGACCGCTGGCTGATAGCTCAGACGACGAAAGATGAGTTGACGGCTCAGCCGGATTTCGACCGGAAGCCTTACGATCCGCCTCCGCCGCCAGCTTCGGCCGATAATGCGGCACCCGCCGCCCCTTCGGCTTCGACCAGCGCGCAGAATACAACGCCAGCGCCTGCCGCGCCGGCTGAGCCAGTGAAGCGCGCCGAAGGCAATCTCGCCACCAATATCATCGGCGAGACCGTCTATAACGGCACCGGCGACGACGCCCAAAACATCGGCGACGTAAACGACATCGTCATCAACAAGGAAGCCAAAGCGCAATCACTGATCATCGGCGTCGGCGGCTTCCTCGGCATCGGCGAAAAGAACGTCGCCTATGATTTCGACAAGGCGCAGTGGGCCGAGAGGAACGGCGATCGCTGGCTGGTCGCGCAAACCACCAAGGAAGAGCTGCAGGCGCAGCCGGACTTCAACCGCAAGGCCTATGATCCGGCGCCAGCATCCACTGCTTCGAACGATGCCAATGCGCCTGCTACCGTCACGCCTACCGTGATGGCCAGCAACACCGCGTCGGCCAACAACACTGCGACGACCAATAACGCCGACCAGGCCGGCAAGACGGCTCAAAACGCCCCAGCGCCCGCAACGGCCGACCAGACCAAGACCGGGTCGATCGACAAGTCGACGTTGACTGAAATGCCGATCGGCCAGATCCGGGCCGAGGATCTGGTTGGAACGACCGTTTACGGCGCCAACGATGTCAACGTCGGCGAGATCGGCGATATCGTGCTGGGCGCCGATAAAAAGGTCGATGCAGTCATTATCGATGTTGGCGGGTTCCTCGGTGTCGGCGAGAAGGAGGTGGCGGTCGGCATGGACAACCTGAAATTCATGACCGACAAGAACGGCAAGCGCTATCTCTACACGAACTTCACCAAGGAGCAGCTCGAAGCGCAGGCCCCCTATGACAAGGCCAGCTATGCGCAAAACCGCGACAAACAGCGCATGATCATGCGCTAGCAGCACACAGGTCGACAGAGAAGCCCGCGCCGGCAACGGCGCGGGCTTTGTTTATATCGAGGGAAAGCCGGCGACATGGCCGGCAACGCCATTGTCCGTCAATTCGGCGAGCGCCAGAGATTGGTCGAGATGCTCGGCCCGCCAGGCAAGCAGCCTTTCGGCAAGTTCCAACCGCACCGGTAGATAGGCTGGGTCGTCAGCGACGTTGGCCAGCTCGCCGGCATCTTTTTCCAGGTCGAAGAGCAAGGGCGGCAGGCCGCCCCCGAAATTCACATATTTGAACTTTTGCGTGCGGATGACGGCGAGATTGCACTGACGCGGACCGATACCGAAATAGCGTTCTGCATCACCATCGGCGATCGAGCGGAAATCGAACTCCCAATGTGCCGCATCGCGCCAATCGTCCGGCTCCGTTGCGTCTAGGAAAGGCGCCAGCGAGCGGCCGTCGAGATGCGGCAGCACTTCGCCGCTGGTGAGCTCGAGCAAGGTCGGTGCCAAATCGGCCGCCTCGGTGAAGCGGTCGACGCTGCTGCCGGCAGCCTTGCGGCGGCGCGGATCGCGAATGATCAGCGGAATATGGAAGCTGCAGTCGAAGAAGCCGCCCTTGCCCAGCATGAAATGATCGCCCATCATCTCGGCGTGGTCCGAGGTCAGCACGATGACGGTGTCGTCCCATGCATCGGCCGCCTTGACCGCTTGCCAGACACGGCCAAGCTGCGCGTCGACCTCCGAGATCATGCCGTGATAGAGCGCCCGGATGCGCCGAAAACTATCGTCGCTCCAGTCGCGCACCTTACCCTCCGAGCCGGGGCGGAATTTCGACCGTTCCTGCCGGTCTAATTCATAGGCGAGATAGGGGTGGCTTGCTGCTTCGGCCTGCCAGCTTTCGGCGCGGTCAAAAGCTGGGCCGACGGCCGGATCGTACATGGTGTTGTAAGGCGCCGGCACGATGAAGGGCGGATGGGGGCTGATGAAGGAAAGGTGCGCGAACCACGGCGCATCGTGCTCCTGCTCGCCGAGCCAGCGGATGAATTCGCCAGCCAGGAAGGCCGACGGCGTCTCGTCCTTCGAAAAGGCTGGCGGGGCGTTGCTGATCTCGCCGTCGTTTTCCAGGATTTCGCCCGCCGGGCGGTGGATGTCGGGGGAGCCGGCGCCGGCATCGACGCCGCGCGCCTTGAGCCATGACAGCCAGGGCCTCTGGTGCTCGGGCAGAAGCTGGCGCACGGTAAAGCCCGGCAGCACGCCTTCATAACTCTTCAGCTGCGGGTCGCCAGGCGCCAGCGTGCGCGGGTCGCGCGCGGTGTCGGTATAACCGAACAGCGTCGGATCGTAGCCGAGGGCGCGCGCCCAGAGCGCTATGTTGCCGTGGCGGGCGTCGAGCGGTGTGCCGTTGCGGCAGACACGATTGTTCATCTGATAGAGGCCGGTGTAGAGGCAGGCGCGCGCCGGCGAGCAAGGTGCGGCGCCGCCATAGTGCTTCCGGAACAAAACGCCCCCGGCAGCCAGCGCGTCGGCATTCGGCGTCCTTACCACCTTGTGCCCAGCAGCTGACAGACAGCCGCCGCGCCATTGGTCGCAGGTGATCAGGAGAATGTTGGGGCGTTTTCCACTCAACCGCTGTATCCTCATGCTGGCTACATGCGTCGCTCATGGAGCGCAATTTCGGCGAGTATGCAAGCCGGTCCAGTTCGCCGAATGGTGAACAAAACCTGCTTCGTCGTTCACTTTAACAGCACAGTCTATTCTGTGTTTGCCGCCTTTGCGGTCAGGAGGCGGATGCTCATATTCGCGTGGACAGCGGCAAGGGCCGCACCGACACAAGGAAAGGAGCAACAGACATGCTCGACCACGTCAAGGGCCTGCATCACGTCACCTCTATGGCCAGCGATGCGCGCCAGAACAATGAATTCTTCACCGGGACGCTCGGCCTGCGGCGGGTCAAAAAAACCGTCAATTTCGACGCACCTGACGTCTACCACCTCTATTACGGCGACGAGGTCGGCACGCCCGGCTCGGTGATGACCTACTTTCCGTTCCCGAACATCGGCAAAGGCCGCCATGGAGTCGGCGAAGTCGGCACCACCGCTTATTCGGTGCCCGAGGGCACGCTCGGCTATTGGGAGAAACGGTTTGCCGAGCAAGGTGTCACCGGGCTGTCCCGCGAGGAGACGTTCGGGGAGAAGCGCCTTGCGTTCGCCGGTCCCGACGGCGACGGGTTTGCGCTGGTCGAGGACAGAGCGGACAGCCGTGCGCCATGGGCCAAGGGTGGCATCCCCACCGACGAGGCGATCCGCGGCTTCCACTCGGTGTCGCTCAGGCTGAAAGATGGCGGCGCCACCGAAGAGCTGCTGAAATTCATGGGTTATGAGGAGGTCGACAAATCCGGCAACGTCAGGCGGCTGGCGGTGAAGAACGGCAACGGCGCCGATGTGGTCGATATCGAATCGCTGCCAGGGGCCGGCTTCGCCAATCTCGGCGCCGGCTCGGTCCACCATGTCGCTTTCGCCGTCGAGAACCGCGCCAAGCAACTCGAAGTGCGCAAGGCGCTGCTCGATACAGGTTATCAGGTGACGCCAGTGATCGACCGCGATTATTTCTGGGCGATCTACTTCCGCACACCGGGCGGCGTGCTGTTCGAAGTCGCCACCAACGAGCCGGGCTTCGACCGCGACGAGGATACCGCCCATCTCGGCGAGGCGCTGAAACTGCCGTCGCAACACCAGCATTTGCGGCCCTATCTCGAGCAGCATCTGCAGAAACTGGAAGACTGAGGGCAAGGTTATGAGCAAGGATTCGTATATTCACAAGGTGCTGCCCGGTTCGCCGGGCGGACCGTTGCTCTTCGTCTTCCATGGCACTGGCGGCGACGAGGATCAGCTTCTGTCGCTTGGGCGCGATCTTGCGCCGCAAGCAACGATCGTTGCCCCGCGGGGCGATGTCTCGGAACAAGGCGCCGCACGCTTTTTTCGTCGTACCGGCGAGGGCGTTTACGACATGGGCGACCTCACGCGAGCGACGGACAAGATGGCCGGCTTCGTCAAGGCGCATGTCGAGGCGGCAAAGCCATCTTCGGTGCTAGGCCTCGGTTATTCCAACGGCGCCAACATCCTGGCCTCGGTGCTGTTTGCCGAGCCGTCGCTGTTCGACGCAACGGTGCTGATGCATCCGCTGATCCCGTTCGCGCCGGAGGTCAAGGGCAGCCTTGGCGGCAGCCGCATCCTGGTCACCGCCGGCAGGCGAGACCCGATCTGTCCGCCTAATTTGACGGCGCGGCTCGAAGCCTATTTGCGCGCCGATGGCGCCGATGTCACAGTCGAGTGGCATGACGGCGGCCATGAGGTGCGGCCGGGCGAGATCGAGGCGGCGCGGCAGCTGTTCGCCGTGGCGTCGGATGAAAGGACCGCAAGCCATGTCTGACCTATTGCCGGAGATTGAACTGGAGGACCGCGGCTCGAAGGGCCGCTACTTGTTGCGTGGGCCGGGCGGCGCCGAGGCGGAGATGACCTTCACCAAGATCGGCGAGCACCAGATCATCATCGACCATACAGAAGTGCCGGATGCGTTTCGCGGCCAGGGCGCGGGACTTCGCCTGGTCACCCGTGCCGTCGAGGATGCGCGTGCGGCGGGCAAGACGATCATCCCGCTTTGCCCGTTCGCCAATGCTCAGTTCCGCCGCCATCCGGAATGGGCGGACGTGCTGAAGCGGTAAGAGGCAGCCCCTCGGTGAATGACAGGAGAAAGGGTGCGCGGCTTTACCGCGTGCCCCTTCAACCACTGGCGGCGTACAAACACAAGGCAAACATGCGGGATTTGCGCAGAGCGCCCGTCTTGCCTAAGTATTGGCAACAACCGGCTCGCCTTCTGCGGACCGACCACTTCAACCGAATGGCCCCCATGACCGAATCCGATCTCGTTCCCGTCTTCGACGGCCACAACGACACGCTGCTCAGGCTCTACCAGTCGAAGGATGCGGACGTCGAAAAGCTGTTCGTCGAGGGGACGCCGGGTGGCCATATCGACCTGCCGCGCGCGAAGAAAGGCGGATTTGCCGGCGGCATGTTCGCGATCTTCCCGCCGCCTGCCGAGAAATCCAAACGCGGTACGGTGCCGCTGGCGCCGAGCGACAGCGAGCCCTTGCCGCCCGAGGTTCCGCGCGCCGATGCGCTCAACTCTACCGTAGCGATGGCCTCGATCCTGTTCAGGCTGGAGCGGGCTTCGGCGCTTACCGTCTGCCGCAGCGCCGGCGATGTGAGGAAGGCGATGGCGCAAGGCTCGATTGCGGCGGTGTTTCATATCGAAGGGGTCGAGGCGATCGACCCTGAGCTCACCCTGCTCGACGTTCTCCACGCAGCCGGCCTGCGCTCGCTCGGCATCGTCTGGAGCCGTCCCAACGCCTTCGGCCACGGCGTGCCGTTCCGCTTCCCCTCGTCGCCCGACACAGGGCCGGGGCTGACCGATGCCGGCAAGGCGCTGGTGAAAGCCTGCAACCAGCTGAAGATCATGATCGATCTTTCGCATCTCAACGAAAAAGGTTTCCGCGACGTCGTCGAGATCAGTGACGCACCGCTGGTCGCGACCCATTCAAACGTGCACGCGATCTGCGGCCATTCGCGCAACCTCACCGAATGGCAGCTCGGCGCGATCCGCGAGTCCGGCGGCATGGTCGGGCTGAATTTCGCCACCGGGTTCCTGCGTGAGGACGGCAGGATGAACGCCGACACCAGCCTCGACATCATGGTGCGCCATGTCGATTCGCTGCTGCAGGCGCTGGGCGAAGACGGCGTCGGCCTGGGCTCGGATTTCGACGGCGCCATGATCCCGGCCGTGATAGGCGACGTTGCCGGCCTGCCAAGATTGCTCGACGCTTTCGCGGCGCGCGGCTTCGGGCGCGCGCTGATCGAGAAGATCGCCTATCGCAACTGGCTCGGCATCTTGGAAAAGACCATCGGCTAAGCGGGTGATGCCGGCTTGTCCGGAACACAGTTTGGAGGCGGACTATTCGAACCTCATGCGTTTAAGCCAGTCCTGGCCAATGCCGCGGTCGCGGATGATCGGCAGCGGATCGGTCGAATCCAGCCTCGCACAAATGCGGTAGACCTCCAGCGTTTCAGCGCTCATCTCGCCGCGCTTGTAGAAGAACATGGCCGCGGCATAGCGGGTGCGGCCCGACCATTTTTCGCCGAGCGGCGTGTTGACCAGCTGCCACTGTTCGGCGGCTTCGGCGTCGATTTCGTGACTGTCGATGTCGTCGGCCATATTCAGAAATCCGCAGGCGATTGGCAGTGCGGCGGCCGAGCTTGATGACCAGCCGCGGCACCAGTTTGGCACGCTTCAGCAGCTTTTGATATTGCAGCTCGCGCCTGGCGTAGATCTCGACTCAAGATCCGCTGCAGGCGGACTCGGCGGCGCTGATCTGGTCCGCGTGCCGGGATCGCTGCCTTTCGCCGATGGCGCCTTCGACGTCGTTTTCTATAAGGGTGCAGTCTCGACGAGAACATTCGAATATGGGCAGCCATGCAGAAGGTGCTTGACAGTGCCAAACACCGTCCCACTGATCTTCGCGGCCGAAGCCGGTCGGCTAGCCGGCGATGCTGGAGACCGTTACCCGATGAAGACAACAGAGGCGCGCGAAGCCCTCCTCGAACCGGCGCGAAAAAGCGATTCCGATAAGCGCGGCCGCAAAGCGTCGAAGCAGACAAGGCAGGTTCAACTGATCGAAGCGACTATCGATTCATTGGCCAAGCGCGGCTATTCGGAAACGACTATGGCCGACGTCGCCGACGGCGCCGGCCTGTCGCGCGGCATCGTCAATTTCCATTTCGAGAGCAAGGAGAAGCTGCTCGTCGCCACTTTGCGGTACATGCATGACGAGTATTCGGCGCATTGGCGCAGCGCCTTGCAAAGTGCCGGCGATGATCCCGCCCGCCAGCTGCAGGCATTGGTGGCGGCCGATTTCGACCGCTCGATCTGCAACAAGCGGAAGCTGGCTGCCTGGTGTGCCTTCTGGGGCGAGGCCAAATCGCGACCGAAATATCAGGCGCTGAGCAGCGCACGCGATGCCGTCTACCAGAACATCTTCATCGATCTTTGCGCGGCGCTCAAGCAGAGCGGCTTCTATGCCTATGAGCCGCAAGTCATGGCGCTGGCGCTCAGCGCCATGCTGGATGGTCTGTGGCTGCATTTGATGATGGGCACCGAGGACGCCACACGCGAGACGGCGCTGCAGGCCGCGAACGAGTTCCTGTCTGCGGCATTCCCCAAGCACTATCCGAACTCCGCAGCCCGCGGTGCCAGGCCGGCGTGAACCATCAAAAAGAGGGTGGGACCAGCAATGAAGACAATGATCCGGCCCCTGACATTCGAGAAGATCAAGGCCGGCTAATGAAGTTCAAGATCGAACGAGCCGATGTGGCGATCGTCGGCGCCGGCTTCACCGGCCTGTCGGCCGCGCATGAATTGGACCACGCCGGCATCGATGTCGTGCTGCTCGAGGCCCGCGACCGTGTCGGCGGCCGCGCCGAAGCCGTGCAGAACGGGCTCGGCGAGCGGATCGACAGCGGCGGACAGTTCCTGTGCGAAGACATGCCGGAACTAATGGCGTTGGTGCGAGCGCGCGGCAAGACATTGGTCGAGACCCATGTCGCAGGCGAATTCGTCACGCAGCCGCGAATGAGCGAGGCGCAAGCCGTGCGCACTTACGGCACCGCGATGCGAATGCGCGAGCGGATGAACGCGATCGCACCGACAGACCCGACCATTGCCGGCTTGACGGTCGCGGCATGGCTCGATCGCCAGGCCGATCCCGACGATGCGAAGGCCGCCTTTCGGTCGATGATCGAGGGCCTGTGGTGCCTGGCAATGGAAAGGCTGCCGCTGTGGTACTTGATCGACAATGATCGCCGCATCACCAACGAGGTGTCGGAGCTGCAGTATTTCGTGGGCGAAACCATGCATTCGCTGGCGGATGATCTTGCGCGGGATCTCGGCGATCGACTGCGGCTGAGTACAGCTGTCGAGGCCATTGAGCACGGCCCGGGAGGGGTTCGCGTCGTTTCGCCTGCCGGCGCGATCGAGGCACGAGCGGTACTGGTCGCCGTACCGCCGATGATGGCCTCGAGAGTGGATTTCGTGCCGCCGCTGCCGGCTGTGCTGAAGAGGGCCCTCAGCGTCTGGCAAAGCGGCGCGGTGATCAAGATGCTGGTGCGCTACCCCAAGGCTTTCTGGCGCGACAGGGGCTTGAGCGGCATGGTGATGTGGCGCGACCCGCACGGGCTTTTTGCCTGCGATGCCAGCAGGGACGAGGATCATGCAGCACTTGTCGTCTTCATCGGCGGGCCGCTGGCGCAGCGCTGGCGGGATATGGACGACGCGGCGTTACGCGCAAAGGTGACGTCAAAGCTGGAAGAGGCGCTCGGTATCGAGGCGGCCGGCATTATCGATCTCAGTTATCGCGACTGGACCGGGGATCGCTGGAGCGGCGGCGGTTACAGCGATCTGATCGTCGATGCGACGGCAACTGATGCCGAACGCATTATCCGTGCGGGCGCTCCGCTGGTCCATTTTGCCTCGTCGGAGCTGTCGCCGTCATTTCCGGGCTATGTCGAGGGCGCCATCGTCGCCGGCCGCATTGCTGCCCGAAAAATTATTCAGTCGGCCATCGACAGCAGAGCCTCGGGGCCATAAGCGAGGCGGATCAAGCTGCGGAGCGGGATCGACACGCATTGCCGCGAGCTCGGCCTGCTGGTCAGGCCGCTGATCAATATGTGCGTCATGTCCCGGCGCTGATCATCACGCGCGAGCAGATCGACGACATGGTGTCGATCCTGCGCCAAGGTATTTCGCGCACGATGGACGATCTGCGCCGGGAAGGGGTGTGGCGGGGATAAGCGTTTATGACTGGCGATCTCGCCGGTCGTTTGGGCCATATCGGGTTTCCAGGAGGCGAACTGCCGTCCTGAACTATGCGTGCTGTGCCCGCGTTCTGGCGGCCTTCTGCGCCGCCGCCTTCCTTCCGCTGGCGCCTTTCGTCTCGGCGGCCTTCTTCGCGGCGGCCGAGCGCTCCTCAGCCGTCCGGCGCGAGGCCGCACGCTTGGCCTGCTGCGAGAGCGCCTCGTGCGACGCCGTGCTCTTCGGCTCGTGCTCGAGCACCTTGGAAACGGCCTTCGAGACCCGCGGGCGGCGTTTCGGCGTGCGTTCGCCCTGGCCGGCCTCATAGGCGTATTCGGCGCTCTTGCGCGTGCTCTCCTTCACCTTGGCCTTTTTGGGCGGGGGCAGGTCTACGCCTGCGCGCCTCGCCTCGGAAAGCCCGATGGCGATAGCCTGCTGGGTCGACCGCGCGCCGTGCTCGCCGCGGCGGATTTTATCGATCTCCTCGTGCACGAACTCGCCGGCCTGGGTGCTCGGCGATTTGCCCTCGCGCTTGTCCTTTCGGGCCTTCTCGATGGTTTTCTTGTCCGGCATTGTCTTTCTCCCACATACGGGTTGCGACAGCCTTTCGGGTTGCCGCTGCGCGCGGTCTTATGAGGATCATAACGCGTTGAGGACGCAAATGATCCCGGGACTGGTGATCCAAGCCCCGGCTGTCAGGACGTCGACGCCGATCCGTCCGAAATCAGATGGCGCAAGAACCATTGAGTAGCGAGATCCGCGACTTCGTCCAGGGCGCCGGGCTCCTCGAACAGATGTGTCGCGCCAGGGACGATGGCGAGCTCCTTCTCGCCGCGGAGCGCCACCAGCGCCGAGCGGTTGAGTGCGATCACTTGCGTGTCCGCGCCTCCGACGACGAGCAAGGTCGGCGCCCGGACGCGCGGCAGGGCGAGCGCTGCGAGATCGGGCCGGCCACCACGCGAAACCACGGCCGCGGCCTGGTCGGGCCGCTCGGCCGCCGCCACGAGGGCGGCACCGGCGCCCGTGCTCGCGCCGAAATAGCCAAGACGCAACCCCGACGTGTCCGGCGAGGCGCCGAGCCAATCCGTGACGCCAACCAGCCGATCGGCGAGCAGTCCGATATTGAAGCGCAACTCGGCCGTGACCTGGTCGATCCGCTCCTCTTCGGCCGTCAACAGGTCGACGAGGAAGGTGGCGAGGTTCGCCTCGTTCAGCCTTGCGGCCACGTAGCGGTTGCGCGGGCTGTGGCGGCTGCTGCCGCTGCCATGGGCGAAGAGCACGAGGCCAGGAGCATCCGGGGGCAACGAAAGATTGCCCTCGAGCGTGACAGGCCCCGCGGGAACATGAACGACGTGCTCGCTATGCCGGTCCATATCCACCTCCGCTATGGCGATCTGGTGCCGCGCGCCGGACCCGCGCCCGCGTGCCCAGCCAACTCCTCTTCGGAAGCGGCAGGCTTGTCGGAAGCTGCAGGCTTGGGCACGGACCTGGCGAGCAGCGCGCGGACCTCTTAATCGCTCGTCTGCGAGAAATCCACGTACCAGCGCCCGACACCGAGCAACGGCTCTGGTGTCGTCGCGCAAACGACCTCGTCGGCGTCCGCCCGCATCGCGTCGCAAGTGTCGGGGCTACCGACGGGAACGGCCGCGACGATACGGGCGGCGTGGTTTTTTCGCAGCGCCTTGATTCCGGCCCGCATGGTCGATCCGGTCGCAAGCCCGTCATCCACGAGGATAATGGTCCGTCCATTCAACTGCGGTGGGGGTCGCCCGGCCCTATAGAGGTGCTCGCGGCGCAGAAGCTCTTTTTCCTCCTTTGCAGCGACCGCGTCGATGACATATGGCGGGATCGCGAGACCGCTGACGATTTCGTCGTTCAGGACACGTACGCCGGAGGGCGCGATCGCCCCCATGGCCAGTTCCTCGTGGCCGGGGACGCCGAGCTTGCGCACGACGAAGACGTCGAGCGGTGCCTTGAGTGCCTGCGCGACCTCGTAGCCGACCGGCACGCCGCCTCGGGGCAGCGCCAATACGATCACGTCGTCGCGGCCGGCAAAGCGAACGAGCTCCCCGGCGAGTTGCCGCCCGGCCTCGCGGCGATCTGAAAATATGACGGCCATGACCTTCAATCCGCGTGCATCTGTTTTCCCGGTGGATGTGCTTTCACCAACCTGCGGCTACATCCCGTGGGATGGCTGATCGGCGACAGCAAATAAAACTCGTCCGCCCATGAGGATGTTCCGCACGCCGGCCGGGAAAGGCGGTCCGAAAAACCCCGGAATGCGCATCGGGGAACAACCGGCAGGTAGGACTGTTTGGTCACATCCGCCGTAATCGGATTTGAACGGAAGGAGGATTCGATGAACGCCACTGGACTCGACGTATTCGACAAGACACTGCAGACCACGAACATCTGGCTCGACGAGATCATGGACGAGATTGGACCGGATCGGCAGGTCGCCTGGCACGTTCTCGGAGCGGTGCTACACGCCCTGCGCGACCGTATGCAGCCGGATCTTGCAGCCCACCTCGGCTCGCAGCTGCCGATTCTGGTGCGTGGCGCCTTCTATGACCAATTTCAACCTTCCAAGGCTCCCGAGAAGGTGCGGTCGCTCGACGAGTTTCTGGCCAAGATCAAGGCGGAGCTTGAATTCACCCGTCCGGTCGATTCCAAGGATGCATTCAGGGCCGTGTCCAAGGTGCTTGCCCATCATGTCGGAGAAGGACAGATGCACAAGGTCTGGGAATCCCTGCCAGGAGAGATCAGACGCGTCGCCGAAGCTCAGCAAGCGGCGTGAACGGCGCCGGCGCGGGTTTCTTGGTCGCAATCTTCTTGGGGAAACAGCAATGCCACTCACCCTTATCAGCCCGGCGTTCCCGGCAGGCGGAAAAATTCCCGAAAGGTATACGCGTGACGGCCAGAACGTCTCGCCGCCACTGAAGTGGTCCGGCGTTCCGGATGGTGCCAAGAGCCTTGTTCTTGTCGTGTTGGATCCCGATGCGCCAAGCGGGACTTTCGGGCATTGGGCGGTATTCAACATCCCGCCCGATGCCGGCGAACTCGCCGAGGCAGCAGACGGCAAGCCCGGTCCGTCGGCACTCAGGCAGGGCACCAACGATTTCGGCAATGCCTATTACGATGGCCCGCAGCCGCCCGTAGGGCATGGCGTCCATCATTACCATTTCCGGCTGGCCGCGCTTGATGTGCCGAGCCTCAGCGTACCGGGACAGGCGGGCGTGCATCAGGTCTGGAAGCAAGCCCAGAAACACGCATTGGAGGAGACGGAGTTGGTCGGAACCTACGAACGGCCGGCGTGACGCGGGCGACGTCGGTCGCCGCCTTCACAACGTAATCTGGGCAAGCGGTTTTCGGGCAGGGCCGTGGATGACCGAACCATCGGCCGCGAAGATCGAGCCGTGGCAGGGACAATCCCAGGTGTGGTCCGCAGTGTTCCAGGTTACGGTGCAGCCCTTATGGGTGCAAGTCGCCGAAACCGCCTGTAGTGCGCCTTCGGTGTCTCTCCACGCCGCAATCTTTTCCTCTCCCCTGACGATCACGCCCCCCATACCACGCGCAATGTCGTGGGTGCTCGAGACGATCGATTGACTGCGGCCGTTCTTGTGGAAGTCCTCAGGATAGGGCCGGGCCGGATCGTAGAGTTTTTGCCATGGGCTCGGGCGGCCGCAGATCAGGTCGGCGATCATCGCGCCCACGGCCGTCCCGTTGGTGATGCCCCAGGCGTTGAAGCCGGTGGCAATGTAGAAGCCGGCTGCCTTGGTGGGATCGGGCTCGCCGGCATATGGAATTCTGTCTGCCGTATCATAATCCTCATTGCACCAGCGCCACGCGACGTCGCCGACCGAAAGGTTCTTTCTTGCCCATTTTTCCAGTTCGACAAACCGTTTGGCCACGTCGCCGTCCCAGCCGGTGTTGAACTTGGGGCCGAGCGTGACCAGCAGCGGCCCTTCGGCATCATGGCCCGTGCGGATGGAATGCGTCGGGTCGTCGATGCCGATGAACATGCCGTCGACAGTAAAGGGATCGTCGATCCGAAAGGCCATGGCGGTGTGGCAGCGCGGCTGCGTCCGGTTCGCCATGCCGATGGGGCTCTTCACCGTCATGTTGGTGGCGACGACGACATGCCCGGCATCAACGGCGCCGCCATCGGTGACGATGCGCCAGCGGCTTGCCTCGTCGATCGAGGTGGCGCGGCTGTTTTCGAAGATCCGACCGCCACGGGCCGTCACCGCTTCCGCCAGGCCAACCAGATACATCGCCGGATTGAACTGCGCCTGGTCAGAAAACCGTAGCGCGGCGGCCGTTTCGAAAGGCAGCGGCGCGTGGTCGAGGATCTCGGCCTCCAGCCCGACCTGGCGCGCGGCCTCCGCCTCGGCCGCGACCTCCGCGCGCCGGCTTTCATCGCAGGTGTAGGTGTAGGCGTCCTTGCTCTCGAGATCGCAGGCGATGGCGTACTCGCGAACCCAATCGCGGATCTGTCGGGCGCCGGCGGAATTCGCATCGGCGTAGACCTGCGCCAACTCCCGGCCGACAGTGTCGATGAGATGACGATAGATCAGTGCATGCTGCGTGGTGATCTTGGCCGTCGAGCGGCCGGTCACCTGTCCGCCCGTGCGCAGGCCTTCAACGACGACCACCGACCGGCCTGCCTCGCAAAGGCGAAGCGCCGTCGTCAGCCCGACAATTCCAGCACCCACGACAACGGCGTCCGCACGGATCGAACCTTCGAGCTGGGGATAGTTCGTGGATCTGGCTGCCGCTACCCAACAGCTTCCCGGTTTTCCCAAGAGAATGGCCATTTCAACCGCGCTCCTTGCGTCTTCCATCGACAACCGCGCCGGCAGGGGAACGTTCCCGAGCTTGGTTGCTTCTTTCAGTCATTGTCCCGCCACCCCGGGTCAGAAAAGCACCGGGAAGGCGCGAGGTGCAGGCCATCACCCAGGTGATCGCCTCGCGGTCGTATTCGTCGCCGGAGCGCCAGTCCTCGAAGAAGGCATTCAGCCTATCGACACGCCCCGGCCAGATGCCGGCGGCTTGCAGGCCGAGCGATACGCCGTAATTGGTGAAGGCGAACTTGGTATCGCGCAGCCATGGCGCGCGGCTGAAATAACCGGGCGGGTCGACCCACATCGTTTCCAGGGTTCGCAGCGAACGCCTCGTCTGGGCCTCGGCCCACGGCTCGTCGGGAAAGAAATGGGCGAGCCACAGCATCATGCCGAGGCCGAGGTCCTGGTCGACGTCGAGTGTGCGCCAATCGCGCTCCATCAGGTCACGCATCTGCGCGATCTCGGGCGCCAGTTCCTCTTCGTCGAGCATGCGATAAGAGACGTAGCCGTCATAGGCATCCATGCTGCCGAGGCCGTAGCCGGGGTAAGGACCGCTCAAATCCTCCTGCATCTTCCAGATCACGCCGCGGCCGGGGACCACAAACGCCGGGTGAATGTCCCGCGCCAGCGCAATGCCGCGTTCGCGGTATTCCGCCTTCAGATCGCCGAGACGCGCCAGGGCAAACAGCCACATCGCCAGATAGTGGAAATACTGGCCGTCGCGATCGGCCGCTTCGCCGATCCTCAATCCGCGCCGGCGGCCGAGCACACGCTCGACATCCACCACCAGCCGCTCGGCCTCGTCCAGCCAGCGCTCTTCGCCAAGTTCCGTATAAAGCGAGACGTAGAGCACGACCCCGAATGCATCGGTCCACAGATATCGCAAGCCGTTGGGCCAGATGCCTTCGGCGCGCATCCAGTCGAGTTTTTGCAGGACATAATCGACGTCACGCAGCATTGCGCCAAGCCCCGTATCCACGGCAGACTTTGCCGATGTTCGGCTCCATGCGATTGCGAGCATGCGGAATATCTGCCTCAGGTTGATCTGGCCTGATATCGCCAAACGATCTGATCGGCGGCGGGGTTCCTTGGTCGCTTCCACCGGCCGCGACCGGGAACCCTCGACCTGATCATGAGTTTCGGGTCCAGGCGCTCACAACGGGATGCGGGAGGTTACCAGTCATTTTCGGAGCCTTTCAATCGAGGAGGCAAAGTTGCGACACCGCCAAATCAGAGTTGACGGAATTACTGTCTTCTTTCGCGAGGAAGGGCCGGCCGACGCTCCCGTGCTTCTGCTGCCGCACGGCTATCCCTGTTCCTCCTATCAGTTTCGAAGGCTGATGCCCGGACTGGCTGATCGCTGGCATACGTTCGCCCCGGACTTTCCTGGCTTCGGCTATAGCGCTACGCCCGACATGGCTGCATTCGGCTACGATTTCGAGACCTATGCCGGGTTTTTGGCGGCTTTCGCGGACACGCTCGGCCTGTCCCACTATGCGCTCTGGCTGCACGATTACGGCTCGCAGATCGGATTGCGCCACGCCATCGCCTATCCGGAGCGCATTGCCGCGCTTATCATCCAGAACGGCGACATCTACGAAGACGTGCTCGGCCCGAAATACGCAGCCATCAAGGCGTATTGGAACGACAAGACGCCCGACAAGCATCGCCCGCTGGAAGAAGCGGTGAGCGAGGAGGGCTTCCGGCACGAGTTCATCGGTGAGGTTGGCGAGGCCGTGGCCGAGCGCGTGCCACCGGATCTGTGGAAACTCCATTGGCCTCTGATGGACACGCCGCCCCGTCGGCGGCTCGCGGTCGGCCTGATGGAGAAGCTGGAGGCGAACCTCAACTGGTTCCCGAAATACCAGGCTTATCTGCGCGAACGGCAACCACCGACACTGATCGTCTGGGGTCCTGAGGATGGCTATATGCCGGCCGCATCGGCCCGCGCCTACAAGCGCGACTTGCCGCAAGCAGAGCTCCATCTCCTCGATGGCGCCGGCCACTGGCTATTGGAAACCCATTTCGATGAGGCGCTTGCGTTGGTGCGCGACTTCCTCGCGCGTTCACAGCCGAGCACCGATGCAACCGTCTGGTAACCTGTTGAAAACGTGGTGATCCCGACAGGGATTGAACCTGTGACCTACAGATTAGGAATTTGTACCTTCATCAGCATATTACGCTGCCTGTAGCTGACATTCACGGCAACCAGCACCGAGACCCCAAAGTAGCCACTTGTTCGAGGAAATGCCTTGGCAGATCTTGTGGAGGAGATGCCGGCCCGCCGTGGGAGGTGCCGTGCGCCGGGGCCGGCGTCCGGAAGCCCTCCAGGGAACGAACGCGCGGGTGGTGATCGCGAATTCGACCCTATGGAGATTTGACGAGAACTGCCAATACTCCTCAATAAGGCTCTCGCCGACATGGTCAGACACGGTCCAGGAACTCGAGCACCCGGCGCGTGAGCAGTGCGCTGGCAGCAGCGTCGTACGACGGGAGCGAGCTGTCGGCGAAGTAGTGCTGGTCGCCGGGATAGAGGAACAGCTCCGCGTCCTCGACCTTCTCCACGATCTCGCGAGCGGCGTCGATGTCGCCCTCGCCGATGAATATCGGGTCGTTATCCATACCGTGGATCTGGACCGGGACGCCGTCCGGCCAGGGTCCGAACGCCCACTCGCCGCTAATCGGCAGACAGGAGTGGAAGAGCAGGGTTCCGCAGGCACCGGGTCGTGTCTGTGTGAGCTTCTGCGCCGGCAGTACCCCGAACGAGAATCCGGCGTAAACGAGCTCGGGCGTCAGTTCGCCGGCGACGCCGACGCCGCGCTCCCGCATGTCGTCGAACCCGATCTCACCGATGTAGGCGAGACCCTCGTCAATACTCTGGAATGTGCGTCCGTCGAACAGGTCCGGCGTATGCACGGTGTGCCCGGCTGCCCGCAGGTCGTCAGCGAACGCGCGCACGCCGCGAGTCAACCCTTGTGCGTGGTGGAACAGCAGGACCTCGGCCATGGGAGCCTCCAGGTGGGACGTGGATTGCGAATCGCTTCGCAGAACTGCAAGCGATTTCGCTGTGCATCGAAGAACTTCCAAATACTTCCAAATGATGATCCAAATGATGACAAGCCTCGGCGCATCGTCTTTTCCCGGCGTGACGACGCGAGGGCCGATCTACACCAACAGATAGGCGGCGACGAAAATGCTTCCGGCGTTACCTGCGTCCGCCAGACGGACGCACCGCGGCGGTAGTCTTGGTTCGAATTTCCGCCAAGGTCAATTTTGGGGTCACTACGAAACGCCATCCTACGAAAGTGCCACTAGAGCTCGCCAGCTGTTCACAGCTGCTCTACACGCTCGGTCCTCGACAAGCCGGCCAGAGAACTATCCTTCTTGAAGCGACGCGGGATCAAGAGGCGCGTCGCCTGGCCGGACGTGACGCGCAGGAGAGGGCATCTTTGCAACCGCGACGATCACTCCGGCACGCCGGCAATACCCAACGCTTCGACGTAGTGCTCGGCGAACACCTTGTCCCGCCACGGGTTGATCTGCCTCTGCAGGCCGAGCGTGTAGGTCGGGAACGCCTCCATCAGCCGCCGCGCCGCCGCCTGCGCTTCGTCCAGCCGGTTGAGTTTGACCAGCGCCATGATCACCACCCGGTGCGAGGAGCCGTAATTCGGCATCTCGCGCAGCGCTCGTTCTCCCCAAGCCAGCGCTTCCTCGTAGCGTTCGAGCATCAGGTAGCTCATCCCGATGCCGGAGAGCGCGATGCCCTTCTCGGGGTCGACCGGACTCAGCCGCATCGCCCTGTGGAAGTGCTCGATCGCAACGAGGGGGTGGCCGGAATGGGCGTTCACCCAGCCGCTGCCCGTATGGCCCTGCGCCGAATTGGGGTTGAGGAGCAGGGACCGTTCGATCGTGTCCAGCGCCGTCTCGTAATCCTTGGCGCTGTAGGCGATCACCTGCGCGGCGAAACGCAAGCTTGTCGGGTCGTCTCGCGCGTCCGCCAGCACCTCGCGGGCCATGCGCACGGCGACGCGGATATCGTCGGGCTCGTGCCAGCACTGACTCACCGACAGGCTGCGGATATAGGCACCGAGTGCCTTCGCCAGGGTGAAGTCTGGGTCGATGCTGAGCGCCTCGTTGGTGAGCCGGCGCACGTCGGCGAAGCCTTCGCGCGTCATGCTGTAGAAGCGCGGCAGCGCACGAAGGTAGAGGTCGTAGGCACCGATGTAGTCGGTCGGCTTCATGCGCGCCTGCTTGATCTCCTGCAGCCGGATGCTCGGTTCGACAGCGCCGACGACGCTCTCGGTCACCTTGTCCTGCAGGTCGAAGATGTCGCTCACGTCGCCCTCGAAGCGGTCGGCCCAGACATGGTGTCCGCTGATCGCGTCCACCAACTGCCCACTGATGCGCACCCGCGATCCTGCTCTGCGGATGCTGCCTTCGAGCACGTAGCGGACGCCCAGCTCGCGTCCGACCTGGCGCAGGTCCACCGCCCGGCCCTTGTAGGTGAAGGACGAGTTGCGGGCGATCACGAAGAAGGAGTTCACCCGGCTCAATCCCGTGATGATGTCCTCCACCAGGCCGTCGGCGAAGTATTCCTGGTCAGGATCGCCGCTCATGTTGGTAAAAGGCAGAACCGCGATCGAGGGTTTCGCGGGCAGCGGAGGCGATGCAGTCACCGAGGCGCCGGCGTCGGTCTCGACGCGGTAGGCGCGCACAGGCCGCTCGATGTTCTTGAGGCGCAGATTGCCGAGCGGCGTGAAGCTGCAGTCGAGCTTGCCCTGAAGGTGGTCGTAGGCGGTGCCTGAGACGACCACGGTGCCGGGGTCGGCGATGCCGTCGAGGCGGGCTGCGATATTGACCCCGTCGCCGTAGAGGTCGCCGTCCTCCTCGCAGACCACGTCGCCGAGATTGACGCCGATGCGAAAGCGAATCCGCTCTTCCTCGGGCATCTCCGCCTCGTGTTCTGCCAGGGCCTGCTGGATCGCCATCGCCGACGCCACCGCGTTGACGACGCTCGCGAACTCACACAGCATGCCGTCGCCGGTGAGCTTGACGATCCGACCCCGGTGCTCAGAGACCAGCGGCTCGAGCAGGTCCTTGCGGTAGATCTTCAGCCGCTCGAGCGTGCCGCGCTCGTCGCGCTCCGTCAGGCGCGAATAGCCGACCACGTCGCAAACCATGATCGCTGCGAGGTGGCGCTGCGTGGTCATTGCACCGCTCGACCAAGCGCCTGCGCGCGGGCCGCCCCGCGTCCATGTCCTGGCACCTTCCAGACGCCCCATGTGCATGGTATCCGTCTCTCTCAGTCGCCGCCGGTCGCCGATACAGAACGGAAAACGCAGCTCGACTTTGCCTTCACGAGATTTCGCTATCGCGCTTGCGAGGCGTGGAGCGATCCAGTCGCCGCGCTAACAGCCAACCGGCGATACGCCCACGCAGCCTCTGGGGACGCTGACACGCCACTCCTCCCAGAAGGCCGGAGATATTTACTGCCCTTGGTAACCGGTTGACGCCACCGTGGCGGTGCTTTTGTCACCGCGATGTAACAGCGAGATGCCTACGAACGCGCATCAGGCATCACCAGACGTTCGCGCTTAGAGGTGCTGAGGTCGTTGGCTAGCGCGGAACGTCTGCCAACGAGCTTAGTGCCCGGCGGATAGAATCGCGCGAAAATGGCTTCTCGACAACTGGTCGACCGGCCCGTTCAAGGAAGCGCGCCGCAGCGCCGCCGAGCGTGTCGCCGGTAACGAAAACGAATCGCTCCGCTATGCCCGGGGTTGCCTGACAGGCCCAGTCGAACAAGGCGGGGCCGTCGATGTTCGGCATCCGCAGATCGCAAAAGATCACATCGAAAACAGCACTCATCAGCGCTGCCTTGGCGCCGGCACCGTCCTCGACGATCCTGACGGCAAAACCTTCAGCCTCTAGTAGTTCTGCCACCGTTTCTCCAACCTCCCGTTCGTCATCGACCACAAGGGCGGTACAGCCGATGTCCGCGACCGAGTGAGCCGCAACACCTTCGACTGAATCTGACGAAGTGCAGGCCTCCACCGGCAACAGCAACCGGAAATGCGCGCCGTCCGCACGGTCAAGCAGGGTCAGCCGCCCATTGTGCGACTGCACCACGCCGAGCGAGAAAGCGAGCCCGATCCCGGTGCCCGCGCCCTGAGCCTTGGTGGTAAAAAACGGATCGAAAATGCGGTTCCGGATCTCGGCGGGCACACCGGGGCCATTGTCGGCGATCACGATCTGGAGGTCATTGCCTTCAAGCGACGTTTCGATCTCGATCCGCCGCGGTGCCGGTATCTCCTGCAGGGCGTGTTGCGCGTTGACGATCAGGTTGTAGAACACCTGATGCATCTGGTCAGGGTCGACTTCCAAAGGCGGCAGGCCCTCGGCGAGCCGGCATTGCACCTCGATGCCTGCCGTGCGCAAACCGTAGCCGGCGATGTCAAGAACTGCGCGGATCAGATCGTTGACGTCGGTACTGCGGCGCTCCGGCTGGCGTTGTCGCGCCATTGCCAGGAAAGTCTTCACGATGCGCGCGCAGCGCTCGGCGGCGAGTCTGATCTTGCCGGCCCGCTGTGCATGGGCGGTTCCGGCTAGAAATTCTTCCAGCAACTGGGCCTGCGCGACGACGACCGCCAAGGGGTTGTTGAGTTCGTGCGAAACGCCGGCAAGCAGCGAACCAAGTGCGTTGAGCCGCTCACTCTGCGCCAATGCCTCGCGCGACCGCGCCAGTTCGGCTTCAGCCGCCTTGGTTGCGGTGAGATCAAGAATGCTGCCGACGATCACCGGTCGGTCGTCCATCTCGATGTGGCGCCAACTCAGCGACACGGGAAACACGGAGCCGTCCAGCCGCCGAAGTTGAGCCTCCACGCCGTCGGCGCGCGGCTGCTGACGTGACAGGGCCCTGATGCGCCGATAGTCTTCCCGTGTGGCGAACCAGCGGTGCTGGCGGAAGCGGTCCTCGTCACGCGGGCCTATACCCATGATCTCGCGGAAGGCGGGATTTGCGGTAATCAGGTGCCTCGTTCGCGAGTCTATGAACACGACCGGAACCGGATGGTGGTGAGTGAGGTCTCGGAAGCGCCGCTCGCTTTGCTGCAGGCGCTCGGCCGCGCGCTTCTGCTCGGTGATGTCGATATCGAAGCCGCCGATGCGCGCCTGTTGCTGATCGGCCCACAGCACGGGAAAGCGAACGACAAGGCTCCAGGCATAATCGACCGCGTTGCTTAGAAATTCCTCGATTGCAATCGCCTGTCCCGATTCCAGCACGCGGCGATCGTTTTCCGCGATCATCGCGGCCTCCTGCGGCCCGAAAATGTCGGCCGCGCTTAGTCCGATCGCGCTCTCGGCTGGCCGGCCGAAGACCTTTCCCATTTCCGGATTGGCGACCAGATAGCGTCCGTCGGTATCCTTCAGGTACATGCCTACGGGAGCATGCTTCATGAATGCCGCCAAGCGGGCTTCGCTGGCACGCAGAGCTGCGTCGGCAGCGTGGCGCTGCGACAGGTCGCGCAAGCTCGCCGTGAAGAAACGACGTTTGCCGCTCCGGGCTTCGGTGATCGTGAGTTCCACCGGAAACTCGGTGCCGTTCGCTCGCATGGCAGTCTGCTCTGTGCGACGCCCGAGCAACCGCGGGGCGCCACCCGCAAGATAGGCGGCAAGCCCGTTTGCGTGCGCCTTGCGCAGATGCGGCGGGACGATGAGCTCCGAGATCTGTCTGCCGACCGCTTCAGCGCGCGAATAGCCGAAGGTCGCCTCGGCCGCCGCGTTGAATTCCACAACCAATCCGGCTTCGTCCGTGACGATCACGCAGTCGAGCGATGAGCGAACCACCGAAGCGAGGATCGCCTGTTGGAATGCGTTTCCGTCGTCGTCTTCTTGCAAGGGCGGGCTCCGTGACGACCGGTCGGTACGCTGGCCGTCGGGCCGGCAAGGATGACGATTATCGTGAGTTCCGGCAAGATGCCTGAATCCGACCGCAGTACGGTGCGGGGTGGGGAAACGCTTGCACCAGCAGGACAAGGAGCGCCATTTGCTGGCCCTCATGGCGCGTTTCGAAACCTGCGGTTCGCGCTATGACCTGATGCGACCCTTCTTTGCTCCGAGTGCCTGACCGCGATGCCGCGATCTCGTGGTACACCGGAAAGCTGGATTTCAGCGTCGTGGATACCGTACCTTCTGGCGACGATATGACCTTCGTCTTTCTTTCGCCGGCAGTGGATGACGGCTTCCGCCTTGAACTTCTGGCAGGCCCCGGCGCTGCCGAGCGCCCCGTATACGCGGATCTTGGCGCCAGCCTCGGCCTGTCGGGGTGGCATCACCTTTGTCTTCGCCTGGACGACGTCGATAAGGCCGTTGCCGAGTTGAAGCGCCGTAGCGTGAAAATCGTGCATGAGCCATTCGATGTTCCGGCGATCAGCAGCCGCATCGCGTTCTTCTCCGATCCTTGGGGCAACATCTTCGAACTGATGCAGCCAGTCACCGCCTGATTATCGGCCAAGGAGTTAGCGTCAAAGGCGTCCTTGTCCTGCGCCATGTCTAACGCAGTGGGTAGGCGCCCACACAGCCCAGCTCAGACACACGGACTAACTTCAGACGCGCATGGCCAAGGAACCGGTGGCGAGGGTAGCTTTGTCCGCAGAGCGGCCGTTCCGCACCAGGGCGTCGGCTTCGTTGATCTGGTTAGGGTTCTTTCTTCGGCAGGTCCTTTACAACATCGAGAAAAGCTCGCAGTGCGGGCGGTACGGCTCGATGTCCGGGGTAGTAGACCGCAACTTCTTCCGGTGCTGGCGTCCACGCGGTCAGGACCTTGCGTAGCCGGCCATCGGACAACGCCGCTTCGGCGGCCCAATCCGCCACATAGGCGATGCCCAGACCCTCTATTGCGGTTTCGACCATCAGTTCCTCGTCATCAAGGACGATGGGGCCGTTTGCCCCGATCACCAGTTCCTGGCCTGCGCGTTCGAACTCCCATCGATAGAGCTTGCCGCTGGGCATACGGTGGCCGATGCAATGGTGGCGTTGCAATTCCTCGGGCGTTCCCGGCTCCCCGAAGCGATCGAGATAGGCGGGCGACGCGATACAGATGAACGTCAACGCGCGTGCAAACGGCACGGCGATCATGTCTTTGGGAATTGATGTGATGAGGCGTACGCCGGCATCGAACCCGCTGGACACGATATCGATGAGCCGCCCCTCGACGACGATGTCCACGGTCACGTCCGGATGGCGCTCCGCCATCTGCGGAAGGACCCGGCGAACGAGAAGCCCGGCCACCAATCGCGGTGCGTTGATGCGGACCGTGCCCGCGACATTGCCCCGGAACCCCGCGACGCTGTCGAGCGCCTCGTCCAGCGAGGCGAGCGCCGGCTGAAGACGGTCGAGCAACCGGAACCCGGCTTCTGTCGGCGAGACGCTGCGTGTGGTGCGGTTCAGAAGTCGCACGCCCATGTGTTCCTCGAGCGCACGCATCGCATGGCTCAATGTGGAAGGTGCCGTGCCGACCTCGTCCGCTGCGCGGCGGAAGCCGCGGTGTGTGGCAACGGCGACGAAGGCGGTGAGATCGTTGAGCGACGGGCGGGGCATTGATGGGGATTTTGCATTATCCCATGCCGATTTCAACGGCTAATGCGCGCAATGCGACTGCCCTATCTCCTGCCTGGATCAATTGGAGAAATGAGAAATGGAAAAGACCTGGCTCATAACGGGTGTGTCTTCCGGTCTAGGCCGGCTGCTGGCGGAGAAGGCCCTGATCAGGGGAGACCGCGTCGTCGGTGCCAGCCGCAGCGAGGACGCACTTCCCGACCTGCGTGCAAGTTACCCCGAACGGCTCCGCATCGTCGCAATGGACCTCAAGGACCAGAGCTCGGTCCGCGCCGCGGTCGACCGCGCCTTCGCGGCATCCGCTCGGATCGACCTCGTCGTCAGCAATGCTGGCTATGGCCTCCTCGGCGCGGCTGAAGAGGCTGGCGATGTGCAGGTCCGGGACATCATCGACACCAATCTCATCGGCTCGATCGCACTCATCCGGGCGGCGGTGCCGCATCTGCGCAGCCAGGGTGGCGGCCGGATTTTACAGGTATCGAGCGAGGGAGGCCAGATCGCCTATCCGGCTTTCAGCCTCTATCACGCGACCAAGTGGGGTATCGAGGGATTCGTCGAGTCCGTGGCGCAGGAGGCTGCTCCCTTCGGCATCGAATTCAGCCTTGTGGAACCTGGGCCGGCGCGGACCGGGTTCGGCGGCAACCTCGCGCGGACCAAGCCGCTCGCGGCCTATGAGGGAACACCCGCCGGTCAGATCCGCGAGGCGCTGGGTGTCTCATGGGCGATCAAGGGCGACCCCGACCGCATGACGGACGCAATGATCCGGCTTGCGGATCAGGATGGTCCGCTCCCGAAACGGCTGGTGCTTGGTGCCGAGGCCTATGCCGGCATCCGCAAGGCACTCGGCGGGCGCATCGAGGAGCTCGACCGGCAGAAGGACATCGCGGTTGCGGCGGATTTCACCGTCGAGGAGCTGGCGCGGCTGTGACCCAACCTTTCCCGCCGATCCAGAGCCGCATGGCACCGGCATGCAGCTCCGCCCGTTGATTCCGATAGATGCCCCCGGCTCCGGCCCGGCGCCGTTATTAAGACAGAAGGGAACACGAGATGCCTGCACGTGACGCCATTTTCCCGGCCAAACGCCACGCGTTATACGATATTCATCGATATTCCGCGGCCATTCGCTCTGGCGATCTTCTCTTCGTGTCGGGTCAGGTCGGGAGCCGTGAGGACGGCTCGCCTGAGCCCGTATTCGAGGATCAGGTTCGGCGGGCCTTCGCCAATATGCGTGAGGTCTTGGCCGCCGCCGGGTGTAGCTTCGATGACGTTGTCGACGTCACCACCTTCCACACCAACCCGGACGAACAGATCGAAACGGTGCTGGCTGTCCGCGCGGAAGAAATCGGCGCACCTCCCTATCCGAACTGGACGGCAGTGGGCGTCAATTGGCTCGCGGGTTTCGATTTCGAGATCAAGGTCATCGCCCGCATCCCTTTGACGACAAGCGGTCAGCCAGCGGACAAGCGATGATCGTTTACCCTGCAATTTTCTGCATCGGCGATTTGGGCCGATTTCAGACCGTCCGGTCAAAGGGGCTGGTTCAAGGATAGCTGCCATTCAACTCCCAACCCGGAGCGGACGTTAACTCCAATCAGCCGCAAGGGAGTTTTGATGGGGCGATTGCTGTTATTGACCCGCCAAGCGTGATCGTCCCTTCGTGCGAACAGTAGACAATCCAATCAACTTCCTCAGAGGTCCAATAACCCTCGCCGCTCGTGCCATAGACGAGGTGCCGTACTAATTGGCAAAAAAGTACGGCACCAATTCGCTAAGTTATTGAAAACTTTGGTGATCCCGACAGGAATCGAACCTGTGACCTACAGATTAGGAATCTGCCGCTCTATCCTACTGAGCTACGGGACCACGCGGCCCGACACATAACCGCTTCGGGACGTTTCGCCAAGGGGCAGTTAGGCCGCTCGCTTCGGCTCCACCGCGAACGGACTCAGGCCGAGCCAGGTCTGCATTTTGCGCGCGATATCCTGGTCGCCCGTCAGAACGACTTTCGCCCCGGCCTTCTCGACGGTGATCAATCCCATCCAGATTTCGGTCATGGTGTGCAGGTCGGTCGAGACGTAGAGATCGACATCGAAGCCCGGATCGTACCAGCAGAGGTCGACCTCGCCGTGCTTCTCGACGATCAGCCACCACGACCGTTTGGAGGCGGGGAGCTCCTGATACAGAAATTGTATCACCGTGCGCCCGTCGGGCAGCGGCGACGCGTTGAGATTGCGCCGCATGTCCCACATCAGCAGCGACGGATCGAGGTTCTTCAGCGACAGCCGCGACTCGACCCATTTCTGCCCCCAAAAACCCATCGCCTCGACGACGGAACGCAGATCCCTGCCTGCCTCGGTCATCCGGTATTCGAAGATGCCTTTCTCGCCGCGTACCTCCTTGCGCTCGACGATCCCGGCCAGCTCGAGTTCCTTGAGGCGTTGCGACAGAAGGGTCGGCGACATTTTGGGGACGCCGCGGCGCAGATCGTTGAAACGGGTCGAGCCCGCCACCAATTCGCGAAGCAGAACCATGGTCCAGCGGGTGCACAGCACCTCCGCGGCCATCGATAACGGGCAGAACTGTTTGTATCCGGACTGGGTCACGATGTTGCCTTCCCTCAAACTCCGCCGGAACCATAGGCCTTTCCCGGCAACGCGGCGAGTACAGAAACTGTACCGGCCCAGTACAGATGGCGGACTGGCTGGCGCCGGCCCTGCCATGCGACCCCTTGGCCGCTGCACGGGATACCCCTGTGCACGACCAGGAGACATGACCCATGACCGCTTACGTTATCGCAGACATCAAGGTGAGGGACCCAAAGTGGATGCCGGCCTATGCCGCGTCGGTGCACGACCTCGTCCACAAGCACGGCGGCAGATATCTGTCGCGCAGCGGCAATGTGAAGACGCTCGAAGGCAAGCCGCTCGACACCACGCTGATTGCCTTGATGGCGTTCCCGACCGAGGCCGCGGCGCGCGCCTTTACCGACGATCCTGCCTACGCACCCTTCGTTTCGGCCCGTCAGGGCGGCAGCGACAGCCGTTTCCAGCTGATCGACAATTCCGATCTGGCCGGAACCATCCCGTATTTGCCGAAGGGATGATCTCCCCCTGCATTCGTCGCATCGGGGCGGGGATCTCCCAGCAACAACAGCCACAGCGCCCACCTGCCGGACCTCCCTACTTCCGGCGGCCGGCCGGGCTGTGCTATTCAAGAAGAATGGAACGACTATGACAATCAACTTTCGCACCAAGTTCCTCGCTGCCGCGGCGCTGCTGTCGGCCTGCACTGCGTTGGCGCAGGCGCATCAGGCAGCGCCCACGTCCGGTCCCAATCCGCTGGCCGACAAGGTGCGCGCCGCCAACAGCCGCTTCGAGAATGTGGCGGCGGCGACCGCCGAGGGCTATGCGCCCATTCCTTGCGCCAGCGGCATCACCGGCGGCGCCATGGGCATCCACTACGTCAATCCCGGCTACCTCAAGGACGACGCGGTCGATGTCGCCAAGCCTGAAGCCGTCATGTACGAGCCGATGGCCGACGGCACGCTAAAACTGATCGCGGTCGAATACATCACCTCGAAAGGCCCGGCCTCGCTCGATGGACATCTGTTCAATTTCAACAGCGCGCCCAACCGCTATGGCCTCGGACCTTTCTACGAGCTGCATGTCTGGGCCTGGAAGGGCAACCCGACCGGCGCGTTCGCCGATATGAACCCGAACGTGTCGTGCGAACCGACTGCTGCCAGCCAGTAAGCAGCCGAGCCAGGCGGCGCCATCGCCGCCTGGCCGCTCTGAATTGCGGGACAGCCAGCAACGGGCGCAAAGACGGCTCAGATAGCGGAACTTTCGGGATGCCAGCGCGCTTTAGTGTCCCGAAGGAGAGACCGCATGAGCGCCACCAAAGAGTTCTTTGAAACCTGGCTGCAGGAGAATGTCGGCAATCTACCGGCCGAGAGCGAAGTGAGCGTCGCCGTCCTGGCGCAGCAATTCGAGCAGGATGCCGACGCTGCCGGCTATGGCCACGAGGTTCGCGAAGACGAACTCGGCAATATCCAGGAGGCGATCGAGGCAGCCCTGAAGAAGGCGAGGACAGGCGAAGAACCGCAACCCGCCGACGACAACGAGCTGGCGCCGGTCATGGAAGCGCTGGAGGTCGAGGATCCGAAGAGCGGGCCGTAAGCCAATGCCGAACGGCTACGCCGCCAGCGCCGTTTCCGCCAGCTTCACCCAATAGCTCATGCCGTGCGGGATGACCTCGTCGTTGAAGTCATAGGCCGGGTTGTGCAGGCCGGCGGTATCGCCATTGCCGATGAAGATGAAGGCGCCCGGCCGGGCTTCCAGCATGTAGGAGAAATCCTCGCCGCCCATCACCGGCTGGATGGCGCGGTGAACATGACTGTCGCCGGCGACGTCGGCCGCGATGTCGCTGGCAAAGACCGTCTCTTCGGGATGGTTGAAGGTGACGGGGTAGTTGGCGTTGTAATCGACCTCGATTGTCGCGCCGAAGGCAGCGCCCAGGCCTTGGCAAAGCGCGCGGATGCGTTCTTCGGCCTTCTTGGCGATCTCCTTCTTCAGCGTGCGTACCGTGCCGGCGATCTCGGCGCTCTCGGGAATGACGTTGTAGGCGTCGCCGGCATGGAATTTCGTCACCGAGACGACCACCGCCTCGACCGGATCGGTGCTGCGCGAGGCGATCGTCTGCAATGCGCCGACGAGCTGGCTGGTGATGACGATCGGATCGATGGTGCCGTGCGGCATCGCCGCGTGACCGCCCCGGCCCTTGACCGTGATGGTGAATTCGGCGGTCGCCGCCATGATCGGGCCCGGCCTGATGGCGAACTGGCCGACCGGCAGGCCCGGCATGTTGTGCATGCCGAACACCTTGGAGATGCCGAAGCGCTCCATCATGCCGTCCTTGACCATCTCGTTGCCGCCGCCGCCGCCCTCTTCGGCCGGCTGGAAGATGACCGCGACCGAGCCGGCGAAATTGCGCGTTTCGGCGAGGTATTTGGCGGCGCCCAACAGCATCGCGGTGTGGCCGTCATGGCCGCAGGCGTGCATCTTGCCGGGGACCGTCGAGGCATAGGATTTGCCGGTGATCTCGTTGAGCGGCAGGGCATCCATGTCGGCGCGCAGGCCGATGGTCGAGCCTTCGCCGTGACGGCCGCGGATGATGCCGACGACGCCGGTCTTGCCCAAACCCGTCACGATGTCGTCGCAGCCGAACGCCTTCAGCTTCTCGGTGACAAAGGCGGCGGTCTTGAAGACGTCGAAATTCAGCTCCGGCGTCTGGTGCAAATAGCGGCGCCAGCCGGCCACCTCGTCCTGCATTTCGGCGGCTCGGTTCAGGATCGGCATGATGGTTCCATTTCGCTGTTGGAGCAGGCGGTCTTGGCCTGCTGCTTTGCAATTGTGCCTGCTGCCTTGCAATCATGCACGCTGCTTTGCATTGTGCTGCTGCTTCCACATTGTGATCGGCAGCACTTTGCCATGTTGACGTCACATAGAGTAAATAGCACCGCGACTGTGGTCCGGGAACAGAGAGCCGGACCATTATCCTGGCGATCGTGTAACGAAATCTTACGGAGCCAGGTGCGACTGCGGCAAGAGGCTATTTCGGTTTTCATGATGCGCTACAGGCATTTCCTCAAACTGTTGGTGGCGGGCGCGGTGGTGCTTCCGGCGCTGGCCGGGCCTGCCTTGGCCAATCCGACCATCCTGTTCGACCTGAACAGCGGCAAGATCCTGCAGCACCAGGAGGCGTTCAGGCGCTGGTACCCGGCATCGCTGACCAAGCTGATGACCGCCTATGTGGCGTTTCGGGCGATTGCCGCGGGCGAGGTCCAGCTCGATTCGCCGATCAAGGTAACGAAACATTCGGCGGGCGAGCCGCCGAGCAAGATGGGCTTCAAGCCGGGCTCGGTGATGCGGCTCGACAACGCGCTGAAGATGATGCTGGTCAAATCGGCCAACGATATCGCCATGGCGGTCGGCGAGAATATCGGCGGTTCGCAGGCCGCCTTTGCCGAACGCATGAACGCCGAAGCGCAACGGCTCGGCATGAGCGGGTCGCACTTCGTCAATCCGAACGGGCTCTATTCGCCGGACCAATATACGACAGCACGCGATCTCGCTTTGCTGGTGATGGCGATCCGTAAGGAATTTCCGCAATATGCCCCCTGGTTCTCGATCGAAGGCCTTGCCGTCGGCAAGAAGGCGATCTCCAACTACAACCTCCTGATCGGCCGCTATCCGGGCGCCGACGGCATGAAGACGGGTTTCGTCTGCTCGTCCGGCTTCAACATGATCGGCTCGGCGACCCGCAACGGCCGCACCCTGGTCGCCGTGGTGCTCGGCGAACGGTCAGCCATTACCCGCGCCGAAACGGCGGCAAAACTGCTCGACCAGGGCTTTGCAACGCCGGCGCCGAGCTGGCTGACGGTCGCGGCGCTGCCCGCCTATGGCGACACGATGTCGGCCAACGATATGAATGACGAAATCTGCAAGAAGAAGCCGGCCGAGGAGCAGTCGGAAGCAGCACCCGCCGTCGGCGACAAGGGCAAGGACGTGCCGAAGTCGCCCTATCAGGAAAAGCTCGACCATGTGCCGACGCTGATCGCTGTCGGCCTCGGGGGCGCCACGGGACCGACGCCGAAGGCGATGCTCGACGCCTCCGGGCAGGAATATGCCGACGTGCCGCTGCCGACATGGCGGCCGGACCGGGCGCCGCCGTCCGGCGCCGAGCCTGTTGTGGCCGGATCCGCCACCGCCGCGCAGGTCCAGCAGCCGGCCAAGGCGTTGAACTAGCCTGATGGCCGGCTTCCCGATCCCCGTTTCGGTGCTCACCGGCTTTCTTGGTGCGGGCAAGACGACGCTGCTCAACCGGCTGCTGCGGGATCCCGCGCTCGCCGACACCGCCGTCATCATCAACGAGTTCGGCGAGGTGGCGATCGACCATCTCCTGGTCGAGCAGGCCTCCGACGGCATCATCCAGCTCTCCGATGGCTGCCTCTGCTGTACGGTGCGCGGCGAGCTGGTCGATACGCTGGCCGATCTCGTCGACCGGCTGCAGACCGGCCGCATCGACCGGCTTGCCCGCGTCGTCGTCGAGACCACCGGGCTCGCCGATCCCGCCCCCGTGCTGCAGTCGATCATGGCGCATCCGGCCCTGGTCCAGGCCTTCCGGCTCGACGGCGTCATCACCCTGGTCGACGCCGTCAACGGCAATGCGGCGCTCGATGCCCATGTCGAGGCGGTGAAGCAGGTGGCGGTCGCCGACCGTATCGTGCTCAGCAAGGCCGACCTGGCCACGGATGCAGGCGATGTCGAGGCGTTGCGGGCGCGGCTCAGGCAGCTCAACCCGGGCGCCGTGGTGCTCGACGCGAGTCAGGCAAGCGCCGCGACTCTGTTCGATTGCGGCCTCTACAATCCGGCCACCAAATCGGTCGATGTGCAGCGTTGGCTGGGCGAAGAAGCCGGCGACGACCATGACCATAGCCGGCATGACCACAGCGGGCATGATGACGACGGGCATCATGACGACGGGCATGACGGTGGCGATCACCATCACCATGGTCATGGTCATGGCCATAGGCACGATTCCCGCGTGCGTTCGCATTCGTTGGTTCACGACGGGCCGGTGCCGTTTTCGGCAATCGAGATGTTCCTCGATCTGCTGCGCTCGGCGCATGGCGAGCGCCTGTTGCGGATGAAGGGCGTCATCGAGCTTGCAGAAGACCCGTCGCGGCCGCTGGTTATCCATGGCGTGCAGAAGATCCTGCATCCGCCGGTGCAACTGCCGGCCTGGCCGGACAGCCAGCGCGGCACCAGGCTGGTGCTGATCACGCTCGACATGCCGGAAGACTATGTCCGCCGGCTGTTCGCCGCCTTCACCAACCAGCCGTCGATCGACACGCCGGACCGGGCGGCACTGGAGAGCAATCCGCTGGCCATCGCCGGGCGGTGAAGCGGCTGATCTCCCCCTCGAGGGGGAGATCACGCGCTCAGCCGCGCTCGACCAGGAAGCGGTGGCCGCCTGCCATCGCCGTTGTCTCGACCAGCCGATGGCCGCTCTCGGCGCAGAAGGCGGGAATGTCGATGACGGCGAGCGGGTCGGTGGTTTCGAGCCATAAGCGGCTGCCCGGCTGCATTGCAGCCAGGCGCTTTTTTGCCTTGAGCACGGGCAACGGACAGTTCAAGCCTTTGAGGTCGTAGACGGCGGCGGGGCTGGTTGAGGGCCTGTCTTCTTGGCCCCCATCTTCCTGTTCAAGCATGAAGTTCAGCCGCCAAACATGCCGAGCAGCTTCTTCTTCAGCCGTGTCGCCGTGCTTTCGGCGTCCGCAGCCTGCGTTTCCGCGACCGGAACGGCCTCCACGGATGGCGCGACGGTTGCGGTCGCGACAGGCGCTTCGGCCGCCGCCTTGGCAGCATCCTTTTCGGCCAATGCCTGCGCCTTGGCGGCTTCCTTCTCGGCCAGGGCTTGCGCCTTGGCTGCCGCTTTCGCTGCCTTCGCCGCTTCTATCGCGGCAAGCCGCTGTTCCTCGGCCTTCTGCTTGGCAGCCTTTTCGGCGTCGAGCGCCGCCATCTTGCGGCCCGCCGGCGAATCGACGCGGCCCATGCGCGCTGTTTCGGTCACCGTGCCGTCCGGGTTGAGCGAGGGCGGCTCGATCGGCACGCGTTCGCCGCGCGCACGCCGTTTCGACCAGTCGGAAACGATGCTGGCTTCCTTGATCCCGGCGATGGTCGGCTTGGGCGCCGGCACGCTGGCCTTTATGGCGCCGTTGAAGGCCGCCTCATAGGTGCTCTGATAGGCGTTGATGGCGCTTTTCAGCGAATCGGGCTGGGTGGTCGGCGGGCAGGGGCCGGTCGGATTGAAGGTCGAGCCGTCGGCCGCGACCTGGTTGAAGACGTAACGCTTCTCGCAGACGTCGACTTTCGGCGGCACCTTGGTGACCTCGAAATTGTCGTAGCCAACCTTCAGCATCTTCCAGAATTCGTAGTTCGGGTCGTTGCGATAGCGCGCCATATTGGCTGCAGTCATGCGGAACGGAAAAGCCTGGATCTGGAACTCGGTCTGGCCGCCCTGGAAGGCGTCGCGTCCGAAAGCGTAGATCTGCTCGATCTGCGCGTCGGTCATCGAATAGCAGCCAGACGACGAGCAGGCGCCGTGGACCATCAGGTTGGAACCGGTGCGGCCATTGGCGCGGTCATAGGCGTTCGGGTAGCCGATGTTGAAGGACAGGTGGTAATTCGACCGCGGGTTCATCTGTGCCGGGCGGACCGTGTAAAAGCCTTCCGGCGCCTGGCGGTCGCCTTCGGTGAATTTCGGGCCGAGCTTGCCCGACCATTTGCAGATGTCGTAGCTGGCGACTAGGTCGTAGCGGCCGTTGGTCTTGGCCTTCCAGATTTCGAGCTTGCCTTCTTCCTTGAAGATGCGGGCCATCACCGAGGAGGTGCGGACCATGCCCTTGGCTTTCATTTCGGCCAGGATCTTGTCCGGCAGCGGCTTGTTGGCTTGCGGCGCAAAATCCTTCATCGAAGCGTCATTGCAGCCGGCGACGCCGATCGCAGCGATTAGAACTCCGGTGCGGGCAAGCTTGGCAAACATGGATAGGGCTATCGTCTTCATTTCTGCGCCGCGGATGCCGCAGCTGCTAAACCGACCACTGACGGACTCTAAGCCCGTTAACCTTGAAAATTCCTTACCGCAAGCATGCGGCGCGTCCCCTTACGGCAAGCCCACTGAGCCGAATGCAGCGGCATTTTTGTGGCGAAACTGGTTCACGCCGCCACATTTCAGGCCGCGTGACTGGGTTGGTTACAGATTGCGGCCCATCGCCAGGTATTTCTCGCGGCGATGCTCGCGGAAGTCGGTGTTGGCGCCGGAGAATTCCTTCATCGTCCTGGCGATGAGGTCGCCGGTGGCGGCGATCACCGTTTCAGGGGCGCGATGGGCGCCGCCGAGCGGCTCGGCAATGATGGCGTCGATGATCTTCAGCTCCAGCAGGTCCTGCGCCGTGATTTTCATGTTGGTCGCGGCATCCCTGGATCGCGTGGTGTCGCGCCACAGGATCGAGGCGGCGCCTTCCGGCGAGATCACCGAATAGATGGCGTGTTCGAGCATGTAGACGCGGTTGGCGGTGGCAATCGCTATGGCGCCGCCCGAGCCGCCTTCGCCGATCACCACCGAGATCGACGGCACCTTCAGGCCAAGGCAGACCGAAGTCGAGCGGGCGATGGCTTCCGCCTGGCCGCGCTCTTCGGCGTTGACGCCGGGATAGGCGCCGGCCGTGTCGACCAGCGTCAGCAGCGGGATCCGGAAGCGGTCGGCGAGTTCCATCAGCCGCACCGCCTTGCGGTAGCCCTCCGGCCGCACCGAGCCGAAATTATGCTTCAGCCGGCTTGCCGTGTCGGAACCCTTCTCCTGGCCGATGATCGCCACCGGCTCGCCACGGAAGCGGGCGAAGCCGCCGACGATCGCCTGGTCCTCGCCGAAGTTGCGGTCGCCGGCGAGCGGCGTGAAATCGGTAAGCAGGCCCTTGATGTAGTCGATGCAGTGCGGCCTGTCCGGATGGCGCGCCACCTGCACCTTCTGCCACGGCGTCAGCGCCTTGTAGGCGTCGCGCAGCGCATCGCGCGAGCGCTTCTCGAGACGGGCGATCTCATCGCCGACATCGACCGCCTCGCCGTTCTCGGCAAGCTTCTTCAGCTCGAGGATCTTGCCTTCGAGATCCTGTACAGGCTTTTCGAAATCGAGGTAATTGTACATTATTGGGCGGACCGGCAAGTCGGAAGGCAATGACTGACGCAAGCCTGAAAATGCAGGCTGGGCGCGGTGGAACGTCGTTCTCACATAGCGACATGACGCCTACTCGGCAAGCGGATGATGATCGTTGACCAGACGCATCAGCCGCTCCTCCAGCACATGCGTGTAGATCTGCGTCGTTGAAATATCGGCGTGGCCAAGCAGCTGCTGCACGGCCCTGAGATCGGCGCCGTTCTGCAGCAGATGGCTGGCGAAAGCATGCCGCAGCACATGCGGCGATATCTTCGCCGCGGCAATGCCGGCCCGCGCGGCAAGCGCTTTCAGCTCGCGGGCAAAGACCTGTCTCGAGAGATAGCCGCTGTCGGCGGCGGCCGGAAACAGGAACGGGCTGTCGGCAAGAGCCGGCACCGCCGCCCGTGCGGCAAGCCAGGTCCGCATCGCCGTGCGCGCCTTGGCCGACAGCGGCACCATGCGCTCCTTGTTGCCCTTGCCGCGCACCATGAAGAAGCGGTCGTCGCGCTGCGCCACCGTCACAGGAAGGCCGACCAGCTCCGAAACGCGCAAGCCGGTGGCGTAGAGCACCTCGACCAGTGCGTGAAGGCGCAGCGCCGCGAGCGTGTCGCCGTTATGCATGGAGGGGTCCTTCGCCTCCTGCGCGGCGCGGTCGAGCAGCCGGCCGGTATCGGCTTCGCTCATCGTCTTCGGCAGCGCCCGGCCCTTCTTCGGGCTGTCCAGCGTGCCGGTCGGATCGTCGCCGCGCAGGCCCTCGGTATAGAGGAACTTGAAGAACTGCCGGATCGCCGACAATTTGCGCGCCTGCGAGGTGGCGGCAAAGCCGCGCGCCGCGATGTCGTCGAGATAGGCACGGATGTCGGCGCTGGTGGCACCGGCAAGTCCGCCGGCGATCCCGGCGGACGCGTCCTCGAGGTCGCGGCGATAGGACGAAAGCGTGTTTTCGGCGGCGCCGCGCTCGGCGCTCATCATTTCCAGGAAGGCTTCGATGCGGGCGGCGCTGTTCATTTTTTCGGATCGAGCTTTTCCGGAGGGATACGCACGCTCATTTCCGCCTTTCTCGGCTCGACGAACATGACCAAGGCGAACATCGCGCCATAGACAATGCCGGCCAGAATCGCGAGCGTCACGACAAAGCGAAACAGTGTTGGCATTAATTTTCGCCCGTCGTCTTATTCTGCATTTCCAACCCTGTGCCCTTATGAGACGCCAATCCGGGCAATTCAAGGGAGAAGCCATATCCGGTTCTGGGTGCGTCACGCTTGACGCAAACAGGCTTTTGATGTCGATACGCCGGCAAAGAGGCTCTAGAAGCATGAACGCGCTACCAGCAAATCCTCCGGGCGAGAGCTATGCCGCGCTGCTCGGCCGGCTGGGCGGCCGTTCCATCGTCTTTGTCGGGCTGATGGGCGCCGGCAAGACGGCCATCGGCCGCAAGGTGGCGGCGATGCTGGCGCTGCCCTTCATCGACAGCGATCAGGAGATCGAAACTGTTTCGCGCATGAGCGTCCCGGACCTGTTCGAGCGCTATGGCGAGGCGGAGTTCCGGGCACTGGAGCAGCGCGTCATCCTGCGTGTGCTGGAGCACGGGCCGCAGGTGCTGTCGACTGGCGGCGGCGCCTTCATGAACGCGCAGACGCGCGAGGCGATCGCCAGCCATGGCGTTTCGGTTTGGCTGAAGGCAGAAATCGATCTGTTGATGGAGCGCGTTTCCAAGAAGCAGAACCGGCCGCTGCTGAAAAGCGCCGATCCGCGCGCCGTGCTGGAACGGCTGATGGCGGAGCGCTACCCGATTTACGCCGCGGCCGACGTCATCGTGCCGACCCGCGACGACCGCAAGGAGATCATTGCCGCCGAAGTGGTGGACGCGCTGCGCGGCCATCTCGGCGTTGCCGATATTGACGAGGTGCGGTCGTGAGCGCTGATGCAATGGTCTCTGTCGAAGTCGGGCTTGGCGAGCGTGCCTACGACATTTTGATCGGCCCCGGCCTGCTGTCACGTGCCGGCGCCGAGATCTCGCGCCGTCTGCCGGGCACAAGGGCGGCGGTCGTCACCGACGAAAACGTCGCTAGCGCGCATCTCGCAACGCTTGCGGCCGGCCTGGCAAGCGGTGGCATCCAACATGCCGTCATCACGCTGCCGCCAGGCGAAAGGACCAAGAGCTTTGCGCATCTCGAAGAAGTGGTCGACGGCGTGCTGGCCGCCAAGCTGGAGCGCGGCGACGTCGTCATCGCGCTCGGCGGCGGCGTCATCGGCGACCTGGCCGGCTTTGCCGCCGGCATCGCGCGGCGCGGCACGAATTTCGTGCAGGTTCCGACCTCGCTGCTGGCGCAGGTCGATTCCTCCGTCGGCGGCAAGACCGGCATCAACAGCAAGCGCGGCAAGAACCTTGTCGGGGTGTTCCACCAGCCCAAGCTGGTGCTGGCCGATACCGAAGTGCTCGACACGCTGCCGATCCGCGAGTTTCGCGCCGGCTATGCCGAACTGGCCAAATACGGGCTGATCGACCGGCCGGAGTTCTTCGCCTGGCTGGAAGAAAACTGGCGCCAAGTGTTTGCCGGCGGGCCGGAGCGGGCTGCCGCCATCGCCGAGGCCTGTCGTGCCAAGGCCGACGTCGTTGCCCGCGACGAGTTCGAGACCGGCGACCGCGCCCTGCTCAATCTCGGCCACACCTTCGGCCATGCACTGGAGGCGGCGACCGGCTATGACGGCGCACGGCTCGTGCATGGCGAAGGCGTCGCCATCGGCATGGCGCTGGCGCACCGCTTTTCCTCAAGGCTCAATTTGGCGAGCCCCGACGATGCGGCGCGCGTCGAGGCGCATCTTCGCGCCGTCGGCCTGCCCTGGCGCATGGCCGACATTCCGGGCGAATTGCCCGACGCCGAGCAGCTGTTCTCCTTCATCACCCAGGACAAGAAGGTGTCGCGCGGCGCGCTGACCTTCATCCTGACGCGCGGCGTCGGACAGGCCTTCATCGCCAGGGATGTGCCGGCCTCGGAAGTACTGGCGTTCCTCAGGGAGAACCATCCGGGTCGGCACGAAAGCCGCCCGGGATGAGTCAGGCCGGCTGGATCGCGGCTGCAGTGCTCGCCGGCCTCGGCCTGCTGGGCTTCGTCCTGCGCCGGCACCTGCTCGCCGCCTTCGGCTATGAGCTGCAGCGCATCGAGCCGCAGCGCTCGGCGCGCGAGGAACTGCGCGGCGCCGTCGACGATTTCCGCCGCGACGGCCAGGTGGTGCGCGAGGACCGCGCCCGCATCGGCGGCCTGTTCGACCTCGAGGAGCTCGAAGTGTCGGACGTCATGGTCCACCGCACGAATATGCGCTCGGTCAATGCCGATGACCCGCCCGAAGCGGTGGTTCGCGAGATCCTGCAGAGCCCGCACACCCGCATGCCGTTGTGGAAGGGTTCGCTCGACAACATTGTCGGCGTGCTGCACGCGAAGGATCTGCTGCGCGCGCTGAACGAGGTCGGCAACGATTTCTCCCGGATCGACGTGATGAAGATCGCGTCTAAACCGTGGTTCGTGCCCGACACCACGACGCTGCAGGAGCAGCTCAACGCCTTCCTGCGCCGCAAGGCGCATTTCGCCATCGTCGTCGACGAATATGGCGAGGTCGAAGGGCTGGTGACGCTGGAGGACATCATCGAGGAGATCGTCGGCGAGATCGCCGACGAGCACGACATCGACATCCAGGGCGTCAAGCAGGAGGCCGACGGCTCCGTCGTCGTCGACGGCACGGTGCCGATCCGCGACCTTAACCGGGCGCTCGACTGGAACCTGCCGGACGAGGAAGCCACCACCATTGCCGGCCTTGTCATCCACGAGGCGCAGTCGATCCCGGACGAAAAGCAGGCCTTTACGTTTCACGGCAAGCGCTTCGTCGTCATGAAGCGCGACAAGAACCGAATCGCGCGGCTGAGGATCAAGCCGGTAATGCTTGGCGAATGACAGCGCGCATCTTGCGGCACCTGTGGGCGGTCAGGAGTCTATGACAATCGATCGGCGAAGCCTGCTTCTGGTGTCGATGGCGACGCTGTTGCCGGGGCAGGCGGTGGCATTGCGGCTGCGTTCGCCGTCGCCCGAAACCTTCGACTATGGGCCGGCCAAGCTCGACATCTATTCCCGCGACGGCGCAAGCGGCCTGCCGGTCGTCTTCTTCGTCCATGGCGGCGCCTGGCGGGTCGGCAGTCGCGGCAACGTCAATGCCAAGCCGCAATTCCTGCTCGACAATGGCTTCTGCTTCGTCTCGATCGACTACCGGATGCTGCCCGAGGCCGACGTCGCCACCCAGGCGGCGGATGTCGAACTGGCCTATCGCCACGTCCGCGCCAACATCGCCAGACATGGCGGCGATCCGGACCGGATCGTCGCGATGGGCCATTCGGCCGGCTGCCATCTCGTCGCATTGACCGGCCTGCGCCGCGGCCTGCCCGGGGTCGCGGCGCTGATCCTCGACGACACCAGGGCTTACGACCTGGAGGCATTGGCCAGGAGCGGCGGCATGGCAGGGGTCTATGCCCGCGCCTTTCCCGATCCCGCGCAGTGGCGCGCGCTGTCGCCTGTCACCTATGTGGAAGGCCGCAAGCACCCGCCGACCTTCATCGCCCATTCACGGGCGAAAGCCCGCGCGGCGGACGCGCAGGCCTTCGCCGGGCGTCTGCGCGCCACCGGAACCAGGGTCACGCTGTTCGACGGCAGCGCCTATTCGCACATGTCGATCAATCGCGACTTCGGCACCGAAGGCGATGCATTGACCACAGCGGTGATGGCTTTCCTGAGGGCGAGCCTCGGCTGAAATTTACCAGCGGGTCTTTTCACCGGGCGCCACCGGCTCGATCGCCAGGGCGTGGACGCCGGATTTCAACTCCTCGGCCAGCAGATCGTTGACTGCGCGGTGACGCGCGACGCGGCTCATGCCGGCAAAGGCTGGCGCGACGATGCGGACGCGGAAATGCGTCTCGCCGGCGCCGTCGAAGGCAGCGTGATGGCCGGAATCCACGTGATGATGACCGGCATGGAGATGGCTTTCGTTGATGACGTCCAGCCGTTCCGGCGAAAACGCCTTTTTCAGCTTATCTTCCATCGTTGCCTGTATGGACATCGTCGCTTCCCTTCACCACATCTATGTCATCGCACAAAATTCGCCATTCGCCGGTTTTATGCCGCGATTCAGCGGTTAGGGCGATCATCGCGAAAATGTCAATTCTTGTTTCGCATCCGCGAACGGCCCATAAATGGGTGAGATGAAGCCGTACCCAAAATATTTCGAGAAGATTCGCATCCGCCCGGAGAAGGACGCGGAGCTGAAGTCGCGTTCGCCGATCTGCCAATGGGATGGCTGCAAGGAGGCCGGTACCCACCGCGCCCCGGTCGGGCGGATGAAGGAAGGCGAGTATTTCCAGTTCTGCTTCGACCATGTGCGCGAGTACAACAAGGGCTTCAATTATTTCTCGGGCGTTCCCGACACCGAGATCGCGCGCTTCCAGAAGGAAGCCATGACCGGCCACCGGCCGACCTGGAAAATGGGCGTCAACGGCGCCTCGACACGCTCCTCGCCCGACTTCGCCCAGGCGCGTTCCGGCCGTGCCGGCTACTACAATCGCATGCGCGATCCCTTCGACCTGTTCAAAGGCCCGAAGGACCCGCGCGAAGCACGCGAGCGCAAGGCCAAGCCGCTTGAGGCCAAGGCACTGGAAACGCTTGGCCTTGATACAAAGGCAAGTGGCAAGGATATCAAGGCGCGCTATAAGGAACTTGTGAAACGCCACCATCCGGATGCGAATGGCGGCGACAGAGGTTCGGAAGACCGGTTCCGCGATGTGCTCCAGGCGTATCGCGTGCTCAAGCAGGCAGGTTTGTGCTGAGCGACCTTACGGTTCGTGTCGCTTTCCAACTTTCATAGGGTTGGAAAAGGCTCTAAGACCGCCCCCGAACAAAATCGATTACCAGCGAAACGCGGCGTTTCGCTTGTGGAGACGTGATAGAGATGAACAAGGTCGATCGCGACATCGCCAACCTGCCCGACACTACGGTGTCGGTGAAGGAGACATTCGGCTTCGACTCCAAGATGGTGGTGCCGGCCTATTCGGTGACGAGCGAGCATGTGCCCGACATCGATCCGGACTACCTGTTCGACAAGAACACGACGATGGCGATCCTCGCCGGCTTTGCCTACAACCGTCGGGTCATGGTGTCGGGCTATCACGGGACCGGCAAGTCGACGCATATCGAGCAGGTCGCCGCCCGCCTCAACTGGCCTTGCGTGCGTGTCAACCTCGACAGCCATGTCAGCCGTATCGATCTCGTCGGCAAGGATGCCATCGTCGTCAAGGAAGGGCTGCAGATCACCGAATTCCGCGACGGCATCCTGCCCTGGGCCTATCAGCACAATGTCGCGCTGTGCTTCGACGAGTACGATGCCGGCCGCCCGGACGTGATGTTCGTCATCCAGCGCGTGCTGGAATCGTCGGGCCGGCTGACGCTGCTCGACCAGAGCCGGGTTATCCGCCCGCATCCGGCCTTCCGGCTGTTTTCGACCGCGAATACGGTCGGGCTCGGCGACACCACAGGCCTCTACCACGGCACCCAGCAGATCAACCAGGCGCAGATGGACCGCTGGTCGATCGTCACTACGCTGAACTATTTGCCGCACGACAATGAAGTGAACATCGTGCTGGCCAAGGCCAAGCATTATCGCGACGGCAAGGGCAAGGAGATCGTCAACAAGATGGTTCGTGTCGCCGACATGACGCGCTCGGCCTTCATCAACGGCGATTTGTCGACGGTTATGAGCCCGCGCACGGTTATCACCTGGGCCGAGAATGCCGAAATCTTCGGCAATATCGGCATGGCGTTCCGGCTGACCTTCCTCAACAAATGCGACGAGCTCGAACGCTCGCTGGTCGCCGAGTTCTACCAGCGCGCCTTCGGCGAAGATTTGCCGGAATCGGCGGCGAATGTGGTGCTGGGCTAAGCAGAGTCTCGATGGCGGGTCCGGGCGACAACACACGAAACAAATCCAAGACCGGCGCTGAGGCCGACAGCTTCAAGCGCGCGGTTACCGTCTGCATGCGCGCCATCGCCGGCGACAAGGATCTCGAGGTCGGTTTCGCCAAGGACCGGCCGGCGCTGGCCGGCAGTCGCGCCCGGCTGCCCGAACTGCCGAAGAAGGCATCGAAGGCGGATATCGCCATTACCCGCGGGCTCGGCGATTCCATGGCGCTGAAGCGCGCCTGCCATGATACGCGCATCCACACCAGGCTGGCGCCGGAAGGCAAACAGGCCCGCGCCATCTACGACGCGGTCGAGCAGGCCCGGGTGGAGGCGATCGGCAGCCGCGCCATGCAGGGCGTTGCCGACAATATCGGCTCGATGCTCGAGGACAAATACGCCAGGGCCAACCTCGCCGACGTCAAGGACAAGGCCGACGCGCCGATCGAGGAGGCGCTGGCGCTGATGGTGCGCGAAAAGCTGACCGGCCGCACTGTGCCGAAGAGCGGCGAACGGCTGGTCGATCTCTGGCGCCCTTGGGTCGAGGAAAAAGCCAGTGCCGATCTCGACGGGCTATCGGCAAAGCTCGACGACCAGCAGGCGTTCGCCCGCGTCGTGCGCGAGATGCTCGCCTCCATGGAAATGGCGGAGGAGCTTGGCGACGACCAGGAGACGGAAGACTCCGAGGACAACGACGAAAACCAGCCGCAAGGCGAGGAGCAGAGCGAGGAGGGCGGCGAAGACGATTCCGGCTCCGAGCAGTCGCAGTCAGAGGATACCGAAGCATCGTCCGACGACGAGCAATCGGCCGAGACCGAAGCCTCCGACGCCACCGCCGAGGATCTCTCCGACGACGACGATGCCGATGCAGAGACGCCCGGCGAGGCGCGCCGCAACGACAATCCCTTCACCAATCTGCCGAAAGAGATCGACTACAAGGTCTTCACCACCGCCTTCGACGAGACCGTAGGTGCGGAGGAACTGTGTGAGGAGGAGGAGCTCGACCGGCTGCGCGCCTTCCTCGACAAGCAGCTCGCCAACCTTTCGGGCGTCGTCGGGCGGCTGGCCAACCGGCTGCAGCGCCGCCTGATGGCGCAGCAGAACCGCTCCTGGGATTTCGACCTCGAAGAAGGCTATCTCGATCCGGCACGGCTGGTGCGCGTCGTCATCGACCCGATGCAGCCTCTGTCCTTCAAGCAGGAGCGCGATACCAAATTCCGCGACACGGTGGTGTCGCTGGTGCTCGACAATTCGGGTTCGATGCGCGGCCGGCCGATCACGGTCGCCGCGACCTGCGCCGACATCCTGGCGCGCACGCTGGAACGCTGCGGCGTCTCGGTCGAAATCCTCGGCTTCACCACCCGCGCCTGGAAGGGCGGGCAGGCGCGCGAGAAATGGCTGAAGGAAGGCAAACCGCCGAACCCCGGCCGGCTCAACGATCTGCGCCACATCATCTACAAATCCGCCGACCACCCGTGGCGGCGGGCGCGCCCCAATCTCGGGCTGATGATGCGCGAGGGCCTGCTCAAGGAAAACATCGACGGCGAGGCGCTGCTGTGGGCGCACAACCGGCTGATCGCGCGGCCGGAGCAGCGCAAGATCCTGATGATGATCTCGGACGGGGCGCCGGTCGACGATTCGACGCTGTCGGTCAATCCGGGCAATTATCTCGAGCGGCATCTGCGCGCCATCATCGAGCTCATCGAGACGCGCTCGCCTGTCGAGCTTTTGGCCATCGGCATCGGCCACGACGTCACCCGCTACTATCGCCGCGCCGTCACCATCGTCGATGCCGAAGAACTGGCCGGCGCCATGACCGAGCAGCTGGCCTCGCTGTTCGCCGAGGAAACCGTGCGGGACACGCGGCGCGGCGGCATGCGGCGCGCCGGATGATTTTTTCCCGCGGCGGCTTTTGGCAGAAGCTTTTGGCCGCCAGTGCGTTGTTAGGCATCAGTTTGGCGCCGGCTATCGCTGCCGGCCTGGCCTCGGTCGAGCCGGCCGAAATCTCGGCACGGCCGATCAGCGAATTCCATATCGGCCGGCCGGACAAACAGTTCGGGCCGCTCGAATTCGTCGGCGGGCTCGAAATGACCTCGTCGACGCGCGATTTCGGCGCGCTGTCGGCGCTTCGGTTCCTCAAGCCCGGCAGCGATTTCATCGGCGTTGCCGACACCGGCTTCTGGTTCTTCGGCACCCTCGTCCACGATGCCGAGAAGCGGCCTTCCGGCATCCAGAATTTTCGCATGCAGCAGATGGTCGATGCGGCCGGCCAGCCGATCGACGAGAAATGGGCGGTCGATGCCGAAGGCCTCGCGGTCAAGGACGGTATTGCCACGGTCGGTTTCGAGGGCGATCACCGTATCGCAGAGTTCAAGATCGATCCGGACGGCATGAAGGTGCCGTTCAGGCAATTGGACTTCCTGATCCCAGCCTGGGAACTTCGCCGCAATCGCGGCTTTGAGACCGTCACCCGCGCCAGTCCCAACGGGCAGCACGCGGGCGGACTGGTCGTGGTGTCGGAAAAGAGCCTCGACAAGGCCGGCAACATCTTTGCCGCGATCATCGAAGGGCCGCACAAGGGCGTCTTCACCGTCAAGCGCAATGGCGATTTCGACATCACCGACGGCGCCTTCCTGCCGGACGGCGACCTGTTGCTTCTGGAGCGCAGTTTTTCGATGGCCGGCGGCGTCAAGATGCGGCTGCGGCGCATCTATGGCGAAGGCGTCGAGAAGGGCGCCGTCGCCGACGGGCCGGTGCTGCTCGAAGCCGACATGGGCTACCAGATCGACAACATGGAAGCGCTCGACGTCTGGACCCGCGACGATGGCGCGCTGATCGTGTCGCTGATGTCCGATGACAACCACTCGATCCTGCAGCGCAATCTTTACCTGGAATTTGTGCTGCACGAGGATTGACGCGCGACCGGCCTGCTGGCTGACAGCATCGCTGGCGTTTCCGCGCCGTTTTGCAGCGCAGGCAATTTCCCTTGCAATTTCGCCTGGCGATTTTCTCTGGCAATGACCCGCGTCGCGGGTTTTCCAGCCGGCTCTCACCATTTGCAAAAATACTTTAGTCGTGACTTGACAGTTGGTGTCATCGGCGAAATACTCAAGTCCATGCTTAAGTATTCCGAGATCGACAGCATCCTGCGGGCTCTTGCCGAGCCGACGCGCCGGGCAATCCTGGAAAGGCTGAGCCGCGGGCCGGCCACCGTCAGCCAGTTGGCGGAGCCGTTCGGCATGACCTTCGCCGCCGTGCTCCAGCACCTCCAGGCGCTGGAAGCGTGCGGGCTGATCCGCAGCGAGAAGGTCGGACGCGTGCGCACCTGCCGGATCGAGCCCGGCGGGCTAGCCCCGCTCGCCGACTGGATCGCCGCGCGCCGTACGCCCGCCGAACGCCAGCTCGACCGTCTCGGCCAGATCCTGGCGGAGACTGACCAACCGAAAGCAACACTCCACGAGCAGGAAAAGGACGACAAGAAATGAACCAGATTGCCCCGGTTAACGACGAGCACTCCGTCATCCATTCGACCTTCACGATCGAGCGGACCTATCCGCAATCGCCCGAGAGCGTCTTCTTCGCCTTTGCCGACAAGGCGACGGTGCGGCGCTGGCGCGTCGAAGGCGACGGGTTCACCATCGCCGAATTCACCTTCGATTTCCGTGTCGGCGGTGGCGAGGTTTCGCGGTTCAGCTACCAGGGCGGCCCGGAGATCAGGCTCGATGCGCAGTTCCAGGACATCGTCCCTGACCGGCGCATCGTATTTTCATACCGGATGGCGGTCGGGGCGCAGCCGCTGTCGGCGTCGCTCACCACGGTCGAGCTTGCACCTTCCGGCGAGGGCACCCGCCTGACCTATACCGAACAGGGTGCGTTCTTCGATGGCGTCGATTCAGCGCAAGGGCGCGAGGAGGGCACACGCGGGCTGCTGCAGGCGCTCGCCGCCGAGCTTCAGAAGGCGAAGTAGAGGTTCGTCGGCGTGGCGGGCGGCGACCACAAGGCCCGCCCGGATTGCGAGGTGGCCTATTGCCCCTTGGTCGCGAGCCAGACGATGTGCCGGGCGCCGCGCTTGCCGTGAGCCCGCACCTTGACCTCCTCGACCGTGAAGCCGCCCTGCTTGAGCCTTCGGGTGAAACCTGCGTCAGGGCCCTGCGACCAGACCGCCAGCACACCGCCGGGCTTGAGAGCTGCTCTCGCGCTGATCAGGCCGGCTGCGCTGTAGAGCGCATCGTTGGCCTTGTAGACGATGCCCTCGGGGCCGTTGTCGACGTCGAGCAGGATCGCGTCCCAGGCCGAGGCTTGCGATCGGATGAGCTGACCGACATCGGCCTCACGAATGCTGACGCGCGGGTCGTCAAGCCAGCCGCCGAACAGCTCGGCCATCGGGCCCCGAGCCCAAATCACGACTGCCGGCACCAGTTCGGCAACGGTGACCTGGGCGTCGTCGCCAAGCTCGGCCAGCGCCGCACGCAAGGTAAAGCCCATGCCGAGGCCGCCGATCAGGATGCTTGGGTTCCGGCGGCCGGCAATCCTTTGACAGGACAGTTTCGCAAGCGCCTCTTCGGAACCGCTGAGCCGGCTGTTCATCAGCTCGTTCGCACCAAGCATGATCGAGAATTCGTCGCCGCGCCGTTTCAGGCGAAGTTGCTGTCCGCCGTCAGGCGTTTTTGCCGAGTCCAGTTGGAGCCAGGGGATCAAAGACTGCCCCTTTGTTCGACCATGATCTTGTCCGAAAACCGGTTCCCACTTTCCGCTAACGCGGACCTTCGGTTCGGGGTCATGGTCTAGGCCGCCAGTGCCGGCTGGCTCCAGCGGGCGGCAAGCAGCCGGTAGGGGATCAGCGCCACCACCGCTATGACCAGTTTAACGCTGAGATCGCCGAGCGCCCAGGATACCCAGCGCATCGTCTCGACCGGCAACACGCCCATGAGCGGCGCGGTTTCCAACGCAAAGCCGTCGTTCGGTCCGGCGAAGGCGAAAGCCGCCGCAAAGGCGACGGTGAAAAACACCACCGTGTCGAAGACAGAGCCGACCAGCGTGCCGACAATCGGCGCGCGCCACCAACTCTGCCGGCGCAACCGGTTGAACACGGTGACGTCGAGCAACTGCGCGGTGAGGAAGGCGGCGCCCGAGGCCGCGGCAATGCGCACCAGCCGGTCGGCGGCGGTCTCGAATTCGATCAGGCCGTGGCGAAACAGCAGCGGCGGGATGACGATCGAGCAGATCACCGCTGTCATGAAGCCGATAAAGACGATCCTGCGCGCCACCGCCGGTCCATAACGGCGATTGGCGAGATCGGTGACCAGGAATGAGAACGGATAGGTGAAGGCGCCCCAGGTCAGGATGTCGGCCAACGACAACCCGCCGATAGCACCCTGCATCGGGAACTGCACAAGGATGTTCGAGGCCACGACGACGAGCGCCATGGCCGCCACGAAGGGCAGGTACCGCGAGAGGAAGATCATTTTTTTATCCTGGGTAATGGAACCAGCGGAACGCGATCCGGAACCCGGGTCACGCCCTGGAAGGCGGCTGCCGCCGAAAAACTCAGGCGGCCGGCTGTTCGGCGAGCTTCTTGGCGATCTGCTTCTTCAACAGGCGGGCGCGCTGCGACAATTCCTTGGCATCGGCCTTGGCCAGGAAGGCATCGAGACCGCCGCGATGCTCGACCGAACGCAGCGCGTTGGCCGAAATGCGCAGGCGCACATTCTGGTTCAGCGCTTCCGAGATCAGCGTCACATTGACGAGATTGGGCAGGAAGCGACGCTTGGTCTTGTTGTTGGCGTGGCTCACATTGTTGCCGGACATGACTGCCTTGGCAGTGAGTTCGCAGGTGCGGGACATGATACTAACCTTCGGTTCTCGGTCCTGGCCAAACATTCGACCCGCGCCGGGTGGCGCGCGGTTTCGGTCAGGCGGCCTCATGGAAAAAGTTGGCGTTCCATAGTTGCATTTCGCCGAGGCGTCAAGCTTGGGGGTTGCTTCGGGCATGGGGAATCGCACTTTCGGAGTAGGCGTCGTCAGTGAAGCTGCTGATCGCCCTCTTCTGGAGGAGATGTTGCTGTCCCGCAGTTGTCTCAAGACCTGGGTTCCTCGCCCACCGCATGATGGTTGCGCTCTCCCCACTTTCGTGGGGCGAGGAGCCCAAGCCGGAGTGAAGCCGCAACCCTTTCCCTCATCCGGGCCGAGGCAGATCCGCAAATTCGTCGATGGCCGCATTTTGTTCTTGCTTTGTGCCGGCAGCTATGCCACTAATCTAGGTATGGTGCTGATTCGCACCGACGACCCGCCCGCCGAGGCGGGTTTTTTTCTGGCCCTGGACCCTCCCCAGCGTTCCCCGCCGACCCCCGCCGACGCCGCCTTTCACATTAAGGCCGGAATTCAGCCTATAAGCGGTCGCACAGGGACATGCCAGACCGGAGCCGCCCGTCCGGTCGACAACCAAGGACCCGCCATGCCTCGTTCTTTCCTCCATGCCCTGGTCGTGCTGATGGCCGTCGCGCTGTCGACGACGGTTTCGGCCGCTGAGCCGCAATCCTTCACGGGCGAGTATTCGGTATCGTTCCTCGGCCTTTCCGTGGCCAAAGCGAAATTCTCCAGCCACTACGAGGGCGACACCTATTCGATCGAGGGCAGCGTCTCCGCTGCCGGCCTCGCCACTTTGTTCGACGATACGCGAGGTACGATCTCGTCGAAGGGCAAGATTTCGGGCAAGCGGTTGCAGCCGCAAGCGTTCCACGCCGACTACACGTCCGGCAAGAAGGCATCGATGATCGACATCCGGTTTGCCAACGGCGTCGTCACCTCGACCAAGGTCGTGCCTGAGCCGAAGAAGCGCAATCCCAACAACTGGATACCGCTGGCCGGCAGCGATCTCGTATCGGTCCTCGATCCGATGGCCGCGACCGTCATCCATGCCGACAGCCTCGACCAGGTCTGCGGGCGCACGGTGAAGCTCTATGACGGCGAAATGCGTGCCGATCTCAAACTGACCTACGAGTCCAAAGGGTCGATCTCGGTGGCCGGCTACAAGGGCGATACGGTCACTTGCAGGCTGGGCTTCGAGCCGGTGGCCGGTTACCGCAAGAACCGCAAGGCGCTGAATTACCTGAAGAAACGCAGCCGCATCATGGTGACGTTTGCACCAGTCGGCCAAAGCGGCGTATATGCGCCGATCCGCGCCACGGTCAGCACGCAAATCGGCCCGTTGACGATCAGCGCGGAGCGGTTCGAAGCAAACGAATAGGCGTGATGGTGCGCCGCCAACGATGGGCAGGGGGCGACGGCTATGGCGCGCGCAACACTGATCGGCTTCTCCGCGGTCGCCATGTGGGCGCTGCTGGCGCTGCTTACGGATGCTTCGGGCGCCGTGCCGCCGTTCCTGCTTTCGGCAATCACCTTTACGATCGGCACTTGCGTCGGGCTGGTTGCCCGGCTGTTGATGCCGGCAGCCGATGGCGCCGCGAAGATACCGCGCCAGGTCGAAATACCACGCAAAGTCTGGGTGATCGGCATTGCCGGCCTGTTCGGCTACCACTTCTTCTACTTCACTGCGCTCCGCAATGCGCCGGCCGTCGAGGCCAGCCTGATCGCCTATCTGTGGCCGCTGCTGATCGTGCTGGGGTCGGCGCTGATGCCGGGCGAGCGGCTGGCCTGGAACCACGTCGCCGGCGCGCTGCTCGGCCTTGCCGGCACGATCCTGATCGTCACCAAGGGCGGCGGGCTTGCCTTCGACGCGCGTTATGCCTTCGGCTACGCCATGGCCGGCGTCTGCGCGGTGCTGTGGTCGTCCTATTCGCTGTTGTCGCGGCGCTTCCCGTCGGTGCCGACCTCGATCGTCACCTGGTTCTGCGCCGCCACCGCGGCCCTTTCGCTGGTCTGCCACCTATTGCTTGAACAGACGGTGCTGCCCGCCGGCGCCGGCCAGTGGCTGGCCGTGCTCGGCCTCGGTCTGATGCCGGTGGGGGCGGCGTTCTATGCCTGGGACATCGGCGTCAAGCGCGGCAACATCCAGGTGCTGGGGGCGGCGAGCTATGCCGCGCCGCTGCTGTCCACCCTCGTGCTGATCGCCGCCGGCTTCGCCGAGCCGTCATGGCGCATCCTCGCCGCCTGCGTGCTGATCACCGGCGGCGCGGCACTGGCGGCGAAATCACTGTTCCTGCGCAAGAGGGCTACGAGCGAGGCAAACGCTTGATGCCGTTTCCCGGCGGCATCGATGCCAATGCCAATGCGACGCTGGTATTTTCGCTGGCGGCGGCGGTGATTTACGCGTTCAGCCTCGGCATGCCGCCGCGCCTTTCGCGGTCGGCGGCAAGGACATTGGCGGTGGCGATGCTTGCGGTGCTGGTCGTGCAGCAGGGCGGTCCATGGCTGCTCGTCGCCGCACTCGGCGTCAGCGCCGTGGGCGACGCCCTCCTGTCGCGCGACGGCGAGAAGGCATTTCTTGGCGGCGCAACCAGTTTTCTTGCCGCGCATGTGCTTTACGTCGTGCTGTTCCTGCGTGCCGGCGGCGGCCTCGGGCTGCTTTTGGCCGAGCCGTGGCGAGCAGCGATCGTGCTGGCGATGGCCGTGTTGGTGCTGGCGATGGTTTTCGCGCTTCGGCGCCGCGTCGGCCCTGCCTTGCGTTTGCCGATCGGCGTGCATGCCGGGGCACTGCTTGCCATGGGCATTGCGGCGCTCACCCTGAACAGCGTCGGGGTCATTGGCGGCATCGTCCTGCTCATGCTGTCCGACGGGCTGCACGCCGCGGAAAAGTTCCTGCTGCCTGCCATCTCGCCGCATCGCATTTGGGTGCGCCATGCGGTATGGGCGCTGTATTACGTCGGCCAGCTGGCGATCACGCTGGGTTTCCTGCTGGGCTAGGTGCCTATGGCGTTCCCGGCAGCCAGCCTGGTTCGGCAAGTTCGAAGGCTGCGAAATCGAAACCCGGCGCCACGGTGCAGCCGACCAGGGTCCATTCGCCGAGGCTGCGTGCCGATTGCCACCAGCCTGCCGGCACGACGATCTGCGGCCGCTCGCCTGCAGCGAGCCCGGTACCGAGGATCTCCTCGATGACGGGACCGCCTTCTCGATGTATCGACAGCGCCAGCGGCGCACCGTCATAGAAATGCCAGACCTCGGCCGCGTCCTTGACCCGGTGCCAAGCCGACAATTGGTCCTTCTCGAGGAGGAAATAGATCGCCGTCGAATGGCCGCGCGTACCTGCCGAGCCGTCGCGAAAGGTCTCGGCATACCAGCCGCCTTCCGGATGCGGCTTCAGGCCGAGCAGAGCGATGATTTCGGCGGAACTGGTCATGACCCTAGCTCCTGGCGCCGCTCAGAAATTGTTCTTGCGCTTGCGGATCTCGGCGAACACTTCGGCGTCGGAGGCCTTCTCCAGGCCGAGATGTCTGCGGATCGCCGGATCGTGCCAGCGCAGGAACGGATTGGTCGACAGTTCCTCGCCGATCGTCGTCGGCAGCGTCGGCTTGCCGTCGGCGCGCAACGCCTCGACCTTGGCGGCGCGCTCTTTCAGCGCCGAATTGGTCGGGTCGACGGTCAGCGCGAAACGGGCGTTGGCCAGCGTATATTCATGGCCGCAATAGACGACCGTGTCGGCCGGCAGCGCCGCGAGCTTCTTCAGGGATTCGTACATCACCGGCGGCTTGCATTCGAGCAGCCGCCCGCAGCCGAGCGCAAACAGCGTGTCGGCGGCGAATGCCTCTTTCGACGCCGGCAGATGGTAGGTGACATGGCCCGCGGTATGGCCGGGTGTGGCGATGACCTCGATCCGCTCGTCGCCGAGGTGGACGACCGAGCCCTGTTCGACAGTTTCGTCGATGCCGGGAATCTTCGCCTTTTCGGCTTCCGGACCGACAATGCGCAGCTTGAAACGCTCCTTCAGCGCCAGATTGGCCTCGACATGGTCGAGATGGTGGTGGGTGGTCAGGATCATCGTCGGGGTCCAGCCGGTGCGCTTGATGGCCGCCAGGATGGGCGCCTCCTCGGGCGCATCGATGAGCGCCGTCTGGCCGCTTTTCGGGTCGTGCACCAGCACGCCGAAATTGTCGCTGCGGCACATGAATTGTTCGATCTCGACCGGCATCGCATCTCTCCCTTTATTGCCGCAGACATAGGGCGCCTGCCAGCCGATGTCATCTGCCTTTGTTGAACTTGGACTGCTTCGAAGCTACCGTTCCGCGCATGCATTCAGACATTGTCGATCTCCGTTCTTTTTATTCGACCACGCTCGGCCGCCTGGCCGAACGCTCGATCACCATGGCGCTGTCCTCGATATGGGCCGTAGTGCCCAACGAGCGGCTGGTCGGTCTCGGCTATACCTTGCCGTGGCTGGAACGCTTCGGCAGCGATGCCGAGCGTGTCTTTGCCTTCATGCCGGCAACACAGGGCGCGGTGGTCTGGCCGGCGACGGGGCCGACGGCGACCGCGCTGGTGTTCGACGAGGAACTGCCGCTGGTCGATTCCTGCATCGACCGCATGCTGCTCGTCCATTCGCTCGAACATGTCGAGAACCCGCGCGAGACGCTGAACGAGATCTGGCGGGTGCTGTCGCCTGCCGGCCGTGTCGTCATCGTTGTGCCCAACCGGCGCGGCGTCTGGGCGCGCTTCGAGCATACGCCTTTCGGCAATGGCCGGCCGTTCTCGCGCGGCCAGCTCACCGAATTGCTGCGCGAAGCGAATTTCACGCCGGCGGCATGGTCCGATGCGCTGTTCTTCCCGCCGTCGCCGCGACGTTTCATGATGCAGTTCCACAATGTGCTGGAACGCGCCGGCCGGCGCTTCTGGCCGATCTTTTCGGGCGTTATCGTCGTCGAGGCGCAGAAGCGGCTTTACCAAGGCGTGCCGGTTGCCCAGCGCGCGTCCCGCCGCGTCTTCGTGCCGGTTCTCTCGCCGCATGGCGCGCCGACGCTTGGCCGGACTGTCGCGGGCCAAACGTCCGGCGCCGCCAAGATGACGCGTTCGTGATCCGACGCAGGCTTTTTCTCACCTATCTGTCGCGGACGGGTTCGCTGCCCGATTGAAGGCATACGCAATCGGTTCTATGACCGGCGATTTCTATGACCGGGCTTCAGCACCGCTTCCGAATGCAAGGATTCACTCATGGCTGATCATCCGGATGTCGAGGCCAGCGCCCAGAAGCTTGCCGCGTCGATCGAAGCCAGCAGCCTGCGTGAGCAGCTGGCAACAATCAAGATAGCGCTGACCACCTCGCCAGTGCGAAAACAATTGTTTTGGGCCGCAATCGGCATCGTCGCCGTCATTGTCGCAACCTCCGTCGGGCAGGTTCTGCTCAACCGCTGGAACCAACCGTTCTTCGACGCGCTGGCGCGGCGCGACATGCAGGCCTTCCTGCATCAGCTTCTGGTCTTTGCGGCAATAGCCGGCGGGCTGCTTCTGTTTAACGTGGGCCAGACCTGGCTCGACCAGATGATCCGCCTGAAGCTGCGCGAGGCGCTGACGCTCGATCTGATCGGCGAGTGGATGCGGCCGGCGCGCGCCTTCCGGCTGGCCCATGCCGGCGCCATCGGCGTCAATCCCGACCAGCGCCTGCAGCAGGATGTCGCGCATCTCTCGGATCTTTCCACCGGCCTCGGCATCGGCCTGCTGCAGTCCTGCATCCTGCTTGCCTCATTCGTCGGCGTCTTGTGGTCGCTGTCTTCCGGCTTCGTCTTCCACATAGGCAGCCATTCGCTGGCCATACCCGGTTACATGGTCTGGGCGGCGATCCTTTATGCCGGCACCGCCTCCTGGTTGAGCTGGTTGGTCGGGCGGCCGCTGATCCGCTTCAACAACGATCGCTATACGCGTGAAGCGGAGCTGCGCTCTTCGGTGGTTCGCGTCAACGAGAATGTCGATGCCATCGCGCTGGCGCATGGCGAGGCCGATGCCAGACGCCGGCTCGAATTCGATCTCGGCATGGTGCTGGGCGCCATGCGGCGCATCTACAGCGCCCAGATCAATCTTTCCTGGGTTACCGACACCTACGGCTGGATCACAGTCGTTGCGCCGATCCTGGTCGCCTCACCGGTCTATTTCGCCGGCGATATCAGCTTTGGCGGCTTGATGATGGCAGTCGGCGCTTTCAACCAGGTTCATTCCTCGCTGCGCTGGTTCATCAACAATATCGGCGGCATCGCCGATTGGCGCGCCACGCTGATGCGGGTCGCCGACTTCCGCATCGCGCTTGGCGACACCGACGCGCTGCACGATACGGAAAGGCGCATTTCGTTCGGCGAAAACCCGGACGGCAGCCTGACCTTCGAGAAACTCGAGATCGCCTCGCCCGAGGGATGCACCAAGCTTGCCGAGCCGCATGTCGAAATCCGCGCCGGCGACCGGGTCATGATCACCGGAGATCCGGGCGCCGGCAAGACGCTGTTCTTCCGGGCCATTGCCGGTCTGTGGCCGTGGGGCAGCGGACGGATCGGCATGCCGGCCGGAGAAGCGCCGATCTTTGTTCCGCGCACCCCCTATTTCCCGCTCGGCAGGCTGCGCGAGGTGCTCAACCATGCAGACGGCGCGGCGGAGGCGGCCGATGCCGAGATCTCGGAGGTGCTGGCCGATGTCGGGCTGCAGCGCCTGTCGTCCTCGCTCGATCGGTCGGCGCGCTGGGAGCGTGAGCTCAGCGACGACGAGCAGCGTCTGCTGGCCTTTGCCAGGCTCGCCTTGCGACGGCCGAAATGGGTGATTATCGACGAGGCGCTGGACGCGTTCGACGGCCCGACGCTGAGGCAAGTGCTGTCGATGCTGGAGAAGCGCATTCCCGACGCCGCGATCCTCAATATCGGCCGCGGCCAGCACAATGGCCGCTTCTTCCGGCGGGCGTTGACCATCGTCAAGGATGCCGGCCAACCGGCCCTCAAGCCGGCCCGTATCAGGGCAGGGGCCATCGAACCGCCCCCGGCCATCGCCTCGGCTGGCCGAAAGAAATAGAAACCAAGCTTTATTTCGCCGCGATCGCGGCGAAAAACTGTCGCGATCGTTTCAGATGGGAACGTTCCGATCGGCCATGCTTGACGCTTTCGCCCTGCTCGCCTGCCTTGCCTGCGCCCCGGCGGCACCCGTGGCCGCGCCGGCCAATGCACTTGCCGTCGATGTCGAGCTGGTGCTGGCCGTCGACATCTCGCAGTCGATGGATGAAAGGGAGTTTGCCCTGCAGCGCGCCGGCTATGTCGCGGCGCTGCGCCATCCCGACTTCATCAACGCCGTGCGTGCCGGCACCTCCGGCCGCATCGCCATCGCCTATTTCGAATGGGCCGGCACCATCCGCGACGATGCGGTCATTGCCTGGCAGGTCATCGACAGCAAGGAGAGCGCCAACGCTTTCGCCGACAAGATCGCGGCCCGCCCGTTCAGAAGCTTTCGCGGCACCTCGATTTCCGGCGCAGTGGCTTTCGGCGTCGAGCTTTTCAACGGCACGGCCTTCACCGGCAAACGCCGCGTCATCGACGTCTCGGGCGACGGCCCAAACAACACCGGCTTGCCGGTCACGGCGGCACGCGATGCGGCGCTGGCGAAGGGCATCGTCATCAACGGGCTGCCGATGCTGATCAGCCCGTCACCCACCTTCAGCCATCTCGACCGGTATTATGTCGAATGCGTCACCGGCGGGCCGGGCTCGTTCGTGCTGCCGATCTATGCTGCTTCCGAATTCGCCACCGCCACTCGCCGCAAACTGATCCTCGAGGTCAGCGGCATCGAGTATCCCAAGGTGGATCCGAGGACGATCGGCATCGACGCACCGATCGACTGCCTGCAAGGCGAGCGCGACCGGCGGTTTTTCTCGGACCCATACTTCCCGGAACTCGACCGATAAGGCTGGCCCAGGGGTAGGTTAGGCTGGTGGCAGGCCGAAGGCCGGGAACAGAGATGGCCCGAGCGGCCCTATGAAGATCGTCAAGGAAGCGATCCCGCCCTCGGCGGCGTCGAACACATGCAGGGAATGGGCCCGCCATTCAGGGCCATCGTGGCTGCGGGAATAAACCCCGACCGCCGGCTGGGCATTGGCCCGAGTGGCCAGCGTGCGGAAGCCGCCAAACCTCGGCCAGACGGTCTCGAGGAAACCGCGGATCGCTTCGCGGCCTTGATACCATTCGCGCCAAGGCGGCATTGTATAGATGGCGTCCTCACGCAGCAGCTCGATCAAGCTGTCGAGATTGGCGGCCTGCCAGGCCTGCATGTAGCGTTCGAGCAGCAGGCCTTCTTCGGGGCTGGGCCGTGATCGGCTGGTCGGCCGTCCCTGGGGATAGCGCGCCGCCAGCGTTGCGCGGGCGCGCTGCAACGCGCTGTTGATCGAAGCCGTCGATCCGCCCAGCAAACGCGCCGTCTCGACGGCCGACCATCCCAGGACGTCGGCAAGCAGCAGCGCGGCGCGCTGCCTGGGTGGCAGATCCTGGATCGCTGCGACGAAGGCGAGCTGGACGGCCTCGCGGCTCTCGTAACGGGCTTCCGGACCTGACTCGCTGCCGGCAATGTCTGGAAGCTCGGCGTCGGGGTAGGGCTCCAGCCAGGCGATGTCGGCTACGGGCCCGCCTATGGCCGCCCCGTGCGAGGGCGGCCGTCCGGGTTCCCGGAGAATGCGATGCGCCCTCGACCTCGCCTTGATGGCGTTGAGGCAAGCGTTGGTCGCGATCATGTAGAGCCAACCGCGAACCGAACCTCGCCCGTCGAACTCCGACCTGGCACGCCAGGCGCGAAGCAACGTGTCCTGGACGAGGTCGTCGGCCTCGTGCAGCGAACCCATCATGCGATAGCAATGCAGCTTGAGCTCGCGGCGATGCGCGGCCGTGACCTTCTCGAAGGCCAGCCGATCGAGGATCGGCTGGCGTGCTGGTTCCAGAGGTGGTTGAGCGTCTGTCATGTGGCTTGTGCGGTTACGAGTGAGCGTTGCATTACGCGCGCCTCAGGCGGCCGGTGCAAGCCCGCTACCGCTGACCATGAAGGAACTGCCTTGCGGCTGGCCGGTGGCGAGCGCGACCACCGCCCGTCCGACGTCGGCCGGGGTTTGCGTGTCGGTCATGGCGGCGATGAAGTCCGCCGGCTGGATGCCCATATAGGCCGCTATGCTGTCGACGCCGGCCTTGCCCACGCCGGTTTCCGGCATGATGCGCATCGGCGCGAGCGCCATGAAGCGCAGGCCGAGGCCAAGCCGGTCGGCCTCCTTCTGGCTATGACCGGCCAGGAACATCTGCATGCGTTTTGCGCCGGCATAGCCGCCGGCGTTCGGTGGTCCGCCGGTCAAGGCCGCGCCGCTGGAGATCAGAACGATCCGGGTCCCCGGCTTGAGCGGACGCCGCAGAGCGGCCCGGCAAAACAGGAACGACGCCTTGACGTCCGTGTCCCAATTTGCCGAGAACGCCTTCCAGTTCTGTTCGTGCAGCGGCGCGGAAGGCGCCAGCGCGCCTGCGCAGATCACCAGCACGTCCGGCTCAAGCGCGGCGAAGACCTTGTCGGGGGCGGAGTCCACCGTCGCATCGACGGCGAGCGTCGTCACGCCCGAGACCTCCCAGGCAAATTGCGCCAGGGCTTGTTTCCCGCGGGCGACGGCCAGCACCGTCGCTCTCTCCTTGAGGGCGGCCTCCGCGATGGAGCGGCCGACCCCACGGCTGCCTCCTACGACTACAACATTCTGACCTTGCAACGATCCCATGGATCACCTCTCTGTTCCCGGCCGCCGGACCATCCAGGCGCGCTCATCGATAAGGACAGCGCAGGCGTGCGGAAATCATCGGCGCCAGGCGGAAATATTTTTCAGGTGACAGCAGGGCTCGCGCACGGCCCTGTTCGGAGCAGCAACGGCAGAGGCGCGTCGGTTTTGTATTCAGTGTCATTACCTCGGGGGTAATCGACCAGCGTGCAAGGTCTCGGCAAACTGCTCCCATCAAGCCGGTTGTCCGGCTTCGACCACCAGGGAGTACAGCCATGACCGCCTACGCCGTCGCGCATATGCGCCAGGTCACGCCGGGGCCGCAGATCGTCGAGTACCTGCACAAGATCGATGCCACGCTGGAGCCGTTTGGCGGGCGCTTCATCGTGCATGGCAGCGAGGTGGAAGTCGTTGAAAACACCTGGCCGGGCCACCTCGTCATGATCGAATTTCCAGACATGCAGCAGGTGCGTGCATGGTACCGCTCGCCCGCCTATCAGGAGATCTTGCCGCTGCGCACCGAGAATTCTCAGTCCGACGTGGTCCTGGTCGATGGCGTCCAGCACCCGCACAAGGCCACCGACGTTCTCGAATAAGGGGACGATCCGCGACGATTGGCTCTTATCGTTTCAGCAGAAACACCGCCTGCTGGCCGAAAAAATTCCAGAACCACCACGGCATCGAGAAGCCGATCCGCTGGCCATTGGCGTCGAGCGCGGTCGCCTTTTCCACCGTCGCGCCAAGCTCGTCGCACAGATTGACGAAATCGCGAATGGTGCAGAAATGGATGTTGGGGGTGTCATACCAGGAATAGGGCAGGTCCTTGGTCACCGGCATGCGGCCGTTGAACAGTAGCGAAAAGCGCACCCGCCAGTGACCAAAATTTGGGAATGAGACGATAGCGCGGTTGCCGATCCTGAGCAGTTCGTCGAGCACCAATTTCGGATTGCGGGTCGCCTGCAAGGTCTGCGACAAAACGACGAAGTCGAAGCCCTTATCGGGATAGAATTGGAGATCCTTATCGGCATCGCCCTGGATGACCGACAGGCCGCGCGCCACGCATTCGTTGACGCCGCGCTGCGACAGTTCCAGCCCGCGACCGTCGACCTTCTTGGTCGCCTGCAGCAATTCGAGCAGCAGGCCGTCGCCGGAACCGACGTCCAGCACCCGCGACTGCGGCGGGATGAGATCGGCGATGACCTCGAGGTCGACGCGCTGGGCGCGGTTGACGCTCATGGGCTCGTCACTTGCCTGGCGCATGGTCCTGATCCGAACAATCCGGAACTTTTCGGGGTCATGCGCCGAGCCCTCTCGCCCGCGCCGCCGAGGCGATGAAGCCTTTGATGGCGGCGAACAGTTCCGGTTCGTCGAGCAGGAAGGCGTCGTGGCCGCGGTCGGTCTCGATCTCGACGAACGAGACCGAGGCGCCGGCCGCGTTCAGCGCGTGCACGACCGAGCGGCTTTCCTCGGTCGGGAACAGCCAATCGCTGGTGAACGAAACCAGGCAGAAGCGCGTCTTGGTGCCGGCGAAGGCATCGGCCAACCGGCCGCCATGGTCGGCGGCGAGATCGAAATAGTCCATCGCCCGGGTCATGTAGAGATAGGAGTTGGCATCGAAGCGATCGACGAAGGTCATGCCCTGATGGCGCAGGTAGCTCTCGATCTGGAAGTCGGCATCGAAGCCGAAGGTCAGGGCTTCGCGATCCTGAAGGTTGCGGCCGAACTTGCGGTGCAGCGCTGCTTCCGACAGATAGGTGATGTGAGCGGCCATGCGCGCCACCGCCAGCCCCTTTTCCGGCCGCTTGCCGTGCTCGAAGTATTTGCCGCCATGCCAGTCCGGGTCGGCCATCACTGCCTGCCTGCCGACCTCGTGGAAAGCGATGTTCTGCGAAGAATGGCGGGCGCCGGTGGCGATCGGCAGCGCCGAGAAGACGCGCTCGGGATAGCTCGAGGCCCATTGCAGCACCTGCATGCCGCCCATCGAGCCGCCCAGCACGCTGAACAGCTGTTCGATACCGAAATGCTCGACCAGCATCAGCTGCGCGCGCACCATGTCGCGGATGGTGATGATCGGCAGGTCGAGCCCGTAGGGTTTGGCGGTGGCGGGATTGGTCGAGGCGGGGCCGGTGGAGCCGAGACAGCCGCCGATGACGTTGGACGAGATGACGAAGAAACGATCGGTGTCGATGATCTTGCCGGGGCCGATCAGCACTTCCCACCAGCCCGGCTTGCCGGTCACGGGATTGGTGTTGGCGACATGCTGGTCGCCGGTCAGCGCATGGCAGACGAGGATGGCGTTGGAGCGCTCGTCGTTGAGCGTGCCATAGGTCTGGTAGGCGATCTGGAACGGCGACAGCAGCGTGCCGGCGTCGAGCTTGAGCGGCTTGTCGGCGCCGAAACGCAACACCGGGCTCGACGGCTGGTCGGCCTCGTTGTTGGTTTTTCGCGCGCGCAAAGCGACCATCACATCTCCTTGCCCGGCCTTCAGTTGTCCACCGCCGGTCCGGGCAACAACCAGCCAGGGCAACAAAAAACCGGCCATGCCTTCGCAAAGCCGGTTACAAGATGCAAACGGCCCTTTAGCAAGTTGTTTAACGTGGCTGCAAGCCGACCGGCCAAATCACCACGGAACTGTTGCTGCTCTTCTAGGACCGACGCATGGCTTCGTCAACGGCAAGTTCTTGATCCCGAATTGCCGCCCCTCGACATTCCGGGCCACGGCTTGTATTTCCGCTGCGGCCTCCGGACGGAGGCACTCTCGACGGATTTCATGGAATGAGCCAGATACCGGATCAGACACGTCCAAGGCCCCGCGCCGGCATCATGGATATCGAAGCCTATGTGCCCGGCAAGAGCACGGCGCCTGAAGGTGTCGCCAAGGTCCATAAATTGTCGTCGAATGAGAACCCGCTCGGCCCTTCGCCAAAGGCGATAGAGGCCGCGCGCGCGGTCGCAGACAAGCTCGCGGTCTATCCCGACGGCAGCGCCAGGCGCCTGAGGGAAGCGATCGCCGAGGTGCACGGGCTCAACCCGGCGAACATCGTCTGTTCCAACGGCTCCGACGAGATTCTGGGCCTGCTGGCGCAGACCTACCTCGCACCCGGCGACGAAGCGATCATCACCGAACACGGCTTCATGGTCTACAAGATCTACATACAATCGGCCGGTGCCGTCCCGGTAACGGTCAAGGAGACCGATGAACGCGCCGATGTCGATGCAATTCTTGCCGCGGTGACGCCGCGTACCAGGATCATCTTCCTTGCCAATCCCAACAATCCAACCGGCACCTACGTGCCGTTCCAGGAGGTGCGCCGCCTGCATGCCGGCCTGCCGCGAAACGTGCTTCTGGTGCTGGATGCAGCTTACGCCGAATATGTCCGGCGCAACGATTATGAAGCCGGCGTCGAGTTGGTGGGCAGCGCGGAAAACGTGGTCATGACCCGCACTTTCTCCAAATTGGGCCTGGGCGGGGCGCGGATCGGCTGGATGTATGCGCCAATGCACGTCATCGACGCGATCAACCGCGTGCGGGGACCCTTCAACGTCAATGCGACGGCAATCGAGGCCGGCATCGCAGCGATCCGCGACCGCGTCCATATCGAGCGCAGCGTGGCGCATAACGAGACCTGGCTGGCATGGCTGACCGAGCAACTAAGCGGGCTTGGGCTGCGGGTGACACCGAGCGTCGGCAATTTCATCCTTATCCACTTTCCCGAGGACAAAAAGCATTCGGCGGCGGCCGCCGACGACTACCTCAGTGCGCGCGGCTACATATTGCGGCGCGTTTCCGGCTACGGTTTTCCGAACGCGCTGCGCATGAGCATCGGCACCGAAGAGGCCAACCGCGGCGTTGCCGCCGCACTCGCGACATTCCTGAAAAGCTAGAACACCATGACCTCACCGATGTTCGAAAAGATCGCGCTGGTCGGCATCGGCCTGATCGGCTCGTCGCTGGCCCGCGTCATCCGCCGTGAGGGGCTCGCCGGCCAAGTCGCGATTTCGACGCGCAGCGAAGCGACGCTGGCGCGGGCGAGCCTACTCGCCCTCGGCGACACCTACACGACGGATGCGAAAGAGGCGGTTCGCGATGCCGATCTGGTCGTCGTTTCGGTGCCGGTCGGCTCTTCGGGTACCGTCGCCGCGGAAATCGCGCCGACGCTGAAGAAGGGCGCCATCCTTACCGATGTCGGCTCGACCAAGGCATCGGTGATCGCGCAGATGCAGCCGCATGTGCCTGATGGCGTGCACTTCATTCCCGGCCATCCTTTGGCCGGCACCGAAAAGTCGGGACCAGATGCCGGTTTTGCCGAACTGTTCGAGAACCGCTGGTGCATCTTCACGCCGCTGCCCGGCACCGATCCCGCGGCACTGGAAAGGCTCTCGGAATTCTGGCGCCGCTGCGGCTCCAACATCGACACGATGGACCCGCAGCATCACGACATGACGCTGGCCATCGTTTCGCACCTGCCGCACATCATCGCCTATAACATCGTCGGTACCGCCGACGATCTGGAGTCGGTGACCAAGTCCGAGGTCATCAAATACTCGGCTTCCGGCTTTCGCGACTTCACCCGTCTCGCGGCGTCCGACCCGACCATGTGGCGTGACGTCTGCCTGCACAACAAGGACGCCATCCTCGAAATGCTGGCGCGATTCTCGGAAGATCTGTCCTCGCTGCAGCGGGCGATCCGCTGGGGCGACGGCGAAAAGCTGTTCGACCTGTTCACCCGCACCCGCGCCGTCCGCCGCTCGATCATCGAGGCCGGCCAGGACATCGACGTACCGGATTTCGGTCGCCAGGCAGTCGAACACCCGCCGAAGGGATAAGCCGCGGCAGGCCGATCGCAGTCCCGACCGCCTAGTCAAGCGGCTTGATCTTGCCGAGCGGGATGAAGCCGAGCGAGGCCTTGCCCCTGACGATCTTCAGCGGCATCGACGGCTGGTTGCCGAGCAGCGCCAGTCCGGCAAAGCCGGTTTGGATCTCTTTCTTCTGCTCGGGGATGGCGGTGGCAAGGATCGCCGCCACGGCCTTTGGATCATTGAGCTTGATCGTCAGATCGGCATTTATGAGACCGCCGTCATCGACCGACAGCGGTCCGGAAACGGTGATGCGCGCAGTTCCGGACGACAGATCGAGCTCGTGGATTTCGGCCGCGAGGCCGCGCAGGCTCTTCGGGTTTGCCATGATCAGCATCACGCCGTTCTTCAGCGTCACATCGCCGCTGCCATCGAGCGGCGGCAAGACGCGCCCGTCGATGGCCGCCGCGTCGATTTCGAGATCGGTGAAATTGCCGGCATAGTCGATGTCCGGGCCGTTTGGGCGCAATTGCCCGCTGGCAGTTCCGGCGCTGAACAGCGAGACGGGATCGGTATCGTCTGCGGGATCGGTCTGGCCGGACAGGCCTTCTGCCTGCAGCGAGAGGCGTCTCGGCAGCGGCCAGGACAGCTTCATGTCGGCCCGCAGATCATCCCAGTCGATCCAGAGCGGGGTCATGCCGGGAACGGAGGTCCTGAGCGGCCCCCTGAGCTCGGCGGCAGGCGACAGAAGCTGCGTGATCTGGGTGGCAGCGTTGATCTTGCCTGTCGATGCCGCGACGTTGCGGCTGTCATCCTCGTAAGCCAGACTGTCGCAGGAAAGGGTGAAGCTGAAAGGATAGCCGCTGACCGCGAGGTTGGCACAGGCGGCCTTGATGTCCTTGTCATCGAGATCGGCGACCGCCTTGTCGGCGGCGCTCTCGACCAGATCCGCCAGGTAGAACCAGCCCGCGCTGTAGATGCCGAACAGCGCGAGAATGAAAGCGGCAAGCCACAACAGGCGGCGACGCTGGCTGGGCGGCTGGCGCTCGTCACTTGACGTCATGCTGCGGCTTTCGTTAACGCGGGTGGCACGGGCGGGCTGTCGCTTGCGGCAACAACAGGTAGACGGACTGAAACACCACCGGTGGAGTGGTTCGTTACAATCAGGCTTGGCGATATGGGCGATTTTTGGGTTTTTGGCTACGGCTCACTGATCTGGCGGCCGGGATTTGCGCATGTCGAGACGCGGCGTGCCCGCCTGCATGGCTACCGCCGTTCGCTCTGCGTCTATTCTTTCGTGCATCGCGGCACGCGCGAACGGCCGGGCCTGGTGCTCGGACTCGACCGCGGCGGCTCCTGCATCGGGCTGGCGTTCCGGGTCCCAGGCGAGCTGCGCAACGAGGTCATCACCTATCTGCGCGAACGCGAGCTGGTCACCAACGTCTATCTCGAACGTGTGCTCAGCGTTCGCCTCGACAAAAGTGAAACGGATGGGAGCGGGACGGTCGAAGCCATCGCCTATGTCGTGGACCGCAGCCACGAGCAATATGCCGGTGCGCTCGACCCGGCCGAGGCGGCGGCCGTCGTTCGCGGCGCCGTCGGCCAGTCGGGGAGGAATGAGGATTACGTGCTCAGCACGCTGGAGCACCTCGAAGCACTGGGTATAAGCGATCATTGGCTGGAAGACGTGACGAGACGGATCGCGACGTAGCGCCTTTTATCGTTATCATGATGTTTTCGGTGCCGTGACGCGGGCTACATCCTGAAAATCTGTTTACCAAGGTCGGCGCGATCCAGGCTGTTTGCCACCGCAAGCTTGAACTCGGTCAGCGCGTGGAGACCGCCGACAGGAACGTGGAAGCCCGGCTGGCCAAAGATGTCGATGATCTCGCGTAGGACAGGCCGGTCGGCTTCGGCAGGCGGCGAAAAGAAGTAGCGATAGATATTTGCCCTGATTTCGACGCCGCTCAGCAACACATCGAAATTGTGCAGTTCGAAGCGCTCGGCACTCATTCCGCCATTGATCACCATCTGCCCGCCGAGCGCCAGGGTGCGGATCAATTCGCCGCTGACAGGTCCGCCGACATTGTCGATAATCCCGTTCAATCCGGCGCCGCCGTTGATATCCATCACCGCTTCCCGGATACTTGCCTTCAAGTCCGAAAGGTCAAGAATGACAGAGGCGCCAAGCGTCTTCAGGTCGAAGCTCTGGTGCGAGCGCCGCACCAGCGCGATGACGTTGATGCCGCGTCGTTGGGCGAACTGCATCACCATTGTTGAAATCGACGAATAGCCGGCCGTGACAGCCAGCCACTGCCCGGGCCGGACACGGGAATCCGTCAGCAGATCCCACGCGGTAATGGGGTTCACCATCTGCCCGGCGCGTTCGACCGGATAGTCCGCAGGCAACGGGATCAGCCATTCGGCGGGAATGGCCGCGTACTCGGCCCAGCTGCCATAATAGCTGAACGCGACAAGCGTGCCCGGTTCCAGCAAGACATTCGCGCCAACGGCTTCGACGATGCCGGCACCGTGGTTTCCCGCGATCTGCCGGGGAAAATGCGGCTTCTTCGGTTCGGGATAGAGGTCCTGGATAAACAGGAAGTCGCCCGGATTGATCGAAGCCGAGACCATCCTGACCAGCACCTCGCCGTCGCCGATGCGCGGAATCGGCAGGTCGTCCATGTAGAGCACGTCGCGCGGCGAACCGATGGCGTCAAATACGATTGCTTTCATGCCGTTCTCCATAACAAATGATCCCATGCCAACAGTCTGGGCCCGGCCGACAGCGTTGGCGCGGCGGAACCTACGGTCGGCTGGCAAAAGTCAGAATTGGCAGATTTGACAATCTATGTGCCAAATTTGCCAGATCGTTTCTTCAGAGGCTGCTGGTTTGGATTCCGGGAACCAGCGCCTTGAGCCGGACACGGCGCGGCGGGTCGCGGCTTTGTGAAGCGCCGGCGGGTTGGCAAAGAGGCTATACGTTTGACGTTGCCACGGCGCGACATAGGTTAGCCCGGTCGGCGGCTCCCATCCGCCCCAGCATGAATCACCATGGAGATCAGTTTTGCAGAAACGTCGTCTCGGTCGCACCGACCTATCCATCGCGCCATTGGTTCTGGGCGGCAACGTGTTTGGCTGGACCGCCGATGAGAAAACCTCGTTCGACCTGCTCGATGCCTTCATTGAGGCCGGTTTCAACGCCATCGACACGGCGGATTCCTATTCGCGCTGGATTGCCGGCCACCAGGGCGGCGAATCCGAAGCCATCATCGGCAGATGGATGAAGAGCCGCGGCAACCGCGACAAGGTCGTCGTCATCACCAAGGTCGGCTCGGATATGGGACAGGGCAAGAGGGACCTTTCGGCCGCCTATATCGAAAAGGCCATCGATGCTTCGCTGAAGAGGCTGCAGGTCGACAGCGTCGATCTCTATCTGTCGCATTGGCCCGACCCGGCGACGCCGTATGAGGAAACGCTCGGCGCTTACCAGAAACTGCTCGACAAGGGCAAAATCCGTTATGCCGGCGCTTCCAACCTCGACGCCGCCCAGTTACGCGCCGCACTCGACGTGGCAAGCCTGCGCGGCCTGCCGCGCTACGAGGTGCTGCAGCCGGAGTACAACCTCTACGACCGCTCGTCCTTCGATGGTCCGCTGCGCGATCTGTGCGTGGCCGAGGACATCGGCGTCATCACCTATTTCAGCCTCGCCAAGGGATTTTTGAGCGGCAAGTACCGCAGCGAGTCCGACCTCGGCAAAAGCCCGCGCGGTGGCGGTGTGAAAGGCTATCTCAACACGCGCGGCATGCGCATCCTCTCAGCGCTCGATGCCGTGTCGGCCAGACATTCGGCCAAGCCGGCAGAAGTGGCGCTGGCCTGGGTGATGGCGCGGCCCGGCGTCACCGCTCCGATCGCCAGCGCGACGACGCTCGACCAGCTCGACAGCCTGGTGCGGGCCGCGTCGTTGCAGCTCAGCCCGGACGATATCGCCGAGCTCGACAAGGGCAGCGCATAGCCGCGCACGATCGTTCAAGACCGGCGCCGCTGCCTTGCCCTACCGTCCCTGCATCGTCACAGGATGCAGGGACGTCGCATGGCCGGACAGGGTCTTCTCGATCAGCAGCTATGGCAGCAATTGCTGGCGCTTGTGCTGGCATCGGCCATCGTTATGGGCAGCCCGGGGCCGGCGACGATAAGTGTCACCGCGATCGGCGCCGCGTTCGGCCTGCGCGATTCGCTCCGTTATGCCTCGGGAATCGTTGTCGGCACGGTCCTCGTGCTTTTGGTGGTGGCGACGGGCATCATGGCCGTTCTCACCGCGCTGCCGAAGCTCGCAGCGCTGTTGGCGGTCGCCTCGGCAGCCTACATCCTCTATTTGGCGTTCAAGATAGCGACGGCGCCGCCCCTGGCGGCACGCGTCGGTAGGGCAGCGCTTCCCACTTTCCTTGGCGGGTTCCTTCTGGCCGTTGCCAATCCGAAAGCCTATGTGGCGATTGCCCCCGTGTTTGCTGGCGCGTCTTCCGGCGCCGGCGGTCTTGCTATTTCAGCCAAGCTGGCGGTCCTCGCCTTGATGATCGTTGCCATTCATCTCTTGTGGCTTCTCGCCGGCGCGGCTTTTGCACGTTTGCTTCGCAAACCGCTGGCGTCGCGGATCATCAATCTGGTGTTTGCCGTGACGCTGATTGCAACAGCCGGCCTGGCTGCCTTGCCGTGAGCCCTTCTGGCGTTCGCGGCGGGGTGTCTCAGCCTTTCAATTCACGTTTCGCGTCCAGCTCACCAAGCCTTTTCACCGCCGTCGGCGGCATCGGCGGCGGGTTCGGCGTCTGCGACGCCTCGACGAGGAGCTGGTCGCAGGCTGCTTCCGTCTCGGCGATCAGCCGGTGCATAAATTCTTCCTTGCCGAGGCCCGGCGGGATCGGCGGCAGGAAGCGCGCCTTGATCGTACCGGGATAGCGCAGGAATTTGCGGCGCGGCCAATAGAGGCCGGCGACGTGAGCGACGGGCACCACTGGAATGCCAAGTTGCGCATAAAGTTCGACGATGCCGTATTTGTAGACCGGTTCGTCGCCCGGCGCACGGCGCGTGCCCTCGGGATAGATGATGAGCTGGCGCGGATTGCGCGCCAATTCCTGTTTGGTCGCGGCGATAACCATCTTCAATGCCTTCGAGCGGCTGCCGCGATCGACCGGAATCATCCGCATCTTCAAGATGTACCAACCGAAGAACGGGATCCAGGTCAGCTCCCGCTTCAATATGTAAACGGGATCGTCGAGATACGGCAGGAAAGCGATCGTGTCCCAGAAGGACTGGTGCTTCGGCGCCAGGATGAAGGAGCCTTCAGGCAGGTTTTCCAGGCCGGTGATCTCACTTCTGGTGCCGGCGACCTTATCGTAGAGCCACATGCTGGTGCGCGACCAGAATTTAGGCACAAACCAGGCGCGATGGCGCGGCGACAGGAAATAATACGGAGTCCAGAGGATCATCTGGACGATCAAGTTGAGGTAGAAGGCGAGATTGAACGCCAGCGAGCGGAAATAGAGCATACAGCAAGTGCCCGGTGAGGAGGTGTGCGTTGGTTACACCAAGCGCCGGCAAAAAGGAAACGGTGCAGTGGCCGGCAATGAGCCGGTGTCCGCTCCTTTGCTCTGAATTTACCACGTCGACTGTGCCAGCCGCTCCTTCAAGCGCGGGGCGGCGAAGTCGAGGAATGCACGCAGCTTCACCGGCAGAAGCCCCTGGCCGGCATGGACGAGGCTCACCGGCCATGGGTCCGGCTCAAACTCCTGCAACACCGGGCGCAGCGTACCCGACCGGACGGCGGGGGCGATCTGGTAGGAAAGCAGCCTCGTCACGCCGACGCCGGCAATCGCCGCATCGATTGCTGCCTCAGCCGTGTTGACCCGTAACCTGGAGCGGACCGGCACGCTGAATTCAGCCTTGCCGGTGGCGAAGCTCCAACTGGCGGCGGTGAGCCCTTCGAAGGTGATTGCACTGTGTCCTGCAAGTTCTTGCGGCGTTTTCGGTGTGCCGTGCTCGGCGAGATAGGCCGGGCTCGCGCAAACGACGCGACGGATTGAACCCAGGCGGGTGGCGATCAGGCTCGAATCGGCAAGCTCGCCGATGCGGATGGCGAGGTCGATGTGCTCTTCGATCAGCTGGGTTATCCGGTCGGCGAGTGTCAGCCGCACACTTACCTCGGGATAGACGGAGAGGAAGCCGGTGACGACCGGCAGCACATGCAGGCGGCCGAAGACGATCGGCGCAGTGACGATCAGTTCGCCGGTCGGGGCGCTGTATTCGCCGGCGGCCATTCGCTCGGCCTCGCCGATCTCATCGAGAATGCGACGACAGGCGGCGAGATAGGTGTGGCCTGCATCGGTCAGCGACAGCTGCCGCGCCGAGCGGTTCAACAGCCGTGTCTTCAGGTGCTTTTCCAGGTCCGAAACCTTGCGGCTGACCGTCGTCAGCGGAATGCCGAAGCGACGCCCGGCAGCCGAGAGGCTGCCTGTCTCCGCCGCGGCAACGAAAAGCGACATGGACTGGAGGCGATCCATAGCTCTACCGAAAATTTGCCCTTCCGAAAAACGGAAGGATAGGTTGCAGATATGGCATCTGCATCTCGAAGACGGAAGGCCCTATTCTCGTAAGCGAACAATGCAGCGCACTCGGCGCCTAAGGAGATATTCATGAACGCTCACACCAGCGATGTCGCATTCACCCTGACGGTGAAGGCGATCCAGGCCCGCAAGGGCTCGCGCCAGGCCTATGCCCGTATCGAGGAGCGTGGCGGCTGGCAGGCGGCAATCACGCCCGATCTCGCCGCCTTCATCGAGGCGCAGACCAGCGTCTTTCTGTCGACCGCCAATGCGGACGGGCAGCCTTACATCCAGCATCGCGGCGGGCCTGCCGGTTTCCTCAAGGTGCTCGACGAACGGACGATCGGCTTTGCCGATTTTTCCGGCAACAGGCAGTTCATCACCCAGGGCAACCTCAGCGAGAACCCACAGGCTTTCCTGTTTCTGATCGATTATGCGCACCGGCAGCGCATCAAGATCTGGGGCAAAGCGCAAGTCGTCGAGGGCGATGCCGAGCTGACGGCAAAGCTGATGCCGCAAGACTATAAGGCGCGACCCGAGCAGGTCATCCTGTTTACGGTTTCGGCTTGGGATTCAAATTGCTCGCAGCACATCCCGCAGCGTTTCGAAGCGGCCGACGTGGCGGCGGCGCTGGGCGAACGCGACAAGCGCATCGAACGGCTCGAACAGGAGATCGCACGCTTGCGATCGGATGCAGCAGCCAGGGAATAAGAGCTAGGGAATAAAAAGTGCCGGTGCCGTTCAGCTTCCGCCTGCGGCGTCGGCCAGCGCGACGCTCTCGGTTTGCTTCACCGGCATGATGCCGCGCGCCAGCGCCAGCAGGTATTTGTTATATTCGGTGAACAGCACACGCAGCGCTTCCGGCTTGGTCAGCCAGCCGCCATTCTCGAGGTTGGTGTTGACCACCGGATAGGGCTCGAGCCTTGCGCCGTGCAGCAGCCGGCCCATTTCCAGCAGGCTGCGCGGCATGTGATAATTGTTGGTGACGAGAATGACGGTGCCGTAGGCATGGTCCTCGACCCATTTGGCGCTTTCCTCGGCATTGCCGATCGTGTCGAGCGCAGCGCGGTCGATGTCGACGCAGCATGAAAACAGCCTCTTGTCGCCACCGGTCGCGGCTTGAAGCTGGCGGCGGCTGGCGGAAGGATGGACGCCGCTGATCAGCAGCCGCTCGCCCTTGCCTGACGCAAGCAGGCCCATAGCAGCGTCGAGTCGCGACTGGCCGCCGGTCAGCACGATGATAGCGTCGGCCCTTGCCGGATTGGCGGGCGTCGTCAGACGGCTGACGGTATTGGCGAACCAGCCGAAGCCGGCGACAAACAACGCCACAAGGGCGAGCAGAAGGAGAGCCGAGAGGCGCAAGGAGCGGGCTGCCAGCAGCCGCCCATGTTTGGCGGATTGATCCGGCTTGGCAAATTCATCAGGCCCGGCGAATTCATGCGGACGCGCAACCAGCACTGGCATGCACCCAGCGGTATCGGTCGAGTCCCGAACGTCCATCATGAAATGGTTAATCCCGAAATACGGCCTTTGGTAGGAAAAAAATGCAATTTTCGTGACGAGGCGTTTTCATCCGTGATCGATCTTTCCTTTAGCCGGCGTCCGGCTGGCGAATATCGATGTCGCTGAGATAGGTAACCACGGTGAAATGGGAGGTTGCCGCCGTCAGCGCGCCGATCACCAGCACCATGACAGCGACCCCGAGATAACCCGCCGAGCCGATGGCGAAATTGCCGAACAGGGCGGTCGCCTGGTCGGCCTGCGGTGTCGCCATATTGCGTGACGACCACCAGGAGAAGACGATGAAGACGAGGATCGCCGCGGCGCCGCCTGCCGCGGCGCCCTTCATGCCGGTGACCAGAAAATGCCGGCGGAATTCGCGCGCGATGAAGCGCGCCTCGGCGCCGACGAAATGCAGCACCTCGATGATGTGGCCGTTGCCGGCCATGGCGCCGCGCGTCGCGAATACAACGGTCAGCACCGTCGCAGACAGCATCAGCGCCAGCACTGCGATACCGATCGTTACCGTGGTGCGGGCCATAGCAACCAGCCGGTCCACCCAGGTGCGATGATCGTCGAGCGAGGCGCTCGGCAGCTTCGGCGTGATTGCCGCACGCAGTGCGGCGAAATCGGGCGGACTGTTCTCGTCAATGGTGATGATGATCAGGCGCGGCACCGGCAGCTCATCGATGTTCAGGCCCGAGCCCAGCCAAGGCTCGAGCAGTCGGGCCGTTGCTTCGCGATCGACGATCCTGGCGCTTTTCACGCCAGGGAACTCGCCGGCGATCTGCGAGGCAAGCGCAAGTGCGGCCTCCATGTCGAGGCCATCGACCGGCTTGATCTGGATGGTCGCTTCGCGCGAGATCTGGTTCTCCCAGACGGAGGCGGTGTCACGCACCAGCGTGACTGCGCCAAACGTCAGGCAGGACAGAAACGTCATGATGGCGATGACCAGCACCAGCGCCCGGCCGGCGATGTTCTGCGCCGGCACGATCGGCGCCATCTTGCGCTGGACGCGGGGCTTTGCCGCCGCGGCGTCCTGACCCTCGAAATGTTCGACGGAGAGCTCAGTCATAGATGTCCAGCCTTCCGCCGGCCAGGATCATTCGCCGTGCGTCGACCTGTTCCATCAGGCCGAGGTCGTGTGTGGCGATCACCACGGCGGTCCCCAGCCGGTTGAGCTCGATGAACAATCGCAGCAAGCGTCGCGCCAGCGGCGGGTCGACATTGCCGGTCGGCTCGTCGGCGAGCAGGATCTCGGGCTGCTCGATCAACGCGCGGGCGATGGCGGCGCGCTGCTTCTCGCCGCCAGACAGCACCGGCGGCAGCACATGCATGCGCTCGCCGAGGCCGACCCATTTCAGCAGCTCGGTGACGTCGGTGCGGTAGGTCGCTTCCTCGCGGCCGCGTACGCGTAGCGGCAAGGCCACGTTCTCATAGGTGGTCATATGGTCGAGCAGACGAAAATCCTGGAACACCACGCCGATGCGCCGTCTCAGATGCGGCAATTCGGTGCGCGAGATGCGCGAACGGTCCTTGCCGAAAATGGTGATCAGGCCGCGCGTCGGCTTCAGCGACATGAACAAAAGCCGCAGCAACGTCGTCTTGCCGGCGCCTGAAGGTCCGCTCAGGAACTGAAAGGAGCGCTCCGGAATGTGCAAGGAGATGTCGCGGAGAATCTCCGGACCCATGCCATAGCGGAGGCCGACATTTTCGAAGCGGATCACTTTCGACGACCTGAAATTCTTGGCGGCAAGATGCCAGCCCTTTCTGTGGTAAGACCATCGGCCGGCATGGTTAACCGACGGTTAATTTGGCGGCTTTTCGAGCGAGTCCCAGGGGTTCCGGTGGGGAAGCGTTAACCATTTCCGTTTACCCAAAAGAAACGAACAGCGAACAGGTGCTGTAGTGTCAGGCCATGATGGCTGAGGATCGAACCGCGCGCCCGGTTTCCGGCGAAATCATGACCGATCCGGCCGCCGGGCCGGAACGCATCATGCATGACGTGACCGCCGACGTCATCGATGCCGACTATGAGGTGCTGCCCCGCCATTTTACACGTCCAGACTTTGCGCCGCCGCCTGCCCGCATGATTTCCACGCCTTCCATCGAAGGCATGGACATGTTGCGCAAGCCCGAAACCGCCGTCGAACGGCCGTTGTGGGTGCACGGTGGGCCGATCTTCTGGATTGTCGGCGTCGGTGCCGCCTTTGCCGCCTTCTGGATGTCGGGCGGCCATGCGCTGATTCGTTAGAACGGCGCCGGAAAATCAACGGGTCACCAAGTAAACGATTCGCGACGCGCTGGGGCATCCGACCGTTCGCGGGCGTCCTGCGAAAGATTGGCCTTGCCAGCCGGCTCGACATGCCTAGAAACGGGGTTGAAGACCGTTTCGGTCGGCTTCGCCTACAAGGCGATCATTTCTGGAAGGGCAGCCAATGCCAGTCGTGCGCGGCAAGGACATCGAAGTCCTGTTTTCAGCGTCCGCCATTGCGCGGCGGAACCTGGAACTTGCCAAGGAGATCGCCGGGCACGACTACCACGACCTTCTGGTAATCTCGGTGCTGAAAGGATCATTCATCTTCGCCGCCGATCTTATCCGTGCCATGCACGATGTCGGCCTGTCGCCGGAGGTCGAGTTCATCTTCATCTCCAGCTATGGCGCCGGCACGACCAGCGGTGAGGTGAGGGTGCTGCGCGACATCGACAACGAGGTCGCCGGCCGCGACGTGCTTCTCATCGACGACATTCTGGAATCCGGCAAAACGCTGAGTTTCACCCGCGACCTCATGCTGTCGCGCGGCGCGAGGAGCTGTGCCATCGCCGTGCTGCTCGACAAGCGCATGCGCCGCCAGACCACGCTCAACGCCGACTATGTCGGCTTCGACTGCCCCGATTATTTCGTCGTCGGTTATGGCATGGACGTCGCCCACGCGTTTCGCGAATTGCCGTTCGTCGGCATCGTCAAGGGCGACGCTTGAGGTCTTTTGATAATTCTACTCCGGCGGCCACCTGACGCAGTTTTGAGCGCTTCCGGTGCTCTCGGAGTCGACAGTCCGCTCCGCTCCGGTTCTCGAAAACCACGCCATCTGACTCGCCAGAGCGAATTCTGAAAAGGCCTCATCGACCCTCAGCGCCTTCAGGAAACATCAACTTTTCCTCGCCAAATATCCTGCCCATGGCAAAGCTCCTGATCGTCGAGGACGATGAATCCGTCCGCAGCCTCGCCGCCCGTGCGCTCGAACGCGCCGGGCATAATGTCACTGTTGCCGCCGATGGCGCGCACGGTCTTTCTCTGATCGGGGCGGCGCAGGGGGGCTACGACCTTGTGCTGTCCGACATCCGCATGCCGGAGATGGACGGCATCGAGATGGCCAAGGCGGCAGCGGCGCTGTTCCCGGCGGTGAAGATCGTTCTGATGACCGGCTATGCCGACCAACGCGAGCGCGCCGAGGAATTGGACGGCATTATTCTCGACGTCGTGCAAAAACCGTTCGCGCTGGCTGAAATCCGCGCCCGCGTCGAACAGGCGCTCGCCTGCTTCGCCTAAAGCCCAAGGTCGACCGCCTTCAGGCAGGGTCGCAGGTCGCCGCAATGGCTGGCTCGCCGCTCCGGCGCCGGCCGGCATTGAGCGCAAAAAGCCCGGCGCCGATGATGAGGGCTGCGCCGGCCGCCGTCGCTGGTCGCGGCATTTCGGCAAAGAACAGAAAACCCCATAGCGGCGACCAGATGATACCGGTGTATTCGAAGGTGGCGACGCTGTTGGCGGGCGCCAGCCGGTAGGCCTGCGACAACAGGATCATTCCGGCCGAGGCAACGAAGCCGCATGCCCCCATCTTGAGGAGATCCGGCGTCGCCGGCCAGGCCCATGGCCGGACGAGGAACTCGAGGCTCGGATGCACGGCGTGGTCAATGCCTGCCAGCCAAAACAATGCCGCTACCAAGGCCGCGCCGACCAGATAGGCGCCGTTCTGATAGAACGCCATGACGGTCGAGGATTCGGTGTCGCCGATCTTGCGCGCCATCAGCTGCGAGAAACCGTAGAGCAGAGCCGAACCTAGCGACAGCAGCGCCGCCCAGTCGAACAAGCCGGCGCCTGGGCGCACCATCACCAGCACGCCGAGCATGCCGACCAGGACGGTGGCGAGCGCCTGCCAGGACACGCGTTCGCCGAGATAGGGGCCGGCCAGCGCCATGATGAACAGCGGCGCCATGAAATAGAGCGCCACCGCGTCAGCCAGCGGCAGGGCGGCGATTGCCAGATAGTAGGCCGTGTAGGAGGTGAACTGGATGAAGGCGCGCATCGTCAGCATGCCGAACCGCTTCGACAGGATTGCCTGCAATCCGACATCGGCGTGGACGAGGAAAACCAGGATCGGCAGGGCGACGATCGAGCGGATCGCCATCACCTCGGTGACCGGATAGTGGCTCGACACCGCCTTGACCAGCGGGTCCTGCAGCGAAAAGACCAGTACGCCGAGACAGAGGCTGAGGATGCCGAGCACAAGCCGATTCTGCATAGGCGCTCCTGTCCCCGCGTGCGCGGCCGAACACAGGCCTGCATCCGGGTAAAAAGAACCCGCCGCCATTTCGGGCAGCGGGTACGAGTGAGGACTTTTGATTGGTCCGCGGCCGATTTCGCGGCCGCATATCCAATGGGTAAGGCGAACTATTGTCCGCCGTTTGACATGTTGCAAACGAATTGGAATGATGCCAGCAATCAGATTTTCTTATGGCGGGCACATGCGACCCAATCTCGACAGCGACCTGTTGCGAACCTTCGTGGCGGTCGCCGACAGTGGTAATTTCACCAAGGCGGCGGAGCGGGCCGGGCGCACCCAGTCGGCGGTCTCGATGCAGATGAAGAAGCTTGAAGGCATGATCGGCGACAGCCTGTTCGAGCGCGGCTCGCGCGGTGTGGCGCTGACACGGCGCGGCGGCGAGCTCATCGCCAACGCCAGGCGCATCGTTTCACTGCTCGACGAGACGGCGGCATCGATGGTCGCGGCGCCGCTTGGCGGGCCGGTGCGCATCGGTATCCCGGAGGAATATGGCCACGCGATCCTGTCGCGCGCGCTCGGCGCCTTTGCCAAGCGCCATCCTCAGGTCGACATCACCGTCCGCTACGCGCATTCCGGTGCGCAGATCGCGGCGCTCGCCGCTGGCGAGCTCGATCTGGCGGTGGTGTTCGAATGGCAGGATCTGTCGGGCGGTGAGGTGCTGATGCATGACCCGACCGTATGGGTGACGTCAGAGCTGCATCACATGCATGAGGAGCGGCCGGTGCCGATCGCGCTCTACAACCGTGCCGGTTGGTGCAAGGATTTCGCGATAAAGTCGCTGGAACAGCGCGATCTCGCCTATCGTGTCGCCTACACCAGCGATACCAATGGCGGCCTGCGGCTCGCCGTCACCTCCGGGCTGGCGATTGCGCCGATCTCGCGCAGCAACATTCCGGCCGGCTGCCGCGAGCTTACGACCGCCGACGGGTTCGGCGACATCGATTCCTCGAACGTGGTGCTGCGGCGCAACCCGAACGCTTCCGGCGAGGCCATCGACGGCATGGAAGAGGCGATCCGCGAGGCGTTCACCAACCGTTAAAGAATGCCGCTCAGTCCGGCGGTGGCGGCCACCACGGACCGCGCGCGGCGATCTTCCGAATACAGGCAGCCTTACTTCAGCTCCAGCAGCCGCTCCAGATAGCTGCGCTCGATATCGGGGCTGAGTGCATTGCCGAGCCGCTTGCGGATCGCTTCGAGGATTTGGCGGGCACGCTGCACGTCGATCTCGTCAGGCACTCTCACCGAACTCCCGTCATCGGGACCCTCGCTGGTGCGGGGCCGCCCGAGCGGGTCACGGTCGGCATTCTGCTGTCGTCCGCCCTGGCCGTTGCCGCCCTGGTCGCCTTGCATCGCCTGCAATTGCTTCATCATGTCCTTGGCGCCCCTGCGCAAGGCTTCCAATGCGCGGCCCTGGTGACCGACGGCCTGGTCGCCTTCGCCCTCGCCGAGCGCCTGTTCGGCATTGCCCATGGATTTGCCGGCCTCGCCAAACCCCTCATTGGGGTCGAGGCCCATGCCTTCGAGGCTCTTCCTCAATTGATCGAGCTCGCTCTGCAGCTTGCCCTGGCCTTCCTGCAACTGCTTCATCGCATCGGCGAATTCCTGCGGCGTCATCTGCCCCGGCCGGCCGAGCGGATCGCGGTCGTCGCCCAGGCCGGGCTTGCCCTGTTCGTCCATCGGGCCCGGCTCACCGTTCTCGCCGAGCTGCTCGTCGCGGTTCTGCCCGCGCTGTTGCTGGCCACGCTGCATCTGGTCCATGCGGAAGGTGTCGTTCATCATCTCCTGCTGGCGCCGCATGATCTCGCCCAGCTTATCCATCTGCTGACGCATCTCGCTGTCCTGCTGACCGCCTTGTTGCTGGCGGCCTGCCTGCAGATTGTTCATCATGTCCTGCAGCTCAGACAGCAATTGCTGCGCCTGGTCGCGATTGCCGGATTTCGCCAGGTTCTCGATCTGGTCCATCATGCGGTCGATGTCGCTCTGGCGCAGTTCCCGGCCGTTCTGCTGCATCTGTGGCGCATTCGGATTCTGCTGCGCCCGCGCCGCGAATTCCTGCAGGAACTGGTTCATCGCCTCGCGCAGTTCCTTCATCGCCTTCTCGATCTCCTGGTCGCTGGCGCCGTTCTTGATCGCATCCTGCAGCGCCTGCTGCGCCTGGCGCAGCCGCTTCTCGGCCGCCGACAGATTGCCTTCCTCGATGCCGAGCGCGATCTCCCAGAGGTAAGCGACCTCGTCGCGCAATTGGTCGTCGCTGTCAGCCATCTTCAGCCGGGTGCGGGCGCTCATGATGGCGAGGTAGTGCGTCATGTTGTCGAACGTGTCTTCGGGCCTGAGCGTGATCGCATCCATTAGGTCGAGCACCCGGTCCTTGGCATAGGCGTCGAGCGCCAGCATGCGGCGCTGCTCGACAACAGCCCGCGCCAACGGGTTGGAGAATGGCCGCTCCGGCATCACCAGCGTCTTGGTTTCGCTGGTCGCCGTGTGTCCGGCACCGTCGGTGGCGACAAGCGACAGCTTGACGTTACCACCGGCCCAGACATGGTCGGTCAGGTCCTTCGTCGTCTTAGCGGCATTCGCCTTCCCGCCGCGGCGCGGCAACGTCAGCGGCATTTCCGGCGGGCCATAGAGCGGATGCGCGTTGGGTGCCTGCGGATCGGCCAATGCGAAAACGGCCTTGGCGGAGGCCGCGCCATAGTCGTCGTCAATCTGGTAGTTGAGTTCGAAGGCGCCGTTGACGGCGCGCTTCGGCTCGCCGACAAAGCGGATCTGCGGCGGCTTGTCGGGAATTATGGCGAAGGCCCAGCGGCCGAGCTCGCCGTCGCCGGACTGCAGCGTCAGCGTGCCGTCGGCCGTCAACTTGCCGCTGAACTGGCGCACGGTGGAAGGCGTTGCCGGAGCTGCCTCAGTCTTGGCGGCTTGCGGCCCGGTCGGATCGATGGCGCGGGTGTTGCCGCCGGTGTCGGCGTAACTCAGCGTTTCCTCGCCCGAACCGCCGGTGACGCGCAGCGACACATCGCTGCCCTCCGGAACGGTGAAGGTCGGCGCCGTTTGAGTGGCGTTGTTGGCAAGGACTGGGGCGTTCAGGAATATCGGCGGCCTGCCGGTATAGGCCGGCGGCGTCACCCAGGCATCAATGCGCGGCGGCACGACGTCGCGGGCGGCACGGGCAACAAAGCCGTCGCCCAGCCTGCCGCCCGACGGCCCGAAGGAGAAGGCAAAGGCAGTGACCAACAAAAGCGCGGCAACGGCGCGCAACGCCCACGGGTCGCGTTCCGGCACGCGTGTGCGCGGCACGTCGCCGCCAAGCTCGCCCAGCCGGTCAGCCATGCGCCGCTGATGCTCGCGCCACAGGGCTTGCGAAAAAATGCTTTCCTTGCCGCTCGGGCGATCGGTCTGGACCTGCACCGGGCTGTGCAGCAGCCGGTTGGCCGCCTCGATGCGGCGGTCGACCTCGGCACTGGATGGCGTGCGGAAGAAACGCAGCGGGTAGAGTGCGGCAAGCGCTGCGACGCCGAATGCCGTGATAAGACCGATCCGCGCCAGATCGGGCAAAAATGGGAATAGGCCGAGCCACGAAATGCTGAGGAACAGGCTGGCGACGATGATCAGCGGCAGCAGCAATGGCCAGCCGCGTTCGACGATTATCGAGACCTGCGTCCCCAGCCGGCTCAAGGCAAGGCGCCTGGCCAGACTGCGATCGCTGGTGAAAATGGGTCGTTGCGTCATCGGCCCTTCCTGGCCGGGCGGGATAGCCCAGGCCTCACGAGTCTATCGCATGGGCCCGAAAAGTCGATTTCCGGGAAGCACGATGCGAAGACCTAAAATCTTAGCGCGTACTTCGTGCGTCCAAGCGGATGCACATCGCCCTAAGGATACCAACAAACACGGCGAAGGCGAGGCGGTTCCCCAAAACGTGAACAATAATGCCCCGGATATTGTCAGAATTTCGCCGGATTGGCGTTTGCGCCGCAGACCAGTACGGCAACGTGCTCGCCTCTAGCCGGTGCGTAGCGGCCGGACAGGAGCGCCGCGAAGGCGGCCGCACCGCCCGGCTCGGAGATGATTCGCACGCGGTCCCACAGCGCCGCCTGGGCGGCGATAATGTCGTCGTCGCCGACCAGGATCGAGCGCTCGACGAATGCCTCGGCGATAGGAAACATCATTTCGCCGACACGCTTTGGCGCGAGCGAATCGGCGGCGACGCCCTCAGCCGGCGCGTCGACGGGTCGGCCCGCGGCGAACGCGCGATGAAGCGTCGGCGCACCCTCCGGCTCGACCGCGATGATCCTGATGCGGCCGGAAAACCAGGCGGCGATGCCGCCGATCAGGCCGCCGCCGCCGACAGCAACCAGCAGGGTGTCGAGCTTCGGAAGGTCGGCCTCGATTTCGAGGCCGAGCGTGCCCTGCCCGACCAGCGTCTCCTCCTGGTTGAAGGCGTGGATCTGCAGGGCGCCGGATTTTTCGGCGAAGCTCTCGCTGGCGGCCAGCGCCTCGGCATAACGGGCGCCGCCGACGATCAGCTCGGCGCCGTAGCCGCGGATGCGGTCCAGCTTGGCCTGCGGGCTCACTTCGGGAACAAAGATGGTCGCCTTGTGGCCGAGTCGCATGGCGGCATAGGCGACGGCGGCGCCGTGATTGCCGCCCGATGCGGCGACGACGCCGGCCGCAGGAACCGGCCGTTCGAGGAGATTGGTGAACGCACCACGCGCCTTGAACGAGCCGGAATGCTGCAAGCACTCAAGCTTCAGGTCGACCGGCAGAGCCGGGCGGCCGAAATCGGCCATGTCGACGCGCAGCACCGGCGTGTGGCGCACGAAGGGTCGGATGCGTGGTTCCATCGCCGCAATGCGCTCGCGTGTGATCGTGTGGCCGTGCAGCATGCTTTCACTCCCAGGGCTGACATTCAGAGTTGACATTACTTAGTAACTTGGCAAAGTAGCTAAATGCAAGAGGTCGACGTCTTCAAAGCGATTGCCAACGAGCGCAGGCTGCAGATCCTCGATTGGCTCAAGGACCCGCTCGCGCACTTTCCGCCGCAGGCGGACGGCGATCTGGTCGACGACGGAGTCTGCGCGCTGCTGATCGCTGAAAAGCTGGGGATCACCCAGGCGACGCTCAGCGAACATATGCGCGTGCTCACCCAGGCAGGGCTTTTGCGCAGCAAGCGCATCAAGCAGTGGACATTCTATCGCCGGAACGAGAACAGGATCGCCGAAACCAGGGCGCTCATTCAGCACCGCCTGTAGCTGCAGAGTTCTACTCCAACCAGTCCGGCACCGAATCCAGTCCGATCAGCTCGTCATAGGTCTGGCGCGGGCGCACAACGTGGAAGCGGTCGCCGTCGACCAGCACTTCCGGTACCAGCAGCCTGGTATTGTAGGTGCCGGCCTGGACGGCGCCATAGGCGCCGGCGGTGGCGACAGCGATCAGGTCGCCGGATTTCAGCCGGGGCAGGTCACGGTCGAGCCCGAGATAGTCACCGGTCTCGCAAACCGGGCCGACGACGTCGACCTTCATGCGCGGTGCTGCGGCCGGCTGCTGCGCCACCGGCTTGATGTCGTGGAAAGCGTCGTAAAGCGTCGGCCGGATCAGGTCGTTCATCGCGGCGTCGACGACGAGGAAGTTCTTGGCGTCGCCCTCCTTCACGAAGATTACCTCCGAGACCAGGATGCCGGCATTGCCGACGATCAGCCGGCCTGGCTCGAACATCACTTTCAGCCCGAGTTCGGCGACGACATGCTTTCTGACGATCCGGGCATAGGCATCGGGCAAAGGCGGCGGGTTGTTGTCGACGCGGTAGGGAATGCCAAGGCCGCCACCGACATCGATGTGCTCGATGGCATGACCGTCGGAGCGCAAGGCGCCGACCAGCTCCACCAGCAGCGCAAAGGCCTCGTCGAAGGGCTGCAATTCGGTGATCTGGCTGCCGATATGGGTGTCTATGCCGGTGACCTTGATGCCCGGCAGCTCAGCCGCGCGCGCATAAACCTTTCGTGCCTGCTGCCAGGGAATGCCGAACTTGTTCTCGGCCTTCCCAGTCGAAATCTTGTTGTGCGTCCTGGCGTCGACATCCGGATTGATGCGCAGCGAGATCGGCGCGATCTTGCCCAGCGCGGTCGCGCGGGCCGACAGCAGCTCCAGCTCCGGTTCGGATTCGACGTTGAAACAGAGAATGCCGGCCGAGAGCGCAAAATCCATTTCGCGCGCGGTCTTGCCGACGCCCGAAAACAGGATCTTGCTTGCCGGAATGCCGGCCGCCAAAGCGCGGCGCAATTCGCCCTCCGAGACCACGTCGGCGCCGGCGCCGAGTCTTGCCAACACCTTCAGCACGGCCTGGTTCGAATTCGCCTTCATGGCATAGCAGACGAGGGCGTCGAGCCCGGCAAAGGCCTCTGTGAAGACGCGAAAATGCCTGGTCAGCGTCGCCGTCGAATAACAATAGAACGGCGTGCCGACGCTGGCGGCGATGTCTGATATCGCCACGTCCTCGGCATGCAGCGCGCCGTCGCGGTAGTCGAAATGGTTCACGAGATTGGTCCGAAAAATCAGAGCAGCGGGTCGAGGATGAATTTCTTGTCCTCAACAGGTTTTTCCGGCTCCGGCGGCAAAGGTTGCTTGGCCTTCTCGGCGTCCTTGCGGGCCTGCACGGCGGCCGCGTAGGGCGTATCAAGCGCAGCCTTCCTGCCGCAGGCCGCAACGGTGGCCATTGCTGCCAACAGCGTCAGCGTCACCAAAATCCTGCTTCCGGTCATCGTGCCATCCGTCCGAAACTTTTGCCCGCAGCCGCTTCTAGCCGAGTTTTGCGGCCATTGCACCCCGCGTCTTACGCCTTGGCGAGCCGCTTTTTCCAGTAGCGGATCTGCTTGCGCACCTCGGACGGCGCGGTGCCGCCGAAGCTCGTGCGGCTCTTTACAGAATTCTGCACGGCAAGGACCGAAAACACGTCGGCGCTGATACCGGGGTGAATGGACTGCAGATCCTCCAGCGAAAGCCTGTCGAGCCCGATCTTCCTGTCCTCGGCCAGCGCCACCGCCCGGCCAGTGATATGGTGCGCCTCGCGGAACGGCAGGCCGAGCGTGCGCACCAGCCAGTCGGCGAGGTCGGTCGCAGTCGAATAGCCGGCGCCGGCGGCCTTTTTCATCGCCGCGGTGTTCACCGTCATGTCGCGCACCATGCCGGTCATTGCCGCCAGCATCAGGTCGAGCGTCTCGGCCGCGTCGAAGACGGATTCCTTGTCTTCCTGCATGTCCTTGCCATAGGTCAGCGGCATGCCCTTCATTACTGTCAGCAAGCCGACGAGGTGCCCGGTGACGCGGCCGGTCTTGCCGCGCACCAGTTCGGCAGCGTCGGGATTCTTCTTCTGCGGCATGATCGACGAACCCGTCGAGAAACTATCCGACAGCCTGACGAAGCCGAATTGCGGCGTCGACCAGATGATGATCTCTTCAGCCAGTCGCGACAGATGCGTCGCGCAGATCGCTGCTACGCCCAGGAACTCGAGCGCGAAATCGCGATCCGAAACGCTGTCGAGCGAATTGCGCATCGGCTCGCGGAAGCCAAGCGCCTTCGCTGTCTCGTGCCTGTCAATCGGAAAGCTGGTGCCGGCAAGGGCGGCAGCGCCGAGCGGGCTTTCATCCATACGCTCAATCGCATCGCGGACGCGAGACAGGTCGCGCGCAAACATCTCGACATAGGCCATGCAGTGGTGGCCGAAGGTCACCGGCTGCGCCGCCTGCATGTGGGTGAAGCCCGGCATCACCGTTGCCGCATGCTCCTCGGCGCGATCTAGGAACGCCGTGATCAGCCCCTTCAGCGCCTCGGCGACGCGAAAGCACTCGTCCTTGACCCACAGCCTGAGGTCGACCGCCACCTGGTCATTGCGCGAGCGGGCGGTATGCAGGCGGCCAGCTGCGGGCCCGATCAAATCGGCCAGACGGGCCTCGATATTCATGTGGATGTCTTCCAGCCTGGTGGAGAACTCGAATGTGCCGGCCTCGATCTCTGCCAGGATCGTGTTCAGCCCGTGAGTGATTTTTTCTTGATCGGCCGCCGAAATAATGCCCGTTTGCGCCAGCATCTGGCAATGGGCGATCGAGCCGCGAATATCCTGCGCATAGAGTTTGCGGTCGAACGAGATCGACGCGTTGATCGCTTCCATGATTGCGGCCGGACCCGAGGCAAAACGTCCGCCCCACATCTGGTTGCTGGCCTTCTTGTCGTTCATCGCTATAACCCGTGCTCCGGAGCAGTTTTTCAAAAATGGCAGACGGCAATAGATTTTTCCCGGCTTTGCGTCTCATCCTCGCCGCTTTGGTTGCGGGCGTGCTGGCCGGCGCGGTCGCGGTATATGTCAGGGAAAGCAGTTCTGGCAACAAGGCGCCCGCGCCAGTGGCCGCCGGCGGCGGCAAGGACGACGCCGCCTGCGTCGCCAAGACCGACCGTGCCAAGAAGATCGCCGCCGCTGCTACCGGCCAGGTTGCCGCGCTTTTGCCGGCGGATCCGCCGCAATCGCTGAAAAGCCTTGCCTTCAACGGCCCCGACGGGGAGCCGACGATGATCGCCGATCATGCCGGCAAGACGGTGCTGCTCAATCTGTGGGCGACATGGTGTGCGCCTTGCCGCGCCGAAATGCCGGCGCTCGATGCGCTGCAGAAGGAGATGGGCAGCGATGCGTTTCAGGTTGTTGCCGTCAACGTCGATGCCGGCGACGATGCCAAACCGAAGAAATTCCTGGAGGACACCGGCGTCAAGTCGCTCGGCTACTATCGCGATGCCACGATGGCGCTGTTCAACGACGTCAAGACGCGCGGCCTGGCGCTAGGTCTGCCCGTCACCATGCTGATCGATGGGCAAGGCTGCCTCATCGCCCATATGAACGGCCCGGCCGAATGGTCGGGGCCGGATGCCAAGCGTCTGGTCGAGGCGGCGCTTCAGCCGGGATAGGCTCAGACCGTGCGCAGGCGCGGCTTGAGCACGGCAATGCTTGCGCCGCGTCGGCTGGCTGTGCGGATTGCCGGAGCAGCCACGCCCGTCAGTTCGCCGAACGTCTCGATCGGAGCCGGTTTGCCGAGGTAATAGCCTTGCCCGATCTCGCAAGCCTCGGCGTCCAGGAACTGCAATTCACCCGGCGTCTCGATGCCCTCCGCAAGGACCGGTAGGCCGAGACCGCGTCCAAGCCCCAGCACGGCGCGGACGATCGCCGCGAACTGGGCGTTCTTGTCGACCGATTTGATGAACGACCCGTCGATCTTGATCTTGTCGAAGGGAAAGGCGCTAAGGTTGGACAGCGAAGAGTAGCCGGTGCCAAAATCGTCCATCGCTACATGCACGCCAAGCGCCTTGACCTGCCTCAAGGCCGCCAGCGCGCGTGGCATATCCTTCACCAGGGCTGTTTCGGTGATCTCCAGTTCCAGCCTGCCGGGTGCCAGGCCGGACCTCGCCAGTGCGTCATGCACCTTGCGGCTGAAGTTCGGATTGTGAAGCTGCACGGCGGAGACGTTGACTGCGACCATCAGCGGATTTGTCCAGCGAGCAGCATCGTTACAAGCCGTCGTCAGCACCCAGTCGCCGATCTGGGCGATCGCGCCACTGTCCTCGGCCACGGGGATGAAAACAGCCGGAGAAATATCACCCCGCTCAGGGTGCTGCCACCGGACCAGGGCTTCGAAGCCGATCATCCTGCCGCCGCGGATTTCCTTCTGAGGCTGGTAGACGAGGTGGAACTCCTTGCGGGCGATGGCCTGGCGCAATTCATGCTCCATCACGCGCTTGTCGCGGGCCGCGGTGCCCATGGCTATCTCGAAAAACCGGTAAGTGTCCCTGCCTTCGGTTTTGGCGCGATGGAGTGCCGTGTCGGCGTGGCTGATCAGGCCGGCCTGGTCTTCGGCATCCAGCGGAAAGAAGGCGATGCCGATGCTGGCCGAGACGAGGCCGGAGCCGACCGAAACCCTGTTTTCCTCGCGGATCGCCGCCAGCAAGTCCTCGGCTATCCGGCCTGCGGCCAGGGGGTCGGGGAGGTTCGGAGCTATGATGGCAAATTCGTCGCCGCCGAGACGCGCGAGCATTTGTCCGTGGCGCGGAATGCCGGAAATGCAGTGCGCGAGTTTCTGCAGCATCGCGTCACCGGCGCTGTGGCCGTAGAGGTCGTTGACTTGCTTGAACCGGTCGAGGTCAAGCAGCAGGAGCGCCAGATATCCATCCCTGCCGCCACGATCCATCGAGGCGAATTCTGCTTCCAGCCGGGAAGAAAAGCTCCGCCGATTGGCAAGCCCGGTAAGCGGATCGAAATGCGCGAGGCGGAGGATCTCTTCTTCTGCTTTCTTGCGCTCACGGATGTCGCGAACGGCAAGCACCGTATGAGGCCTGCCGCAGTAGGTGATCTTCCTGGCGATCAGCTCGACAGGAATTCTCGCGCCGTCGCTGCCCCTTAATGTCGCTTCCTGCGCCTGTTCGCCGAAGCCGGACATAGCGGCTGCGCTCTGTCCGTCGAAAAGCTCGCCGAGTTGCATCGTATTCAGGGTGGCTGTCGCTGTTCCGGTCAGCTTCGCCATACTGTCATTGGCGCTGACGATGCGGGTGCCATCGCAAACGATCAGACCTTCCACCGCCGCATTGGCGAGATCGTGCATGCGCTCGGCCTCGAGCTTCTGGTGGCGAAAGCGCAGATCGATCCACAGCGCGGCACCTGACAGCACAAGGATTACAAGGCTGGCGACCGCTGCGGCAAAGGCCTGGGAAATGGGCTCGATGGAATGTTCGGATATTTCAATCGAGGAATCCGGAATGATCGACACCGCGGCCATCGCGATGAAATGCAAGCTGCAAATGGCCAGCGTCAAAAGCGCGGCGCCGCCGAGAGTCGCGAGTGCTGACGGGCGGCGCAAGACGACCAGGAGCGCCAGTGCCGCAAGGGTCACGCCGGCCAGAAGCGATATCGCGACAAGGAGCAGGTTCCATACGACCCGGCCTTCGACCTCGAAAGCTGCCATGCCGATGTAGTGCATCGTCGCGATGGCGCCACCGAGAATGGCGCCACCGACGAGGAAATGGTCGATGCCGCGGCGCAAGGTGGCGACCCACATCCCAAGCGCGGTCAGGATGACGGCGGCGGCAAGCGAAAAGGCGGATAATCCCGGATTGTATGCGTTCGGTATTCCCGGCGTAAACGCGGTCATGGCGATGAAATGCGTCGCCCATATGCCGAACCCGGTCGAAGCTGCGGCGATCATCAGCCAGACAAGCCGGTTTCGCTCGGTCGATCGGCCGACATGCTTAAGGAGATTAACCGCAGAGAAACAAGAAATTCCACAGACGAGTGCGGCGAGCGCAACCAGTCTCAGGTCGTGCTGATTTACGATACAATTATAGACCGTCAGCATCCTGGTTCACTCGGTCAAAACTAACAGGGGAGGTGTGACGGATTAGCTCTTGGAGATTTTAACGAATGGTTAACCCGCGGGCCATGAGACGGGTCTTTTCGGGGGAAAACCGACGCCCGCTGCGCCGAAAAGACGGTGATGTGATTTCTGGCGCCCGGTTTCGGTAGCGAGTGCACTTTAGGAAGGAATGATGTTCATTGATCGGCAACAAAACCGTTGTCCGATTGTCATCAGCGCCACATATTGGCTTTGCGGAGGTGCCCCCTTTCGCCAATGACAAACGGGAGATGAAACATGAAGTTCTTCGGCTTTGCGGCCGGTATCGCCGCCACCGTGACCCTGCTTTCCACCACCTCTGCCTTCGCCGTCACGCAGATCAGCTGGTGGCACGCCATGACCGGCGCCAACGCCGAGGTCGTCGCCAAGATCTCCAAGGATTTCAACGCCAGCCAGAGCGACTATGAGCTCGTTCCGGTGTTCAAGGGCACCTATCCGGAGACGCTGAATGCCGGCATCGCTGCCTTTCGTGCCGGGCAAGCGCCCGATATCCTCCAGGTGTTCGACGTCGGCACCGGCGTGATGATGGCGGCCGAGGGTGCGATAAAGCCGGTGGCCGATGTGATGACCGGCGCCGGGATGACTTTCGACAAGAGCCAGTATCTGCCCGGCATCGTCAGCTATTATTCCAAGCCGGACGGCACCATGCTGTCCTTCCCCTACAACTCCTCCTCGCCGATCCTCTACTACAACAAGGACATCTTCCAGAAGGCAGGCCTCGACGTGAACAATCCGCCCAAGACCTGGAACGAGGTTTGGAAAGCCGCCAAGAAGATCAAAACGAGCGGCGCCGCCTCTTGCGGCTATACCTCGACCTGGCTGACCTGGATCCATCTGGAGAATTTCGCGGCGTGGAATGACGTGCCTTGGGCCACCCAGCAGAACGGCCTGGCCGGCGGCGACGTCGAACTCAAGATCAATGCGCCGATTTTCGTCAACCACTTCCAGGCGCTCGCCGACCTGTCCAAGGACGGCACGTTCAAATATGGCGGGCGCACCTCCGAAGCCAAGCAGATATTTCTCGCCGGCGAATGCGGCATCTTCACCGAATCGTCGGGCGGCCTCGGCGATATCGTCAAGTCCGGCATGAACTATGGCATCGGCCAGCTTCCCTACGATAGTGACGCCAAGGGTGCCCCGCAGAACACGACGCCGGGCGGTGCCAGCCTGTGGGTGTTCGGCAACAAGTCGGACGAGGAATACAAGGGCGTTGCCGCCTTCTTTGCCTATCTGTCCAAGACCGATGTGCAGGAATACCTGCACCAGAAGTCGGGATACCTGCCTGTGACGCTCGCCGCATATGAGGCGACCAAGAAATCAGGCTTCTATGACAAGAACCCCGGCCGCGAGACACCCATCCTGCAGATGATCGGCAAGTCGCCGACCGACAATTCGAAGGGCGTGCGCCTGCCGAATCTGCCGCAGGTGCGCGATATCCAGAACGAGGAGCTGGAGAAGATGCTGGCCGGCCAGCAAACCGCCCAGCAGGCCCTCGACAATGCGGTCGCGCGCGGCAACGCCGCAATCAAGGAAGCCCTGGACAACTAACGAGATCGTCTCGGTCAATCGGTTGGAATATCGCCCACGCGAGCGCGCGTGGGCGATGCCTGGATAGCGAGGGAAATCAGCCTGTCTCCACGCGTCGTCTTTCCCAACAAGATCCTGCCCTACCTGCTGGTGGCGCCACAGCTTGCCATAACCCTGGTTTTCTTCTACTGGCCGGCCGGTCAGGCGCTTTACCAGTCGATGCTCAGGCAAGACCCGTTCGGGCTGAAGAGCAGGTTCGTCTGGTTTGCCAATTTCCGGAAGGTGCTGGCCGATCCGGCCTACCTCAACTCGATCACGGTCACGGTGGTGTTCTCGCTTGCGACCGCGATCGTTGCCATGGTTGTGGCCCTGCTGCTCGCGGTCATGGCCGAGAAGGCCGTGCGCGGCAAAGGCCTCTACCGCACACTGTTGATATGGCCTTATGCCGTGGCGCCGGCGATTGCCGGCATGCTTTGGCTTTTCCTGTTCAACCCTTCGATCGGCTCGTTAGCCTATTTGCTGAGAAGCCTCGGCATCCCCTGGGACCCACTGCTCAACGGCACCCACGCCATGATCCTGCTGGTGTCGGCGGCTGCCTGGAAGCAGATCAGCTACAACTTCCTGTTCTTCGTCGCCGGCCTGCAGGCGGTGCCGAAAACGCTGATCGAAGCGGCGGCCATGGACGGCGCCGGCGAGACCAAGCGCTTCTGGACCATCGTCTTCCCGCTGCTTGCGCCGACAACCTTTTTCCTGCTGGTCGTCAACACCGTCTATGCCCTGTTCGATACGTTCGGCATCGTTCATGCCGTCACCGGCGGCGGGCCGGGCAAGACGACCGAGACGCTGGTCTACAAGGTCTATAATGACGGCTTCGTCAATCTGATCCTGGGCGACTCGGCGGCGCAGTCGGTCATCCTGATGGCCATCGTCATCGCGCTCACAGCGATCCAGTTCCGCTATGTGGAACGCAAAGTCCACTACGGCTGAGGGCAGCGATGATCGGCCAGTCCCCGCTCCGCACCTTCATCGCCCATGCCGTGCTCATCCTCGGCATATTGATCGTGGCTTTTCCGATCTACTACACCTTCGTGGCCTCGACGCACACGCTGCAAACGATCCTCAGGCCGCCGCTGCCGCTCTTGCCGGGCAGCCAGCTATGGAACAACTACAGTGAGGCGCTGTTCGGCGGCATCGGCCGTATCGGCGGGGTCAGCGTCGGCAGGCTGCTCCTCAACACCACGATCATGGCGCTCGGCGTTGCGGTCGGAAAGATCTTCATCTCGATCCTGTCGGCCTACGCGATCGTGTTCTTTCGCTTTCCGCTGCGCATGACTTTCTTCTGGCTGATCTTCATCACCTTGATGCTTCCAGTCGAGGTGCGCATCCTGCCGACCTACAAGGTGATGGTCGATCTCGGCATGATCGACACCTATGCCGGCCTGATCGTCCCGCTGATCGCCTCAGCCACCGCAACGCTGCTGTTTCGCCAATTCTTCATGACCATACCGGGCGAATTGGTCGAGGCGGCGCGTGTCGACGGTGCCGGGCCATGGCGCTTCTTCTTTGATATCCTCCTGCCGCTGTCGCGGACAAACATCGCCGCGCTGTTCGTGATCCTCTTCATCTACGGCTGGACGCAGTATCTTTGGCCGCTGCTCGTCACCAACAGCAACGACATGAACACCATCGTCATCGCGCTAAGAAAGATGGTCTCCTTCGCCGATGCCGACACCCAATGGCACCTCGTGATGGTCACGGCAATGCTGGCCATCGTGCCGCCGATTCTCGTCGTGGTGATGATGCAACGCTGGTTCGTGCGCGGCCTGGTCGAATCCGAAAAGTGAGACTCTGATGGCGACCGTCGATCTGAAGGACGTGAAGAAGGTCTATCCCAGCGGCGTCGAAGCCGTGAAGGGCGTCTCCATCGCCATTCCCGACAAGGAGCTTTGCGTGCTGGTCGGCCCGTCAGGTTGCGGCAAGTCCACGCTGCTGAGGATGATCGCCGGGTTGGAGACCATTTCGGCCGGTACAGTCGCCATCGACGGCAAGGTGGTCAACGCCATCGGCCCGACCGAGCGCGACATCGCCATGGTGTTCCAGAATTACGCGCTCTACCCACATATGAAGGTCTATGACAACATGGCCTATGGCCTGCGCAACCGCGGCACGCCGAAGGACGAGATCGATAGCAGGGTACGCTCGACGGCCAAGGTGCTGGAGCTTTCGGCGCTGCTCGACCGGCGCCCGCGCGAGCTTTCAGGCGGTCAGCGCCAGCGCGTCGCCATGGGTCGCGCCATCGTGCGCAACCCGAAGGTCTTCCTGTTCGACGAACCACTGTCCAACCTCGATGCGAAATTGCGCGGGCAGATGCGCATCGAGATCAAGAATCTGCAGCGCTCGCTTGGCGTCACCTCGGTTTATGTCACGCACGACCAGCTTGAGGCGATGACGCTGGCCGACATCCTCGTCGTCATGAACGCCGGACTGGTCGAGCAGACCGGCGCGCCGCTTGATGTGTACGAGAAACCGGCCTCGACCTTCGTCGCTTCGTTCATAGGCGCACCGCCGATGAATCTGCTGGCGCTCACAGGGGCCTCCCCAAGCTTGGTATTGGCCGACGGTACGGTGATTGGCTTGGCGCCTCGACAGGGCAAGGCGGTGACACTGGGCTTTCGTCCGGAGGACGCCGATATCACCTTCGCGGCAGAGGCGCCGGCCGGCGCGCTCGCGCTGCCGGCGACAGTGGAAGCGGTCGAACCGGTCGGTGCCGAAAGCTTTCTCCATTGCGTGGCAGCCGGCAGCCGCATCGTGGTGCGCGTCTCAGGCCGCGCCAGCGCCAAGCCAGGCGACCGATTGCGCGTCGTGGCCAGGTCCGAAAAGCTGCATTGGTTCGATCAAGCGGGCAAACGGGTCGATTGAAATCGGCCTTGCGCAAAACCGTTCAGGCAAACACATGCGCCTTGCCCGACACGGTCAGCCGCACGATCTCGCCGACCGCAGGCGCGTCCATGCCCGGCTTGCGCAGGATCAATGGCGTGTTGCCGATGGCGGCGGCGTCGGGCGGATCTGGGCTGTTCAAGAGACGTACGGCGATCGTGCACATCGAGCCCGCGAATTCGGATTCCGTGACCTCGCCGAACAGCATGTCCGGCGTGCCGGACATGCCTTCACGCGAGGTTCGTTTCAGCAGCACCTGCTCGGGCCGCAGCATGATGCGGGCGATGTCGCGCCGCTCGGTGCTGTCGACGGCGATGCGGCCGAGCGGCGAGGTGGCGAAGCCATCAGCGATCCGGGCCGGCAAGACGATGGCGTCGCCGAGGAACTCGGCGATCATCCTGTCCTTCGGCCTGAAATAGAGCTCGCGCGGCGTGCCGACCTGCGAGAATTTGCCGTCGCGCATCACCGCGACCTGGCTGGCGAATGACAGCGCCTCGGCCTGATCATGGGTGACCAGGATGGTGGTGATGCCGGCGGTTTCAAGGAGCTCGGCCACGGCCTTGCGCATCGAGGCGCGCAGGCCGGTGTCGAGCGCCGAGAACGGCTCGTCGAGCAGCATCAGCCGCGGCTTCATGGCCATGGCGCGGGCGAGCGCGACGCGCTGCTGCTGGCCGCCGGAGAGCTCATGCGGGCGGCGCCTCAGGATTCCTTTGTCCAGTCCGACGACATAGGCGAGCTCGGCGATGCGCTCACTGCGCTTTTCCTCGTGACGCCCCATGCCGAAGCCGATATTGGCGGCGATGCTCAGATGCGGGAACAGAGCGCCGTCCTGCGCCACCAGCCCGATGCCGCGGCGATGTGCCGGCACGGCCGTGTCGCCATCGGCCAGCACCTCGCCATCGAGCACGATGCGGCCCTGGTCCGGCGCCTCGAAGCCGGCGATCAGCCGCAGCAAGGTGGTCTTGCCGCAACCGGATGGCCCGACGATTGCCGTACGGCTGCCGCTGACCACGCTGAGGTCGACGCCGGCAAGTGCTGCGACAGGCCCGTAGTGCTTGTGGATGCCGCTCAGCTCGAGAAAGCTCATCGCCCGGCCATCCGCTTCGACTGGACGTAGAGCAGCCAGGTCAAAGGCAGCGACATCGCTACCATGATCAGGGCATAAGGCGCCGCCGACGCATAGTCGATCTCGCCGCTATAGGACCAGAACGCCATGGCCAGCGTGCGGGTGCCGTTGGGTGCCAGCATCTGGGTTGCGGTCAATTCGTTCATGATACCCAGCGCGACCAACGCCATGCCGGCTGCGGCGCCCGGCGCCGACAGGCGGATGGTCGTCGACCACAGCGCCTTGAGCGGCGACCGGCCTAGGCTCGAGGCGGCGCGTTCGAGCTCGACTGGCGCCTGTGCGATCGACGCCCTGAGGCTAATCAGGGCGCGCGGCAGGAACATCAGCGCATAGGCGACCAGGATGGTGAACAGGGTCTGGTAGAGCGGCATGGCGATACGCACGGCGATGGTGACCAGCGCCAGCGCGATGACGACGCCAGGCAACGCGCCGACGATATAGTTGCAGCCCTCCAGGACGCGTTGCAGCCTTCCCGGCGCGCGGATCGAGATCCACGCCATCGGCATTGCCGCGACGGTGGCGAGCAGCGCGCCGGCAATCGCCAGGAACAGCGTCTGGCCAAGCGCCAGACCGATCTCGTCGAGCCGCCAGACATTGGCGCCGCCGGCCACGAGCCAGCGGCCGATGGTGGCGAACGGCACGCCGAGCGCCAGTAGCGTGGTAATGGCAGGCAGCAGCAGGCAAGGAATGGTGGCGCGCCCAAGGCCCGTGCGCTGCTGCTGGCGCGCAGCACCCGAACCGACGCGGGCATAGCGCTCTTCGCCGCGTACCAGCACCTCCAGCCCGAGCAGCACAAGGCAGCAGGTCACCAGCACGCCGGCCAGCATGTTGGCGGCGGGACCGTTGAAGGTCGACTGAAACTGGTCGACGATCGCGGTGGTGAAGGTGTCGAAGCGGATGAAAACGTAAAGGCCGTATTCGGCCAGGAGGTGCAGGCCGACCAGCAGCGAGCCGCCGCAAATGGCGAGTCGGAGCTGCGGCAGCACGACACGCCGAAACACGCGCCATGGGCCAAGCCCGAGGGCCGCTGCTGCATCTTCGAGAGCGGGATCGAGCCGGCGCAAAGCCGCCGCTATCGGCAGATAGAGGAACGGGAAATAAGCGATGACGGACACAAGCACGCCGGCCCACAGGCCGTGCAGTCTGGGCGCCATGGTGATCCAGGCGTAACTGTGGACGAAGGCGGGAATGGCGAGCGGCGCCACCGACAACCAGGCCCATAGGCGGGCCCCCGGCAGATCGCTGCGCTCGGTCAGCCAGGCCAGCGCCACCGACAGCACGATCGAAATCGGCACGGTCAGCACCACCAGCAGACTGGTGTTGACCAGAAGTTCCCCGACGCGCGGCCTGAACACCAGCGCCGCCACGGTTTCCCAGCCAGTCTGCACCGCCACCCAGACGATGAAGGCAAGTGGCAGCAGCGCGAAAAGCGAAACAAAGACGGCAGCCAGTGCAATCCATGAGACCGACCAACGACGTGCCCGCACGGCCGTCGTATCGGCTGGCAAGCCTGAAGGTGCAAGATCGATCGCCGACTGCATCAGATCAGACGTTGTGCCGTTTCCGCCCGAAGGCGGAAACAATCGTCGGCGAATGCGGCGAGCAGCTTGTGGTCATGGACAAATGCCATCTTGAAAACAGAGCGCTCCCGCGGAAAGCGAATTCCCACAGGAGCGCAGTCGGTTGCCCTTTTAGGACGAACGCCGGCTAAAGCAAGCCGGCCGCCGTCATCAGGTCGGTGACCTTCTTCGAGTTCATTGTCGTCGGGTCGACTTTCGGCGCCTGCAGATCGGCCAGCGGCACCAGCTTCGGATTGGACTCAGCGCCCTTGCCGACTGCGTATTCGAACGAATCGCCTGTCTTCAGTACGTCCTGGCCGCCCTTGCCGGTGACCCATTTCAGGAAAGCCTGCGCTTCCTTCGGGTGCTTGCTCGAGGCCAGCACGCCACCGCCGGACACTGAGACGAAAGCGCCGGGATCCTGGTGCTTGAAATAGTGCAGCTCGACGTTCTTGCTGTTCTCGCCGGTCTTGGCCTGATCGCCGTAATAGTAATAGTGATAGATCACGCCGCCTTCGACCTCGCCGGCATTGACCGCCTTCATCACCGTGCTGTTGCCCTTATAGGCGGTAAAATTCTCCTTCATCGCCTTTAGCCATTCGGCCGTCGCTGCCTCACCCTTGAGCTGCAAAAGCGCGCTGACGATCGCCTGGAAATCGGCGCCGGAGGGCGATGCGGCCCAACGGCCCTTCCAGCTCGGATCGGCGAGATCGAGAAGCGATTTGGGCAGCTGGTCGGCGGCCAGCTTGGTCTTGTTGTAGGCAAAGACCGTGCTGCGCGCGGCGATGCCGACCCATTTGCCGCTCGCCGGCTGGTACTCCTGCGGAACCTGGGCCAGCGTCTCGGTGTCGACCGGTGCGAACAGGCCGGCCGCCTCGACTAATGCCATGGCCGGCGAATTCTCCGTCAGGAATACATCGGCGGGCGAAGCGGTGCCTTCCGCAACGATCTGATTGGAGAAATCGCTGTCGCCGCCATTGCGGACGGTAACCTTGATGCCGGTTTCCTTGGTGAATCCCTCCGCCCAGGCCTTGGTCAGGTTTTCGTGCTGGGCGTTGTAGACGACGATACCCTCGTCCTCTGCTATTGCCGGGCCGGCGATCAGGCTGATTGCAAGTGCTGTCGCACCGGCAAGGGCGGAAAGAGCATATTTCATGGCGTCGTCCTCGATTTCGATGGTCGTTGGCTTGGCACGCTGCACCTACCAATACATGACTAGCGCAGTCAACATTGCTGGCCCACTCAATTGCTCAAAAGGCCAAACTTTCGTGATGCTCAGCTAATTTGCCTTGGACATTATTTCGCCGGCCCCGTAACAAATCAGCGCCGAGACGCGAATATCGGGGAGTGAACTCTTGTGAGCGGCAAGGACGAAGCCGAGCTTTCACGGCTGCTGCGGGCCGCGATCGCCGGAGACGAAAGGGCCTATGCCGACTTTCTGCACCGGATCGCCGCGCTCGTTCGTGGCTTTGCCCGGCGCAAGATCGTGCAGGGTGGGGTGGATCCCGAGGATGTCGTGCAGGAAACCTTGCTGGCCATTCATGTGAAACGACACACCTGGCGCGATAATGCGCCGGTGCTGCCTTGGGTCTATGCAATAGCCCGCTTCAAGCTGATCGACGCGTTCCGGCGGCGCGGCCGGCGGATCGAGGTCGAGATCGACGAAATCGCCGAGACCTTTGCCGAGCCGGAATCGGAGACGGTGAGCGAGCGCGACGTCAACCGGGCGCTCGACAGCCTGTCGCCGGCACAGCGTTCCGTCGTCTCGGCCGTATCGGTCGAAGGCCGTTCGATCGGCGAGACGGCGGCCAAATTCGGCATCAGCGAGACGGCTGTGCGGGTGTCACTGCACCGCGGGCTTGCCGCCATTGCCAAACGGTTCGGGGCGAGGCGGGAATAAAAATGAGGACGGAAGATCTCATCAAGGCGCTCGACGCCGATGCCCGCAGCAAGGCGCTGCCGCTAGGCGCCGCCTGGTGGCTTGCCGCCGGTGCGGCCATGGTGATCGCGGCCGCGGTTTTCTGGCTGACGATCGGCCCGCGCCCCGACATTGCGATCGCCATGCAGACGATGCGGTTCCTGTCCAAATTCGTCTTCACGATCGCTCTTGCCGCCAGCGCCTTTGTCCTGGTGCGTGCGCTGTCGATGCCCGGTGCATCGACGGGCCGAGCGGCGAGCTGGATGGTCGCTGCGCCGCTGCTGGTGATTGTGGCCGTGATTCTCGAACTCTTCGCCGTGCCTGCGTCCGACTGGGGCACACGCCTGGTCGGCACCAACATGGTCATCTGCCTGACCTTCATTCCGTTGATCGGGATCGGCCCGCTTGCCGTCTTTCTCGCGGTCCTGCGCCATGGCGCGCCGACAAGGCCGGTGCTTGCCGGTGCGGCCGCGGGCCTGCTTGCCGGCGGGCTGGCGGCGACCTTCTATGCGGCGCATTGCTTCGACGATTCGCCGCTTTTCGTCGGCACCTGGTACACAATCGCGGTCGCCATCCTTGCCGTGCTCGGGGCGCTCGGCGGACGACTTTTTGTGCGCTGGTAGCGATAAGGATCAGCGTGTCGGAACGGGATGCTCGCCGCGATAGTCGTAGAAGCCGCGCCCGGTCTTGCGGCCGAGCCAGCCGGCCTCGACATATTTGACCAGCAGCGGGCAGGGGCGGTATTTCGAATCCGACAGTCCGTCATGCAGCACCTGCATGATCGACAGGCAGGTATCGAGCCCGATGAAATCGGCAAGCTGCAGCGGCCCCATCGGATGGTTGGCGCCGAGCTTCATGGCGGTATCGATGGCATCGACCGAGCCGACACCTTCATAGAGCGTGTAGATCGCCTCGTTGATCATCGGCAGCAGGATGCGGTTGACGATAAAGGCCGGGAAATCCTCCGAGACGGTGATCGTCTTGTCGAGCTGCTTCACATAGGTTTTTGCCGCCTCGAAGGTCTGGTCCTCGGTGGCGATGCCGCGCACCAGTTCGACCAGCTTCATCACCGGAACCGGATTCATGAAATGTATGCCGATGAAGCGTTCCGGCCGGTCGGTCTGCGAAGCCAGCCGTGTGATCGAGATCGATGATGTGTTCGTCGCCAGGATGGCCTCGGGGTTGAGCTGCGGGCAGAGCTGGGCATAAATCTTGCGCTTGACCGTCTCGTCCTCGGTCGCCGCTTCGATCACCAGATCGGCGCCCGCAAGGTCGGCCATGGCCGGCGCCGCCGAAATGCGCGCCATCGCTTCATTGCGCAGCGTTTCCTCGAGCTTGCCGGAGCCGACCTGACGGGCCATGTTGCCGCTGATCGTAGCGATGCCCTTTTCGATGCGGTCGGGCGAAATATCGTAAACCAGCACCTTATAGCCCGCCAGCGCCGACACATGGGCGATGCCGCCGCCCATCTGGCCCGCGCCGATGATGCCGATCGTCTCGATCTTGCTCATTACCCGATCCCGTCGAGGCCTTTGCGGCCCGTTTTTTGTGCAGTGCAAACTAAAAGGGCGGGGCGACTTCGTCTACCCCACCCCTCGGAATTTAATACGCTTTGGCAGAAGGCGTCAAAGCGCCTTTTGCAGTTCCGGCAGAATGACGAAAAGATCGCCGACGAGACCGTAGTCGGCGACCTGGAAGATCGGCGCCTCCTCGTCCTTGTTGATGGCAACGATCACCTTCGAATCCTTCATGCCAGCAAGGTGCTGGATGGCACCGGAGATGCCGACGGCAATATAAAGGTCGGGCGCTACCACCTTGCCGGTCTGGCCGACCTGCCAGTCGTTCGGCGCATAGCCGGCATCGACGGCGGCGCGAGATGCGCCAACCGCCGCACCGAGCTTGTCGGCGACCGGCAGGATGACCTCCTGGAACTTCTCGGAGGAGCCCAGCGCACGGCCACCCGAGATGATGATCTTGGCCGAGGTCAGCTCTGGACGGTCGGTCTCGGAGAGCTTGTTCTCGACAAAACTCGACAGGCCGGGATTGGCCGCCGCCTGAACCGTCTCGACCGGCGCGGAACCACCCTCGGGTGCTGCCTGGAAGGAAGCGGTGCGCACCGTGATAACCTTCTTGGCGTCACTCGACTGCACCGTCTGGATGGCGTTGCCGGCATAGATCGGCCGCTTGAAGGTGTCGGGCGACACGACTTCGATGATTTCCGATATCTGGGCGACATCGAGCAGCGCCGCCACGCGGGGCGCGACGTTCTTGCCCGACGAGGTCGCCGGCGCGATGATCGTCTCGTATGGCTCAGCAAGCGAAACGACGAGTGCCGCCAGCGGTTCGGCGAGACGCTCGGTCAGTTCGTCAGCGTCGGCGAGCAGCACCTTGGTGACGTCCTTGAGCTTGGCGGCTGCGTCCGCTGCCGGCTTGGCACCTTTGCCGGCAACCAGCACATGCACGTCCGAACCGATCTGCAGCGCCGCCGAAAGTGCCTTGGCGGTCTGGTCGGAAAGCGCAGCGTTGTCGTGTTCGGCAATCAGAAGAATAGCCATGATGTTTTCCTGACTTTCGTCTTCGAGGCTCCTGAAATCCGGTCAGGCCGAGTCGAAAACGGTTGGTTTCGAGAACCGGAGCGGAGCGTACTTCAGTACGTGAGCACCGGAAGCGGAGAAACCGGCCGTTTGCAGGCCGGCCTCATCGGATTTCCTTAGAGCACGCCGGCTTCGTTCTTCAGCTTGTCTACCAGTTCGGCGACGCTCTTGACCTTGACGCCCGCCTTGCGGCCGCCCGGCTCCTCGGTTTTGATCACCTTCAGCCGCGGCTTGACGTCGGCGCCGTAGTCGGCAGGGCTCTTCTCGTCGAGCGGCTTCTTCTTGGCCTTCATGATATTGGGCAGCGACGCGTAGCGTGGCTGGTTCAGGCGCAAATCGGCGGTGACGATTGCCGGCATCTTCAGTTCCAGCGTCTGCAGGCCGCCATCGACCTCGCGCGTCACCGTGGCCTTTTCACTGTCGAGCACGATCTTGGAGGCGAAGGTGCCCTGCGCCCAGCCGAGAAGTGCGGCCAGCATCTGGCCGGTCTGGTTGGAATCGTCGTCGATCGCCTGCTTGCCGAGAATCACAAGGCCGGGCTGTTCTGCCTCGACGACGCCCTTCAGCACCTTGGCGACGCCCAGCGGCTCAGTCTGCTCGTCGGTCTTGACCAGGATGGCGCGGTCGGCGCCCATGGCGAGCGCCGTGCGCAAGGTCTCCTGTGCCTGCTGCGGCCCGATCGACACCACGATGATCTCTTCGGCCTTGCCAGCTTCCTTCAGCCGGATCGCCTCTTCCACCGCGATCTCGTCGAACGGGTTCATCGCCATCTTGACGTTGGCGAGTTCCACCGCCGAACCGTCCGCCTTCACCCGGACCTTGACGTTCGCATCCACAACCCGCTTCACGGGCACAAGGATCTTCATTTGCCTGTCACCTCTTTCACGATAGTCTCTTCACGCTCGTCGGGTGCGCTATAGCAGCGTGCACCTCTTCAGAGTTGTCGAAAGCCGACATTCCGGACGGAATTCTGGTCTTCGCCACACCAGTAGGGTGGCGCTTCCGTAGTTGCGGCGACCCCGCGCGTCAATATCCGGGGCGCACTCGGATCCTCGGCGAAGCACTCAAATCAGTTCAGTCCGGACCGGAAACGCTTCCCCGGCCCCAGCGCGGCGCCGGCTGCGCAGGTTGCGGTTCGCTTGGCGCCGGCTCCACGGCTACGGGCACCTGGCCGGCGACCACCACAGTCTCTTCATCCGCCGCGGCGAGCAGCGGCACGCCGCGGCTGCGCAAGACAAGCACCAGCACGGCTCCGGCGATGATGCCGCCGATATGGCAGGCCCAGGAAACCTGATCCTCGCCTCCCTGGGCAAACATGAAGATCTGGAACAGGATCCACAGGATGAGCGGGATGAAGGCCGGGATACGCAACGGGATGCGGGCGAAGGCCAGCACCCACACCTTCACGCGCGGATAGAGGATCAAATAGGCGGCGACCACACCGGCGATGGCGCCCGACGCGCCGATCAGCGGCACTTGCGAATCCCAGGCCACCAGACCCTGGAAGAAAGCGCCGGCAATGGCGCAAAGCAGGTAGAAGATGAGGTAGCGGATGTGGCCGAGTGCATCCTCGACATTGTCGCCGAATACCCACAGGAACAGCATGTTGCCGCCGAGGTGGAAGATATCCGCGTGCAGGAAGGAATAGGTCAGGTAGCTCAGGCTCTCGGGAATGACGACGAATTGCGGAGCGAGCTCGACGCTGTCATGCACGACCGACGGGATGAAGCCGAGGCCCAGCACCGCGGCGTTGGAGAAGTCCTCACCGCCAAGCGTGGTGACAAGGTAGATCAACACATTGAGCGCGATCAGGCCGATGGTCACATATTGCAGCTTGATGTGCCGCAGCCTGTTGGTGTCGTAAAGCGGGATGAACATCGGGTCCCCAGCTCGGCGGATTTCAGCGGTTCTTGCCAGGAACCCATAGCACGTCGGCGTTTCCGTTGTCATTGACCGCGCGCGCGGCAACGAACAAGAAGTCCGAGACGCGGTTGATGTACCTTATTGTCTCGCGGTTGACGGGCTCGTTTGGGTCTTGCGACAGCGCCACCATGATGCGCTCGGCGCGGCGCGCGACCGTACGGGCGAGGTGAAGGGCGGCGGCGGCCGGCGTGCCGCCATTGAGCACGAAGGATTTGAGCGGCCGCAGATTTTTATTGAGGAGGTCGATGTCCTGTTCGACGCGGTCGGTCTGCGAGGCGACGATGCGCAGCGGCTCGTAGTCCAGCGGCTTGCCATTATCGGGGACTGCCAGATCGGCGCCGAGATCGAAAAGATCGTTCTGGATGCGGCCGAGCATCGCATCGATCGCCGGATTTACTGCCGCTGTATGGATGCGGGCCATGCCGATGCAGGCATTGGCCTCGTCGACGGTGCCGTAGGCGTCGATGCGAAGGTCGGATTTCAGCCGCCGCTCGCCGGAGCCGAGACCGGTGGTGCCGTCGTCGCCAGTGCGGGTGTAGATCTTGTTGAGCTTGACCACGGGGTACCTCCCGACTGGTGCTGCGTCACTTACGGGTGAAATACACCGCCAGCATGATCAGCACCAAGGCCACGAACTGCAAGAGCACGCGCGTCTGCATCAGCTTGTTGGAGGTCATGCTGGAGCCGCCGCGCATCATGTTGATGAGGCCGCGCATCAGCACGATCACCACTGCGACCATGACAAGAACGGCGAGGATGTTGAAGACGGTTGCCATGGTGTGTTCCAGTTGAATTGCGTTCAGGCGCGTTTGGCGAGCAGACGGTAGAGTGCAGATGCCGGCAGGATGCGTTTAAAGATCGCGCCGATCCTGGCCGGCACTGTTACCACATAATGCGGGCGCGGGCGCCGCGACAGAAGCGCATGGTGCAAGGCGGCATAAACCACCTCCGGCCCGGGCTTCAGCCGCGATGTGCTGCCGCCGGCCCGCAGCCGTTTGAGTTGCGCCGCATAGGCGAGGCGATGAACGGAATTCTCGTGATCGATATTCGCCAGGAACCATGCGAGGCTGTTGCTGGCGATCTTCGATCTTACCGGCCCCGGCTCGATCAGCGAAACATGAATGCCGCTACCCCGGAGTTCTTGATAGAGGGACAGCATCAGCCCTTCGATAGCGTGCTTCGATGCCGAGTAGGCGCCGCGAAAAGGCACCGGCGCGAGGCCGAGGATCGATGAGCAATGAACGAGACGACCATGGCCCTGGCGGCGCATCACCGGTACGACGCGGCGAGTGAGATCATGCCAGCCAAAGACATTGGCCTCGAACTGCTGCCGCAAAGCCTGGACCGGCAGGTCCTCGACGGCGCCGGGCTGTCCGTATGCGCCATTGTTGAAGAGCGCATCGAGTCGGCCGCCGGTCCGTTCCAGCACCGACGTCACCAGCGCCTCGATCGATCCGGGCTCGGTGTAGTCCAGATAGAAGGCCTCAATGCCGTCGGCCTCGAGCGCGGCGATATCCTCGGGCTTTCGGGCCGTTGCGAACACCCGCCAGCCTTCCTTCTTAAGAGCATGGGCGCAATAGGCGCCTATACCGGAAGAGGCACCTGTGACAATGATGGTGCGCAACTCTTTTCCGGGAGGAATGGTGGTTTGACCTAGGGTTGTCATTTACTGCAAACCCTTCCCATATTCGCGGCGTCCGGACAATCGAAGGGAACGCGGTTCTTGTTGCGGAAGATCGTAGCCCTTAAACGCGTCCTCTACGACGCGCTCGGCCATTTCAACACCGACGACGGCTGGGCAATGGCCAGCCATCTGGCGATCACCGCGCTGATGGCGCTTTTTCCTTTCCTGATCTTCGCTACGACGCTGGCGAGTTTTTTCGGCGCGCAGGCCTTCGCCGACACCGCCGTGCACCTTGTGTTCGACACATGGCCCGAGCAGATCGCCAAACCGATCGCACGCGAAGTGCTCAACGTGCTTACCGTTAGGCGCAGCGACCTGTTGACGTACGGTATCGTGCTTGCCGGATACTTCGCCTCGAACGGCATCGAGGCGCTGCGCACTTCGCTCAACCGCGCCTATCGTGTCTCGGAAACGCGGGGCATCATCTACCGGCGGGTGCAGAGCATCATCTTCGTGCTGATCGCGACGGCCGGGTTTTTGGCGATCAGCGTGCTGCTGGTCTTCGCGCCGTTGCTGGCACGGCTGGCCGAGTCGCATTTCGAATGGATAAAGCCCTACATGGGCACGATCACGCTGTGGCGTTACGTCATCGCCTCGGTCGTCATCATCGGCGGTCTGTTCGCCGTGCATTTCTGGTTGCCGGCCGGCAAGCGCCGCTTCGTTTCGATCGTGCCTGGCATCATCTTCACGCTGATCGGCTGGCTTATCGGGTCGACCATCTTCGCCGCCTATCTCGATCATTTCTCGTCCTATGTGACGACCTATGCCGGCCTCGCCTCGATTATGATCGCCGTCGTATTCCTCTATATCGTCTCGGCGATTTTCATCCTCGGTGGCGAGCTCAACGCTGCGATCAGCCGCTATTTAGAGGCGCGTGCGAGAGTCGGCTGAGTTAAGCATGATCTTTTCCGAAAACCGGTTCCCACTTTTTGGGATCATGCTTTTGGCGGCTGAGCGGTCGCCAGCCCGACGCCGAGCGTCGCGATCGCCATGCCGGCGATCTGGAGCGGGCTCAATTGCTCACCGAACAACGCCCAGGCGATGACCGCGGTGACGGCCGGCACGAGGTAAAACAGCGAGGCGACCTTCGACATCTCGCCGTCGCGGATCATCACCATCAACAGGAAGATGGCGCCGATCGATAGCACCAGCACGAGCCAGGCCATGGCGAAGATCAGTTCGCCGTTGACGATGACCGTTCGAGTCTCGAAGGCGAGCGAGGCCAGAGCCATCACCGATGCGCCGCCGACATATTGCCAGAACGTGGCAGCCACCAGATCGCCGCCGGAGGCGAAACGCTTCTGCCAGATCGTGCCCGCACTCATGCCGAGTACGGAGACCAGCGAGGCGCCCAGTGTTTCGGCCGTCACCCCGCCGCCGAGCGCGCCGAGCTTCGGCCAGAGCACGATTACCACGCCGATCAACCCGAGACCGAGACCGGCCCAGTGGCGCGGCAGGATGGCCTCGCCCAGAAGCCGGCCGGCGAGCACTGCCGTGATCAGCGGCTGCAGGCCGACGATCAGGGCTGAAAGCCCAGCGGGCATGCCCCGGTGGATGGCCCAGAACACGCCGCCGAGATAGACCCCATGCATCAGGATGCCGGCGCCGGTCGCGTGCAGCGCCTCGTCGCGGGTGGCGCGGCTCGAACCAAGTGCGGCCATCAAAGCGACAAGCAGGATTGCGGCCAGGACAAAGCGCGCGGCCAGGAAAGTAAAGGGCTCCGCCCACGGCATGGCATAGCGCGCGCCGATGAAGCCGGTCGCCCACAGGACGACGAAAGAGGCGGGGATGAACCGCTTGAGGCTGTGCATTTTTAGGAGGCCGCGGTGAATTCGGGTGAGGGATCGACTGCGGCGACTGCTTAATGCCGTTCGGGCCGGCAAGCAAAACCAAACGGTTGATCCATAGAGTCATTTGAATTGAAGGAGCGCCGTTGATGGCCGTCAGCTCGCCGGTCTAGCTAGAGACCGACCAGCCGCCTTACATCGTCGGGCGAGGCGCCCGCCGCACGCTGGGCGGCAAGGCTGGTATCGCCAAGACTCTTCGACAGTTTTCGTCCGTCCGGGCCGAGGATCAGGCGATGGTGAAAATAGGCCGGCTGCGGCAGGCCAAGCAACTGCTGAAGCAGCCGCTGCACACTGGTCGCGGAATAAAGGTCCTGGCCGCGCACGACATGGCTGACGCCCTGCAGTGCGTCATCCACGGTGACGGCGAGATGATAGCTGGTCGGGATTTCGCGGCGCGCCACGACCACGTCGCCCCAATCCTGCGGATGGGCTTCGACACGACGCGTCGCGGAGAGCGTCTCGTCCGTGTATTCGGCCCATGACAGGTCCTTGCCGGCGCGCCCTATTGCCGCATCGACGTTCAACCGCCAGGCAAATGGCACATTTTCGGCGATGCGCCGTTTGCGTTCGCTCGCCGGCAGCGCCTTGTCGGCGGCGGGATAGAGCGGCACGCCGTCCGGGTCGCGCGGCCAGTCGCGGCCGCGCTTTTGGCTGTCGGCGATGAAGGCGCGGATCTCACTTCTGCTCATGAAGGCCGGATAGACAAGCTCCGCCTCGATCAGCCGCTCGAGCATCGCCCGATATTCGGCAAAATGCTCGGACTGGCGGCGCACCGGTTCCTCCCAGCCAAGCCCCAGCCATTTCAGGTCGCGAAAAATGCCTGCTTCGAATTCCGGCGTGCAGCGCGTCGTGTCGATGTCCTCGATGCGCAGCAGCAGGCGTCCGCCCGCCGCCTTTGCCAATTTCTGATTGAGCAGCGCCGAATAGGCATGGCCGAGATGCAGTTCGCCGTTCGGGCTCGGCGCGAAGCGGAATGTCAGCAGTGTCATTGTCCGGCGGGCAATCGGGTTGTGCGGCGCTTTCGCCAATTGCTACTTTGCGCCGGCGGCGTCGTGCGTCCAGAGGGACACGTGACGAAACGTGCGGCACTTTTGATTCTGGAACAAGCAGACATGCAACGCATCGCCAGCCTCGACGACATTGCGCAAGGGCTGGATAGGCTATGCTTGCTCGACCCACGCCTGGAAAAAGTGCGCGGCAAGGCCGGCGAGGTGCCGCTCAGGCTATCGGAGCCGGGGTTCAGGAGCCTTGCTTCCATCATCGTTTCGCAACAAGTGTCCCGCGCGAGCGCCGATGCCATCTTCGGCCGCCTGACGGAACTGCTCGATCCGCTGACGCCGCAGGCGATCCTTGCCGCCGATGAGGCGATCTTTCGCAAGGCGGGACTGTCGCGGCCCAAGCAGCGCGGCCTGATTGCCGTCGCACAGGCGGTGGCCGACGGGCTCGACCTCGATCACCTCTGCCAGCTCGATGCAAGCGAGGCTATCGCGGCCATGACCAGAGTGCCGGGCATCGGCCCGTGGACGGCTGAAGTCTACCTTTTGTTTGCCGCCGGACACCCGGATATCTTTCCGGCGCGCGACGTCGCTTTGCAGAGCGCGGTCGGCCATGCGCTCGGCATCGACCCGCGTCCGCCGGAGAAAATGCTGATCCGGCTTGCCGAATCATGGAGCCCGTGGCGCGGTGTCGCATCGCGGCTTTTCTGGGCTTATTATCGCGAATTGAAGGGCAGGGATGCCGCGCCTCCGGCCTGAATCCGCAAAAAAGCATTGAAATCATGCGTTTTTGAGACCCGGCATGATCGACAATCCGCTTCACATCCCTGTCATGTCGGGCTTACAGTATCCGCGTCGACCGGTTCTAGGGTGAAGGAGGTCAACGACGTGACGGTTGCCGTATCTCCGGATGGGCTTCCAGCGCTGGTGCTGAATGCGGATTACCGTCCGCTCAGCTATTACCCCCTGTCGCTCTGGTCCTGGCAGGATGCCATCAAGGCGGTGTTCCTCGAGAGGGTGAACATCGTCGCCGAATACGAACACGCCGTCTCTTCGCCGACCTTTTCGATGAAGCTGCCGAGCGTCGTCAGCCTGAAGGCTTACGTGAAGCCGTCGAGGCATCCGGCGTTTACCCGTTTCAACGTCTTCCTGCGCGACCGTTTCCAGTGCCAATATTGCGGCACGCCGGACGATCTGACGTTCGACCATGTCATTCCGCGCCATCGCGGCGGCGCCACGACCTGGGAGAATGTCGTCGCTGCCTGTTCCCCCTGCAATCTGAGGAAGGGCGGCATGATGCCGGCCCACGCCAAGATGTGGCCGCTGCAGAAGCCCTACCAGCCGACGGTGCATGATTTGCATAATAACGGCCGGCTGTTCCCGCCCAACCATCTGCACCAAAGCTGGATGGATTATCTGTACTGGGATGTCGAACTCGAACCATAGAGTTCGGCAGAGATCCGCCATGCCGGTCGCCTGACGCAGCTTTCTGCGCTTCCGGCCTTCGCCGGCCGAAGCATTCATGAGCGGTCGTGGCGTGGTAGTTAAGGCTACGGCCGGCGTAGGCCAGTGCTCACGTAGTTTAGCACGCTCCGCTCCGGTTCTCGAAAGCCACGTCATGCACTCCGGCCTGACGAATTTCTGAACGAATTCTGCGTTGTGCCACTCAGTCGCGGGCGAAGGCGCCGCGGAACGCGACGGCGGCGAAGACAAAGCTGGCGATGGCATTCCAGCCCGCCAGCGACAGGCCGAGGATGCGGAGCGCCGCCTTGTCGCAGGAAGGCGGGACAAATTTGTCGAGCGCGTCGAGCACGCCCTTGCCGCCGGTGTCCACCGGCCCTGCGGCTGCGGTGCAATCGGTCGGGCCTGGCCACCACGCCCATTCGACGCCGGAGTGATAAACGCCGAGATAGACGCCGTAGAGCATCAGCAGGCCGCCAATGGCCAGCAGGCCACGGCTTACCCAGGCTGGTGCCCGAAGCGCCGACGCAAGCACCGCCAGCAGCATCAAGGGCACGCCGACGTAATAAGGCGTGCGCTGCTCGAGGCAGAGCTTGCAGGGGATGTAGCCGCCAACATACTGGAAGGCCAGCGCCGAGCCGACCGTGGCGGCCATGGCGACGGCGAGAAACAGGGCGGTGCGCAGCCGCTGGCGTCCGGTATCGGCATTCACGGTCGCTGTCATCGGGCTCAGTCCGTTCGGTTCGATGCCGTTCAGACGGCGTATTTGACGACGATATAGAGCAAAATCAGGGCAGCGGCGGCGGCGCCCGCAATCTGGCCAAGGCGCTTTTCGATGAAGTGGCGGATCGGCTCGCCATAGCGGCGCAACAGCCACGCGAGAAACAGGAAGCGAGCACCGCGCGCCACGATTGCCAGCACGATGAACAGCAGCAAAGGAACACCGATGACGCCCGACAGGATCGTCACTACCTTGATCGGCGGCAGATGGGCGAGGCCGGAGGTGACCAGCATCAGGATGATGAAGCCGACACCCGATGAGACGCGCATCGCTTCGAACTCGTCATATTTGCCATAAAATTCGAGGATCGGCCGCGCCACCGCATCATAGGCATAATGGCCGATGAACCAGCCGGCGATGCCGCCGAGCACCGAGGCGACGGTGGCGACCAGCGCGTAACGATAGGCGCGATCCGGCCGCGACAGCGCCATCGGCAGATAGAGGACGTCGGCCGGCACCAGGAACACCGAACTCTCGACGAAGGCGATGAAGGCCAGCCACCATTCGGCGGATTTGCTCGCCGCCAGAGACAAGGTCCAGTCGTAAAGTCCGCGAAGCATCGGCACTCCTAATGCACGCCCAAACCAGAACCGGTCTTGGGATCACGACATGTACAAACAAGACTTGGAAGCGCCCCGCATCACCCTCGTCGGACAAGGTGCGCTTCAATGACATGCGCCGCCTGTCTAGAAAGATTTTCCGCGCTGCACAATGGCAGCTGCTTCACGAAATCGAAAGGCTGAGGCTTGAGCGAGCCCAGATGTCGGGATTTGGCCAGTTGACGAACAGGCCTCCAACCGTATAGTCCGCGCCATCCAGGCCGTCCGGCCTGAGCCCCTATGGCGGAATTGGTAGACGCGCTCGACTCAAAATCGAGTTCCGCAAGGAGTGCTGGTTCGATCCCGGCTAGGGGCACCATTTCCTAAATCCCCACGCTATTTCGTATTAAACCCAATGGCGTGGCTGGGATTGTCCTCCGATGCGCTCGACGGCGGCCGATGATCGCATCTTGCTGCTGCCGCAAGCTGCTCAACCGGGCGTTCCTCACCACACGCAATCTGACGTGCCGCGGTCTCGGTCATTGCGAGGGATGCGCCGCCAACGTCCGCGGTCAGCACCGGTATAGCCGAACCGGACAGTCCACCAAGGCCGGCGACGAGAAACGCGAAAAGACGCCGCCGCATACTCGATCGCTGTCCGACGGACGTGTTTCCTCCCGCGAACTATCCACCAGACCCGAGCCCCGGATGCAACCTGGAGAAGTGAGCTATACGGTAACGTTGTGGCACAACGCGAAACGGCTTCGTCTGGATCGTGCTGCGGCCTCGCCCCGCCGCCACGCCTAGAGCGGTTCATCGTTTCACGGAAAGGCCGAACCGCTCTATCCCTTTGTTTCTGCACAATTCCGGACGGAAAACCGTTCTACAACTTTCCTGGAATTGCTCTAGCGGAGGACCGCCACGACGTCGCCGACGTCGGCCTGTTTGCCATTGCCGGCGCGGCGCAATTGCACCTCGACGGGCTTGCCGTCGGATTGGTCGCAGTAGACGATGGGTCCGGGCCGCACCCATTTGTCGCCCCACTCGGTCAGCGCGATAATGACCGTTTTGAATTCCAGCCCCTTCCGGGTCAGGACGTAGTCGGCCTGCTCGCCGGCGGCACCCGGGCGACGGTCCATCAGGCCGGCCTCGACGAAATCCTCGAGGCGCTTGGCCAGGATGTTGGTGGCGATCCCCAGGCTCTTCTGGAATTGCGAAAAGCGCGTGCAGCCGCCGAATATCGCGTCGCGCAGGATCAACAGGCTCCAGCGCTCGCCGACCAGCTCCAGGGCGCGTGAGGCCGAGCAGTTTTGTTTTTCATAGAGACGACCAAGCATGGTGTGAACATACCCTATTGACTTGCATCATGCAAGTATGCATTGTGCTTGCATGATGCAAGCGACAGAGGTCGAGAGAGTGTCGCTCCACTTCATCGCCCGAGATTTCGGGTGTCCATCAACCAATCAGATCCAGACAGGAGATATGTTATGAAAAAGGAAGAAGATTACACGACGTCATTCGTCGTTAAGCAAAGCCCCGCAGAGGTTTTTGCCGCGGTTGTCAATCCGCGAGCCTGGTGGTCGGAAGATATAGATGGCGATACCAATAAGCTCGGTACGATATTCTACTATCATTTCAAGGATATCCACCGCGGCACATTCAAGGTCACGGAGCTTGTGCCCGGCAAGAAGGTCGTCTGGCACGTCGTCCAGAACTACTTCAACTTCGTCAAGGATGCGACCGAGTGGACCGGCACGGACGTGGTCTTCGAGATCGCGCCGACCGAAAAGGGGACCGAGCTGCGTTTCACCCATGTCGGGCTGAAGCCGAGTGAAGAATGCTACGATGTCTGCCATGACTCCTGGCGCTTCTATGTCGGGAGTCTTCGCGACCTGATTTCGACGGGCAAGGGGCAACCCAACAAGGGCGAAGAGAACGCCAACCCAACGGTTGTGCCGCAAAACGAGGACCTCGGCGCCGCCGAGCGCAAGGCGGCAGGCGATGGCGCCGGGATGATCGTCATGACGACGGCAGCGGCGAAGCCCGGCATCGAAAGCAAGGTGCGGAATGCCCTGCGGGACGTGGCGGGGGCGGCCCGCAAGCAAAGCGGGTGCATCGACTATAGCGTCTTTCGCTCGGAGGCAGAGCCCCATGTTACCATCTGCGTCGAGCGCTGGGCATCGAAGCAGGAGCGCGACGCTTTTCTACGCTCGGCGGACGCTAAGAATTTCGTTTCGGCCATAACCGGCGCCTTCCTGGAGCGGCCTTCGCCGATCTCCTACACGACGTTGGAGGTCGGATCCTAGTTGCAAGCGTTCGCCCGGCGACGGCGCCGGCTGCCCTGGAGCAATGCAACGGGGGAGACGGCGTCCAAGCGCGGGAACAGAAAACCATAGCCTACTTGCATGATGCAAGAACGAATGGCTTGCATTTATGCAAGAGGAGGAGAGATCGCCGTGCCGAAATTGATGGAAGTCACAAACAAGGCCGTTCTCGTGACCGGGGCCAATCGCGGCCTCGGCAAGGCGCTGGTCGAGGAAATATTGAGGCGGGGTGCCAAGCGCGTCTATGCCGGCGCGCGCAAACCGCTCGCCCACGCGGATCGGCGCGTCACGCCGCTGATCCTGGACGTGACCGATGCGGTGCAGATTGGTGCGGCTGTCGAGCGGATCGAGGCTCTCGACATCCTCATCAACAACGCCGGCATCGGGCTCTACGACGATCTTGGCGATCGTACTGCGCTCGAGCGACACCTCGCCGTCAACCTGCTCGGCGTGCATGGCGTTACCCACGCATTCCTGCCGCTGCTCACACGTTCGCGCGGCGCCGTGGTCAATATCCTGTCGGAAGCGGCTCTCGTTCCCTTCCCGATTATTCCGTCTTACTCACTATCGAAGGCCGCCGCGTTCTCCATGACGCAATCGCTGCGTGCTCTCGCCGGCGCTCGTGGCGTGAGCGTTCATGCAGTCCTGTCCGGTCCCATTGACACCGACATGAGCAGAGACGCCGATATACCGAAGAGCTCCGCGGAGAGCGTCGCGAAAGGCATCCTGGACGGCATGGCGCGAGGGGAAGAGGAAATCTTCCCTGATCCAAAATCGGCATCCATGGCCGAGAGCTGGCGCGGCAGCGCGTTCAAAGCGCTCGAACGCCAGATGGCGGCTTTCGTCCAAGCCATGCCCACCAAGCCATAGGCGACCGCCGCCATCGATACGCTGCCAGCATTCGCAATTCAGCGCCCCACAGTGGAGCGGAACATCATGCTGTTGAACGCAACTTCCCCGGTTTTCACCAGCGGATCACGATGACTTTCCCGGTCCCGTTGGCGAGTTCGACAGCTTCGGTGCCATCCGGTTTGCGGCTTTGGATTCTGGCGCTCTCGACAGCTTCAACGCCAACAACGTTGACTGCAAAGGCTTCATCGATTTCGGCGGCACAGACCAAGGTGTCCGGCGGCAGGTCCTTTACTTGATCCAACAATTCGCGAAGCTTCATGGTCGAATCTCCTTGGCGATAGCAGGAATGAGCAGCACGCTTTCGCCGCACATTCGGAACCATGTCCCTTGAGAAAGGTTCCCGATGAGGTGGAGATGCCGGAGAATGGGACGAGCGCGGCGATCCGCCCGTCGCGATGATGTGAGCGCGCCGTGCGAAGCATCTGTCTCAAATCCCTGTCCCTAATGCTGCCGGCGCAATTCCTTGTTGATCATGCCGCCCATCGCTAGACCGACCGCCATCACCGCAAAAGTCGCCGCGATAGATCGCTTCGGCAGCACCGTCTCCCAACCTGGCGTCAACCGCTTCGGCACGAAGCCATAATCTGTTGCCGCGGCAATGGCCGCTGCCGCCAACGCATCGCCACATATCAGAAGCGACGGGCGCGGCGGCCTCGAGGCGAGCCATGGTTCGAAAAGGAATGCCCAGAAGATGGAGGAAGCGTGATGCGTGCCATAGCCGACGAGCGTGTGCGCCACGTCACCGCGCCGCACGGACGCCGCCTGTTCGCCGTAGAGCCAGTGGCTGGTCGCATTCGTGGGCTGCAGGGCGCCTTTGCCTTCCCGCCTTGCAAGCAGGGCCAGCGCAGCTGTCGTGGCGAAGCTGACGATCGTACCCGAAACGGCTGCGGACAATCCTGTCTGGATCAGGCTTTTCACTTGGTCCTCCGTCGTTCGCGGTCGGCTCCTTGGAACGCCTTTTGTCAACCCGCGGCAGGGTCGAGTCGTGATTGCCAAACGGCGAAACGAGTCCGAAGGTTCCGGGAACGGGCTTTTGGTTGGACGTTATCCCAGGAGCGTCCTCTGGGATAACGCCTTTGAGGTCCGGCTGCCTTTCCTGGTAGGCTCGGATCGTAGCCTGAGCCGCTGTTACATCGGCCCCGGCACCATCTTGGTTGGCTGCTCCGGCATCGGAAACGGATAGTTGTCGCATTTCACGTCCGGGTTCGTCGGGCTGAACATTCCGAGCGGGTTGTCCTTGAACAGCCAGGCGTGAAGGTCGTAGTGGTGGAACTCCTTCGGGATGAGCGGATAATGCCCCTCCATCGGCCCCTGGAATGTCTGGCCGAAGAGCTTCGGCGGCTCCTTTGTGTCCGGCGTCAAGGGCACGAGCCATTCCGCGCCGACCAGGCGCAATTCGCCGCCGACCGGCTCATAGATCAGCACATTGGGGCGCGTCGGATCCGCCGTCGGGCCGACAGTCGTGACGTTGACGAAATGGATGCCCATCGCGCCCTTCGGGTAGTCCATCGCCCCCTCTACCTTTTCGCCGCTGTAGAAGACGCATCCTACCGTCGATAGATAAAGCTCGCGAATGGCAACCTTGTAGTCTTCATACCTGGACAGCGATTTACGCAGGGCATCGATCTCGGCTTTGTCGGGTTCGGCCGCCCGAGGAGTGGCGGCGTTCAGACACGCGCCAATGAGACCTGCCAAGGTGAGGATACCGACACGCCTGAGGTGAGTTGTTTTCATCATGCATTCCTCCCAGATTTTTTTCTTCTGGCCGTGCAGGACCGAGGCGGCAGTGATGCTGGACGCGCGGCCGTAATTGATCGCCTCATCCCGGTTGGGACTGCGTCGATGCTAATCCTTTCCGCTGATCGGGAGAATTAACCCTGACGACCTAGGCCCGAGAGAGCCGACGGCGCAGAGACGGACGGTCGGGTCCACTTTGGACGCCATGCACTAGCGCCGGCGCAGCAGGCTCCTCATCCGGTTGCGCAGCAGGCGGGCCATGTTGCGGGTCTCGCGGTAGAGGTGAAGCTGCGATGCCGCCTGGCGGGCAGGGCGATCGGCATCCGGCGTCAGCCCGATGACCAGCGTGCCCATCGGCCTGCGCTCCGTCCACAGCCGGCTCATCACCGGATGGTCGGGCACGGCGCAGGAATCGGTCATCATGATGTTGGGGTCGTCGAGATGCTGCCTGGTCACCTCGATCATCAGCAGCGTACCCGGCGAATAGGCAGCGAGCGTCTCGTCGTAGGCGGTCTTCCAGGTGTAGCCGACGCCGGCCTCGACGAAGACGACCAGGCAGGCGATGGTGCGGCCGTCGAGCGTCAGCGAATGGATGCGGCAAAGATCCTGCTCGGCCAGCCGGTGCACCGCCTCGCGGGCGAAGGCGGCGCGGTAGCGGTCGATGGCCATGGCGGTGCGCTCGCGGCCTTTCCAGCCAGCGGCCTCCAATGTCAGGAAATTCTCGATGGCATGGCGGATCTCGTCCGGCCCGCGCGCCACCACATGCTCCAGCCGGCCGAGGTCGGCGAGGCGGCGCTTCAGGCGGCGGAACTCGCGATAATGGTGGGCGCGCAGCGAAGCTTTCAGATATTCCTCGCCGTCGAGTGCGCTTTCGAGCACCGGGCGGTCGGCCTTGCCGGTGGTGACCAGCGTCAGGCCGCGCGTTTCGGCGACGCTGGCGAGCAGGCTGGCCACCGGGCCGTCCAGCCTTATGTCGGGCAGCACGAAGACTTTCGGCAGCTTGAGATGCGGCCGCGACAGCATCGAGAAGAAATCCTCGATGACACCGATCGGATCGTCGCGGTCGACCAGCGGCGTGCCGATCGGGCCGAACGGGCTCGACCAGGTGCGCATGACTGGAATCCCGAGCGGCACCGCCGGCCGCTCGACCGAGAACGGCACCAGCAGGCGCAGCCGGTTGCGAAACTGGTCGCCGTCGCGGATGACGGCCAGCCGCACCTCACGGTCCTCCAGCCTCGGCATGGCCGGCGCCAGGAAGCGCGGGTTGAAGAAGACGTTGGGCTCGATTGTGCGGGTGCAGAGATAGTCGAGCTCCTCGACCAGGTCGAAGCAAGCGGAGGCTGGATAGATGGCGAGCTTGCGCTCGGGCCGGTGGTTGGCGAGGATCTCGATATGGGCGGGATCGGCCTCGCGGGCGAGCCCGGCAAGACCGGACACCATGGCGCCGGCCGGGCCGCCGCTGGTTTCCTCGAGCAGGGGGACGGCAGCCATCAGGCGGCTCCTTTGGCTGATACGAAAACGACCATGACGATGCCGAGCTTGCGCCAGACCGTGAAGGACAGCGCGCCGGCCTCGAAGATCATGGCGAAGACGGTGGCCATCGCCGCGCCCCACAGGCCGAAGAGCGGGATCAGCACGACGCTCAGCGCGATGTTGAAGGCCAGCGTCAGGGCGTAGACCGCGGCACAGATGTTCTGGTTGCCGCTCATGGTGAGCAGGCTTTCACAAGGGCCGACGGCGGCCCGCGCGACGACGCCGAACACCAGCAGGAACAGCAGCGGATAGCCGGCGGAAAATTCGGGGCCGAACAAGGTCAGCATCGGCTCGCCCAGCGCCAGCACCAGCAGCGCCATCGCCAGCGACGGCCAGAAGGTCCACGACACCGTCTCGCGGGCAAAGGCGGCGAGCTTTTGCGGCTCGCCATGGGTGAACTGGGCATAGCGCTGGGCGACGCCGGCCTTGACGGCGAAATAGACGAAATGCACCAGCGCCAGCGTCTTGACCGTGGCGAAATAGACGGCGACGTCGTTGGGATCGAGGTAGGCGCCGACCATCAGCACGTCGGCATTGGTGAGCAGGAAGAAAAAGCTCTCGACCAGGAAGATCGGCAGCGAGACGATGAACCATTGGCCGAAATGCAATTTCATCGGCCCGGCCGGGAACCTTCTGTCCATGCGTGACGTCACGCCGATGAGCTGACCGAGCGTGGTGGCGTAGGTGGCCGCGATCGCGGCGAAGATCGCAGTCGTGGCGTCGGGCGCGTAGCCCACCAGCAGCATCAGCGCCATGAAGGCCAGGATCAGCAGCGGCCGCACCAGAAAGGTCGGCGACAGCGCAAACAGCGCCCAGGAATTGGCCCGCGCCAGCCCTTGCAGAAGGTCGGACATGGCGATCATCGGCAGGCAGATGATGCCGAGGATGAACGGCACGACATAATAGTCTTCGATAAAGGCCGACAGCAGCCAGACGGCGAGCGCGCCGAGGCCGGCGATCGCGGTGGAGGCAACCAGCACGAACAGCCGGCTGGCCCGCACAATGCCGCGCAATTCGGCCATCATGCCGCGCGCGCGATATTCGGGGATGAAGCGGATGACCGAGGTGTGGAAGCCGAGGCAGGCGAGATTGCCGACGATAACCATCGTCACCCAGACGAGGACGAAAATGCCATATTCGAACGAGCCCATCCAGCGCGCCATCAGGACCTGGCTGACGAAGGCGATGACGGCGCTGACGATGCGGACCGAAAAGGCGATCAGCGACATGCGGCCGGCCTCGCCGCGCTCGCCGGTGGTGAACAGCACGGCATCGATCAGGCCGAGCAGCGGCCTTATGCGCAGCGCAAGGCGCTGCGGCAGGAACCGCCCGGCTGTCGTCGCCGCGGAAAAGCGCACCCAATACTCTCCGTTTTCCGCCAATTTACAGGGGCTTGGTGTAGCGGAGACACATTAAGAAACGGTTGGGTGGGCTTCCTTCGCCCTGTCGCTATACGGGGAGAAGGTGCCGGCAGGCGGATGAGGGCGGCGCGGGCTGCTTCATATTCATCATTCGCGCAACCCTTCAACCTGCTCGGGAGTGTCTCAGTTTGAAATCCGCGGAAACGCCTATCCCGTTTGCCCCATATGCGAAAACGCCTATATGCTTAGCGGAACGCACGGCAGCAACAATGGTCTACACTGTCATCTGGTATGGAAGGCAGGGCATCGTCGACAAGGTGATCTTCGACGACGAGAAGACCGCGAAAGATCATGCAACCTCCATGTTTCAAACCCGAAAGGGTGACGATGGAATCGTGTCCGTTGAAGTTCGTAAGGACAACGGCGCTGTCGTCTTTAGCCATGCCGAGAACTATAGGAATGCCAACCGGACCTAAAGGCCAGAAGCGTCCTGCCGACGTGATCGGCAATGCCGCCCGCGTCATGCGTATTGCTACAGGCGAGGAATCCGATGACGTGGTTGACGACGGTAAAGACCTGCCGCGAAAGCGCTGGGCGCGAAGGGCGGCACGAAGCGGGCCGAGAATATGACGCCAGAGCGTCGCCCTAAGATCGCCAAAAAGGCTGAGCGGCCCCCTCTGGCCTGCCGGCCATCTCCCCCTCAGGTGGGGAGATTGGCTAATTGCCAACGCCTCCGCCGCCCCTCATTCGCCCTTCGGACACCTTCTCCCCGTGAACGGGGCGAAGCAAAGCAATGCCTTACGCAAACGCCCCGTGGCAATGCTTGTACTTTTTCCCTGACCCACAGGGGCAGGCTTCGTTGCGGCCGATCTTGCCCCAGGTCGCCGGGTTCTTCGGGTCGCGGTCTTCGGGGGCGACGATTGCATTGGTCTCCTGGCGGACCAGCACGGCCGTCTCGCCGCCTTCGAAGTCGTCTTCGCCGGTCGAGCCGTCGATATGGCTGCCGAACATGTCGGGCGCCTCTGGCGGCGGCGCTTCCGCCGCCTGGCGGACCAGCTCGACGCGCATCAGCTGCGCCGTTACCGCCTGGCGCAGATTGCCCAGCATCGCCTGGAACAGCTCGAACGCCTCGCTCTTGTACTCCTGCAGCGGATCGCGCTGGGCGTAGCCGCGGAAGCCGACGACCGAGCGCAGATGGTCGAGATTGACGATGTGCTCGCGCCACAGATGGTCGAGCGTCTGCAGCACCACGGAGCGCTCGACATAGGTCATCACGTCGGGGCCGAAGCGCTCGGCGCGCTCCTTGGCGGCAGCATCGGCGGCCTGGCTGATGCGCTCGCGGATGTCGTCCTCGGCAATGCCTTCTTCCTTGACCCAGTCTTCTACCGGCAGGTCGAGGTTGAGGAATTCGGCGATCTCGGCCTTGAGCCCGGCGACGTTCCACTGCTCGGCATAGGCGTTTTCGGGAATGTTCTTGGCAACGATCTCCTCGATGACGCCTTCGCGCATCTCGGTGATCGTCTCGGACAGGCCTTCGCCGTCCATCAATTCGAGGCGCTGCTCGAACACCACCTTGCGCTGGTCGTTGGAGACGTCGTCATATTTCAACAGGTTCTTGCGGATGTCGAAGTTGCGCGCCTCGACCTTCTTCTGCGCCTTTTCCAGCGCCTTGTTGATCCAGGGATGGATGATCGCCTCGTCTTCCTTGAGGCCGAGCTTCTGCAGCATGCCGTCCATGCGCTCGGAACCGAAGATGCGCATCAGATCGTCCTGCAGCGACAGGAAGAACTTCGACCGCCCGGGATCGCCCTGACGGCCTGAGCGGCCGCGCAACTGGTTGTCGATGCGGCGCGATTCATGGCGTTCGGTGGCCAGCACATAGAGGCCGCCGGCGGCAAGCGCCTTTTCCTTCAGCCGGGCGATGTCGTCGCGGATTTCCTTTTCCCTAGCCTCGCGCTCGGGGCCGGCCGGCATGTCGCCAAGCTCCTCGGCGATGCGCATGTCGGCATTGCCGCCGAGCTGGATGTCGGTGCCGCGGCCGGCCATGTTGGTCGCGATGGTGATGGCGCCGGGTTTGCCGGCCTGGGCGACGATCGCCGCCTCGCGCTCGTGATGGCGGGCGTTCAGCACCTCGAAATCCTTGAAACCTTCCTTGCGCAGGCGCTCGGCCAGTTGCTCGGATTTCTCGATCGAGGTGGTGCCGACCAGGGTCGGCTGGCCCTTGGCGCGGGCTTCCTTGATCTCCTTGACGATCGCCTTGTATTTCTCCTCGACCGTCCGGTAGACCTCGTCGTCTTCGTCAATGCGGATGACCGGCAGGTTGGTCGGGATCTCGGTGACGTCGAGATTGTAGATGTTGGCGAATTCCTCGGCCTCGGTCAGCGCCGTGCCAGTCATGCCGGCGAGCTTCTTGTAGAGGCGGAAATAGTTCTGGAAGGTGACCGAGGCGAGCGTCTGGTTCTCCGGCTGGATCGCCACATGCTCTTTGGCCTCGAGCGCCTGGTGGAGGCCCTCCGAATAGCGGCGGCCGGGCATCATGCGGCCGGTGAACTCGTCGATGATGACGATCTCGCCGTTGCGGACAATATAGTCCTTGTCCTTCTGGAACAGCCGGTGCGCCTTCAGCGCGTTGTTGACGTGGTGGACGATGGCCACGTTCTCGACGTCATAGAGCGACTCGCCCTTGAGCAGGCCTGCATCGCGCAGCATGTTCTCCAGCTTCTCGGTGCCTTCCTCGGTGAAGATCGAGGTCTTCTGTTTCTCGTCGATCTCGTAGTCCTGCGGCTGCAGCCGGACGATGAAGGTATCGATGGTGTTGTACATCTCCGAACGGTCCTCGAGCGGACCGGAAATGATCAGCGGCGTGCGGGCTTCGTCGACCAGGATCGAATCGACCTCGTCGACAATGGCGTAGCTATGGCCGCGCTGCACCATCTGGGCGCGCTCGTATTTCATGTTGTCGCGCAGATAGTCGAAGCCGAGCTCGTTGTTTGTGGCGTAGGTGACGTCGGCGGCGTAGGCGACGCGACGCTCCTCGTCGGACAGGCCATGGACGATGACGCCGACCTTGAGGCCGAGGAATTTGTAGACGCGGCCCATCCATTCGGAGTCGCGCGTGGCCAGATAATCGTTGACGGTAACGACATGGACGCCATTGCCGGCGAGCGCGTTGAGATAGACCGGCAGCGTCGCCACCAGCGTCTTGCCTTCACCGGTCCGCATCTCGGCAATACCGCCATTGTGCAGCACCATGCCGCCGATCAGCTGCACGTCGAACGGGCGCATGCCGAGCACGCGGCGGGCGGCCTCGCGCACGGTAGCGAAGGCCGGCACCAGAAGGTCGTCGAGGCTGGCGCCGTTGGCGATGTCCTGGCGGAATTTGTCGGTGCGGGCCTGAAGCTCGGCGTCGGAGAGCGCCCGCATCTCGTTTTCCATGGCATTGATCGCCTCGACGCGGGGCCGGGTCGATTTGACCCGACGATCGTTGGAGGAGCCGAAAACCTTACGGGCGAGACCGCCGAGACTGACCATCCAATGGCCCTTTCGATAGCATTCCAAGTCGTTGCGACGGGCGCCGGCTGGCCCCATCAAATCCACGTGAACGCGGACAAACGCAAAAAGCGCCCGGAAAACGGTTCTGGACGCAAAGTCGTTGGACAGATAAGAGGGGGCTCATTCGATGTCAACGCCGCGCTCGCCCTGTCGACCGCGCCAAATTCCGCCACAATCCTGCTGGTCTGGAAGCCATTCCGCTCTAGCTACCCCGCTTTGGAGATAATCGTAATGTCCTTGTTGTTCCGCCGTGCGTCGCTCGCCAGCCTTGGTCTGGCATTCGGCCTGTCGGCCCTCTCGCTGTCGCCGCTGATGGCACAGGAAGCCGCCCCTGCCCAGCCGGCAGCACCCGCCCCGGCGGCCAAGCCGGTCGATCCGAACGCCGTGGTCGCCACCATCAACGGCCAGACGCTGACCGAGGCAGACCTTGGGCTTGCCGAGGGCGAACTGTCGCAGCAGTTCGCGCAGCTTCCGCCCGAGCAGCGCCGCGCCGCGGCACTGTCGGCGGCGATTGAAATCCGCGTCATGGCGGCTCAGGCGGTGACCACCGGCCTCGACAAGGATCCCGACTTCCAGCGCCGCATGGCCTTCCTGCAGCAGCGCGCGCTGCATGGCGAAATGGTCGAGAAGGGCGTCATCGACAAGGTTACCGATGCCGAGGTCCGCGCCCGCTACGACCAGGAAATCGCCAACACGCCGCCCACCAACGAGGTGCACGCCCGTCACATCCTCGTGAAGACGAAGGAAGAGGCCGACGCCATCATCAAGCAGCTCGACGGCGGCGCCGACTTCCAGAAACTCGCCAACGAGCACACCAGCGATCCGAGCGGCAAGACCAGCGGCGGCGATCTCGGCTGGTTCGGACCTGGCCAGATGGTGCCGGAGTTCGACAAGGCGGCGTTTGCGCTGGCGGTCGGCAAATACACCGAGCAGCCGGTGCAGTCGCAGTTCGGCTGGCATGTCATCAAGGTTGAGGACAAGCGCACCAAGCAGCCGCCGGCGTTCGACCAGGTCAAGGACCAGGCGCGCCAGGCGGTCATCCGCGACAAGTATTTCGCGCTGGTCAAGTCGCTGCGTGCCAACGCCAAGATCGACATCCCCGATGCGAACCTGAAGAAGACGGTCGACGCGTTGGAAAGCGCCAAATAAGCCAGATTGGGCTACGACAGGGCGCGCTGCCGCCCTGTCGCTTCTATTTGGTAGGGCGAGCGAGGATGCGTCGACGCCGCCGCCGGACCGCCGTGGCGTCGCCGGCATCCTCAGCGACGATGCCCTTCAAGATATAGCCGACCGCCCTGCGTAAGATCGCCTCGTCCTCGTCCAGGCGGTCTGTCAGAAGGTGCGCCCAGGCAAACGACGCGACCAGGTCGGCGACGACAGTGGCATCGACATCGGCTGCCACCTCTCCCCTTGCCTTGGCGCGTTCGACCATCTGGCCTGTGTGGATGCGACGCCCTCTCGCGTATTCGGCAAGGGCGGCGGCGGCTTTTTCGTCCGACTGCGCCTCGGCGATCAGCGATCTGAACACGCTGCCCGACGATGTGTCGCGCCAGTGCGCGAACAAGCTCTTCAGGAAGCCGACGAGATCCTCCGCAAGGCTCCCCGTATCGGGATTGTCGACGCGCTTTTGCCGCTGGTAAACGTCGAGCAGCAAGGCGGCCTTGCTTGGCCACCAGCGATAGATCGTCGGTTTTCCGGCGCGTGCGCGGCGCGCCACCGCCTCGATCGAGAAGCCGGAATAGCCGGCTTCGACCAGCACCGCCTCGGCGGCATCGAGAATGGCATCGGCGCTTTCGGGGCTGCGCCGTGCGCCGGCTGACCTGCGTCCGGGATCGGTGATTTCGCCCATTTCTTTGTCCTTACCCCCGATTTCAGCAGCCATCATATACAACTCTTGACGAAACGGAACGATCCGTTTTATACGAAACGAAACGTTCCGTAACGATAAGAGAACAGCAATGACTTCGGCCGTCGCCACACGTTTTTCGCGCCTGCGCTTCGCCCTGCTGGTGCTGCTCGGCGTCTATCCGCTGATCACTGCCATTTTGTACGTGGTTTTTCTGCTGACACAGGAATGGCAGATCTGGCAGCGTACGCTGGTCATCGCGCCGCTGATGGTCTCGATCATGATCTGGGGACTGATTCCGGGCGTGCAGCGGATGTTTCGTGGCTTCCTCAACCCGACCGTCCGGTGACGGTCATTCCAGCGCTTGCGACGTTTCCGACGCAACGCGCCATTCGCCGTCGGCCAGAACGAGTTCCAGCGTCACCCGCGCCTTGCCGGTCAGGCGCTGCGCCGATTTGTTTTTCGGCACATAGTCGTAGTTCATGGCGAAAACCACGTCGGCACGATCCTTGCCGTGCGGCGTCACCTCGAGGCTGCCGGGCTCGAGACCGAACGACCACGACGCCCATTGCGCGAACCAGTCGGTCTTGACCTTGACGATGGCCTCGCTGTCGTAACGCGTGCCGTAGATGGTGGCCGACGAACCGTAAAGCCGCTTGACGGTTTCGCGCATTCTCCTGGCATCAGGCGCCAGATAGTTTTCGCGCAAGAATTTTTCGATGGCACCCTCGTCGCCGACGGAGCGTCCGAGCGCAGCCACCTGCGACGCGGGAGCCGGGCTGACGGCCGGTTTCGGTTGCTGGGCAGTGTCTCCGCCCGGAACGAATTCGAAACGCTCGAGCAGCGACCCCTGCTCCCAGGGACGCTGCGCCTCGCGCGTTGCGGAAACGACGTCGCGGCGCACCGCGATCATCATGTCGTTGATGCTTTGTCCGGGCTCGGCCATGTGCCGCAAAAGCGCCGCGGCGAAGGGCGAGTTGCGCCCCGTCCCGTCCATTGCGACGGCGCCAGGCGCCGTCGAGAAGGCGATGAAGGAGCCGCGTGTCGACTCGAACTGGGCAAGGCCGGCGAGAGCCGTCGCCGAGCGCGTCGTGGCGCTGCGGCTGAGACTTCGGGCAAACGGGTTTTTGCGGCAGGCATCGAGGAAGACCAGGCTGACCTTGGTCTGCTGCTCCATGATGTCGAGAACCTCGTCGATCGGCACCGCCTCGAGTTGCAGCTTGACCGGTATGTCCAGCCTGGCGTCGACCGGCACGATGAAGTTGCGCCCGTCGACCTGCAGGCCGTGGCCGGCATAGTAGAACAACCCGGCACCGGCACCTTGCAGCGCATCGGAGAATTCGCCGATCTTGCGTTCGAGCTCGCGCTTGCCGAGATCGTTGCCTTCGATCACCTCGAAACCGATGGCGCGCAGCTTGTCGGCGATGTCGAGCGCATCGTTGACGGGATTGGCCAGCGTGCCGGCTTCGGCGTAGCTGCCGTTGCCGACCACAAGCGCGACGCGCCGCGCCGTCTGCGCATCGGCGCGCAGCAGCAGAAAGCCCAGAAACGCCAGTGCCAAGACCACAAGCCTGCCCATGGGGCAGGATCATAGCGCTATCGGTCGCAGCGACGCCAACAAATTTGCAACAGCCTGCTTGCTGCATGAGGCGGTGTCAGGCTTCCGGCACCCGTAACGGCTGTGAAACGCCTTGCGCCAGCGCGTGCTATCGGGCAAACCGGCGTTCCTTTCGCGATTTTTCCCGCCCGGGGTCTTCCATGTCCACACAGGTTTCGCCGCTCGCGCCGAAGAAATATCCCAAGATGCCGGTGATCGAGGGCGCGCGCATCGCCACCGCCGAGGCCGGCATAAAATACAAGAACCGCACCGACTTGCTGGCCATGGTGTTCGACGCCGGCACCACCGTCGCCGGCGTGTTCACCAGGTCGAAATGCCCTTCGGCGCCGGTCGATTTCTGCCGGCAGAACCTCGTGGCTGGCAAGGCACGCGTGCTGGTGGTCAATTCCGGCAATGCCAATGCCTTTACCGGCCAGAAGGGCCGCGCCTCGACGGCACTCACGGGCGAGGTGGCGGCGAAAGCGGCCGACTGCACAGCGGGCGAGGTGTTCCTGGCCTCGACCGGCGTGATCGGCGAGCCGCTCGACGCCGGCAAGTTCAGCCATCTGCTGGCCGGTCTGGTCAAGGACGGCAAGCCGGAATTGTGGACCGAAGCCGCCAAGGCGATCATGACCACCGACACCTATCCCAAACTGGCGACCGCGACGGTCAAGCTCGGCGATGCCGACGTCACCATCAACGGTATCGCCAAGGGCGCCGGGATGATCGCGCCCGACATGGCGACGATGCTTTCCTTCATCGCCACCGATGCGCCGATCGCAGCACCCGTGCTGCAGGACCTCCTGTCGCGCGGTACGGCCAAGACCTTCAACGCGGTTACCGTCGATAGTGACACCTCGACCAGCGACACGCTGCTGATGTTCGCCACGGGTGCTGCCGCCAGGCGCGGCGCGCCGGCAATTTCCGACCCCAAGGATGCGCGCCTCGGCGCCTTTCGCCGTGCCCTCGGCAAGGTGCTGAAATCGCTGGCACTGCAGGTGGTGCGCGACGGCGAGGGCGCCCGCAAGCAGGTCGAGGTCACCGTCACCGGGGCCAAATCGGCCCGCTCGGCCAAGCGCATCGCGCTGTCGATCGCCAATTCGCCGCTGGTCAAGACGGCAGTCGCCGGCGAGGACGCCAATTGGGGCCGCGTCGTCATGGCCGTCGGCAAGGCCGGCGAACCGGCCGACCGCGACCTTCTGTCGATCTGGTTCGGCGACAACCGCCTGGCCTATCAGGGCGAGCGCGACGCCGCCTATTCCGAGGAGGCGACTTCGGCGTATATGAAGCGCGACGAGATCCGCATCCGCGCCGATATCGGCATCGGCCGCGGCAAGGCGACGGTGTGGACCTGCGATCTCACCAAGGAATATGTCGCCATAAACGGCGATTATCGGAGCTGATGGCGTTGGCTTCCAGACATCCGGCAAGCGTGTTGGCGATCGTGCGCCGCTATGAGGCGGCCGGCTTTCGCGCCTGGCCGGCGGCCGCCGTCCATTATGACGGCACCTGGGTGGTGCGGCTGACGGCCGGCCATCCGGCCAAGCGGCTGAATTCGGTCAATCCGCTCGATCCGGGCGACATCCAGCACATTGCCGAGCGCATCGGTCGCGCCAGCCGTCGGTTCGACGCCTATGGCAGGCCGCTGACCTTTCGCATCTCGCCGCTGTCGGGGCCGGATCTCTCAAAGTACCTCGACGGCGAGGGCTGGAGCATATTCGCGGAGTCGCTGGTCATGCGGCTGCCGCTGGCGGACGCTATGCTCGACGACGCCATGGACCAGATTCCGTTGAGGGACATCAGCCGTTTCATCGGCGCGGCGCTCAAGGTGAGCGGTTCGGATGTGTCGCTGCGGCCCGGCCTGTCGGAGATCATCGGCGCCATCCAGCCGGAGGCCGGGCTGTTTGCGCTGGAGGCCGGCAGCGAGCCGCTGGCAACGTTGATCTGCGTGCATGACGGCGACCTTGCCGGCCTGTTCGAGATCGCCACCGACAGGTCGGTGCGCAACCAGGGCCATGGCCGCCATCTCATCCGGTCGGCGCTGAAATGGGCGCGGCTGCGCGGGGCGCGGGAAGCCTGGCTGCAGGTCGAGGCGGACAACGCGCCGGCGCTGGCGCTCTACCGTTCGCTCGGATTCGACGAAGTCTATCGCTATCGCTATCGCCGGCCACCCGGCGCATGAGCGGCTTGGATACGGTCGGCAAACGCCTGCTCCTGGTCGCGGCCTGCGCGCTGGTCGATGCCGACGGGCGCGTGCTTTTGGCGCAGCGGCCCGAAGGCAAGCAACTCGCCGGCCTGTGGGAGTTTCCGGGCGGCAAGGTCGAGCCCGGTGAGACGCCGGAACAATGCCTGATCCGCGAATTGTACGAGGAGATCGGCATCGAAACCGACATCCCTTGCCTGGCGCCACTCACCTTCGCCAGCCATTCCTACGATGATTTTCACCTGCTGATGCCGCTGTTCGTCTGCCGTCGATTCCGCGGCATTGCCCAGCCGAAGGAAGGCCAGGTGCTGAAATGGGTGCGGCCGCGCCAGATGCGCGATTTTCCAATGCCGCCGGCCGATGCCCCGCTGATCCAGTTCCTCATCGATCTGCTGTAACGGCCGACCTGCCGTAAATCGGGCAGCGCCGCAACGCGCCGGCAGCAGCGTTAATGAAAGATTTATCTGACCGTGAAAAATTGACGCTAGGCGGTTTCGCCGATTCCACCGCTGGGGAGCGATTTGCATGAGCCTTGAAAAGGACTGGGACTCGCCTTGGCCCGACCGCCTTCCTGGCGCCGCCAATGCCGGCATGGGAATATTGCGCATCGCCCTCTTGTTCGGCTCGGCCGCGGTGGCTCTGGCCTTGATCGCGACGCCCTACCTCGACAGCCGGACCCGCTCGCAATTTGCCCGCGACGGGCTTGATACGATGAGCACCGGCTCGATCGGCCAGCGCGATAGCTATACGCTACGCAAGAGCGTGCTGCAGCCGCTGCCCAGTTCGGTCTGCGTTATACGGGCCGATGGCAGAAGCAGCGGCGACTGCTGACTCCTCAACAGATCTCCAGGATTCGGCTGTTTCCTAGAATGCAGCCGGTTCACCGCGCGTTAAGCCTGTCGCATTAACCTTTCTTAACGGGTCGGCGCTAGGTTCGGGCAAGAGGGATGGCGCCCATGAAAATCTTGCTGCAACGATTTTTAGAAGACGAGAGGGGTGCGACGGCTATCGAATATGGTTTGATCGTCGCCGTGCTGTCGCTTGCCATTGTCGCTGGTATTGGCCAGGCTGCCGGCGCCATCCAGTGGTTGTTCAGCGACAATAGCAGCAAGCTTGCCAACGCTTTTGCACAGTGACCCGCTTAGCTTTTGCGTGGGATACGCTTAGCTTTTGCGCAAGGATCCGCTCAGGGGCCGCCGGGGTTTTCCAGGATTGTCTTCAGCGATATTTTTGCGGAGCCCGGCTTCAGCGGCTTTTGCTGAGAGGCATCGGGCGCCCAGCCTGACATCCAGACCACCGAGAAACTCGCCCTGACGCGGCCATCGGCATCCGAAAACCGCTCCGCATAGATTTCGGCGGCGCGCGCGAACAGCGCTCGAGTGCCCGGCCGCCTGCTGCGGTCGACAAGCGCGCTGGTCTCGCCCATGGCGCGCAGGTCGGCGACCAGGCCAAACAGGGAATCGTAGCGCACCGTGATCGTCTCGACGTCGGCAACCGGCAGTGCCAGGCCGGCGCGCTGCAGCAGCGCGCCGGCGTCGCGGACGTCGGTGAACGGGATCACACGCGGGCTGGCGCCGCCATAGAGTTCGGTCTCGGCGGCAAGCAGGCTTTCGCGCAGTTCGGAGAGCGTGCCTGTGCCGGCGAAGGCGCCGAGGAAAAGCCCGTCCGGCTTCAGCGCCCGGCGGATCTGCACCAGCATGCCGGGAATGTCGTTCATCGCCTGCAGCGACAGCAGCGAGACTGCGAGGTCGAGGCTTTCCGGTTCGAATGGCACGGTTTCCAACGGCGCTACCACTCCTGGCTGGCCGGCCAGGAAAGCGGCGTCGGCCTCGACGCGCACGTTTTCCGTCACCTTGCCGCTTTCAGCGAGCACCTCTGCTGCTGCCGGCGTCTGGCAAAACAATGAGGCCGTCTTGCCGAACCTGCGTTCGACGGCGTCGAGCCGGTCGGCAAGATCCTCGGCCGCCCGCCGCATGAGGAAATCCGCGCCGGCGATGGGACGGGCCAGTGCCCGGCGCTTGCGCGCCAGCCAGAGCGAGGTGTCGATTACAGGCTGCAATGGGCAGGTCCTTGTGCTTCGCTCTCTGATATAGTGATGCGAAGGACCAACCACGTGGCCGATCCCATGCCAGAGATCAAGCGTATTGCGATCAAGAGCATTGCCCGCAAGGCATTGGGCTGGCCAGCGCGCCTCTTGTTCCCGCCGGTCTGCGCCGGCTGCCGCCGCCATGTCTCGCAGCCCGGCGTGTTGTGCGGCGCCTGCTGGCCGAAACTCAGGCTGCTGGAACGGCCGTGGTGCCCGGTGATGGGCACGCCGTTCACCCACAGTATGGGTGAGGGTTTCCTGTCGGCGGAGGCGATAGCCGACCCGCCGCCGTTCGAACGCGCGCGGGCGGCGGTTGCCTATTCCGGCGTTGCCCGCCAGATGGTGCAAGGGCTGAAATACCAGGACCGCACCGATCTGGCGCCGTGGATGGCGCGCTGGATGCTTCGCGCCGGTGCCGAGCTCATCGCCGAGGCCGACGTGGTCGTGCCGGTGCCGCTGCACTGGCGGCGTTTCTTCCGACGGCAGTTCAACCAGTCCTCGGAACTGGCGCGGGCGGTGGCGCAGCTCGGGGAGCGGCCTTTCGCGCCATCAGCCATCAAGCGCGTCAAACTCACGCGCCAGCAAGTCGGGCTGGAGCGGCGGGAACGCGAGGAAAATGTTCGCGCCGCATTCAAAGTGCCTGATGAGGCGGAGATCGAAATCGCCGGCCGCCGGGTGCTGCTGATCGACGATGTCTACACCACCGGCGCCACCGTCCGCGCGGTTGCCAGGGCATTGACGAAGGGCGGTGCCGGCGCGGTCGACGTACTGACCTTCGCGCGCGTGCTGCCGGGGGACTTTCGGGCCGACGAATCGGCGCCTATATAGCCTATATGACAGCAGAACGAGGCAGGATTGCTGACCGATGGTCGATGTGACGATCTACACGCGGATGATGTGCGGCTATTGCACCGCGGCCAAACGGCTGCTCGACAGGAAGGGCGTCGCCTATACCGAGCACGACGCCTCCTTCTCGCCGGAACTGCGCCAGGAAATGATTTCCCGGGCCCATGGCCGTTCCACTTTTCCGCAGATATTCATCGGCGACACGCATGTCGGCGGCTCTGACGATCTCCACGAATTGGAGGCGGAAGGACGGCTGGACGGATTGCTCGCCAACGGCTCGACCAGGTAAGGACATGACGATGGGTGCTTTCAAGACCGGGGGTGCTTTCAAGGCAGCGGCGATCCAGATGCGTTCGGGAACCAGTCCGGAGCGCAATGCGGTCGATCTGGAACGGCTGGTCCGCGAGGCGGCAGGTCTTGGCGCGTCCTATGTCCAGACGCCGGAAATGACCGGCGCGCTGATCCGCGACAGCCAAGCGCGGGCCGCTTCCTTCACCTCCGAAGACAAGGACATCGTCGTCTCGACGTCGCGGAGGCTGGCCAAGGAGCTCGGCATCTTCCTGCATATCGGCTCGACCGCCATTCTGCGCGCCGACGGCAAGCTTGCCAACCGCGCCCTTCTGTTCGGGCCGGACGGTGCCACGATTGCCACCTACGACAAGATCCACATGTTCGATGTCGATCTCGACAATGGCGAGAGCTGGCGCGAATCCGCCGCCTATGAGCCTGGCACCGAGGCCGTCGTCGCCGAAATCAATGGCGTGAAGCTCGGCTTTGCCGTCTGCTACGATCTACGCTTTCCGCAGCTGTTCCGTGCCGAGGCGCTGGCCGGCGCCAATCTGCTTTCGGTGCCCGCCGCCTTCACCCGCCAGACCGGCGAAGCGCATTGGCATGTGCTGCTCAGGGCGCGCGCCATCGAGAACGGCGCCTATGTGGTTGCCGCGGCGCAAGGCGGCGTGCACGAGGACGGCCGCGAAACCTATGGCCATTCGCTGATCGTCGATCCCTGGGGCCGCATCGTCGCCGAGGCGGCGCATGACGAGCCGGCGGTGATTGTCGCCGAGATCGACCCGGTGCAGTCAGTCGCCGCGCGCAAGAAGATACCGAATCTCAAAAACGCACGCGATTTTGCCGTAAACGCCGGTTCGGCGGAGGCAATGCCGCTCAGGGGTGCCGCCTCTTGATCCGCTTTTCCCTGATCTGCGAACACGAGCACGAATTCGAGGCCTGGTTCCGCAGCAACGACGATTTCGACACACAGAAGAGGCGCGGTTTCATCGATTGCCCGGCCTGCGGCTCGCACAAGGTCGAGAAGGCGCTGATGGCGCCTGCCGTCTCGACCGGGCGCGGCCAGGAGAAGATCGCGCTGGCCATGGGCGAGGCACAAAAGCAGGCGCTGGCGCAGCTCAAGGCGCTTGCCGAGAAGGTGCGCGAGAACGCCGATTATGTTGGCGACAAATTTGCCGAGGAAGCGCGCAAGATCCATTTTGGCGAGAGCGATCCGCGCGGCATTTATGGCGAGGCGACGCTGGAGGAGGCCAAGAGCCTCGCCGAGGATGGCGTCGAATTCTTGCCTATTCCAAGTTTCCCCGACGACCGCAACTGATCGGTCAACTTGCTCCGGACATCAGGAGGCATCTCTGCGCGCCGTGAGGGGTCGGGGCGGCGCCGAGGGGCGGCGATGCCGCGACCCCTGCATAAGCGTCCGCAGTTTCAGGCCGAGCAGCAAGGATGGGGCTCGCGGGCAATCGTTTCGCTGCTTCTTTCATGCCCACTGCCTGACGGGCTTGCTTCACTTGACGGACTTGCTTCCGCATAGGCTGCAAACTGGCGCTCAAGCGCCTTGACCGCACTGCTGCGCCAGCCCTCCGCCACGGATTCCGACATGGGATCGGGGAAGATCTCTTCCTCGCCATTCTCCACGCCGTCCAGGATCGCCCGCGCGACAGACTCCGGAGAAGCCTTCGCGATGTCCAGGCCCCGTGTCATGTCCGTGTCCACCGGGCCGGGAAGGACCCTGTGGACGCTGACACCCCGTCCGGCCAGGAGCGTGCGCAACGACTGCGACAGCGAGAACGAGGCCGCCTTGGAGATCGAGTAAGCCGGACTGAACGGCACGGCGGCAATCGAGGCCAGCGACAGAATGTTGACGATGGCTCCCCGCGACCGGGCCAGCAACGGCAGCAGAGCCTGGGTAACGTCGTACGAGCCGAAGAGGTTTACGGCGAGCTGTTGTTCGAGCACACGACGGTCGCTGAGGTCATCGAAGGGCGATACGCCGGCGTTGTTGATGAGGATATCGAGAGCATCGATCTTCTCGACGGCCTCCCGGATCTGCGCAACGTCGGTCACATCCATGGTCAGGGACGTCACACGCCGGTCCGGGTGGGCCATGGATTGGCGAGTTGCGGCATAGACGCGCTTTACGCCTCTGCTCAGGGCTTCCTCGACCAGTGCCCGACCGATGCCCCGATTGGCGCCAGTCACCAGGATGGCTGTACCTTCGATCTTCACTGCGTCTCTCCTAGTGCTTATCGTTGCGTTCGAGCCCAGTGCACAATCTAGCCGCGACTCAAGGTTGGCGCGCCGCAACTCAGGTTGGCTACAGTCGCCGTTGTCGATACGACTGGTTGGTGAGATGGACTTAGCGCCGGATGTCGAAGCCATGGGAGTGACAAGTGTGACGGGATTCCGATGGACTCGCTGATCACGGCCGCGGCGCATGCGCTTGCGGCGGGCGATCCGCTCGGCGCCTTGAAGCGGGTTGCGCTGCGCGACGATGCGCCGGCACTGGCGTTGCGCGGTATCGCAATGGCGCAGCTTGGCGACCTGGTTCGGGCGAAGGTTCTTCTAAAAAGGGCGGCACACGCATTCAGCCCGAGGGAGGCCGTGGCCCGCGCGAGGTGTATAGTCGCCGAGGCCGAGATCGCGCTCGTCTCGCGGGACCTCGCCTGGCCGGCCAAGACACTCGACGCCGCGCGGGCGACGCTTGAAAGGCATGGCGACCGCGTCAATGCCGCACATGCGCGCAACCTCGAAGTCCGGCGCTTGCTGCTGATCGGCCATCTCGACGAAGCCGAGCGCAGGCTGGACGGCTTCGATCCCTCGCCGCTGCCGCCGGCATCGCGGGCCGCCCACGAGCTGGCTGTCGCCGGCATCGCCATCCGCCGCTTGCGGACCGGTCCTGGGCGGGCCCCCCCCCGGCCGGGGGGGCCGGGGGGCGGGGGGGGCGGGGCACCCCCCCGGGGGGGGCGGGGGGGGGGCGGGCGGGGGGGGGGGGGGGCGGGGGGGCGGGGGGG